>NZ_JCAPEU010000001.1:0-764798 GCF_059735265.1 Mangrovimonas sp. sgz306409
CCTTAAAGCCTCTTTTGAATACATACTATATATAATGTATACAAAGGGCATAAATCCAAAATACCCCTAACCTTATATATAAACGATACACCAAAACAGCAAAAACTTCTATTCACCCACCATTATTCCGAATGAAGAAACATCTTTTAATAATGCGTAAAAACTATTTTGATATCAATGGAGGGATAATCAACAATCAATTCCCCATTCACAACAGTCCCTATGCCTAATAAATAATTGCCTGGATTAGTATAAAATTCATAGTGATTACCATTTTTCTTCCACAATGACTTATAGTCCGGCTCCGAATAACAACTTTCTGGTGTTGCAGCAGCATCTTTAAATTTCCAACTATAAACACCGTCTTCTTCAACCTTTAAATATTTGTGCTCAACACAGGCCAGAGGCACCAAGTGACCATCGTAATATCTCTCGACGGCTTTCCAGCTACCAACCACATTATCCAAGTCATCATTTGAACAGGAAAAAAATAATACCAAAAATGAACAGAGAAATACAAATGTCTTTTTCATAAGTAGAAATTAAAACCTCCAAAGATGTTCAAAATAGAAAATAGACACAAGGGAGTAGCAACATTATTTTCCTTAGAAAGAATACTTCAATGCAATGAAACCGGAAAACAAATCACAAAACACCATGAAACAAAAAAGCCTCCCGAAATCGGGAGGCTTTTGTTGGCCTACTAGGGCTCGAACCTAGACTCTTCTGGACCAAAACCAGACGTGTTGCCAGTTACACCATAGGCCATCGCTTTGTTTTGCGAGTGCAAATTTAATACAATCTTTGACATGCGCAAAAGTTTTTTTAAAAAAATTTTCAATCAACCTAAGGTTTACCTAAAAGCCATAGTGTTTATCATATTTATTACTAAATTCGTCCGCAACAATAGACAACATCTTATGACACATTTCAACTTCAAGAAATGGAATACCATCCTGGGATGGATCGCTTTTACAATAGCTCTTATCACTTACGCTTTAACCATTGAACCCACCGTAAGCTTTTGGGATGCTGGAGAATACATTTTAACTTCTTCAAAGCTTCAAGTTGGACATCCACCTGGAGCGCCATTGTTCCAAATGCTAGGAGCGTTCTTCTCCTTATTTGCATTAGAACCTTCACAGGTAGGAATGATGCTAAATATGATGAGTGCCGTTTCCAGTGCATTCACCATTTTATTCATGTTTTGGACCATTACCCTATTATTAAAGAAATTGGTAAAAGAAGATGAAGAAGGCATGACCCAACAGGCTGCAATGGCTATTTTGGGGAGTGGTTTGGTAGGAAGCCTTGCTTTTACCTTTACAGATTCGTTTTGGTTCAATGCTGTTGAAACTGAGGTTTATGCCATGGCTACCCTTATCATGTCTGTAATGTTTTGGTTGGGATTACGCTGGGAACAGGATATGCACACACCTAGAGGAAACCGTTGGCTCATTTTAATTGCCTTTATCATAGGGCTTTCCTTCGGGGTTCACTTTATGGGGTTATTGACCATTCCTGCCATTGGTTTGATTTACTTCTTTAAGAACTACAAAACTGTAACAGTTAAGAATTTTATCATTGCCAATGCCGTTGCTATTGCCATTTTATTGTTCATTTTTAAATTATTGGCTCCAAATATCATGAGAGCCTTCAGTGCCTCAGAGTTATTTTTTGTAAATACTGTTGGATTACCATTTAATTCAGGATCTATTATTGCAGGCATAGTGTTGATTGGCTTGATTTATTTTGGACTGAAATATACTCGCGACAAAGGCTATAAGCATTTAAACACTGGCATTCTATGCCTTACCTTTATAATTATAGGATTTTCATCTTGGTTGATGCTTCCTATTAGAGCCAATGCCAATACCATTATTAATGAGAACAACCCTTCCAGTGCCCGAGAGCTTTTGGCCTACTATAACCTTGAGCAATATCCGGAAACCCACCTTTTCTACGGTCCCTTGTTTACAGACCAGTATACAGGTTATGACGAAAACCAACCTTTTGTGGACGACAAACCGAAATATGAAAAGGACTATGAAAAGGGCAAATACGTTGTCGTAAACAATTATAAGAACGCCAAACAGAATTACAACTCTACACAGGCCGCTTTACTACCTAGAATGTGGAGTACAGAGCATGCCGAAAACTATATGCGCTTTACAGGCCTCTTGGACTTCAAGATCAAACCAGAGTACCAAATGGAAAATGAGGTACGTTCCTTAGTGAATGATTTTAGAAAACGTGTTGCCGAAGGACGTATCGATTATGAAGGCTATCACAATTTCCTAAAGCAGTACGGACAACAATTCTTGGATATCGAAAAGCCTTCCTTAGGAAAAAACATCAGCTATATGCTGGAATACCAACTTGGATACATGTATTGGAGATATTTTATGTGGAACTTTGTTGGGAAGCAAGATGATATCCAAGGGAAATTTGATGACCTCCATGGCAACTGGATCAGTGGCATCAACTTTATTGACGAACTACATTTAGGCATGTCCCAAGACAACCTTCCTAGTGATGTATTAAATAATAAAGGACGTAACACCTATTACTTCCTACCATTTATATTAGGATTGATTGGTTTCATGTTCTTATTGAACAAAGACAAGAAAACATTCTGGACTATGCTGGTATTCTTCCTGTTTACAGGTTTGGCCATTCAGTTCTATACCAATGTAAGACCTTTTGAACCTAGAGAACGTGATTATTCCGTGGTAGGATCTTTCTACGTTTTTGCCCTTTGGATAGGATTTGGAGTGTATGCCCTTTATGATCTATTGAAAAACTTCACCAAATCAAAGTTCTTGGCACCTGCAATTACCACTGTGTGCCTAGTATTAGTGCCAGCTATTCTTGCTGCCAACAACTGGGATGACCACGACAGATCCAACAAACGTACTGCACAAGCTATGGCTGCACAATATTTGGAGTCTTGTGCGCCTAATGCTATTTTGTTTACTATTGGAGACAATGATAGTTTCCCACTTTGGTATGCCCAGGAAATTGAAGGCATCCGTACCGATGTGCGAGTAGTGAACACCAGTTTATTCCAAACCGATTGGTATATCGATCAAATGAAACGAAAGGCTTATGAGAGTGATCCAATCCCTTCTCAACTTACACATGACAAGTATAAATATGGTACCAGAGATGTTATTATAAAAAGAAGAATTTCTGACGATACTGTGTCAATTAAAGACTTTTTGAACTTTATCACTAGCGACAGTCCTAAAGCCAAATTTAAGTATAGGTTACAGCAAGATGGTGAAGATCCAAGTTACTACCCAGAAAACTTATTGAATTCAAACTACTTCCCTACGGAGAATATCAGAATTCCTGTTGATAAGGAAGCTGTTTTGAAAAATGGCATTGTTAAGGAAAAAGATGCCGACAAGATTGTGCCTTATATAGATGTACGCATCACTTCTGGAGCCATCTATAAAAACAGGTTGATGATGTTGGATATTATTGCCAATAACAATTGGGAACGACCAATCTATTTCACGGGTGGAGCTTTTGGAGACGAAGATTATATCTGGATGAAAGATTATCTGCAATTGGATGGTCTATGTTATAAATTGGTTCCTATAAAAACTCCTGTAGACAGAGCAAATCCATTTGACATGGGCCGCGTAGATAGCGATTTGATGTACGACAAAGTAATGTCTTGGGATTGGGGTAACAGTGGCACCGATATTTACCACGATGTAGAAACCCGTAAAAACGGAATTACTTACCGCGGAAACCTTGCCAGACTTATCGAACGGTTGATTAATGAGGAAGACTACGAGCGTGCCGAAAAAGTTGCCGATTTGGCCATGGAAAAAATGCCAGTAGACATTTACGGATATTACACCTTATTGGAACCATACATTAGCGCCTACTATGAAATGGGACAAAAAGAAAAGGGTCGTAAACTCTACAAGGAAGTTTCTCAAAAATACCAAGAGAAACTTACTTACTACAGTGGCTTGAGTATAGAAAACCAAACGCGTTATTTGGACGAAATTGTTACGGATATTGAACGTTACAGAAGTTTGGTAGACATCTTGGTAATCTATAACGACAAAGATTTTGCAATGGAAGAAACCCAAAAATTCAACAATTATTTGAAACTCTTTGGGCACTTTACAGATGAAGAACCTGCTGTAGAATCTTTGATTGAAGATGAAGATATAGCTGTGGACACCATCGACAGCATTTTGAAACTGGAAGAATAAGGCTAACAAATCATGCCTCTTGGGATTGCTTTTTAAAGACACCCTATCATGAAAGTTGCACCCATCAAAACACCGGAAGTAGTGAAGCGAATGTTCCCAAACTATGTTTGGGACATGCCTTCCGGCGAAAAAACGATCTACCTCACCTTTGACGATGGTCCTACTCCAGAAATTACCGAATGGACTTTGGACATCCTCAAACAATTTGATGCCAAAGCCACCTTCTTCTGCATTGGAGATAACGTCAAAAAATATCCCGAGATATTCCACAAAGTTTTAGAGGAAGAACACCGTATTGGTAACCACACCTTCAACCATCTTAAAGGCTGGAAAACCGAAACCGAAGACTATCTCGAAAACACATTAAAGGCCCAACAGATCATAGATACCGAAAGTGACCAAATTGGCTTAAGCAAAACTTCTCTTTTAGCACCTAAATTATTCAGACCTCCTTATGGCAAAATAAAGCCTTCCCAAACCGAAGGATTGCTTGCACAAGATTATAAAATTATCATGTGGGACGTGATTTCTTATGATTGGGACAAGGACATTTCCAAAGAACAGTGTTTGGAATATGTAACTTCAAAAGCAAAAGATGGAAGCATCGTAGTGTTTCACGATAGCGTAAAGGCAAACAGAAATATGAGTTATGTGCTTCCAAAAGTTCTGGAGCACTTCAAACAACTGGGATATACTTTTAAATCCCTATAGAGATTCTTAAATAAATTCTTGAATAATACCGATAAGCGTATTAGCATCTTGCTCCCCACTGTGACGCCATTTCATCTCACCATTCTTATAGATAATCAAAGTAGGTAGACCTTTTACTCTAAGGGCATCGGCAAGCTCCTTATTTTTGTCGACATCAATTTTGATGACCTTGGCTTTATCTCCAAGGGCTGCTGCCACATCCCTTAGTACAGGGTGCATGGCGATAGATGGTTCACTCCATTCTGTGAAAAAATCCAATAGAACCGGGATATCAACATCTATTAATTCCCCAAATTTTGACATACATAATTGTTTTAGGCCAAATCAGTTATACAAACCTACATATATTTTCCCAATTTAAACAATATCATATCAAAATTGTAAGGTTTCTACTAATTCTTTCAATAAAAACTAGGATACTTTTCCTTTCCTTAACTCAATTACAGTTACCTCCGGCCAAATACCAGTTCGTCCAGGAAATCCTAAATATCCAAATCCGCGGTTGACATTAATATATTGTCCCATTTGCTCATAAACGCCTGCCCAATATTTATAACGCCATTTGGCAGGACTCCACTTCACCCAACCTGGAATTTCGATCCCAAATTGCATGCCATGGGTATGACCACTCAAGGTTAAGTGATAATGGTAATCATCATGAACCACGACATCTTCCCAATGGGATGGGTCATGACTCATCAATATTTTAAAGTCATTTTCATCAACAGATTGCACTGCTTTTTTAAGGTCGCCTGCTTTTTTGAATGGCCCTCTCCCCCAATTTTCAACGCCAACAAGTGCCAAACGCTGCCCATTTCGTTCTATAAAACGGCTTTCGTTCAACAACAAATCAAAGCCCATATCCTTTTGAATTCGCTTCAACTCTTCCAAATTGGCATGTTTGTCTGCCTCAGAATTCCATTCCACATAATCGCCATAATCATGATTTCCCAATACCGAATACACGCCATCCTTAGCTTCCAATTGTCCAAACAAATCCTTCCAATCATGCATTTCTTCTGCCTTGTTGTTAACCATATCACCAGTGAACAAAATCATGTCACTCTCCTGCTTTTTGATAAGGTCAATACCATAGGCCACCTTGTTTCTGTCATCAAAACTACCACTATGAACATCACTAATTTGAGTAATCCTATAGCCGTCAAAAGCTTCGGGAAGATCTTCAAAATGCAGCGTATATTTCAACACTCTATAATCATACTTCCCCTTATACATACCGTACAATAAGGATGAAAACGGAATGGTTGCCAAACCAAGCGCCAACTGACTTACAAACTTTCGCCTGGAGGGAATATATAAAGACTCTTTTCCTGAGACGTACTTATCATACACCCCAAAAAACAACCTAAGTATATCTTCACCCAAAAGAATGGGAACCACTACAATATTAAAAGACATGAACACCAGCAAAAATCCAAAGGCATAACTTTTGGACTGCGTCAATACCCGACCTTCCGGCCCAGCAACAAATTGGAAGATAAAATTCCCCAAGACTAGGAGGGCAATTGCAATGAAGACATATTGCACCCAATTATATTTAAAAATTGTTTTAATGGCCTGCAAACCATAAGCCGTTAGCAGCGCATAAACAATCCCGAAAATAATCCAACGAACCATAATTCAAATTTGCCCAAAGATAACTTCATTTTAATGGTATTGCCATCCATCTAACTATATTTAACTATACCTTAAGATTTTAATACTTTAAAATGAGCTATTCATTAAAACCACTTAATGGTCATATTGATTAATTTTTGTTTTAAGGACGTATACGGAGGAAACAACAGTTCAATAGCTCCTGATGTAAGCTGTTTTAAAACCGCCCGCTGATTTGAAAACTCCTGAAACCCAAAATACCCATGACTTTTACCGATTCCACTGGTGTTACTTCCTCCAAATGGCAGATAATGATTGGAATATTGCAGCACATTGGCATTAATTGCGGAACTCCCAGCTCTGGTATTCTTTAAAATCTGGTCAATGAAGCGTTGGTTTTTACTGTAGATATATAGCGCCAAAGGTTTGGATTTACCATTTACATATTCCAAAATATCCTCTACTGTATCATAGGTTTTAATAGGAAGAATAGGGCCAAAAATCTCTTCCTGTAACAAAGTAGCTTCATCAGTCAAGTTGGAAACCACCGTAGGAGAAATATAGCAATCTTCCTTTATAGCTTCTCCTCCTATATCAAAACTAGCCCCGTGGCTCTTGGCATCATCCAAATGCCCAACCAACCTATCGAAATGTTTTCTGTTTACCACCCTACAATAAGCCGATGATTCGTGCGGATTCTTAGAATAAAATTCTTCTAACTGCAATTGCAGTGCTTTAATAAAATCATCCTTTACCGATTCTTTGACCAACACATAATCTGGCGACAAACAAATTTGCCCGTTGTTTATGAACTTCCCCCAGGCAATCCGTTTTGCGGCCAGTTTTAGATTGGCGGTTTCATCTATAATTGTGGGCGATTTTCCTCCCAACTCCAAGGTAACAGAAGTCAAATGTTCCGAAGCAGCTTTCATCACCAACTTTCCCACACCGGGTGACCCTGTAAAAAAGATATGGTTGAAGGGCAGTTTCAACAATTCTTGGGACACTTCAACATCTCCTTGTACCAAGGCAACCTCCTCTTCAGGGAATAGAGATGTAATAATCTCTTCCATCACTTTTGAAATATGAGGCGTCATTTCCGAAGGTTTCAAAACCACCGTATTCCCGGCAGCAATGGCCGATACCAAAGGTCCAAATGTTAGATTCAACGGGAAGTTCCATGGCGCCATAATCAAACAGACACCTTTGGGTTCATGTTGATACCATGACGATGTCCCCAACAACGCCAATGGAGTTTCTACTTTTTGAGGCCTCAACCACAGCTTTAAATGTTTGCAAGCAAACTTGATTTCGCTTACCACTGGATAAATTTCCGTAAGATCGGTTTCTGCAAATGGCTTTTTAAAATCATTGTACAGAGCTTTTTGGATTGCTTCCCTATACCTAAATTCTATAGCCTCCCGTAGCTTTTTCAGCTTTTGAATTCGGGTTTTGTAATTGGTATTTCCTAAATGGAATTGATTCTGTTGTTGTTTTTCAAACAAGCTATCATACTTATTGGTAGCGGATTGTAGCATTTACTGTGATCTAATTTAGAAGATTGAAGGCTCTAAGGTGCATTTCATCGATATTTTTGGTGCTGTTTGTCAGATAATCCATTTATCGACGTTTTTCATCTAATTAATTTACTGTAACCGTATCAGTTATGTTTCTTTGACTTGCATTACAAACAAAAACCCACTTTTAGGTCATGAAAAAAGTTATCGCATTTATAGTATTAGGCTTTCTACCAATCATGTTAATTGGACAAAACAATACTACTGAAAACTTACAACAAGATACTAAAATAATTAAGGAAACTTCGGTCGAAAAAACCGAATCCACCAAAGAGATTAAAGAAGGTACAGAGCTAAAATCGGCCATCAAGGCTCAGGTTTTAGACCTCAACTATAAAAAAAGTAATGATATCATTAGCGTGAAAGCTTACAAGAAAAGCCTCCAAATCAAGGCGAAGTCCATAAAGCTTTGCTAATGCATTACCGGCCAAAAAGAGAAAACCGAAGTTCACGCTTCGGTTTTTTTCTGGAATAAACGCAACGCACATTTCTATTCGCCCCTAACTTTTCGTAGTTTTGAAGTTCTTTCAAAAACAAATACATGTCAGCACCTAAACGTCTTTTTTTAGTCGATGCCTACGCCCTGATTTTTAGAGGGTACTATGCTTTTATCAAAAACCCAAGAATCAACTCCAAGGGAGTGGATACCTCTGCCATATTAGGATTTATGAACTCCCTTTTGGATGTCATCAAACGGGAACGCCCAGACCACTTGGCCGTATGTTTTGATAAAGGTGGTAGTACAGACCGTGTGGAGATGTTTGAGGCCTACAAAGCCAATCGTGACGAAACACCAGAAGCCATTAGGATTGCGGTACCCTATATCCATGAAATCTTGAAATGTATGCACATTCCTATCATGGAAAAAGAAGGATACGAAGCAGATGACATTATAGGAACCCTTTCAAAACAGGCAGAAAAACAAGGCTACCAAACCTTTATGGTCACTCCAGATAAGGATTTTGCCCAATTGGTTTCAGACAATATTTTTATGTACCGCCCTGTATTTGGTGGCGGCTATGAAACTTGGGGAATTCCCGAAGTGAAAGAAAAATTTGAAGTGAATGACCCCCTGCAGGTAATTGACTTTTTGGGAATGATGGGAGATTCTGCGGACAACATCCCGGGACTTCCAGGAGTTGGGGAAAAAACGGCCAAAAAGTTCTTGGCCCAGTTTGGCAGCATGGAAAACCTTTTGGACAATACCCATAAGCTAAAGGGAAAAATGAAGGAGAAAATAGAAGCCAACAAAGAACTTGGCCTAATGAGCAAAAAACTAGCCACCATCATGCTGGATGTGCCTGTGGAATTCTGTGAAACCGATTTTGAAATGTCTGAACCCGATGTTGAAGCGGTAAAGAACATTTTTCAGGAATTGGAATTCAGAAGGCTGATTGACAATTTTATTAAAACTTTTGCTGCTCAAGCAGACACTACCCCTGTCGACAACTCTGCAGAAGGCAACTCGGTTGTTACAACCTCAGCAAAACAAACGACGGCTGGCGCAGGTCAATTTTCTCTTTTTGGAGACGATTCCAGTTCATCTGCTCCAACAACTGAATTCTCTAGAAACACCTCCATTTCTACCTCGCATTTTTATCAAAGTGCCGATTCACCATTGGCCATAAAATTATTGATCAAAAACTTGATGCAACAGACTTCGGTGTGTTTTGACACCGAAACTACAGGCATCAATCCTTTAACGGCAGAATTGGTGGGAATAGCATTTTCATGGGAAACAGGAAAAGGTTTCTACGTGCCGTTTCCCGAAGACCGTGATGAAGCACAAGCATTGATTGAGCAGTTCCGAGAGTTTTTTGAAAGCGACACTATTGAAAAAATAGGTCAGAACCTTAAATACGATATTAAGGTTTTGGCCAAATACAATATTCAGGTAAAAGGCAAACTGTTCGACACCATGTTGGCTCATTACCTCATCAACCCAGACATGCGCCATAATATGGATGTGTTGGCTGAAACCTATCTCAACTACACGCCTATTTCCATTGAAAGTCTTATTGGCAAAAAAGGTAAAAATCAATTATCCATGCGACAGGTATCTCTCGAAAAACAAAAGGAATATGCTGTTGAAGATGCCGACATTACCCTACAACTAAAAGAACACTTTGCCAAAGAATTGGGAGCAGCCAATACACAAGCTCTTTTCGATGATATTGAAGTGCCGCTTTTACGGGTTTTGGCTGCCATGGAATTGGAAGGTATTAATTTGGACCAGGAATTCCTGAAGCAACTTTCGGAAGCCCTTAATAAGGACATCGCCGATTTGGAGCAAAAAATATATACGGAAGCTGGAGAAGAATTCAACATTGCCTCTCCAAAGCAATTGGGAGACATCCTTTTTGACAAATTAAAATTGGTAGACAAACCCAAAAAGACCAAGACAGGGCAATATGCCACTTCCGAAGATATTCTGTCCTACCTCGCCAAAGACCATGAAATCATTCAACATATTTTGGATTTCCGCGGCCTAAGCAAATTAAAAAGCACATATGTAGATGCCCTACCTCAGCAGGTAGAACCTTCCACTGGGAGAGTGCATACAGATTATATGCAAACCGTGGCTGCTACAGGACGCTTGAGTAGTAACAACCCAAACTTGCAGAACATTCCTATCCGTACAGAACGCGGTAGACAGGTTCGTAAAGCTTTTATTCCACGTAACGAAGACTACACCCTTTTGGCAGCAGATTATTCTCAAATTGAGTTACGCATCATTGCTGCTCTAAGTGAAGAAGAAACCATGATCAACGCTTTTAAACATGGTGAAGACATTCACGCTTCAACGGCTTCAAAAGTATTTAATGTGCCCTTGGAAGAAGTTACCAGAGAACAGCGTAGCAATGCAAAAACCGTCAACTTTGGAATTATTTATGGCGTGTCTGCCTTTGGATTGAGCAACCAAACCGATCTTTCAAGAAGCGAAGCCAAGGAATTGATAGATACTTATTATGCTACCTATCCAAAATTAAAGAGATTTATCAGTGAGCAGGTAGATTTTGCCAGAGACCACGGCTATGTACAAACCGTTTTGGGAAGACGCCGCTATTTAAAAGATATCAATTCTAGAAATGCAGTGGTGCGAAGTGGCGCAGAACGTAATGCTGTGAACGCTCCTATACAGGGAAGTGCCGCCGACATTATTAAAATTGCCATGATCAATATTTATAAGAAATTGGAAGAAGGCAATTACAAAACCAAGATGTTATTACAGGTCCATGATGAATTGGTGTTTGATGTGTACAAACCAGAATTGGAAACCATCAAGACCTTGGTCAAAACCGAAATGGAAAGTGCCTACAGCTTAGCAGTGCCATTGGTGGTTGATTTAGACACAGGAGACAATTGGCTGGAAGCCCACTAATACAGAAAAAGCTATCGAAATTCGATAGCTTTTTTTTCTTTCCGGATGAATTTTCTAGCCCAATTCTTTAGCTACTAGATAATAAAATGCAGGCCGGTTTTTATTTTTAAACTCAGACATTGTTTCGGCGACCTTTGTAATGGCAGCCATGGCCTTGTCCTTATCGGTGATTCCCAACTTCTTTTCAACAAAATTCCTACGCACCGTTTCCAACTCCGATGGATCCTGGGCCGCTACCAAGGACGCATCGTGGTTGTCTACCATAGTTTTCAAACTATTTACGTAACCGTCCAATTGGGCATGGTCAATATCACTCACACCACATTTGTTCAGTTGGCTGACAGCAATTTCTTTAAGCTCTGACAATTTTGCTTCTACGTCATTCATGTTCTTAAAATTTTATGGATTAATAATTGATTTTCAAATAGATAGGTTAAATTAAGCAATTTACAGCACATTACCTCAATCCCTTTTCATCTATTTTTTAACCCTCCCGATTAATTAACTTTTGCATAATGGACAGGTCCATTTTCAACTTAAAAAATTTCATCCGCACACTGATATTTAGACTTAACACTTTCAGTTTTAAACTTTTTTGTAATTTAAACAGCATAAAATCCAACCAAAGATCTCCAACCACAACTCATAAATACTATGGAAAGTTTACTCAATATTGGCCTGAGCATTGTTGCCTCCTTAATCATGCTTGGTTTTGGTTATATTATTGGACGCATTAGGGAACGTAAACAGCAACAAGGCACGCCTCTTGAAGACTATCCTTTTTATCCTTTTAAAGTGAACCAAGACAATTTGCTATGTTTCGATCTAGATTTGTTTAATGAGGCCGTGAGCGAACTTCTTCAAAAAACCAACCCCCAAGCAGGAAGACAATTGGTACTTATAGGAGAACAAAACAATGTAAAACACCTTTTGAAAAATCCGTTCAGAAAGCGCTATAATAAATTGTATAAAAAATATAAAGGCGATCAAGTTTTGGATGAATCGGTTAATTATCTAAAAAACTACAAACGCATTGTGCAACATATTGGCGATAGTTTCCCAGATTCTGGCATTGAGATTCTACTTCACAACCTTACCAACCCTTCCAAAGCTCTTTATTATATCAAGAATAATGTCACTGGTCGCAATATAGAAGCACCCGCTACCAATTTGGTATTGGACCTAAAAAGACGCAATTCACATAACGAAGACAAAATCAATTACGAACTCAATATTGGTGCCCGGAAATTTAAATGCACTACCATTCCTATTTATAAAGAAAAGGACGGCTTGATTGGCGCCATATGCATTAACATAGACTACAACTACATTAATGACGAAGTGCGTCACAACCCAAAGATTATGAATTCTTTTTTGGATTCCATAATAAGGACAGACATGGTGCTTAATGAAAACATTTTGAGCAAATCTGAATTCCAGAAAGCCCAAGAAGGCAAACGGCATTTTAGAGACTTTTAAAACTGTACATCAGCATATTATATTTTAGTATCTTTATAAGAAACAAAGCTTTCTAACATGGCTAATGTAAAGATTCCCGTGGTTACCTATACTGGCATCAACCAACAGATTGAACACACCGATCCTGACTCTACGCTCCTAGAACTGTCCATCAACAACCAAATACCACACATGCACGAATGTGGTGGCAATGGTTTATGTACCACTTGCCGAATTCGGGTTTTGGACGGCCTGCACAACCTTACGCCTAGAACCCTTAAGGAGCAAGAAGTAGCCAGTATCAGAAAATGGGATCCTTCCATTAGATTGGCCTGTCAATGCTATCCAAAAGGAGATGTCAGTATTCAGCGTTTGGTTTGGACCAGTGCCGAAGTCAACAAATTACAATTGGAAACGGTTCCTGAAGGTTCGGCTGAAGAACGTGCCATTGCCATTTTATTCTGTGACATTAGAGGCTTTACCAAAATGGCTTCGGAAAATAGCAACTTTGATGTTGCCCATATTCTTAACCGGTTCTATACCGTATTGGGAGATCCCATCTTAATTAACAATGGCGTCATCTATCAATATGCTGGTGATGAAATCATAGGACTTTTTGGAGTTTCAGGAGGGCTTCGGAACAAAAATTGCCAAGATGCCGTAAGGGCGGCATTGGGTATGCAATATGCGATTGAACGACTCAACCGTTTTGAATTGGTAGATTTTGATGTAACCATTAAACTGGGCATAGGCATCAATTTTGGAAAAGCCTACATTGGCCACTTGGGCCATCCAAAACATAAGCAATTTGCGGTAGTTGGCGACCCTGTTAATACGGCCAGCCGTATCCAATCCTTCAACAAAACGGCCCTGACCAATATCTTGATTTCGGAATCCATTTATAAAGGATTACCCGAAGGCACTTTGGAAACAGGACAAGTCTTTACCCCACAAATGGACGGTCATGAACACCAAACCACACTCTACGAACTGAAAGGTTTCAAGGAAATGGATATTCAATTGGAACTGCAGCGTTCCTTAGACTACATCTTACGCAATGAAGAGGCCTTTGCTACCAAGTTCTATAACCGGGTATTTGAAAAAGCTCCGGAAGCTAGAGCCCTTTTCAAAAATAACATGGCTTCCCAAGGGCGGTTGCTCACCCATATGTTAGGAGGTATTGTCTATTCTATGAGCAGGCCAGAACATCTTACGTTAGGTCTTAAAATGTTAGGCGAAAGTCATGCCAGATATGGGGTTAGTGAAGCCCATTATCCAGTGGTCTTATCTTCACTTTTGGAAACCATAGAAGAGGAACTAGGCGATTATAGCAGTGGGCAATTACTAAAAGCTTGGGAACAGGCCTTGACCATCATTACCACCGAAATGAAAAAATACGCTTAAAGCCATTTTTCTCCATACACTTCCCATAAGGTATCCATAGGGTTGATATGGGGATGCTATAGGGCAGCTATTGCATTCCTATAAAAGGAATTTCAATACAAAATGCTTAGTATTTCTTCTTATAAAACCTCCTTTATCCTCCTTCTTTTTATAGGCTTTTAAGTATCTTTATACCTTAAGTTCATAACTCAATAATACATAAACGACCATTACAATGACGGATCTTCAAATATCGCAAAGCGTCGCCCCAAAGCATATCCGCGACATTGCAGCCACACTAAATATCGACGAATCTCAACTGGATTATTACGGATCGGACAAGGCAAAGCTTCCTTTGGACCTTATTGACCAAAACAAGGTTGACCAAAGCAATTTAATTTTGGTCACTGCCATTACTCCAACCCCTGCCGGCGAAGGAAAAACCACTACTTCTATTGGTTTGGCCGATGGCCTGAGTAAAATTGGCAAAAAAACGGTAACCGTTTTGCGCGAACCTAGTTTAGGCCCTGTATTTGGGATTAAAGGCGGTGCGGCCGGAGGCGGTTGGAGCCAAGTAATCCCAATGGTAG
The DNA here is from genome assembly GCF_059735265.1 of Mangrovimonas sp. sgz306409. NCBI lineage: Bacteria > Pseudomonadati > Bacteroidota > Flavobacteriia > Flavobacteriales > Flavobacteriaceae > Mangrovimonas > Mangrovimonas sp. sgz306409. The sequence continues at coordinate 14,957 of NZ_JCAPEU010000001.1, forward strand.
ACATCAACCTACATTTTACGGGAGATTTCCACGCAGTAGAAAAAGCCAACAACCTTTTGGCAGCACTAATAGACAATAACATCCAAAGTAAAACTAGAAGTTTAGGCATTGACCCCCGAACAGTGCTTTGGAAACGCTGTATGGACATGAACGACCGCGCCCTTCGCAACATTGTGGGCGCCTTGGGAGGAAAAGCAGGTGGTGTGCCTCGTGAAACAGGCTTCAACATTACGGCTGCTTCCGAAATTATGGCCATTCTTTGTATGAGTACGAGTTTGGAAGACCTTACGGAACGCATGGGCAACATTTATATAGGAGATACTTGGGAAGGAAAACCAGTATTTGCCAGAGACCTCAACGCCCACGGTGCTATGGCTGTTTTGATGAAAGATGCCATTAAGCCTAATTTAGTTCAAACTTTGGAAGGAACACCCGCTATTATCCACGGTGGCCCGTTTGCCAATATAGCACAAGGCACCAACTCAATCCTTGCCACAAAAATGGGAATGAGCCTTGCCGACTATGTAGTCACCGAAGCTGGTTTTGGTGCCGATTTAGGGGCCGAAAAATTCATGAATATCAAATGCCGAAATGCAGGACTCTCCCCTAAGGCGGTTGTATTGGTAGCCACTATTAGAGCTTTAAAATACCACGGAGGAAAACCCTTGTCGGAATTGACACAAGAAGACACCAAAGCTCTTGCCAAAGGACTCCCAAATTTGGAACGTCATGTGGACAGTTTGAAAAGTTTCGGGGTACCTGTGGTGATTTCCATAAATGCTTTTGATAGTGATACCGAAGCTGAAAAACAATTGCTCTTTGAACACTGTGAGAAAATGGGAGTACCTGTAGCCCTAAGCTATGGATGGGCCAAAGGAGGTGACGGTTGTACCGATTTGGCAAATTTAGTGGTTGAAGCTGCTGAAAATTGCACCGAAAAAATCAGCCACACTTATGAATTATCGGATTCCATCAGAACCAAAATGGAAAAAATTACCAGAACCATTTACGGAGCCAAACATGTCATCCTTTCCAATAAAGCAATGAATCAGATGAAGCGCTTTGAAGCGCTTGGTTTTGGAGACCTTCCGGTTTGTATGGCTAAAACGCAGAAAAGTTTGAGTGATGACGAAAAGAAACTGGGCCGCCCGGAAAACTTCGATATCAATATTAGAGAATTTGAAGTTGCTTCAGGAGCAGGATTTATCATTCCAATTGCCGGCGCCATTTTGCGAATGCCAGGATTGCCAGCCACACCTTCGGCAGAACTTATAACCATAGATGCCGACGGCAACATTGAAGGCCTATTTTAAACTGCATTACTAAATTATGAAAAGCCCAAAAAGATAAATTTTGGGCTTTTTGTTTGCCTTAATTCACTTGAACCATTTATTGTGTATCTTGTTATTACCAAATCCAACACTGTTAACAAAACCAAAAGATCATGAAAAACACGAGAATATATAAAATGGCATTTGCCAGCGTCTATCCCCACTATGTTGCCAAAGCAGAGAAAAAAGGCCGCACCAAAGAGGAAGTAGACACCATTATTTGTTGGCTTACGGGATATGACCTAACCGAACTTCAGGAGCAAATAGATACCAAGGCCGATTTTGAAACCTTTTTTGCAGAAGCTCCCGAAATCAACCCCAATGCTTCCAAAATCACAGGTGTTATCTGTGGTTACCGTGTAGAAGAAATTGAAGAAGATCTCATGCAACAAATTAGGTATTTGGACAAACTTATTGACGAATTGGCCAAGGGAAGAGCGATGGAAAAGATTTTGAGAACATAAATTAGCAATAAAACAAAATTGGAAGAATCCCAAAAGGACTTCACACCCTTTCAAAATGTAAGAATTTTACTTAAATTCGCCCCAAATCAAGAATAAAATTCAATAACCAACCTACATGAAAAAACAAGCTCTTTTTGTTTTAGCCCTAATTTTATGTGCCAACCTATATTCGCAAGAACAAACTAAAACCTTTGAACTATCTGTTGGACCAACACTTTCAATTCCAAAGACTAGTAAACTAACGAACTCCGATGTAAATGGAGCTCCTGAAATAAAATCATCAATCAACATTGGAGCTTTTATTCTGCCAAGTATGAATTATTCCTTTAACGAAAAAACCTCCCTTGATTTAGGATTAGGATTTTTCCTAGATCGCTTTTCCATTGAAGATAAAATAGGAGTCACAACCAATAACGTAAACCGTAACATTGGTCAATTACAAATTCCTGTAAACGTCAACTTTCATTTTGGAAATAATAGGTCTTATTCCTTTGGCTTGGGTGCTTTTTCAAGTCTTGTACTGTTTGCTAATGAAAAAGGTAAAGCAAAAAACAACTACTCAGAAATTGTCATTATTGACCCATCTGATCCCTTTTTCTCTTCAAATTCAACAGAAAATTATAGCAAGAACATCAAAGAAGACTACAACACCATAAATTTTGGAGCTTTCATCCAATTAAAAAAGAGTCTTTCATTTTCTACCAACACCAATGGATTCATATTTATTCGAATCAATCAATACTTCAATGCTATAAAAAACAAAGAAAACAGTTCCCAATTGAACGAATATATTGAAGCAAAAAATGAAAAAGAACCTAGTACAATCAATTTTGGAATAGGTCTTTTATTGTAGAAACAGTTCCTTTCTTTTTTTTCTTAATATTATTATTACTACTCAGTTTAAGAATTGGAGTTGCAAATAAATTAGGTATTTGGACAAACTTATTGACGAATTGGCCAAGGGAAGAGCCATGGAAAAGATTTTGAGGACCTAGAAGTTACTTAAAATTTTTTTTCTTTTAAATCTTAATTCTAAAAAATCACCCATAAGATTAGCTTTTCAAAATAAGACCTTCTATTAGCTCCTCATCAACCTGAGGCTTTTCCACATTAAGTTAATAACTTATCCTTCACAAGGAAGAATATTCGTATGTTTTTATGAATTTACTTTTATATTTGAGTTGTCCTGCCAATTCAAAATGTGATGTTTACGTATTGTAAAAACACCTTGAAATGGCCCCCTATTAACTAATGTAAAACTATTAACTAACTACCTATGATTATTTATGGAAGTAGAGCCGTACACTTAAACTCGGTCCAATCAAAAACTACAACGTGCCCTAGTTGTGGCACACAAGGTTCAATCATTTTTAGCGTCTTTAGAAAACATGCCCATATCTTTTGGATTCCATTGTTCCCTATAGGCAAACAGGGAGTATCACAATGCGAACATTGCAAAAATGTTTTAGAGCCACGTGAAATGCCGGAACGCTTGAAAAGAGAATACACTGAACTGAAAAATGATGCCAAAGGCCCCATCTGGCAATTTGCAGGATTGGGACTCATTGCCTGTCTAGTGGCTTTTAGCAGTTACACTAGCAGTGAAGATAAAAAAATGGAATTGGAATATATTTCTTCGCCCCTAGCAGGTGATATCTATGAATACAAGAGTGAATCTGGCAACTACTCTACTCTTAAGGTTACTTCAGTTTCCAATGATAGCATAACAATATCTCCAAATGATTACGAGATTTCTAAAATGTCTAAACTTTATACCATTGACAAACCAGAAAATTACTCGTCATCTACCTATAAAATTTCCCTTAAGGAAATTCAAGAGATGTATAGCTCGGGAGAAATTTTCGACATCAACCGATAAAACCATAGTTTACAATTCGTAAAATAATTAATCAACCAAAATTGAAAATCATGAAGTTTTTAAAATTTACACTATTTCTCTTTGCCCTATCAACTTTGACCAATTGTGCCTCTGGGTATAAAACTATTAACCCAAAATCCATTTATTATGTCTCCAGCCATGAGCTTGATAGCGTAAAACTGTCTTACAAATATGAATTGCTTAATAAAAGATATACCAAAAAGGAAGTTAAAAAAGGCGTCAAGGTGGTGGCTGTAAAATTAACAAACAACTCTAATAAAGATTTAATGTTTGGAAGAGATATAAAACTTAGCTACACAGATGGCACCGAAATTTATGTGTTAGAAAGTGAAAAAGTTTACAAAACCCTGAAACAAAAGCCAGCCACACATCTTTTATATCTACTTTTAACACCGGTAAACTTTTACACCACCAAAACTACCAATGGCTATACCGAAACAACAAGCTCATTCCCTATTGGTTTAATACTTGGTCCGGGCCTAGCCGGTGGTAATATGATTGTTGCGGCTTCAGCTAACAAAAATTTCAAGAATGAAATGTTGGAATACAATATTAACGGCACAGTTATAAAAAAGGGAGAAACAAAATATGGGTTAATTGGAATTAAAACAGACTCTTTCGATGCCTTAAAATTAATGTTAGAACCTATTTCAGAGAACAGTGCAACCGAAGAAACTACAACTCCTCAATCTTAACACATAATTTTATGGTATAGATTGAAGTTTTCAAAATGAACATTTATAGTGCTCATAGCTTATTGCTAATGGGCACTTTTTTTTTAACAATTAATCTCACAAAAATACATTTAAAGATCTACTTAATTTCAATTGGGTTTCAAACTACCCATTTTAATTACTAAACTTTCAACAAAAAAGCTCCAAAATATTTTGGAGCTTTTTAAAACAAATCACAGTCTAAACAGGATTGTTTACCATACTAATTGATCCTGCCTATTTTTTAAAACAACTAACTTTAATGTGCTATCAATTTTACGGTTTTTGAGCCATCTTGAGCATTTAATTTTACAATCCAAAGACCATTGGAAATATCTATTGACGTGTCTTGATTGGTTTCAAACTCATGTACCAAAGCTCCTGTTAAAGCATACACTTTTACCTGAGTTGCAGAAGACACATTGGAAATAAATAACTGCTGACGGTAAGCACTCACGTTTACCGCAGTTTCCATAATGTCATCTTCAATTCCCAATGAGCCGTCTAATTCCGGAAAAGGGTCCCAACCATCATCTCCTTGGGTAAAATTAAGAGTGTTGATGGCGGTACCATCAGTCAATTCTGCAGTGGTCAACACAGTAGACCATGGCGCACGGCTACTTGAATTATCTACTCCTTCAGCATTTTCAATAGTACCATATTCATACATCATAGACGACTCGCCTCCCAAACTACTGGTCCAGCCTGCTGGTGCAATCAAAGACAAGCCCTCTGATCCTGGATATGTTGACTCGTCAATAGTCGTATTATAGAATACCACTTCACTGGTATTTGGTGTCCAAGGACGTCCAAAGTACCCAGGTTTAGAACCATAAGTAGACGCCGTCTCCACACCAGGAACTGGTGACACTACATGACATTCATACATTAAAAACCCTCTCCCACTGGTTTGTTGCGCAGCTGTAATATAGGCTGCATCGTTGCTAGAATCACTGGTATTCAATACCAAATCGGTTTGATAAAATACTGCTGTCATCCCTCCAAATAGATAATCCACGGCTCCCATCATGGCACCTTTGTAAATGGCGACACGAGCTCCGGATGCTCCATAGAAGGAATCCTGACGACCAATAACGCGGCAATTGTTCAAGATTACCCTATCGGCACTATTGGCAATTCCAATGGCAGCGGCCTGTGTTACATAACCAGCCGAGCGATCCTGAACACTTGTATTTCCATAATCGGTTGGACGGGTTGGTTCACTTGGCGCTTTTGCCAATACGGTATCTTCCGATTCCTTTTGGGAAATGTATTGGTTAAAAGAGTTTTCTAAAATGATGTTTTCAAAAGTTACATCCTCGGCAGTAATCACTACAGTAGCATTCCAATAGGAAGTTCCTCCTCCAGTTCCTTCTTGATTCACATAATTGGTATAACCGTTTTCAGTATTTACCGCCAAAGCTTCAGCACTCCATTTATTGTCCGTGCCTTGGCTAAAGAAGTTATATTTCTGTCCATAATAAGACGTAATACGAACGGCATTGGCATCTATATCTACACCTTCGTTCAAAATTGCGATGCTCGGAGTAGAAGACGCATTTTTCAATGTCACGTTATGACTTGAAACCACTAACATCTCTTCATAATTTCCTGGGTCGATTACAATACTAACCAATTCGTTGTTTGGACGTTCCATATTTTCAACAGCATTCAAAGCAGCGTTAATCGTTTGGTAATCCTTGTCAACACCCACCGTGATTATGGCACTATAAGCTACAATATCTACCACTTTAATAGAACGGAAATAAGAAATTCCTCCTACCGAAATAGTCACCGTACCATCGACCGTCCCCTCATATACATATTCAGAAACGACACTAGAACTAGTACTTCCAGAGATATTTGCCACCACATCGCCATCTTCGATGGTATAATTAGATTGGTAGTAATCGGTTACAATCACTTTTTGATCAACAGCAATTGGCACTGTAATCGTTGCTCCTGTAGAAGCCACTAGGTCTGGTGGACTGTGATCTCCTCTTACGCTCACACTTCCTGAAAAAATCAATCCTTTATAAGCTGCTGCATTGGAAATGACTTTATCATCGAATAGCCATTCACTTACAGGATCAAAAGAAAGTTCCTTAGTGGTATCGGCTCCATCAACAGTTACATTGGAAGTTAGGGCCAATTCAATTGGATAGGCGTCCAATCCATCGTACGTAATACTATAAACCCCATCACGTAAAGCTACAGTAGTAACATCGGTAAAAGTATAGGTATAGCCTTCTTCATTATTATTGGTAAAGGTCAAACTCAAAGCACTCATTTGCTCAGCATCCAAATCCGGAGCAATAATGCTTACGCTATATACTGGCTTTAAAGTGAAATTGACATCGGAAGTAGCAGCTGCCGTTCCTATAGTAATGGTGTTATCCAAAATCTCATAGTCGTTAACACCTTCTGCAGAAATGGTATATTCTAAATCGGCTTCAAGGTTTACCGTATAGGTCATTGCTTCGGCATCCACAGTAACTATTGGTTGGTAAATGGTTTCCACTAATGGATCTGGAGTGAAATGTAATTCCAAATTAGAAAGGTCTGACAACCCAGTGATAGCACCACTTAAATTGTATAAGTCTACTTGTAACACCGTAATGTCATGCATAGTGCTTTCCTCAGTTACTTCCACAGTATCTCCGTTGGTAATAACATACCCATTGGCACCACCTAAACTTAAGGCATAAGTATAAGGTGCAGGCACTTCGATGCTATAAGTTCCATCAGTTACTACAGCTTCATACATTTTACCCGCTTCGTTGGTATACTGCACAGTATATCCTTCAGGAATTCCAGGCGCTTCAGTAGCATCCACCGTTCCAGTTATGGTGATGTAATTGGCGGCTTTTCTTAATACCCGGAAATAACTAGGCTTCCCTATATTGTCATATACATGGTATTCTCCAGCATATTGGGCCACGAATTGCAGCTCTACCTCTGCGGCAGGCATTTCCACCTCATCTTTTTGGGCAGCCGGGTCGGCGGCATATTCAAAATTGATATTTCCTCCTGAATCTGTTCTGGCATGAATGGTAACTTCATCATCTTCCTGTAAATTAAGCGTCAGGTAACGGTTCGTATTAGCTCCAGAATTAACGTATACTCTTCCAGTGAAATTAGTTGAACTGGCAATATTTTCATCCCAACGGGTAATATTGGTGTTGGTAGTTCTTAAACGATCGCTGGTACCATTGGTAACATAACCCAAATCGCCAGCTGAAAATGACGGAAGATTTATGCCACTCGTTCCTGGAGTTACACCATCATACCAAGCGTTAATTACTTCTTCATTCAAATGATTATTATACAAAACCTCATCAAATTGCTCTGCCCCAAAATCCCAAACATCTGTCATAATGATAGACGCAGGAAGATTGGTCACCTGAATGGCAGGCGTATAAGCATTGGAGCCATTAAATGTAAAATATAAGGTAGTAGCCCCTCCTACATAAGTAAACTCGTAGTAGCCTGTTTGGTCTCCCATTTCAGGGTAGGCATCCATATCAACGTCCATAACCCCCAAATCGTTACCTCCCAAGGTGGTTCCTGCACTCATAGTGCCCGCGCTATACACCGATCCATAAAAGCGAACCGTAGTATTGGTTCCCTCCACATCAATTTCCAAAGAGTTTCCTTCCTTAAAGGCCACCCCATAACCGGCACTGTGCCACTGAGATGTTGCCGCTTGGGTTCTTACCTTTCCGTCAGGACTCGTGGTAGACGTTACGGGATCCCATTGTACTCCAGTATTGGTAAAAGTAGATTGGTCTCCCAAATTATAAATAGTATAGGGATAGGTGACCTCTATAGCCGGAGTGTAAGCATTGGAACCACTAAATGTAAAATATAGGGTTCCAGCCCCTCCCGTATAACTGTATTCATAATACCCTGTTTGGTCTGCCATTTCTGGATAGGCATCCATATCTACATCTAAAGTGCCAAGATCGTTTCCCCCTAAGGAAGTACCGCCATCTAAGGTTCCTGCACTGTAGACGGATCCATAAAATCGGATGGTACAAGTACCCGTAACGTCTATTTCCAATGAATTCCCATTTTGGAAGGCAATGCCATATCCGGCACTATGCCACAAACTTGTAGCGGCTTGGGTTCTAACGTTCCCATCTGGACTTGTAGTAGAAGTCACAGGATCCCACTGATTACCGGAATTGGTAAAGGTGGATTGGTCCCCTAAATTGTAGCTGGTCGTGGTCTGCCCTTGAACGGCAGCTACAACACATAAAAGGAACAGTTGCAAAAGAAAGTAATGTTTTTTCATGTAGTAACAATTTGTTCTAGTTAATTATCAAAAAACGCCAAGTCAATGACTGGCATTAACTTGTGACATTCTTCACCAACAATGGTAGGTTTAGCCAATTAATAAGGGGAATCGATGACATTTTAAGAAGGTCGACAACTACTTAAAATTAATGTAATCGATTACGTAAATATATTACAAAATTGTTATAATCAAAAAATATTACTCAAAAAAGTGTGAATTTCACATTTATACCGCAACAAAAAAACCAATTTATTAATCCTATATAAAAAAACCCTAAGAACTCGTCTTAGGGTTTACAAGGGTTTTTAAACTATTTTCTATCGTTTCATCAAACGGAAGCTTTCGGTTTGTCCATTAATTCGAAGTAAACATAAATACATGCCTTCTGAAAATTGACTCAAATCTATGGCGTATCTTTCTAGCCCATCCATTTCATGAGTATTTGGAAGAGTATATAATTTTTGTCCTGTTACAGTAAAAATTTCTACAGACACATTTCCATTAAGTTTGGATGGGAATTCGATATAGCACATATCTTTCACAATCGTTGGATATACTTTTACTCCTATGCTTTCTAAGTCTTGAAGGCCCAGATTATCACAAGAGGAGGAAATTTCCCCTGCATCAGTAATATCGAGAGTAGCTCCAGCGCCACAACTTTCATTACTAATCACCTCAGCAACATCTTCTACCTCAATCACGGTATAGCTATACGTAGGCGCCGTAACTGTGCCAACATTAGACTCTCCATTTAAGCAGTTGTCAAATACCAAGGACACGGTTCCTCCGTCGGAACTCGCATTTTGGTACACATTGCCTACATTCGCAAAATCTGTATTTTCCACATAACAGGTAAGATCATTGATACCTCCTCCCAATCCTAGGGCTGTAGAGCTCGATACATCTGTATTGACATAACAGTTTAGAATATGCAATTCGGCATTTCTGGCTCGAGGCATTCTGGCCTTCACACCATCTGCCCAAAAGCAATTTTGAAAGGTCACGCTGTAATGACCATCTACAGGAGCATTGGTACTGCTAGAACCCACCAAATTGGAAAATCTGTGGTCATTAGATCCTCCTGGACCGCCGGGAACAGCAGGCTTTAAATAGGTAAACTTACACCAAGACACCGTTACATTATCTGAATTTCCCTTGATATCGAAATTGCCATCTACACCATCCTGAAACTCGCAATGGTCCACCCATAAATTGGTACAACCATCAGCAGTTAAATTATCACGACCATCCACATCATAGGCCCCTGGACCTTCAAAAATCAAGTTTCTTATAATCACGTTATTCGATCCATTTTTCAAGTTCAAAATCCCTGAACCACTTTGAGTTTGGCTATTGTTAACCAATTTGGCACCCGGCAACCCTAAAATAGTTTTGTCGGTCACCACTTTGCTAATTTGCTGACCTTCTGGAATAGTGATGGTTCCGGAAACCAAAATGACTTTGGGACCAGCCGTCTCAATATTCGTCTTTAAAGCTGTATAAGTAGTAACCGTAATAGGAGTGGCACTCCCACCTCCAGTAGCAGCAGCCCCAAAGCCTTCCGGCGATTCCATATAATAATTTTGCCCATTTACATGGAACATACCCGCCAATAAGGCAGCAAAAAGTAATCGTTTTTTCATGAGTATCTCAAATTAAATTAGGAAGGAATCACAATGCCATAGCCTAGAAAGCATTTCGTTACTATTTCAACAATGTAATCGATTACCAAATTAAGACATAATATTCAATTCTCCAATACCAAGGACCTAATAGCGTTGTTAAAATGAAATTCTACAACTTTCGAAAAGTGCAGCTTAAGAATAAAAAACAAACTGTTGTTTGCTGATTTTTAATTGATTACATTTAAGAAACCATTAAAATCAATTATTATGAATACCAAAGTAACATACCTTGGAGTGATACTTTTCACTCTTATTTCATTTAGCTTTCAGGCCCAAACCATCACTAAACCCTCGGCCCAATTTTCATCAGATTTACTTTCTACCCTTAATCCAGGCAATGATTTAGGAATTTCCTCTGAACTCAAGGACAAAATTGAGTCAGAAAATCGAAGCTATGTCCAAGACATTTTGGACATTGCCAGTGGAGATGACGACGATGATACCAAGATCAAAAAACTGACGAATAGAAAAAATCAACGGGATGGCGTCCTTGAAAGTGCCTTTGGAAATGACGATATGCTGAAATCCTACAAAAAGAAAATTAACAAAGAAATCAAGCCTTTCAAGCGAAAATATAAATTAGCCAAATGGGTTTTATAATATAAAATCCCTTGCCACTTCGAGCAAGGGATTTTTTTTATTCTTACCTAATTAGAACTTCTCCACTTTCCAAAAAACAATGCCTCTTCACTTCTACCATTTGCCTACGAAGCATCCATTCCTTAAAACACTAAAATTTCCTCCGATATAGTTAGAGTCCAATGGATTTAACTAAAAAAATTTAATGTAAAATTTTCACGTCTGTAATATTTCACTTTCAAAACTTTTAATATATTTGGCCGCTATCAACCAACAAAAACCCTCATGAAACAACTTTTTTTGTTTGCATTCCTTTTTCTAGGACTTGCTACTAACTTTTCCATGCAATCCCAAAACTATGTAGGCCACAGCGTTGACAATTATGCTGGAGTCCACAGTGTCTTACTTAACCCTTCCAATGTTGTGGATTCTCCCTTTAAAACGGATATCAACTTCTTTTCTTTTAGCTCCTTTGCAGGAAGCGACTATTTAAGTTTCAACTTTAAAGACCTTTTTAAAAGTAATGGAGAATTCGATTTTGAAGAAGATTCCAATACCACAGCCAGCAACAACAATAATTTTTTCCTTAATATGGATGCATTGGGTCCTTCCTTCATGATGAACATAGCCCCAAAACACAGTATAGCCATCACTACAAGGGCAAGAATCTTTTTGAATCTCCACAATATGAATGGTAAACTCTTTGACGATTTGGAAAACGGATTTGAGGACGACCAAGATATCGACATCAATATCAACGATTTGAATGGCACAGCACATGCTTGGGGAGAATTCGGCCTGAGCTATGGAACTATACTCCTAAACAAAGAGCATCACTTCCTAAAGGCAGGAGTCACCTTAAAATATATTCAAGGAGCAGGAAGCATCTACATAAACGCCAATCAAATAGAAGGCCACTATAACGCAGATACCAATCTACTTGCTACAACTGGCAATCTTAACTATGCCTCCACGCCTGGTTTCGATACTGACGATTTGGATTTTTCCAATTTAAGCACTGGATTTGGGGCCGATATTGGAGCCACATACGAATGGCGCCGAAAATCAGTTATAGACTCCACTTCAAAAAAACTTAAGGACTACAAATTAAAAGTGGGTGTATCCGTTACAGATATAGGTTCGGTAACGTATAAAGGTACAACAGAAACCAGTCATGACTTGAACAACATAGTAAATACCGACGAGTTTGAGGACAAAGAAGTAGAAGATATTCTTGACGAATATTACGATTACACAGAAAAGCTTACAGACAGTAAAATACAATTGCCAACTGCCCTACATTTCTTAGCAGATTATAGTATTGTAAAATCATTATTTGTGAGCGTACAAGGCTCATTTTCTCTAACCGACAAAAGCAATTCCACTGCATCGAGTATTATCAATGCAATAACTATTGCCCCGAGATACGAAATTAAATGGTTCAGTTTTTATCTACCGGCGAGCTTTAGGGAATACGGAAACTTTGCTTGGGGCTGTGGTCTAAGAGCAGGGCCACTAATGGTAGGCTCTGGCTCCATACTCTCCAATGCCTTTTCAAAATCGACCAAAACGGCAGATATTTATCTAGGACTTAAAATCCCTATTTATCAATAAAGACAAAAGTGCCCCAAAATTGGGGCACTTTTTATATCCCAATATATTAAAATCACTCCTCAAAGTTTTTATGCTGCCCCATATTTTCAACCAACTTTAAAAATCTAGGTTCCTTCCTTAGTTCTTTAAAATCATAATTGTTTTTCATTCGTGGCATCAAAAGTTCCCTAGCTTCATAGCTCTTCTCCAAACACTCCAAAGCTTTTTCATAATTTTTAGCCATACAGTATAAAGTTCCCAATTTATAGTAAGGTTCCCCACTTTTAAATTCTAACCGATCGGCATAGGCCCTTAACACCGCCTCCATACCTCCATTTTTAAACAACAGATCAATTTCTTCCATATCATCTTCATTGACCGATTCCATTTTCTTGAAACAGTTCAGCGCCTGTTCTTGATCGTCCAACCACATTAAATTTTTCATACAAAAAGTATAGTCCGGTATTCCAGAAATTTCTGCCGACTTAGTTTGTTCTTCTAAAGCTCTTTTAAAATTGCCCGTATTGTAAAACACCATGGCGCTTATGCTATTTCCAACTCGCGAATTGGGGTTGTACTTTAACGCCAGGTCAATCTGCTCCCTTGCCTCTCTATTTCTTCCCAAAATGTCCAACAGCTCAGCATAATATTGATGCCCCGTAGCATACTGAGGATCTATGGAGACTGCCTTTTTCAACTCTTCTTCTGCCATTTCCCAATTCCAATCATACCAAGCTAAAATACCCCCTAACGTAGCATGGGCAGAAGCGTCCTTGGAATCTAAATTCAATGCCATATCCACATACTTGCGGGCTTTAGCAATCCCCGTTTCCACATCATACCAGCCCCACCAAACCATGATAAAATAGGCATCGGCCAAACCGGCATAAGCCAAGGCATATTGGGGATCTATCTCTATAGCCTTTTCGAAATAATAAATGCTTTTCTTCAAATCCTCCTCTGTACGTCGGTGCCAAAAAAAGCGTCCTTTTAAATAGGTATTAAAGGCTTCAAAGTTTTTAGGTGCGTTAGTTTGATGTATTCTATCCTTATTTGGGCCAATAGTCACTTTAAGCTGTTTGGCCACGTCCTGGGCAATCGCTCCCTGCAACTCAAAGATATCCTCATAGGCCCGTTCATAATTTTGAGACCAAAGATGCCTGTCCTCCTTGGCATCTATCAACTGCAGGATAATTTGGGTTTTATCGGCATACCGCTGAACACTGCCTTCCAATATATAGGACACGTTGAGCGCCTTTGAAATTTCAGGGATGGTATTGGTAGTTCCCCTGTAATGTTCCATGGTAGTCCTGGAAATGACATTTAGCCCATCTACATGAGACAATTGGCTCGTGATCATGTCCATAATACCATCGGAGAAATATTGGTTGGAAGGGTCTTCGCTCAAATTTCTAAAGGGCAGCACCGCCAGGGACAATGGCTGATTTTTGGGACTGATATACCACAAATTGAAAATTACCAAGCCTGCCACAAAGGTGGCCATTACTGCTACCCAAATTCTTTGGCCTACGCTGGAAGAACGCGCATCGGGCATGGATTGTTCTTTCAATCTATCCACATTATTAATTGAATTGAGGGATTTCAATTCACCTGGAGAACATTTGTAATGGTCGTGAAAGCATTTAATAAAATAGGAAGGACTGTTAAACCCCACAGCATAGGACACTTCGGAAACGGTTGAGACATTATTTTCCAAAAGCGTGTGTGCCTTCTCAAGACGAAACGACCTGATAAATTTACTAGCCGACATTCCTTTAAGAGTTTGCAATTTTCGGTGCAATTGAGACCTGCTAATTCCCGCCTCTGAAGCCAACTCTTTCACTCCAAAGTTCTCATCCTGATAGTTCTCTTCTAAAATCCCGTACAGCTTTTCAATAAAAGCTTGATTCATTGATATCAGCGGATCCATATCCCCACATGTCATTAAACAACCTCAATGGCTACAAACCACTTCTCTAACTCAGCTAATGAGCTGATTCTAAAATTACTAAAAATTAAAAAAAGCTTTAACCTGCATTGCTTCTTTTTCATAAACCTTAAGGATGTGAATTTATCGTATGCCACGGAATCACCCACTTTTGTTACAGGGTTTGCAACATAGTTTAAGGTGCATGCAACATGTATTTTCCCAAAATAAACACGTCCGCAATACCTTTATATACACGAATAATCAAAAACATAACCATATAAAATTTAAGCATCATGAAACCACTTTCACTATTCCTTTCGGCATGCACCCTGTTGTTGAGCTTCACGGCATGCGACACCCAAGAAACCGATATGATAAGCAACGAAAGCGCCACTCAAGCCAAGATGGCTAATGGCTCTGTAGAAAAACCATTAAAATTGAATTTTTTCACCAAGCGAAATTATAGTTTGACTGGGGAGGGTTATTGTACCGAAGCCCCATTCGTTGGATTTAACTACCAAGTTGGTGCTGGAACAGGCACCCATTTAGGAAACTTTAGCGTTACCATTAAATTTTGCGAAGCTGGATTGACCTATACCAACGTTGATGGCGTGCTGATAGCTGCCAATGGAGATGAGCTATATTTTACTAATCCCGATGACGGATCCTACGGTGAAGTCATGATTATTGACGATCCCTTTTATGAAGGTTATTTTGAAGACCCTATTGTTTTTAATGGAGGTACTGGCAGATTTGAAGGCGCCACTGGAAATGCCACTTTTATTAGTTATGTCAATTCCTTTGATGATGACGGAAATTTCATCCCCGAATTCCAAACAGACCACCAAGTTACAGGCACCTTGGTTCTCCCCAAAGGCAACAAATAGTTGAACAAGACGAATAAATTCTGTAAAAGTCTCGATAACATTTTGATTTTAAAGTGGTATCGGGACTTATTTTTTGCTTCAGTCCGGTTAACAATAAGGGACATTAAAAAATCTCAGCCTTCATTATTTAAATTTATATCACTCTCCTAAAAATCAAACATTTAAAATTTCGTAACTTTATATAAATCAGAACCTTAAATTGTTTCCAACATGAAGTTATATTACTTTTTACTAGGCCTATTTCTGATTTTTAGCTGTTCAAGTGAAGATGATGAAAGTTGCACTTATGAAATCTCCTATTTTACAGATTGTGAATGCACCTATGAAGAGCAATCCTGCTTAAAAATTGCCTTCATATACAAAAACGAATTAGAACGACTAAGGGATATTTATGTAGCTGACGGTAGCCATTGTGTATATGTTGAAAATATAAGCACCACAACCAGACAGA
Organism: Mangrovimonas sp. sgz306409; assembly: GCF_059735265.1. Taxonomy (NCBI): domain Bacteria; kingdom Pseudomonadati; phylum Bacteroidota; class Flavobacteriia; order Flavobacteriales; family Flavobacteriaceae; genus Mangrovimonas; species Mangrovimonas sp. sgz306409. Next base: position 30,790 of record NZ_JCAPEU010000001.1, read on the forward strand.
ACCTATCGGGCTACATCAAAAAAATTCCAGATGAATGCTATGAAATGGACTGGATTCAAATTACCCAATAATACTAATTAGACTCCTCTCACCGAGTCCTTTACTTTTATATAAAAATCACTCCTCTAGACAAAGCTGAAAGAATCTCCTTAATGATTGTTGAAAAATCCGTTAGGTTAGAGAAAAAATTTTACTTAATTTAGTGATTACAAATTACTTACAACACAAAACCTCAAATCACATTTTCTATAACATAAACTCAAATCCTATTTTAAACATTTTATTAATGAGTTTAACTTATAACTTTAAATTATGAACAAATTAACTTTATTATTTGTCTCTGCTCTACTTTTTAGTGCAGCAAGTGCTTTCGGGCAAGCAAGAAGCGAATTGAACTTTGGCTTTGTAGGTGCTAACTATGAAATTCCTATTCACAGGAATATTACCATTGCTCCAGGAGCTGGAACCAGTTTAGATTTTGACTGGCTAAACCTCGGGGTAAAAGGAAACTACTATTTCGACAATTTATTTGGATTAAACGCTCCTGCTTGGGACGTTTACGGAGGTGCTAATTTGGGATATTCCGTCTATATGGGAAGCGGCCATGACGATAGCGATATTGATTTCGGCTTACAAGTTGGTGGCCGTTGGTTCTGGAATGACAAATGGGGTATATACGCTGAAATAGCAGGCGGAAACGTTTCTGGACTATCCCCCGGTATTGGCTTAACCGTCAAATTATAGATAACACTATTTCCTGAATTGTAAATACAACTAATAACATAAAAAATGAAATTGGGAGCTATGGCTCCCTATTTCATTTTATCTCAATTCCCTTTATATGTAATCGTCCAATATTAATACCAGCATCTATCATGGAATCTCCCCTTACCCTACCATAAAAAGTAGTACTTGGGTTCTTTACCAAATGCTTGTTTAAGTCTATACTAAGGTCTAAGAAATCATCTACGGGAGATGGAACCCCCACACTTATTCCACTTGAAACTATTGAAAGCTCCAATTCTGTAGAAGTATCTACTGTGTAGAAATCTATATTTCTTCGTTTATGTAAGTTGATGAGTTTCATTAATGCATAGTTAGAATATAACTCTTTCTATTTCAAAATAATCTTTACTCTTTAAATGTCATTTATCCCCTTTATATCATTCTTTATCAACTAATAATACATCTTCATCTACCTAAATAATTTTCATTTATTTATTGTTTAAATTTATTAGTAATAGCCAAGCTATTAATTCTTCCCTAGAATTAAATCTGAATCAATATTCAAAAAATTTAAACAATCAATCATAAGATTAAAATCATGGGAAAGATTAGTAAGCTTAAAGACATCACAGGAACAATTCTTGTTACTGCAAATGACAACAATACTCTAGAAAAACGCACTAGAGCTAAATTAAAGGATATCCTAGATCAACCAAACGCAATGGAACTTATGACACCTCTTTTCAAGTTTAAAAATCCTCAAGTGTTTTGTATTCTATTAAACCTGTTATTGGGATTAAATTATTTAAATGCACAAATCATATATACGGATATTGTGCCTGATTTCAACAGCACCAGTGTTGGTGATTTTTATAACCTAGACCTAAACAATGATGGTACCATAGATTTTACTTTTGAATCAATTAACAGTACTCAATTGATATGGGTAGAATCTACCAATGAGGTTAATGCCATCCGTGCGACAGGAGGTCCTTTTGAACCATATTTTTTACCGCTTGAAGAAAATACTGTTATTGCATATCCAAATGAATACTATGATTCGTACGGCTATTTGGCCTTAAAGATATGCGAAGCATATCCTTCTTATTGTGCCTATGATTGGGAAGGGGTAACTGACAAATATTTAGGTTTAAAGATCCTTATCAATGGGCAAACACATTATGGATGGGCTCGCTTAGATGTTTCAAGTCCTACCCAATGGACAATTAAGGATTATGCATACCAAGGCACTCCTAACTTAACTATTCTTGCAGGAGAAATGTCCCCACTTGGAGTAAATGATTCAAACATATTAACCAATCTTAAAATTTTAACATCCAATAATCTCATTACAATATTCAATTTGAATGAAACTACACAATTTACGTTGTTTTCCATTACAGGAAAAGGCGTACTTAAGGGAAGTGTTTCTATAAATAACAACATCATTGACACTTCTATGATTTCTTCTGGATTATATATTATAGAACTAAAAAACCCCAATACAGGAATAACATTAAAAAAGAAATTGATTATTTGAATTTTATAGCTAATAAGCAAACAAACTTCAACCAAAATAAACGAGCCTAAGAAGGAAAATAAAAGGGTTTCACCTATGGAAAGAAGAGTTTGTCACTAAATCTGTTAAATAAATAGCATTAAAGTATAAATAAAACAGGGGCTAACTCCCCCCTGTTTATTTCACAGATCTAAGCTATCTCTTTCCACACCCATATAATCCTGAATACAATCCAAATTCATTTTTATAAATAACTTAAATATCTTAAATTAGAGTCATACCAACCAACATTTCAGGCATGATTACTAAGTCTTTATTATCGTTTTGTTTTCTCCTTTTAACATCCACACAAATCTTAGCCCAAGTCACTACCATCCCACCTCTTCCACCTTGCAATTGCAATGGTAATTCTGGAGCAGGAGGAGTTATAGGATTGAGTGTTTACTTTCTTGACGGAATCTACAACAATCCCATCTCATGGAGTTTTGGAATAAATATAGACAGTAACTTTAATGACGTTTTGGTTATATATATTGATGCAGGTACACCAGGAAGACCTGTAATTGACAATACTATAGATGATGATACAGACGGCCACACCATTGCCATCACCAATAGCAATATTAACGGTTTAGGAAGTATCATCACATTCCCCGATGGCTTTGAAGCCACCCATGCAATAGCAGTAGATAGTGAATCTGGCGGCTTATGGTCAATACCAAGTTCAGGTACCATAGGGACAGGTGACCTGAATTACATTACGGATTTAAGCGTTACAATTGATACATCTCTTGATTTATATTTTGATTGGGAGGATTTAGGATTAAATACTGGAGACTCTTTTAAATATGTTGGTCTATATGTAAGCCATTTGGGCGCCACCTATGATGAAGGTATTGGCGATGGCATTACTGAAGGCACTAGCGGTGCCGATGATGTTACATTTACCAGTTTTAGATACATAGGGTCATGCAATCTAACTCTTGAAACAGAAAACAAAAACAGCAACGTATTTTCTGTTCATTACAATAATGGAAATTTACTTATAGAAAACCTAAATGAACGCATATCCATTAGTGTGTATGATGTAACAGGCAGAAACACTCATACCAGCGAGTATAACATATACGGTTCAAAAAGGATTCCATTAGAGCTCGCTAAAAATCAATTACAGTTTGTAAAAATAGAAGGCTCTTCAATGACCAAAATTTTAAAGGTCATCCCAAACTGATTCCCTATCTACAAATGGAACACTTTTAAACAAAAACTTGATAAATTGGCGTTATTGAAGAACTACAAACACCCTTAAAACAAAAAAGCATCCCAATCTTCAATTAAGAAAAAAGGAAAGCTTCTCATTGGCAAGTCTCCTGTTGGGGAGGCTCACAACTCCCAGATTGCCCTGGGAACAACACAACTAAACTTTAAGCCAAAAAAAAGCTCCAATTTCTCGGAGCTTTTAAGGCAATTTTGCGGTCTGGACGGGACTCGAACCCGCGACCCCCTGCGTGACAGGCAGGTATTCTAACCAACTGAACTACCAAACCGTTGCTTCATTGCGGTTGCAAATATACAACGCTTTTTCAATTGCACAAACATTTTTTGAAGAAAAAATGAAAAAAATTTCACTACAAAAACTTATTACGCTCTATCATATACGTTGTCAACACTTTATCAAAATCTTTTTTTATGTCGGCTTCTACATATTTTATTCCGTATTGCCCACATTTTAATCGGAGCTCATTAAAATAAGCCCCAACGGCCTCCTCATAATTATCCTTAATGGTGTCTGGATATAGGTTAATATACTCTCCCGTCTCCACATCGATGAACCTTTTTGGGGTATTATCGAAATCAAATTGAAGTTCTTTCTCCTTATCGAACACATGAAACAGCACCACTTCGTGCTTATTGTACTTTAAATGCCTCAAGGCTTCAAACAACTTTGCTTCATTGGTAGAAGTCTGGAACATATCGGTGAAAAAGAAAATCAAGGAACGTCTATGGATCTTTTCGGCTATTTGATGTAAATAGGTATAGGTCTCCGTTTGCCTTTGTTCTGGTTTCGACATGACCATATCACTTAACCGATGTAATAACATCTGATGATGGCGTTCACTGCCCTTTTCAGGCGCGTAATAATCATAAGCATCACTATAAATGCTCAAACCTACCGCATCGCGCTGTTTCTTTAAAATATGCATCAAAGAAGCCGATGCCAAAGCTGAAAAGGCAATTTTGTTTAAATGGTCTATTGAAAACTGGCGCATCTCAGGGTAATGCATCGAGCTACTGTTATCTATAATTAAATGGCAGCGCAAATTGGTTTCTTCATCATAACGTTTGGTGAAGAGTTTATCGGTTTTAGCAAAGAGTTTCCAGTCAATATGCTTGGTACTCTCACCCCGATTATAGATTTTATGTTCGGCGAACTCAGCCGAAAACCCATGAAAGGGGCTTTTATGCATGCCCGCAATAAACCCTTCTACCACCTGTTTGGCCAGTAGCTCAAGATTTTTGAATCCGCCTGTTTTATTTAGCTCCTGTTGTAAATCCATTCAAATAAAAACACTCATTTATATAACAGCATCCACAATGCCATATTCCACCGATTCCACTGCTCCCATCCAATGGTCACGGTTAAAATCCTTCATGACCTTATCAAAATCCTGACCACAGTTATCGGCCAAAATTTGAGCACTCAATTCTTTGGTTTTAATAATTTCCAAAGCTGTAATCTCAATATCGCTTGCAGGTCCTCTCGCTCCCCCACTTGGTTGATGGATCATCACTCTGGCATGAGGTTGAATAAAGCGCTTGCCTTTTTTCCCCACAGAAAGCAAAATAGAGCCCATAGAAGCCGCCAAACCTGTGCATATGGTAGAGACATCGCTCTTAAGCGATTTAATGCAGTCATAAATGGCAAAACCCGAGGTTACATAGCCTCCTGGACTATTAATGTATAATTGAATATCCTTGACCTCTAAGGCATCTAAATACAACAGGCGGTCAATAACATGTTTGGCCGACTTATCGTCTACTTGTCCCCACAGGAACACTTTGCGTTGGTCCAACAATTTACTATCTATAAGATCTTGTACTTTTGGTTGTTTACTCATGGTATATCATTTTTTCCTAAAAATAAAAAAAGGTTTGCTGAACACAGCAAACCTTTCACATTTCTTTTGGAAAGTATTTTTTATAATAGAGAATCGATAGCTTCTGTATAAGCACTCTTTTGAGCTACACCAACTTGACGACCTACAACTTCACCGTTTTGGAATACCAAAACCGTAGGAATGTTACGTACACCATATTTTGCAGCAAATTCTTGGTTAGCATCAACATCAACTTTACCAACAACAGCTTTACCTTCGTATTCTTTGCTAATCTCGTCAATGATTGGTGCTACCATTCTACAAGGACCACACCATGCCGCCCAAAAATCGACCATAACCGGTTTGTCACTATTCAAAACGGTTTCTTCAAACGTTGCATCTGTTATCTCTAATGCCATAATCTATAATTTAAATTGTGTTTTACTTCAGTTTTCTATGAATATGCAAACTTAGTCAAAAAATTTGCCAAAGCTTACATACTGACAATATGTTTTGATTATATCCACATTGTTTCAGCTTATTATGCTAATTTGGCATAAGTCCAAAACCACCTAATTAAGTTTGTAAAGGATATTTTGATTCTCCAATTCCTTTAGCAATTCCTGTGAAATCCTCACCTTCTGTTTTCGGCCAATCATTTCCAGTTTTATTTGCTCCTCATTATCATATACCGTAAAGTTCAATGCCTTTTCACCAGAGTGCATCCTTATCAAATCGCTAAGCATGTGTACTTTTTCCTCTTGCAGGTCAGCAATATTAAGTTGAATGGACAACTTTCTGGCATAGGTTTCCATAACATCATGCAACAATTGGAAATAGTTGAACTGCATCCTCGGCTCTCCTCGCTGCCCGGTATCCTTGTTGGTAATCCATCCTTCACGAACAAACACTTTCACAAATACAAAGGAGTTCTGCACTAAAAAGTGACGGAATTTCAAATACTCTTCACCAAAAATCCTAAATTCAACACTATTATTGTAATCGTCCATCGTGAACATGGCCCAACCTTTCCCCTGCTTACTCACCCTGTGCTGCACATCCGTCACCACACCTCCAACAGTCAGTTCACGGTTGACAAACTGATCCAGTTGCGTCAATGCCGCCAAGGTGGCATTACAGAAGGTATTCAATTCTATTTTGAAATCATCCAATGGGTGTCCTGAGATGTAAATCCCTACCACTTCTTTTTCCCGAGCCAATTTTTCCATAGTCCCCCAAGTCTCGCAAGGCGGTACCACAGGCTCTTCAATCTGCACATCACTAGACTCTCCGAAAAGACTTACTTGTGCAGAATTCTCGTTCTCTTGGTGCTTGTTTCCATATTTAATCGCCTTTTCCAAAAAGGTAATACCATCTCCTTCATCATGGAAATATTGCGCACGATGGGTTCCAGAAAAACAGTCGAACCCACCAGCCAAGGCCAAGTTTTCAAAAGCTTTTTTGTTCGCGGCTCTTAAATCGATACGTTTGGCCAAATCGAAAATAGACTTATAAAAACCGTCTTTCTTTCTATTATCAACAATGGTTTTTACGGCACCATGGCCCACTCCTTTAATTGCTCCCATACCAAAACGCACGGCATTTTGATCGTTTACGGAGAATTTATAAAAGGATTCATTAACATCAGGCCCAAGTACATTCAGTTTCATGCGCTTACACTCCTCCATAAAGAAAGTCACCTGTTTGATGTCGTTCATGTTATTGGAAAGTACCGCTGCCATATATTCCGCAGGGTAATGCGCCTTTAAATAGGCCGTTTGATAGGCAATCCAAGCATAACAAGTAGAGTGTGATTTGTTGAAGGCATAACTAGCAAACGCTTCCCAGTCTTTCCAAATCTTCTCCAACACCTTACGCGGATGCCCATTGGCTTCCCCTCCGTCCAAAAACTGAGGCTTCAACTTTTCAAGTAAAGCGAATATCTTTTTACCCATCGCCTTACGAAGCATATCGGCGTCACCCTTGGAGAAGTTGGCCAATTTTTGCGATAGCAACATTACCTGCTCTTGATATACTGTAATCCCATAGGTTTCCTTAAGATATTCCTCCATGGCCGGCAAATCGTAAACAATTTCCTGGTCACCATGCTTACGGGCAATAAAGTCTGGGATGTATTCCATTGGTCCAGGACGATACAATGCGTTCATGGCGATAAGGTCATCAAACACCGTTGGCTTTAAGGACTGCATGTGTTTTTGCATCCCAGGCGATTCGTATTGGAACACTCCAACCGTTTCACCTCGCTGGAACAGCTCATAAGTCATTTGATCATCTAGAGGAAAATTCTCCGGATCCAACTCTATGCCATGTTTGGCCTTTACAATCTTTACGGTGTCCTTAATCAGGGTCAATGTTTTCAACCCCAAGAAATCCATTTTTAACAGACCTGCAGACTCAACTACCGAGTTATCAAACTGCGTCACATACAAATCGGAATCCTTGGCTAAGGACACGGGTACGAACTTGGTAATATCATCTGGGGTAATGATCACCCCACAGGCATGGATTCCTGTATTTCGAACAGAACCTTCCAAAACCCTGGCCATGTTTACAGTCTCCGACTCTAAACCTGCCCCTTCCGAAATATTGAAAAGTTCCTGTATCAATTCAATCTCTTCGGATTTGAACTTCGCCTTCAACCCTTTTTCATCCAAACCAAAAATCTTGTTCAGCTTGGTCATGTTTGGGATCAATTTGGCAATCCTATCAGCTTCAAACAAAGGCAAATCCAACACCCTTGCCGTATCACGAATAGACGACTTGGCCGCCATGGTTCCGTAGGTGATAATCTGAGCCACCTGACTGCTTCCATATTTACCGATTACATAATCCATAACACGGCTACGTCCTTCATCATCAAAATCGATATCAATATCGGGCATACTCACACGGTCCGGATTCAAGAATCTCTCAAAAAGCAGATCGTACTTGATTGGGTCAATATTGGTAATCCCCAAACAGTAGGCTACGGCAGATCCCGCCGCCGATCCACGACCTGGCCCTACCGACACGTCCATGTTCCGAGCTTCCCGGATAAAGTCTTCCACAATCAAGAAGTAACCCGGATATCCCGTTTTCTCGATAACGTCCAGCTCAAAGTCTAAACGCTCAGCAATGGAGGGAGTAATTTCTTCATAGCGCCTTTTGGCTCCTTCGTAAGTTAAATGCTTCAAATACGCATTCTCCCCACGTTTGCCTCCATCTTTTAAATCGTCTTCATGCTGAAATTGCTCAGGAATATCAAACTTTGGCAAGAGTACATCCCGTGCCAAATCATAAGCTTCTACCTTATCTAGAATTTCCTGAATATTTGAAATAGCCTCTGGAATGTCCTTGAACAAGGATTTCATTTCATCGGCCGACTTGAAATAATATTCTTGGTTTGGCAGTCCGTAGCGATAGCCTCGGCCTCTACCAATTGGGGTACTTTGCTTTTCCCCATCCTTCACACACAACAAAATATCGTGTGCATTGGCATCTTTCTGATCTACATAATAGGTATTGTTGGTAGCAATTACCTTAACATCATGTTTCTTAGCCAAATCAATTAACACCGGGTTCACACGGTTTTCATCTTCCTGATTGTGGCGCATGATCTCTACATACAAATCATCCTGAAACATCTCCTTCCACCATAACAAAGCTTCCTCTGCCTGGTTTTCCCCAACGTTCAATACTTTACTCGGCACTTCTCCATAAAGATTACCCGTCAAAACAATCACATCTTCCTTGTATTGTTTGATGATTTCCTTATCAATCCTTGGAACGTAATAGAATCCTTCGGTAAAAGCAATCGAAGATAATTTGGCCAAATTATGATACCCATTTTTATTCTTGGCCAACATCACTATTTGATATCCGTTGTCCTTACGGCTTTTATCCAACCGATCTTCACAAACAAAGAATTCACACCCTACAATAGGTTTGATTTCCTTTAATTTAGCTTCACCCCCAGCTGCAATTGCTTCTTCATTTTTAGCCTTAACTCCTTTGTTGTGATTCAATACTGCGCGCACAAAATGAAAGGCCCCCATCATATTGGCATGATCTGTCATAGCCACACCTGGCATGTTGTTTTTTGCAGCAGCAGCTACCAAATCCGGAATGCTAATAGTAGACTGCAATACGGAGAATTGGGAATGGTTATGTAGATGCGCGAAATTAGCTTCCTCAAGATCTGATATGTTCTGCTGAATTTCAGCTTCGGTAATATCTGGAGTCTGCTGCTTTTCTAGACGCTTTCTAATAGCATCACTGGCCTTTTTAAGGTTGATGTGTTTTAAGCCAATTAATTGGATTTCTCCAGGATTGGCTTCATTAAACCTATTGAAATATGTAGGCTCTACATCAAGAGCTTCAACAGTAAATTCTTGACGACGCACCAATTCGAAGAAACAACGTGTTGTTGCCTCAACGTCGGCGGTTGCGTTATGTGCTTCGGCAAAAGGCTGATTGAAGAGGTATTGGTGCAATTCCGTTAAGGTTGGCAACTTAAATTTACCACCACGTCCTCCAGGAATTTGGCACAATTCCGCTGTATGTTCCGTACAGGTATCCAAAACCGGCAATTCCTGAAGTGCATTGGCCACACCTTCTCTATAGAATTCTGCCCCCATAATATTGACATCAAAGCCAACATTCTGTCCAACTACAAATTTGGTTTTGGATAAGGCTATATTGAATTTTTCCAACACCTCACTTAAGGACACACCCTGTTCTTGGGCCAATTCGGTAGAAATACCGTGGACCTTCTCGGCATCATAAGGAATATTGAATCCTTCAGGCTGTATCAAAAAATCCTGATGCTCTACACAGCGTCCTAACTCATCGTGTAATTGCCATGCAATCTGTATCGCTCTTGGCCAGTTATCGGTATCTGAAATAGGGGCATCCCAACGCTTGGGCAAACCAGTTGTTTCGGTATCAAAAATTAAGTACATAAATCTCCTGTTGTAATTCCAGTATTGGTAATAATTGCGGTTTCAAAGAAAGGCATCTACATCTGTATCAACACCTTAAAAAACGATTTTGCAACTATTGAAAAGCCTTTAAAAATACGCATAAATAAAACGCAACAAAGCCAAAGTTATAAAGAGTTGTAAACAAAAAAAAGCGCCTTGTAGAAGGCGCTTTTTAATATCTTATTCTCAGTTTCCTTATGGATTACAATCTCCCAAAGCATCGATAGCTGCCTGCAACACCCCTGAAGTATCTCCACAAGAATTAATTTGTACAGCTAGAGCTTCTTTATAAGCATTACACAAATCAGCATACTCAGCAGATTCACTGCTTGCTGTTGCAAAGGCTGCTGCCGCTTCCGCCGTAGCTTGTTGTGCTTGTTGGCAGCTAGTGCCACCACCAATCACCAATAGCCCACCGGTAAGCGGTACGCGGTAAAATTCACCTTGGATAAAATTCACACTCTTTTTACCATCGGCAGAAAAAGCATTGAACTTAAAGGTTCCAGTAACGGTGTTAGTGGAGTTATCAAAATCTACAATTTCAATCTCCCCGTCTGCAGGGTATACTTGTAAACTAGGGTCTGGAGCATTCAAGGTAGAATAAGTCACCCCATAGGCATCCTTAAATCTTGCCTCACTTTGGTGTTCACCTCCCAAATAGTAAGTTCCCACATTATCCAAGGTTGTCACCAAGGAAAGGGTTTCATAATTATTACCTCCTTCAACAACCAAACCACCTGCATCAATATCTGCGGCATAAAACTTGGCTCTCCACAATTCACCGTCCTTTTTCCCCAATAAAGCAGGGGTATTGAACTCAAGATCATCGCCACAGCCAAAGACCGTAAACAGGGCTAACGTAAATAATGCTATATATTTTATCTTATCCATAGGGCTTTTTTTTCGGACACAAATTAAAATAACGTTTTGAAAAACCCAAAAGTATAATAAAATTTCAATTAATGCCGATTTCTAAAAAATTTATGCTATTAATTAAAATTGTAGTATCTTTGCACACTTATTAATAACCGAGGTCGCGAACCTCACTAATTAATTGATATGTCAGTTAAAATCAGATTACAAAGACACGGTAAAAAAGGAAAACCTTTTTTCTGGATCGTTGCAGCAGATGCAAGAGCAAAAAGAGATGGTAAATTCTTAGAAAAATTAGGAACTTACAATCCAACTTCTAACCCAGCTACTATTGACTTAGATGTTGACGGTGCTGTAAAATGGCTTCAGAATGGTGCACAACCAACTGATACGGCTAGAGCTATTTTGTCTTACAAAGGAGCTTTACTTAAAAACCATTTGGCTGGTGGAGTAAGAAAAGGAGCTTTAACAGAAGAGCAAGCTGAAGCTAAATTCAATGCTTGGTTGGAAGAGAAAAGCGGGAAAGTGGATGCTAAAAAAGACACTTTAGCAAAAGCTGATGCAGATGCTAAAGCTAAAGCATTGGAGGCAGAAAAAGCTGTAAACGACGCTAGAGCGGCTGCGGCTGCTGAAGCTGAGGCAGAAGCTAAAGCTGCTGAAGAAGCTGCAAACGCTGAAACAGCAGAAGAAGAAACTGCTAACGAAGAAGAATAAAAAATTTATTTTTTATACTTTTAAAACTCCGATAGTCACTATCGGAGTTTTTTGTACCATTCCGTTTGTCTCCCACATCCCCAAGAACATTTAACTTATTTCATTTTTCAGGCAAAACCCACTCACAATGCAAAAAAAAGATTGCTTTTATCTAGGTAAGATTGTAAAAAAATACAGCTTCAAAGGCGAAGTACTGGTAAAACTAGATACAGATGAGCCAGAACTTTACGACAATCTAGACTCTGTTTTTGTAGAACTGCGCAACAATCTGGTGCCATTTTTTATTGAATCCTCTCAGTTGCACAAATCGGATTTGCTCCGCATTAAATTTGAAGAAGTCGACACCGAACAGGATGCGGACAGCATCATGAAATGCGATTTGTATTTACCTTTGGAATTTCTACCTAAGCTGGAAGGCAACAAATTCTATTTCCACGAAGTCATTGGTTATGCTATCGAAGATGTCAACTTTGGACCTATTGGGACCATTAAAGATATTAATGACAGTACCGCACAAGCGCTGTTTGAAATAGACAGGGATGGCATTGAAATCTTGATTCCAATGAACGACGAATTCATTAAGAAAGTGAACAGGGAAACCAAAACTATTTTGGTAGAAACGCCAGAAGGATTGATCGATTTGTACCTAGAATAGATTATTTGCAGACCAATGAACAAGCCATTTGCATTTAAGCAATTTACCGTTGAACAAGATAAGTGCGCCATGAAAATAGGCACGGACAGTGTACTTTTAGGCGCATGGGCTTCTGTGGAAGCCAACCCATTTTCTGTTTTGGATATTGGGGCTGGAACAGGGGTTTTGTCCCTTATGCTGGCACAGCGCAGCAATGCTGAACTTATCGATGCCCTGGAGATTGATGATGATGCCTACGAACAATGTGTTTCCAATTTTGAAAATTCCCCTTGGGGAGATCGTTTGTTTTGCTACCATGCCTCATTGGAAGAATTTGTAGAAGAGATAGAAGACAAATATGATCTGATCATTTCCAACCCGCCTTTCTATGCTGATGCTTACAAAACAGACAATACTCAACGTGACTTGGCCCGTTTTGAAGACGCTATGCCTTTTGGTCACCTATTGGAAAGTGCCGCGCATTTATTGGCTGAAACTGGAATCTTTTGCGTGATCATACCGTATTCTGAAACAGATAATTTTATCGCATTGGCGAAGGAATTCCAATTATATCCAAACAAAATTTTACAGGTAAAAGGCACCCCAGAAACCGAAATCAAGCGCAGTCTCATTCAATTCTCATTCCATGAAACCCAAGTAGACACCAAAGAACTTATCATAGAAACAGCCCGCCACCAATACACCGAAGATTATATTGCGCTTACCAAAGATTTCTATTTGAAAATGTAACATAAAAAAAGCGTTGTTCACACATGACAACGCTTTTCCTTTTTTATTGCTGCAATATATTACTGTAAACTTACTACAGCCTTTAGATTTACATCCGTCCAAGTCTTTCCCTCGTGCAAAGCATTACAAGCGGCGTGCAAAGCATCAAAAGCAGTGTTTGCTCCAAAGTCCTCCAAAAGATCAATACTTCCTTCAAAGGTAACTGATTTACCATCTGCAGCTGGCACAAACGAAAATTCCTTGTTAATGGTTTTGTCATTAAGTTTAATTTCCAACTGCGCCTTACCATCTTTTACCTCTACGATTCGTCCTGAAATATCTCCCACAAGTTGCGCAAAAAATTCATTCTTTAAAGTTGTGTCCCTAGCTGCATCTCCCGTACTCACAGTGGTTTTATCCATGTTAAAGGTAAGCCCTTTAAACTTGTCCTCGAGAACGTCGGCTTCTGTCAATTCTCCATAAGCTATTTCAGAAAAGGTACCATTCACCCCAGCTTTGGCCGGTGTTTTAAATGCCGTCCATGTAAAATCAACATCTTTAATGCTTGGCTTCTTTTCAACCTCCACTATTTCTTGAGCGGTTTCTTCAACGATGGGTTCCGTTTCCTTTTTGGTTTCGCTTTTACAAGACACCAACAGCCCAATCAAGGCCACACTATAAATTACTTTCTTCATATTGTTTTAAAATTCAATAACTGGTTAAATGATTTGTTCCAAACAAATATAGCGCATATCTTTTCCTACACCTTGAAAGAGCCTCGTTTTTTAGTTTTTCTATACTATCTAGAGTTTCCTAACTGCTTCACGAATTAAATTAGCATCTTGAAAACGTTTTCGCTACTTTTGTGAACCGCTCAAAAAAGCCATTGAAAATAACGGACTTAAATAATGCGGCATAACATAAAAATAATTGACATGGCAGGCGAACAGTGCCGCCATCACTTTTAAAAATATAGCATGAAACCAGATTTATTTGAAGCACCAGACTATTACCAACTTGACGAATTGCTAACCGAAGAACACAAATTGGTTCGCGATGCTGCCCGTGAATGGGTAAAGCGCGATGTATCTCCAATTATCGAAGACTATGCCCAACGCGCAGAATTCCCAACACAAATCATCAACGGATTGGCAGAAATAGGCGCCTTTGGCCCTTACATTCCTGAAGAATATGGCGGGGCTGGATTGGATCAAATTTCCTACGGTTTGATCATGCAAGAAATTGAAAGAGGGGATTCTGGAGTGCGCAGTACTGCTTCTGTGCAATCTTCCTTGGTAATGTATCCTATTTGGAAATATGGAAACGAAGAGCAACGCCAAAAATACTTACCAAAATTAGCTAGCGGGGAATGGATGGGCTGCTTCGGTTTGACTGAACCAGACCACGGTAGTAACCCTGGAGGCATGGTTACCAATTTTAAGGATATGGGAGACCACTATCTTTTAAATGGTGCCAAAATGTGGATTTCCAACGCACCTTTTGCTCAGGTTGCCGTTGTATGGGCCAAGAATGAAGAAGGCCGTATCCATGGGCTGATTGTAGAACGTGGCATGGAAGGATTTTCAACTCCTGAAACTCACAACAAATGGTCCTTAAGAGCCTCGGCTACTGGGGAGCTTATATTTGATAACGTGAAAGTTCCTAAGGAAAACTTGTTACCAGGAAAATCTGGTTTGGGAGCGCCACTTGGTTGTTTGGATTCCGCGAGATATGGAATTGCTTGGGGAGCCATTGGAGCTGCTATGGATTGCTACGATACAGCTTTAAGATATAGCAAGGAGCGCACACAATTTGGCAAACCTATTGGTCAGTTCCAATTGCAACAAAAGAAATTGGCCGAGATGATTACCGAAATCACCAAAGCACAATTATTGACTTGGCGTCTGGGGGTATTGAGAAATGAAGGCAAAGCGACTTCGGCACAAATCTCTATGGCGAAACGCAACAATGTGGATATGGCCATCAACATCGCTCGTGAGGCTCGCCAGATTTTGGGAGGTATGGGAATTACTGGAGAATACAGCATCATGCGCCATTCCATGAATTTGGAAAGTGTGATTACTTACGAAGGTACCCACGACATCCACTTGTTGATTACCGGTTTTGACATTACAGGCCTCAACGCCTTTAAATAATTGATTTAAAATATGTTACTAAAAGCGAGTTTTTACTCGCTTTTTTTGCATCTTTATACTATGTCTTCAAAATCCAGATTAGATAGGGCGTATAAAAATGCAAAGGTCATCCCCTTTGATGACAGTAGTAAATTCATACTTTTTAGCGACTGCCACAGAGGTGACAACAGTTTTGCCGATGATTTTGCCAATAATCGCAATATCTACCTTCATGCGCTAAAACAATATTTTGCAAAAGGCTTTTATTATTGCGAATTGGGAGATGGTGACGATTTATGGGAAAACCTTTTCTATAGCCACGTTCTTCAAGCCCACAAGGACGTTTACAGGCAAATACAGCTTTACTTTAATCAAAATAGGTTTACCATGTTATGGGGCAACCACGATATGGTCTACAAAAACCCTGAATATGTCAAAAAACAACTGTATAGTTATTTTGATAAACGAAGTGGCACCCATAAACCATTATTCCCAGGCATTGAAGTTCATGAAGCCATCATCCTTAAACACTCCCAAACAGGGCAAGAACTGTTTTTAACCCATGGCCATCAAGCCGATTGGTGGAATTATGTCTGTTGGAAATGGAGTCAGTTTTTAGTAAGAATTCTTTGGAAACCCTTAAACGTTATGGGCATTGCAGACCCAACGAGTCCTGCCATAAATTACAAGGAACTCATAAAGGTAGAACGCCGCATCAAGGATTGGATTCAAGAAAACAACAATTTAATCACTATTGTTGGGCATACGCATCGCCCAAGATTTCCCTCTCCAAATGAGATTGCGTTTTTTAATGATGGAAGCTGCGTGCATCCAAGATGCATTACGGGAATAGAAATTGAAAATGGACAAATTTCCTTAGTGAAATGGGAAACCTCCACCACAGATGACGGCACCCTAAAAATTGTGCGTGAAATGTTGGAAGGCCCTAGAAAGCTATCCGAATACCATATGTTTAAAGCGAATTAACGAAGTCCAAAAGGTCTTGTCTTTCACTAGCCGAAAGGTTTTTAAAACCATTTTTGGCAGCTTCTGCTTCACCTCCGTGCCACAAAATGGCTTCTGTTACATTCTTGGCTCTACCGTCATGTAAAAAGTGCGTATGGCCATTTACAACCTGTGTCAAACCAATTCCCCATAACGGACGCGTTTTCCACTCTTGTCCATCGGCTAAAAAGTCTGAACGATTGTCTGCCAAACCAGGCCCCATATCGTGTAACAGCATATCCGTATAAGGATAAAATTCTTGATTGGCCAAAACATTGATAGCTGCCTCTTCTGAAATCATTTTGGGAACATGACAACTGGCACACTGCAACTCCTCAAAAATTCTGGCACCATTTTGAATATGCTCCTGATCCAAATTTCTTGCAGCAGGAACCCCCAAAGTTTTACAATAAAATGCCACCTGTTCCAAAACGTCATAGGTCACTTCAGGATCATCTCCAAAACCATCATTACCGTTGGATTGGTCATGGCCAGTTTCTTGAGGAAACAAAGGAGTTGTGATTCCCATATCCTCCAAATAAGCCCCAGCACATTGCTCGATGATGGAAGCTGTGTTGGCTTTCCATCCAAAACGGCCCAATGTCATAGATTCTGTGACATGATTGTAAACGTAGTTGGCCTTTCCTGAAATGCCATCGCCATCGGCGTCATTGACATCTTCATATTGCAAAATGTAGTATTCCGGAATTACCTCCAGCAATCCCAATCCAAACACTGGCGGCGCCAATCTTGGGGACAGATTTGCTTCCGAAGGAAAAGGAATATAAGTATCCACAACATTATAGGTAGGCTTCTTTAAGATAACTTCGGTACCATCTGCTAAAGTCTCTACTTGATTTGTAAACTCCACCGAAAACTGTACTTCTGGTTCATAACCGTAAATGGCTTGGTTCTGCAACTGTTTTCCAAATCCAGGCACCGCTACGGGTCCGCCCAAGGCATCCGTTCCTGGAAGACTGGCCCTTAAGAAAAACCCACTTAAACTATTAATGTTTGATGGAAACGCACTTCTTCCATCTTTTGGATGGCAAGAAATACAAGAGGTATTATTGAATACAGGACCAACACCACCATTGACCTCTGCAGGGGCCGATACAAATACCGCTCCGAATTCCAAATCGGCATCAAAATGATCGGCTATTTGAGAAGCAGACAGGTTAGCAGCAGGAGTGCTGAACGAATTACTTGAGGTAAGATACACTGTAGTCTCTCCTCCCGCCGCAGTTCTTTCGGTTAACGGATTTACCGACTGATAGCCTTCTTGGTCATCTTTTTGACACGATACTACCATTCCCATTAAAAGGGCACCTACCAATAACCTGTTCGCTTTTCTCATTTTATTAAAAATATCTTGATTATAGGTTACCTATTAAAGGCAACAATTGACTATCCAATAAACTTTGAAGTTCCAATACTTTTTCCTGTGCTAATCCAACAGCATCACGATTGTCGTAAATTGCTTCTGTGAAAGTGCCAGGTATCGCATCAATAGCATAGATGGCAGCGGTGATAGCTCCCTGAATTTCCTGATCCAAGCTACTGTCTACAGTCGCTACAATTTCAGAAATTCCTTTCCCATTAATTCCATTATAATCTCCTACGTATACATTAAGGATACTTCTCATGTTGTTAGAGAAATCCAATTTAGAATTGTTGCTAAAACGAGATTCTTCAGCTTCTGGTTTTGCACCACCATTGTTTCCGTTTAAAGGCTCTTCAATTTTACCATTTCCAACCTCATCAGCAATGATAGAAAGTCCTTCTACGATTTCTTGGAGCGCACCTTTTTGTGACGTATAGATAGATCCAGACTCACCAGCGTTAACGAAATTGTTGGCGAAATTTCCACCTGAAGCAATCCATCCGTTGTACAATTGAGCTGTTTTAGATTGTAAGTTTTCTGTAGCAGCTACCAAATATTCCAACTCACGTTCTGTAAGTTCAGAAGCCGCTTTATCTCCCTCGATTCCCCAAACAAAGTATTCAATGGTATGGAATCCACGAGCTTCATTGTTACTCTCCAATAAACTTTGAGTGATAGGATTACCACTGTTCAAAATACCGTTGATAGCATTTACGTCTACTGGCCAAGAATCAATAGCTGGATCGATACCTTCAGTATCTACTGGTCCGTATAAAAATCCTTCAGAGTTTTCCCAAGGCTGACGTGTTGCCTGCCACGCCTCTTTTACTGTTTGCAATGCTGTTTCGTCTCCAATAGTTAAGTTGGCTACAGCCTCTTTCAATGCGATTGCATTGTTGTTCATTGAATTGTAAGTTTCTGTAATTACAGACACAGACAAGTTTGTCAATACCTCTTGGTATAGCGCTTCATTTATAGCATCATCGTTGTTAGAATCTTCGTTGCTATCGCTACAAGACACAAACACCGTGGAAATAAATGCCAGCATTAAGATTGATTTGATTGAGTTGCTCATTTTCATTTGATTTTAACTTGTTTATATATTAGAAAAAGAATCCTATTCCTGTACTGAATGTTTTTTCATGCTGTTTCTCACCGGTATATTCCAAAGTGGCCAAGTCATAATTTTCAGAGCCTAACTTTCTATCGGAATAGTGCGCCTTGAACACAATTTGAGGATGCACAAACCAGTTTAATCCACCTGTGATACTACTGCGCTCCCATCTTGGGTTATCAATAATTTCACCCGTTACAGAATGCATCGTATCGTAGTAATCGTATCTTACAAATGGGTACAACATTTGTTTTGTGGAAGCCTTTAAATGAGGTAAAACATTATAACCTACCTCAGCAGAAACTCCCAAGGCTGTTTTTCCTACTGGAGTTCTTTTAACTCCTAAATTATTGGAAAGATTAGCATTTTTCTTTGAAACGATATCGGAGTTTTGAATGTTCCCGTAAAGACCAATGGCGTTAAAGCGAAGGTTCCCTTCGTTATAGCTAACGTGTCCTTCCACCATGGCAACATAGGCAGTATCGTCCATATCATTTTTAGGTCTGTTGGCAGCAGCGTCGTTCATATAAGCTGCAAACCCAATAAAGGTGTCTTTATGCGTTCCAAACTTATAATCTAAACGCAATGCCAAAGCCACACTTTCTGCATTGGCTGTCTCAAATCTAGATTGGTATCCATTCTTGATCCATCCTCTTGAGGAAAATCCACTGGCATCCAAACCGCTTACCACATAAAACTTATAAGTGAATCTTTTTGCAAAGGTTCCGTATAATTCAATCCCGTTTTCATACCATCCCAAAGGCAGGATTTCGTTTTCCATTTCTTGACGGTGCGTGGTAAAATAGCGAGTTGGTGTATCCAAAGTTTGGTGCAAGCCAAAGTACATTTTCATGCGTCCTACACGCGCATTGAAATAAGGAAGAATTTTAAAATTGATATGTGCCTGCTCCAATTTAACACCTCCACCTTTTTCAATTTCCTGTTCAAATTCACCAAACTCTTCTTGGGTGTCCAACTCCAATGTGGTCGCTGTACCGCCATGTTCAAATTCAATCTCAGATTTGAAATTGATCCAATCGTTGAATTGGTATTTTAAGTATAAGTTAAGACGTTCTGGATCGAACTGATTTTTTAGGTTAGGGTCTGTATCGTAATCGTAATTGTAGTAGTTGACTACACCATAACCATTCAATGAAAACCGGCTAAGGGAAAACCAGTTTTGTTTTTTGTCGGTCATGGAATCTTTTACTTCTTGTAAAAGTTCCTGTTTGATTTCAGACTTAAGCTGATCGTAAGTAGCCTGATCTATGGTTTGCTGGGCGGAAACTGCCCAGCCAAAGAATACCATTAAGAATGTAATGTGCCGATTCATTTGAAAAATTTGGCACAAAATTAACGTTATTTGGATTTAATCCAAATAAAATTTATAAAATTAAGACTCAGGGGCCAACTCCACTTTTAGACCTTCCATTTCTGGCGTCATCTGAATCTGACAACCTAGACGGCTATTGTCCTTTACGTAGAAAGCTTCGGCTAACATGGCCTCTTCTTCGTCCTGCATTTCAGGCAATTCATGATCGGACAGCACATAGCATTGGCAAGAAGCACACATTGCCATACCTCCACAAACGCCAATAGTGCCCTCTGGAGCCAATTCATAACTTCTTACCACTTCCATTAGGTTCATGGCCATATCAGTAGGTGCCTCAATTTCATGAGACACCCCTTCTCTATCTATAATTGTAATGTTTATGTCTGACATAAGTATCTAGTAAATAGTATTTAGTAATTAGAGTCATCGATGTATATACATCATTTCAATGATTTTATTAAACCGTATAACATTCGAGATATTTCATTAGAATCTTCAATCAACTGATTTGTGATGTCTTCAGAAAGAAATCCTAATCTCGCCGCTAAATACAGCATTGATCTAACCTCACTGCTCGACCCTGTTGCAAAGTATAAAAACCTTATAAATTCAGCATTTGAATTTCTATCAAAACCTTCGGCTATATTGTTAGATACAGAAATAGAAGCCCTCGTTATTTGATCTTTAAAAACATAGTCCTTTAGCCCAGAAAAGTTATTGTAAATAGCAACACAAAAATCTTGAGATTTCTTCCAAACCTGAAGGTCTTCAAATTTCTGAACTGCCATAGAGTTATTTTATTACTATTTACTAACTACCACTTACTAAATACTATTCAATTGATTTAACAACTGCCTTAGGCGCTTCCTTTCTGGTTCCATCAAAACCATCAATCCCACTTACAGTTGTATATTTTAACACATAGCGTTTCCCTGGATTGATAATTTGATAGGCTGCCTGACACATTAAAGTTGCTTCATGGAATCCACAAAGAATCAACTTTAATTTTCCTGGATAAGTGTTCACGTCTCCAATGGCAAAAATGCCTGGAATGTTGGTTTGGTAATCCATAGCATTGTTCACTTTGATGGCATTCTTTTCGATTTCCAAGCCCCAATTGGCAATAGGGCCCAACTTAGGCGACAAACCAAAAAGAGGAATAAAATGATCGCATTCAATCTCAAATTCGGTTGGAATATGATCTGCTCTGGTTACTACAACACCGGTTAAATGATCATCACCCAAAATCCCGATAACCTCTCCCGGAGTAATAAGATTGATCTTTCCTTTATTTTTAAGTTCCTGAACTTTTTCAACGGAATCCAAAGCTCCCCTAAATTCATTTCTTCTGTGAATCAAAGTTACCTCTGAAGCTACATTGCTCAAAAAGATACTCCAATCCAATGCAGAGTCTCCCCCACCAGCAATGACTACTCTTTTGTTGCGATACACTTCAGGATCTTTAATCATGTATTCTACACCATTATCCTCGAAGTTGGCAATGTTATGGATTAAAGGCTTTCTTGGTTCAAAACTCCCCAAACCACCAGCAATAGCAACCACCGGTGCATGGTGCTTTGTTCCTTTATTGGTAGTAACGATAAAGCTACCGTCTTCCAATTTCTCAATAGTTTCGGCACGCTCACCAAAGGTAAAACCAGGTTCAAACTGCTTTCCCTGTTCTAAAAGCTTTTCGGTTAGATCCCCCGCAAGAATTTCCGGATAAGCAGGAATATCATATATAGGTTTTTTGGGATATATTTCGGAACACTGTCCTCCAGCTTGCGGCAATGCATCTATAAGATGGCATTTTAATTTTAGTAAACCAGCTTCAAATACCGTAAAAAGTCCTGTTGGTCCAGCGCCAATAATAAGAATATCTGTTTTAATCATGAATTAGTTCTTTCTGCAACAAACATATGCACATGAAATATTGCTCTATATGATATTTATCATTTTTGGGAATTAATTGATTTTTTAGAGACTCCCTATTTACCCCTCAACATTGATTACCTGCTCAATTTGAGGCGCGTACTTTTTAATGGTCATCTCAACCCCAGACTTCAAAGTCATCTGGTTCACGCTACATCCTACACAAGCACCTTCCAACTGCACTTTTACCAATTTATCGTCTTCAATAGAAACTAGGGAAATGTTACCTCCATCACTTTCTAAAAAGGGACGGATTTCATCTAGCGCTTTCTCTACATTTATTTTTAATTCTTCTGTTGTCATTATATAAGTAAAAAATGTAACTTCTATTTTTTAACAGCAGAACATCCTGCCATTGTTGTAATTTTTATCGCTTCAGTTGGCGGTAAATCTTCATTTCTTCTGACTACTTGCTCTACCACATTTCTAGTAAGGGCTTCAAAAGATTGCTCTAAAGGAGTTGCCGTTTGCAGTGCTGCAGGACGTCCTACGTCACCCGCTTCACGAATGCTTTGCACCAAAGGAATTTCTCCCAAAAATGGCACATCCAAATCTTCAGCTAAATTCTTGGCTCCTTCTTTTCCGAAGATATAGTATTTATTATCTGGCAATTCTGCTGGTGTAAAATAGGCCATATTTTCTATAATACCTAAAACCGGCACGTTAATACTGTCCTGTTGAAACATAGCTACACCCTTTTTAGCATCGGCCAAAGCAACGTTTTGTGGCGTACTCACCACAACCGCCCCAGAAATAGGCAAGGATTGCATAATACTTAAATGGATATCACCGGTTCCCGGAGGCAAATCGATTAACAAGAAATCCAATTCTCCCCAAGCCGCATCAAAAATCATTTGGTTCAAGGCTTTTGCCGCCATTGGTCCACGCCATACAACGGCTTGGTCTGGTCTGGTGAAAAATCCAATAGATAATACCTTCACGCCATAACTTTCGATTGGCTTCATTTTAGACTTTCCATCCACATTAACAGCCACGGGCTTTTCATTTTCAACATCGAACATAATTGGCACAGAAGGTCCATATATATCGGCATCCAAGATTCCTACATTGAATCCCATTTTGGCCAAGGACACGGCTAAATTGGAGGTTACCGTAGATTTTCCAACCCCTCCTTTACCGGAAGCAACCGCTACGATATTTTGAATTCCAGGAATTTTCTTCCCTTTAATTTCGTTTTTTGGTTTTTCAGGAGCGTCAACCTTCACGTTTACTTTAATTTTTGCCTTTTCATACACCTTATCATGGATTATCTTCATAATCTCCACTTCGGTTTTCTTTTTAGCTTGCAAACTTGGGTTTGAAATGGTAACATCCACAATCACCTCATCTCCAAAAGTCACTATGTTGGTTACGGCACCACTCTCAATCATATTTTGTCCTTCACCCGGAGCTGATATATTTTCAAGTGCCTTTGATATGTCTTGTTTATTTAACTTCATAATATGCTCTCTTCGCAGAATTTTCTCTTTATTGAATCTTGTTTGCAGCTTTAATTTCTCAATTTATCTAGGACCATTCCGCCCTAACTTCAACCAAATCACAAGAAGCTAAAGCTCACTAATTTAGACTTATTCTAAAATGCAAATATACTGTGAAATGTTTAGAATGAGAAACAGTTTAATTGAAATGATTTATGCCTAAATTTTGTTTGATTATAATTCTTTTGACGGGTCCCAAAATACCTTTTCAAAGTTTTGCACTTGGTTATCCCTTACCCTTATTCCTTCGCTTTCCAAAAGCTGTTGCATATGGCTGGAACCTTCAAAATGAAACTTACCGGTTAGCAACCCTAAACGGTTTACCACGCGATGGGCAGGCACATCCTTCCCTGTTGAACCATTCATGGCATAGCCCACCATTCGGGCACTTCTGGCGGCACCAAGGTATTTGGCAATAGCGCCATAACTGGTTACTCGCCCACTTGGAATCAGTTTGGCTACCTCGTATACTTTTTCAAAAAAACTTAAGGTTTCGGGTTTCATTTCAAGTCCTTAATGATATTGACCAAGGTGATTAAAGAAATGATTCCCGTAATCCCCCCAATAATATAGTTCATGTTCTTTTGGGAGGTAAATTTCAAATGCTTGATTTTTTCAAAGAAGAACATGTAAATGTACAACATTGCAAAAGAGCCCATGGCAGCTCCAGCAACATAGGCCGCAATACTCGTGGTGTCAAATTGCAGCCAACCTAAAGAAGCCAAAGTAATGGCCATATACGCCTGAAACGGAATAGGAAACACATTGATACTGGACATAAAAACGCCTTGAAAAAATCGGCTACGCTTGCTTTTAGGCTCCAGCTCCTCCTCTACTTTCTCCCTTCCCTTGGCAACCAATAGAAAATACACAGTGACCAATACAAAAATCACAAAAGCTACCCGCTGTAAAATTTCTACAACATCAGGGTGTTTGTTTAAGTACCTAGCAAAAACGGTTGCGATAAGGGTTTGGATAAATACAATAATACAAGCGCCTATAGAAAATACGATACCTCTTGTATGACCTTCCCTTAGGCTGATTTTGGCAGCAGTCATATTCAACAAACCAGGAGGCATAACTGCCAAAAAAGCAGCCAAAAACCCTAAAACAAAGGCTATGGTAATATTCAAGAATCTTTGATTTTAAACCTAATATACGTAATTGGTTTGTTTTGTTCTAAATATTGACTCTCATAAAACGTTTGTATGCTCGTTACTTCTTCTGGGCTTCCTTCCTGCCTGTACACATCATGGTTGGAATACAACACCTCATGTCCTTCACCATGTAACAAACCTAGGGTGTAACCATGCATAAATTCGCTATCGGTTTTTAGGTTAACAATACCATCTGGCTTAAGAATGTGCTTGTAACGTTTCAAAAATTCGGAATTGGTCAAACGGTGCTTGGTACGTTTGTACTTAATCTGCGGATCTGGAAACGTAATCCAAATTTCGTCCACTTCATTTTCAGCAAAGGCATACTCGATCAATTCAATCTGCGTTCTCAAAAAGGCAACATTATCAATCCCATCTTCCACTGCTGTTTTGGCCCCTCTCCAAAAACGGGCTCCCTTAATGTCAATTCCTATAAAATTCTTTTCTGGATATTTTTGCGCCAAGGCCACGGAATATTCTCCTTTTCCACATCCCAATTCCAACACCAACGGATGATCATTTTTAAAAACTGTGTCATTCCAGTTCCCCTTCAACGCAAATTCTGCATTCACCAATTCATCCCTTGTAGGCTGAAATACATTTGAAAACGTCTCATTTTCCTTAAAACGCTTGAGCTTATTTTTACTTCCCACTACTTCAATTTAATGTTTATAATAAGATTCGGTAAAATTAAGGAAATATATGGAAGCAGTATTATACTTATCTTTGATTATTAGTGCATCTTGGGAGGTTTGGCTAGCGCAAGTTTCCCATTGAAAACTATAAGCAACAGAAAGCCCTTTAGCGTCACTATGAAAAAACGCATTTTAGTCATGCCCCTTAACTGGGGATTGGGTCACGCCACCCGCTGCATTCCAATTATCCGTGCTTTAATAGCCCATAATTTTGAACCTATCATTGCTTCCGATGGTGATGCCCTGGCTCTTTTAAGAAAAGAATTCCCCAATTTGGAATCCTTGGAACTGCCTTCTTATAAAATCCATTACGCAAAAAAAGGACAGTGGTTCAAACTGAAATTGATTGCCAACGCTCCAAACATTTTAAAGGCCATACAAAACGAAAACAAGATGGTCGACCAGATCATTGCATCCCACAATATTGACGGCATCATTTCAGACAACAGACTTGGGGCCTACTCCAAGAAAGTTCCTTCGGTAATTATTTCCCACCAACTACGAGTATTAAGTGGCAATACCACCTGGTTCAGTACACGCATGCATCAATCCTACATTAAGAAGTATAATGAATGTTGGGTGCCGGACAGTTTAAAATCACCAAATTTAAGCGGGCAACTAGGCCATGTTGATAATTTTGAAATCCCCTTAAGATATCTGGGCCCTATTAGCCGTTTTGAAAAACAGGACTCCAAAGATGTTTATGACATCATGGTATTATTGTCGGGACCAGAACCACAACGTACCCTTTTGGAAGAAAAAGTTTTGGAGCTTTTTAAAGATCAGCCTATAAAAACTGTTTTTATAAAAGGGGTGATGGATGCCGAGCAAACCTGTGAACAAATAGGCAACATGACCATTTACAATTATATGAGCAGTGACCAATTGGAAACCACCATCCACCAAAGTTCACTTATTGTATCCAGATCTGGATACACTACCGTGATGGATTTGGCCAAACTTGGGAAAAAAGCCTTTTTTATTCCAACGCCTGGTCAATTTGAACAGGAATACCTTGCCAAAAGATTGGACAGCCAAAAATTGGTACCATACTGTAAACAAGATGATTTTAACCTAGAGCAGTTGCAGCGGGTGAATGCCTACCAAGGACTTTCTGAATTGGAATACGATGTGAATTACAAAAAGCTATTCAGCCTTTTCAAGGGTGAATGAAAATTCACTTCCAACACCAATTTCACTCTCTACATAAATCTTTTCGTCATGAGCCTCTATGATATGCTTCACGATGGCAAGACCCAACCCAGAACCTCCTTCTTTGCGAGAGCCACTCTTGTCTACACGGAAGAAACGTTCAAATAGTCTCGGGATATTTTCTTTTCCAATACCTTCTCCGTTATCCGTTACCCTAACGATTACTTTGTTCTTGATTAGGTTTTCGATACTCACTTCTGTAGTTCCCTTATCGCGTCCATATTTTATAGAATTTACAATAAGGTTTGTAAGTACTTGTTGAATACGTTCCTTATCAGCCCTTACCATCACTGGAGACGTATAATCCATATCAAAAACCAAAGATATTTTCTTTTTGGCCGCTTTCATTTCCAACATGTCAAATACGTTCTCCACCAACTCCACAATATCAAAAACCTCAACGTTCAAACTCAGATCACCAGCTTCCAATTTGGTAATCATATCCAAATCGCTCACAATATAGATGAGGCGCTCCACACCTTTATTGGCTCTTTCCAAGTACTTTTCACGAATTTTCTTATCGTTTTGAGCACCATCAATCAAGGTTTCCAAATACCCTTGAACCGTAAACAAAGGGGTTTTAAGCTCATGGGCTACATTCCCCAAAAACTCCTTTCGGTATTCTTCTCGAACCTTCAAGGTTTCAATCTCCAGCTTTTTGTCTTTGGCGTACTTGTCTATTTCATGGGTAAGCGTTGCCATATCTGTAGTAATGGGCTGTTTTCTTAAGGAGGCAGATTCCAATAAAGTTAAATCGTCATAAATCTTTTTAACCCTACGGTATATAAAACGTTCCACACGGTATTGGATTACAGCAAAGGAAAACAGATAGGAAACCACTGCAAACCCCAAAATTAACACCCACCAATATTCTAGATTGGAGGTATATAAAAAAACACTCATAAAGAGCGTTAAAAAAAGTGTAATGTATGTAGAAGTTCTAATAGCGAACTTATACGATTTCTTTATTTTTTTCTTCTGCATTAATCTACAAACTTATAGCCTACTCCTTTAACGGTTTTAAAGCTATCATCTCCTATTTTTTCTCTCAGTTTTCTAATATGAACATCAATCGTACGTCCACCTACCACTACTTCATTACCCCAAACCTTATCCAGTATTTCCTCTCTTTTAAATACTTTCCCAGGTTTAGTTGCCAACAAAGATAATAGTTCAAACTCTTTTCTAGGCAAAACGATTTCTTCTCCCTTAACCGAAATTTTGTACTCTTCTCTATTGATGGTCAAGTTACCAACTTTCATCACGTTTTCTGCGGAATCCTCCTCCTTCAAACGTCTCAATAAAGCCTTTACTTTACTAATCAATACTTTTGGCTTGATAGGCTTGGTAATATAATCATCGGCTCCAGCTTCAAAGCCTGCCACTTGGGAATAATCTTCTCCTCTGGCCGTAAAAAACGTAATGATGGTTTCGCTTAATTCTGGAACCTTTCTGATTTGTTCACAGGCCTCAATTCCGTCCATTTCAGGCATCATTACATCTAAAATGATCAACTGAGGTTTTTCAGCCTTAGCCTTTTTAACAGCCTCAAGACCGTTTTCCGCCGTAATCACCTGATAGCCTTCAGAACTAAGGTTGTACCCTACAATTTCCAAAATGTCCGGTTCATCGTCAACCAGAAGAATTTTTATGTCCTTTTTTTTCATCGGTTTTGTTGTAATCTTTTCAGCGTCAAAGATAAAACTAATAACAAAAATTTATACTTCGTTACACAATGATAACATTAAGATAACTTTTCACTTACCCTTAAATAATCTCCTACAAAGTTCCCATTTTTTTTCGAATAATTTCAAACTACAATTTTTAACCCTCAATTTAAAATCAACGTTAATTTATTGTAAAATAAGCATTTATATTTTCATTTAATCAAAATTACTCTGTTTTCTGTTTATATTTGTAGGAACAGCATTACTAATTTAAACACTGAAATTTATGAAAAAAATTTACTTTTTAGTATTTACGCTTACTACAATGTTATCTTTTGGCCAGGATATGGTAATATCCGGCGTTTTTGACGGTCCATTATCGGGTGGTCTACCTAAGGTTGTCGAGCTTTATGTTATCAATGACATTGGCGATTTATCCCTTTACGGTTTTGGTTCTGCCAACAATGGAGGAGGTACCGATGACGAAGAAGTCACTTTTTCTGGATCTGCCACAGCTGGAGAATATCTTTATATTGCTTCAGATGAAACTTCTGTTGTAGAATACTTTGGAATTACCCCAGATTTCATTTCAGATGCTGCCAATGTAAATGGCGACGATGCTTTGGAATTATTCTTCAACAGCTCTGTTATTGACACTTTTGGAGACATCAATTCAGATGGAACTGGAGAGGCTTGGGAATATTTAGACGGATGGGCTTACCGTGTTGACGGAACTGGACCTGACGGTAGCACTTTTATGTTGGACAATTGGACCTATAGCGGTCCCGATGCCACAGATGGCTGTACCAGCAATGGCACCTGCGCTTCTGTGTTCCCAATTGGCACTTATAGCACCGAAAGTTCCACTACTCCAAGTTTAACCATTCTATCTCCTAGCAATGGAGAAGAATTTATCCCAGGAACGACCTCTGTAACCCTTTCCATAAGTGTTCAAAACTTTGTGGTTGGCAATCCTGGGGAAGGCATTGATGGTCATATTCACTGGACTATCGATAGTGGTGAAGGCGCTGTTTCCCAACCTATGAAATACGATACAGACGATGTTAGCATTACTGTAACCAACGGAGGCCAATATGTTGTTGAAATGATTTTGGTAGACAACAACCACGCCCCTATCACTCCTGCGGTAAGTGCCACGGTTGAATTTGATGTTGAAGAAATCATGCAAGTAGAAAATCTAGCCGCTTTAAGAGCAGATGTACTAGCTAATGGAGATGAGCATTATTACGAATTATTGAGCACTCCCACCATTACTTATACAAGAACATTCAGAAATCAAAAGTACATTCAAGATGCCAGCGCCGGTATTTTAATTGACGATAATGCAGGTATCATCACAACAAGTTTCACAGAAGGAAACGGCATTAGCGGACTTGTTGGCCAAGCGATTGAATATAACGGTGTATTGGAACTTGTACCAATGCAAGACGCATCTGTAGCAACAGGAAGTGCCGTAACTCCAGAAGTTGTAACTATTGCCACCCTATTAACGGATTGGGAAGATTACGAATCGGAGTTGGTGGAGATTGTTGATGCCACATTTACAGATGCCGGAGCAACGTTTGCATCTGCCAGCAACTATGACCTAAGTGATGGATCAACCATTAATTTTAGAACTAATTTTAGTGAAGCCGATTACATTGGCAGCACCATTCCTTCTGGAGCAGTTCCTGTAGTTGCTCTTGTTAATGAATTTAACGGCACGCCGCAAATTACTTCAAGGAGTTTAATAGATATGACACTTTCAGTAAATCAATTTGAAAACGTTGAGTTTTCCCTTTACCCTAATCCTACAAGCTCTGGTTTTGTGACTATTTCTACTGCTAACCAAGGTGATATTTCAGTAACAGTTCTTGATATGTTGGGTAAAAATGTATTTAACTCCGAAGTTTTAAATGGACAAATAAATGTGAGCACTCTGCCCCCTGGATTATACCTTTTGAAATTGGAACAAAACAATGCTTCAGTTACCAAAAAACTGATCATCAAATAAGAACATTTCTTCTGTATCTTAAAAAAGCGTTGCCATGGCAACGCTTTTTATTTTTACCTACTTTTGTTACCATGATATCAGCCCAAGACATTTTCGGGATACAAACTCAGGAAGAGTTCCAAAAAGTAGCCCTGGACGTTTTTAAGTTTCAATTCAAGCACAATAAGGTATACCGATCCTTCTGCGATTTGCTGTACATCCATCCCAGCGATATTTTTAACTATCGGGATATTCCTTTTCTGCCTATCCAGTTTTTCAAGTCGCATGAAGTACTGAGCAGTAAAGAAGCTATTCAAAAGACATTCAGTAGTTCGGGCACCACCGGATCAATCACCAGTAAACATTATGTTACAGACCTTTCTATTTATGAACAAAGTTTTAGAAAGGGGTTTGAACATTTTTACGGCCCTGTTGAAGACTATGTGGTTTTGGCCTTGTTACCGTCCTATTTGGAACGCGATGGTTCATCGCTTATCTATATGGTGAACGACATGATTAACCAATCCAAACACCCAGAAAGCGGCTTTTACCTTCATAACCTGAGCGATTTAAAAGAGAAACTTTTAGAGTTGGAATCCCAACAGAAGAAGACTTTACTCATTGGGGTTTCCTTTGCACTTTTGGATTTGGTGGAATCCTTTCAATTTGATTTAAAACACACTATTGTTATGGAAACTGGCGGCATGAAAGGCCGTAGAAAGGAATTGATTAGAGAAGAACTCCATCAAATTTTGAAAAAAGGGTTTGGGGTAGAACATATCCACAGTGAATATGGTATGACAGAATTATTAAGTCAAGGTTATTCCAAAGGGCAAGGTATTTTTGAATGCCCTCCTTGGATGCAAATCCTTACTCGCGATCCTGAAGATGCGCTTACTTTAGTAGGCAACAATAAAACTGGAGGCATCAATGTCATTGATCTTGCCAACCTAAATTCCTGTGCTTTTATTGCCACACAAGATCTTGGCCGTGTTTATCCAAACAACACATTTGAAGTCATTGGTCGTTTCGATCATTCAGATATTAGAGGCTGTAATTTAATGGCCCTGTAAGGTTCATAAATTTTTACCGACCAAGGGTTTGCTAAGAAAAAAGCAAATTTATTTTTTTAGTTGGTTGGTTAATTGAACGCCCGGTTTTGCTTCCGGGCGTTTTTTTATGCTACTAACTTAATGATGTAAGTGTTTTTCTTTCCTTTATTGATGATGATATACTGTCCGTGGATCAAATCTTCTTCACTCAAGATGTAATCTTCCTTCACCTTTTCTTTGTTCACCGCCACCGCATTTTCCTTAAGTGCTCTTCTAGCTTCGCTGTTAGACCCTAAGAATCCTGTTTTGGCTGAAAGCGCTGCAATCATATCCAGGCCTCCTTCCGCAAATTCTGCTTTAGAAATCTCCGCTTGAGGAACCCCTTCAAATACATCCAAAAAGGTACTTTCATTTAAAGTTTGAATGTCTGCCTTAAAGGTTTTGCTGAACAAGATATTGGAAGCCTTTATCGCATTTTCCAATTCCTCTTCAGAGTGTACAAATGTGGTCACTTCTTCTGCCAATCGTTTTTGAAGGATTCTTGCATGCGGCATTTCCTTGTGTTCTGCAATTAGCGCTTCAATAGTTTCCTTATCTAAAAAGGTGAAAATTTTAATATACTTTTCAGCATCCTCATCGGTGGTGTTTAACCAGAATTGGTAGAATTTATACACCGAAGTTTTATCGGCATCCAACCATACATTTCCACCTTCAGACTTCCCGAATTTAGAACCGTCTGCCTTTGTAATCAACGGACAGGTCATAGCGTAGGCCTTGGCTTCTTCCCCAACATTCATACGACGCACCAACTCCGTTCCTGTAGTAATATTTCCCCATTGGTCACTTCCCCCCATCTGCAACAAACAGTTGTAGTTTTTATACAAATGGTAAAAATCGTATCCTTGGATTAACTGATACGTAAACTCAGTAAAAGACATTCCAGCACTCCCCTCATCACCGGACAAACGTTTTTTAACCGAGTCCTTGGCCATCATATAGTTAACCGTAATACGCTTTCCAACATCACGAGCAAAGTCGATGAACGAAAAGGTCTTCATCCAATCGTAGTTGTTAACCAATACAGGCGCATTGGCTTCTGTAGAATTGAAGTCCAAAAATCTAGACAGCACTCCTTTTATACCTTCCACATTGTGATTCAAGGTTGCTTCATCCAAAAGGTTTCTCTCGTCGCTTTTCCCTGAAGGATCTCCAATCATTCCCGTAGCTCCACCTACCAAAGCAATTGGTTTGTGGCCAGCTTTTTCCAAATGCACCAATAAAATAATCGGCACCAAACTTCCTATATGCAAAGAATCTGATGTGGGATCAAACCCAATATATGCAGTAGTCATTTCCTTATTCAACTGTTCTTCGGTCCCGGGCATCATATCGTGCACCATTCCTCTCCATCTCAATTCTTCAACAAGCTTATTTGCCATAATATTTTCTATTGATCACTTATTTTTCGCAAAGATAAAAATCAATGTAGAAATCCTCATGCTTTATGAATAATTCTTTACTTTAGTTCCATGGTTTTAGTCACAGGAGGCACAGGTTTGGTAGGGTCGCATTTGCTCTACAAACTCATCAGTAACAATGAAAAAGTTAGGGCTATTTACAGGAATCCCGAAAGTCTTTCTTCCGTTAAAAAGGTTTTTTCATATTACTCGCAGGATTCAGAAAAACTGTTTGACACCATTGAATGGGTTAAAGCCGACATTACTGACATTCCATCCTTAGAAATCGTTTTTCAAGGAATCACACAGGTCTACCATTGTGCGGCTTTAGTGTCCTTTGCTCCCAACGACTATTACAAACTTCGAAAAATAAATATTGAAGGCACTGCCAATGTGGTCAATTTATGTTTAATCAACGGCGTTTCAAAACTATGCTATGTGAGTTCTATTGCCACCGTTGGAAAACCTCCAAAACCAGAGATGCTTATAGACGAAACTACGCCTTGGAACCCAGAAGATGACAATAGTGTGTATGGCATCACGAAATACGGCGCCGAAATGGAAGTTTGGCGGGGCTCTCAAGAAGGTTTGGATGTGGTTATGGTAAATCCAGGGGTAATTATAGGTCCTGGCTTTTGGAATGGAAATGGTAGCAGTGGACTTATTAGAAGGATTCATAAAGGCATCCCTTACTATACTACTGGTACAGGTGGCTATGTAGATGTGGATGATGTTGTGAACATTATGCACCAATTGATGCACAGTAAAATTACCAACGAAAATTTCATTTTGGTTTCGGCCAATCTTCCTTTTAAGGATTTTCAGTATAAAATAGCAACGGCCTTAGATGTAAGCCCTGCAAAAAAGGAACTTCCACAATTGTTTTTGGAAATGGGTTGGCGATTGGACTGGCTTAGACATAAACTCACTGGTGCCAACAGGCAACTTTCAAAGCAAATGGCCAAGACCATTAGAAACATATCTTTCTACGATAGCTCAAAAGTAAAAAACACCTTGAACTACACCTTCAAGGATATTGATACAAGTATAGAGGGTGTATGTCAAATTTTTTTAGAAGACCTTTAAGAGACGTCAATCTATTGGTGGTAATCCTGGCTTTCTTAAAGTTGCCTTTTTTATTGAATCTACATCAATCTTTTTATCGGTTTTGGTTGCCCTTACAGAATCCCTTACCTTTTTAACCGAATCTTGTTGACGTGTTTTTTCATTTTCCTCCGCCTCTCTTATAGAATCAAAATGGTTCTTTTGAACATCGATGCGTTCCTCAACTCTTTTAATGATGGCATCATAGGTTTCAGTATCATACGCATAATAGTCGTTACTTTGGGCAAACTGCAAACTATCAATACCATGCTTTTTGAATACATAATCCTCTGGATGGATTCCTTTATCTTCCAAAGTTTGTTTTTTCATGGACTTGGCTGCATTCATCAAAAAAACGTCATATAAAATATCCGACATCTTTTCTTTAGCAATCAGGTTGTCTGGCTTTTTAGGCCTTTGCTCATCCTTACAGCCCCAACAGCAAGCAAGTAACAGAGAAAAAATCAGTAGTTGCTTCATCTATCAAAAGTTAATCGCTTGGCAGCTTTCCCGTTGGTAAACTTAAAGTTATTATATACCAAACTACCGTTTACAAAGGTGTGGGTTATGCGGGATTTAAACGTAGTTCCCTCAAACGGCGACCAACCACATTTATAAAGAATATTCTCTTTTTTTACAGACCATGGGCTGTTGATATCTACAATCACCAAATCGGCAAAATAGCCTTCACGGATATATCCTCGTTTTTCAATTTGGAACAAAATGGCCGGATTATGGCACATCTTTTCTGCAATTTTCTCCAATGAAATTTTTTCTCTGTGATAAGCCTCAATCATGGCTACCAGAGCATGTTGTACCAACGGACCTCCCGAAGGCGCCTTGGTATACACATTTTTCTTTTCTTCCAAAGTATGAGGTGCATGGTCTGTAGCAATCACATCAATACGGCCATCCAATAAGGCTTTCCAAAGTCCGTCCCGATCCTTGGTCGATTTTACCGCAGGATTCCACTTGATAAACGTTCCTTTAGTGTCGTAATCTTCGTCACTAAACCATAAGTGGTGCACACAAACTTCAGCGGTAATTTTTTTCTCCTTAAGTGGGATTTTATTAGTGAACAGTTCTGTTTCTTTTGCTGTGGACAAATGGAAAATATGCAATCTTGCCCCTGTTTTCTTTGCCAATTCAATAGCTTTTGAAGAAGACAAATAACAAGCTTCCTCACTTCTGATCGCTGGGTGGAACTTGATTGGAATATCATCTCCATACTTTTCTGTATACTTGGCCATGTTGGCCTTGATGGTTTCTTCGTCCTCGCAGTGTACGGCAATCAACAAATTAGTACTGCTGAAGATTTTTTCCAAGGTTTTTGGATCGTCTACTAACATGTTTCCTGTGGAAGATCCCAAAAACAATTTCAAAGCAGCAACATTCTTTTCATCAACTTTTAAAATCTCCTCCAAGTTGTCATTGGTACCACCAAACATAAAGGAATAATTGGCATGCGATTTTTCGGCAGCGATGGCAAATTTCTCCTCCAATTTTTCAATGGTTGTGGTTTGCGGAACCGTGTTGGGCATTTCAATAAAAGAAGTAATCCCTCCTGCAATGGCCGCTTTGGATTCTGACTCAATATCTGCTTTATGGGTCAATCCTGGCTCCCTAAAATGTACCTGATCATCGATAGCGCCAGGGAAGACATAATTCCCTTCGGCATCAATCACCTTTACCGTAGATGATTTTGCACTAATGGAATCTGCAATCTCCTTGATATACTCTCCTTCAATTAATATGTCTCCTTCAAAAATTTTGCCCTCATTAACAATCTTGGCATTTTTAATAAGTACCGTACTTGCTTTCATACTATTTCCCAACTAAGCTTTTTAATTTCATATTCAACACCCCAAAAATGGCTTCGGAAATGATACCACTGCTCATTTTCGATTTTCCTTTGGAGCGGTCCGTGAAGATCACGGGCACTTCTATTATTTTAAATTTTTTAAGATACGCTTTAAATTTCATTTCAATTTGAAAAGCGTAGCCCACAAATTTGATGCCATCCAAATTGATAGCTTCCAGGACTTGCCGCTTGTAGCATACAAAACCTGCTGTGGTATCCTGCAGTTTCATCCGGGTGATCAGCCTTACATATTTCGATGCAAAATAAGACATCAACACCCTGCTCATAGGCCAATTAACCACATTCACGCCTTTAATGTAACGTGAACCAATGGATACATCGGCACCTTCAATGGCACAGGTATTGTAAAGTCTTACCAAATCCTTGGGGTCGTGCGAGAAGTCGGCATCCATTTCAAAAATATACTCGTACTTCTTTTCCAAACACCATTTGAAACCATCTATATAGGCCCTTCCCAACCCCGCTTTGCTCTCACGCTTTAACAAAAATAAGGAATCTGGAAACTCCTTTTGAAGTTCCACCACCTTAAGTCCTGTTAAATCTGGGGAGTTATCATCAACCACCAAAATATCGAAGGCCTTGTCCTGAGTAAATACGGCCCTGATTATGGCCTCAATATTTTCAATTTCGTTATAGGTTGGTATGATGACAATGGCATCCCTCATGCAATCAAATTTTAGCAAAAGTAAGTTTTTTAAAGTATTATTTTTATTGAAAAGTCCTTAATTAAAAGTTAAACAGCTAAAAAATTCTTAGTAATTTAGCGCTATGTTAAGAGAGGTTGTTTCCAACGAATGGTTTACTATTTTAATTGTTATGAGTTTAAGCTTTATAGCAATGGCCAAATTTATGTTCGAGCACCGTTTTTACGACTTTCTAGTCCTTATTGGGAATTCCAAATATTTAAAAATCTACGGAAGAGACCAAAAATTTGTGGATGGCTTTGATACCCTCCTTTTTTTGAACTTGATTATTTCGGTGTCCATTTTCACCTACATAACCTATTCTACGCTCATAGACCCTGCAAATTTCAACTTGTTAGGCTTTTCAAAATTGCTTATCGGAATTGGAGCACTGCTACTTATAAAAATTCTGTTGGAACGTCTTTTGGGCAGCCTTTTTGAAATTGATGACGTCATGGACCAATACCTGTTCCAAAAGACCAGTTTCAAAAACCTGAGCGGTCTGTTTCTATTGCCAATCAACATCTTACTAATATACACCATTGCCCCGTCAAAAGCCGTTATTTTTGGCACCTTAGGGCTGATGGTACTTATCAATATCATTGGATTTGCAACCACTTTCAAGAGCCACCAAAATATGATAATGAATAACTTATTCTATTTTATTTTGTATCTTTGCGCACTTGAAATTGGTCCTTATCTAATTTTATATCACATATTAATCAATTACTAAGCTTAAACCTATACCAAAGCCTATGAAAGTGAAAACAATTTTAGTGTCGCAACCAGAACCTAAAATAGAAAATTCGCCTTATTTTGATCTTCAGGAAAAACAAAAAGTAAAAATAGACTTCCGCCCTTTTATTCATGTTGAGGGAGTTCCTGCCAAGGAAATCAGACAACAAAAAGTAGATTTGAGCCAATATACTGCTATTATACTTACCAGTAGAAATTCTGTGGATCACTTTTTTAGAGTAGCTGATGAGATGCGCTTTAAAGTGCCAGATACCATGAAATATTTTTGCCAGTCTGAAGCCGTGGCTTTTTACTTGCAAAAATACGTAGTGTACCGTAAGCGTAAAATTTATGTTGGAAAACGCACCTTTGCAGAACTTTCTCCATTAATTAAAAAATACAAGGACGAAAGCTTCCTATTGCCAACTACCGACAAATTGAAGCCGGAAGTGCCAGATACCATGAATGCCCTGAACGTAAAATGGAAAGAAGCCGTTTTTTACAGAACCGTTATCAGCGACCTTTCGGATCTTGAAGACGTGTTTTATGACATTTTAGTGTTCTTTAGCCCATCTGGTATTGAATCATTATTCCACAATTTCCCAGATTTCAAACAGAACAATACGCGCATTGCCGTATTTGGAAATACCACCATAAAAGCCGTGGAAGAAAAAGGACTACGTGTAGACATTGCCGCACCAACTCCTGAAACACCATCCATGACTATGGCCTTAGAGAAGTATATTGAAAAAGTGAATAAGGGAAAATAAACCTTTACTCTTAACCATAAAAAAAGCGATTCAAAATTGAATCGCTTTTTTATTTTCCTTTTTCATATTTATAGCATCTAGAAGGCGTAACGTTGCGGCCCTCCTCTTCTAATTTCCTCGTTTGCGTAGCTTTCAAACTTCTTGAAGTTTTCCCTGAATGCATTGGTCAACTTAAAGGCCATCTTGTAGTAAGCCTCGTCATTGTTCCAGGTAGTTCTTGGGCTCAACACTTCGGTTGGCACTCCAGGACAGCTTCTTGGTTGTGCAACCCCAAACACCGAGTGGATGTGATAATCGTCATATGAATACAATCCTAAATCACCGTTCAATACGGCATTGATCATCGCCCTAGTGTATTTCAATTTCATTCTGGTTCCAACACCGTAAGGACCTCCAGTCCAACCTGTGTTTACCAACCAAACGTTCACACCTGTTTCTTTCATTTTTTTGCTCAACATTTCAGCATACTTGGTTGGGTGCAAGGGCATAAAAGGCGCTCCAAAACAAGCTGAGAAAGAAGGCTGTGGTTCCAAAACCCCAGCTTCGGTACCTGCCACTTTAGCTGTATAACCCGAGATAAAATGATAAGCAGCTTGAGCAGGAGTCAATTTTGAAATAGGAGGCAATACCCCAAAGGCATCGGCTGTCAAGAAGAAAATGTTCTTAGGATTTTTCCCTATAGAAGGTTCTTGAATGTTATTGATATGTTGAATAGGATAACTTACACGTGTATTTTGTGTAATGGAAGTATTGGAAAAATCAACCACCCCATTATCATCCAAAATCACATTTTCAAGGATCGCTCCTTTTGTAATAGCTTTGAAAATATCTGGTTCATTTTCTTCGCATAGGTTAATAACCTTGGCATAACATCCACCTTCAAAGTTGAACACCGTATTTTCATTGGTCCAACCGTGCTCGTCATCTCCAATCAATTTTCTGTTTGGATCTGCCGAAAGGGTTGTTTTTCCAGTTCCAGACAATCCAAAGAAAATTGCCGTGTCACCTTCTTCACCAACATTGGCACTACAGTGCATTGGCAAAGTGTTCTTGTAAACTGGCAAAATAAAGTTCAATGCAGAGAAGATTCCCTTTTTGATTTCTCCAGTGTATCCGGTACCACCAATTAGAGCCACTTTCCTGGTAAAATCCAAAATTGCGAAGTTGTGTTGGCGGGTTCCATCCACTTCAGGATTAGCCATAAAACCTGGGGCATTTACAATGGTCCATTCTGCTTCAAAACCTTCCAATTCCTCCTCAGTAGGACGCAAAAACATGTTATAGGCAAACATGTTGCTCCAAGGATATTCATTGATCACACGAATGTTCA
Source organism: Mangrovimonas sp. sgz306409 (assembly GCF_059735265.1). Taxonomy (NCBI): domain Bacteria; kingdom Pseudomonadati; phylum Bacteroidota; class Flavobacteriia; order Flavobacteriales; family Flavobacteriaceae; genus Mangrovimonas; species Mangrovimonas sp. sgz306409. The sequence continues at coordinate 70,204 of NZ_JCAPEU010000001.1, forward strand.
ATCGGTAGTTATCATCGGCGCAGGCATAACTGTCGCGCACAAAAACTTCCTTTCCTGAAAGGTATTCCGTTACTTTATTGTATAATTTTTCAAACTTGTCAGACTCAAAAGGAATATTGATATCTCCCCACCAAACTTTGTCTTTGGTAATCTCGTCTTTTACGATAAAACGGTCTTTTGGAGATCTTCCAGTAAACTCTCCTGTATTGATTGCCAACGCTCCAGAGGAAGCTTCCACTCCCTGTCCTTTGGCAATTGTAATGTTGTGTAATTCTTCTGGGGATAGTTGATACTTGACCTTAGCATTCTTGATTCCGTAGCTATCTAGCGAAATCGTTTTCGTAGTTTGGGTATTTTCTACCATAATTTTGTTTGTGTTGTTTGTCCCGCAAAATTAACAACAATATTTTAAAGTTCCATCTAAAACCTTATTTATCGGTTTTTAATTTAAAAAAGTCCCGGAACATCAAGCCCCAAGAGGCTATCAAAAGCAGCCCTCCTATTGGGGTGATAAAACCTATCGTTTTGAAGTTGAACCCTGTAAGGTCATTGGTAGCCAAGCCATAAATGGAGCCTGAAAAAAACAGGACGCCAACCATGACTAAATAGAACATTATTTTTTTGGTTTTCGGTTGAATAAATTGGGTACTTCCAACAAATAACAGCAATAAAGCATGGTACATTTGATAACGCACCCCAGTTTCAAATGTCTGCTGTGCGTCTACAGCGATTAATTCCTTTAAACCATGGGCGCCAAAGGCCCCTAAAACTATGCTAATGCCTCCCAAAAGCGATGCTGCAATCAAAATGGTTTTATTCATATATTTTAAAAATTTGGTTTTTAATGCCTTAACATTTTATTACATTCGTAACAAAATTAACTAACTATTCTCATTATGCGAAAGATTTTAGTGATTGGTTCAGGGAAATCTGCTTCTTACCTGATCAAATATTTATTGGACAAATCCGACGAAGAACAACTTTTTGTAATCGTTGGTGACGTCAACTTTACCAACGCAAAAAAACTGATCAATCATCACCCTAATGCCCAGGCCATAGTTTTGGATGTAAAGGATAAAAAGTCACGACAATCCGCCATTCAAAATACAGATATCGTCGTGTCCATGCTCCCGGCTAGAATGCATGTAGAGATTGCCAAAGACTGTATTTCTTTCAACAAAAATATGGTAACCGCTTCCTATGTTAGTGAAGAAATGCAAAATTTGGACAAAGTCGCTAAGGAAAAAGACCTCATTTTTATGAACGAAGTTGGGGTAGATCCAGGAATCGACCATATGAGTGCCATGAAGGTCATAGATCGCATAAGAGAACAAGGTGGTAAAATGTTATTATTTGAATCTTTTACAGGTGGTTTGGTAGCCCCTGAAAGTGATAACAACCTTTGGAACTATAAATTCACATGGAATCCACGCAATGTGGTTTTGGCAGGTCAAGGAGGCGCGGCCAAGTTTTTACAAGAGGGCACCTTTAAATACATTCCTTACAACCGCCTTTTTAGACGTACCGAATTTTTGGACATTGAGGGTTATGGTCGCTTTGAAGCCTATGCCAATCGTGACTCCCTAAAATACCAAAGTGTCTATGGTCTTGACGACGCCATCACACTATATAGAGGTACTATTCGTAAAGTTGGGTTTAGCAGAGCCTGGAATATTTTCGTGCAACTAGGCATGACCGATGACGAATATACTATGGACGGCAGTGAGCACATGAGCTATCGCGACTTTGTAAATGCCTTTTTGCCTTATAGTCCTACAGATTCGGTGGAACTAAAACTTCGCCACGCCCTTAAAATAGATCAGGATGACATTGTGTGGGACAAATTGGTGGAGTTGGATATCTTTAGCAGCACAAAAAAAGTTGGCTTGAAAAAAGCAACCCCAGCAGAGATTCTTCAAAAGATTTTGGAAGATAGTTGGACCTTGGGCAATGACGACAAGGACATGATTGTGATGTACCATAAGTTTGGCTACGAACTCCATGGAAAGAAACATCAAATAGATGCTACTATGGTTTGTTTGGGTGAAGACAAAACCTACACTGCCATGGCAAAAACTGTAGGACTCCCTGTAGCTATTACAACTTTGGCAGTCCTAAACGAAAAAATCACAAGGCCTGGCGTGCAAATACCAATCCATAAAGATGTGTATGGCCCCATTCTTCAAGAATTGGAACAATATGATATTGTGTTTAATGAATACGAAGTCCCTTACTTAGGTTATAATCCGTTAATTTTATAGTTTTTTTATTCAGGTAATTATTTTTTTGTGGTAATTTACGCACAAAAAAACCAACAACCTTGAATACCCTAAAACTTTACGAAGATGTTTTTACATCGATCAACCAATACGACGACTCTATTGTAAAAACCCATTTGGAAAAACACCATGAACTGGATGATTTCATTCCAGCTCATAATTCGTATTTTATCATTACCAATACCACAACTCAAACCTACCCATTCGTAGGCAAGGGGTTTCATGCCAATTTAGGATTAGATTCAGAGCGTATGAAAACAGAGGGCATAGCCTATTGGCAACAATTTATCCATCCTCAGGATCGCATCATCTGGCTATCTATGATGAATGATTTAATGGCCTTCACCCTCACTAACGTATTACCTGAAAACAGAAAACAACTCACCTATTCCTGGAATTTTAGGATTAAAACTATTTGGGGACACTTCAAAACAGTTTTTGCCCACACGCTCCCCATTGTACTGGATGATTTGGGTAAACCTGTAGTAGGGATTACCCAACACACTGTTATAGGCGAAGGCGAGCAAACCCCAATAATAGGCACCATTAAGTATCTAAATAGTGATGGCATTTATGAAACCCTATTGCATAAAAACTATTCTAGATTTTATCTTGGAACCATTTTTTCTAAAAGAGAGCTCGAGATTTCAGAATTACTATCGCAAAATCTAAGCAGTAAGGAAATTGCCCAACAGTTAAACATTAGCAACCACACGGTGGATACCCATAGACGGAACATTTTAAAGAAAACAGGATTAAAAAACACCTCATTTTTGGAAAGCTTCTTTAGAGGGCCAGATTAAAAATACTCATTCTTGAGTATTTACTTACATTTTTTGTAGGGCTATTTTTGCAATTCTAACCAAAAATAGTTTTTATGAAAATTACTACTTGTTTATTTTCCATTCTGTTACTTCCAAGCTGTTTGCTTGGACAGAATAGTTTTATTGAGCACAAAATTAACCAACCACTAACCTTTATTGAAGATGTAAGGAGTGCCGATTTGGACAATGATGGAGATATTGATATTGCTGCCATCTCTTCCTTTGACAACTCTTTTGTTTGGTACGAAAATGACGGTGATGAAAACTTCACATCCCATTTTACACAATTATCTTCGATTAACGATTATGAAGGGAAGTTAAGCTTACATGACCTAGATGACGATGGAGATATAGATATTATTATGAGTAGAAACTCAAATTCAGTAGAATGGATGATGAATGACGGCTCGGGGAATTTCGGCACACCAATAAGCATTTCATCAGCTTCAATTAGTGGTGAAAAGCTTTATATAGTGGACATGGATAATGATGATGACCAAGATATCCTTTACGGCAACAATCTTTTATTGAATGACGGAAATGAAAATTTCACCTTAAATGTCCTAAGTGTTATTACCTCTTCAATTGGCAATGCCTCTACAACGATTGTAGATTTTGATCAAGACGGTCTACTTGATTTACTTGCCACAGAGAGGTATAATGGTATTGCCTGGTATAAACAAGAGACAGACGGTACTTTTACCGAAAACTGGATTATAGAAAACCCTACAACATATTATGTTGAAAGCATAGCGGGAGACATTGATGACGATGGAGATATGGATGTGATTGTAACTTACACTACTTCAACTTCCGGAGGTGGAACCGCTATTAAAGTTTTACACAATTCAGGAGACGATATTATATTTACCACCACTAACCTTTACGAACCGGGAGAGGTCCATAACCTTTTATTGGTAGACATTGACGAAGATGATGATCTTGATTTAATCACTAGAATTACCGATACTTACGAAGGAGAAGAAACGGGGATTCGATTGTTTTTAAACACCACTGGATCTTTTGATACCTCCTTCAACAGAAAATTACCCAACAGCAACAAATGGTCTGACAATTGGGGAAGTGGAGGCGAAACCTTTCATTTAAGTGATGTCAATTCTGACGGTAAACTGGACATTGTTAGCGCTAAAAGGAATTTTGGAAGAATCACGTATTACGAAAATGAAATAGTAGATGAATCTATAGATGGAATTACATTCAGCCATAAAGAAGTATCAAATTCTGCAGGTGATGATGCTATCGGAGATATAGCACATGGCAATTTACCCCTTGCTACAGGAGATTTCAATAATGATGAGTATTTGGATGTAATTTGTGCAGCTTCGGGGGATAATCAATTAGAATTCCACAAAGGCACAGGAAACAATATTACTTTTAATAAAACCAGCATTCTCAATAATGATCTTAATTTTGTTAAGGCTGTAAACTTGAATGGCGATGAAAATCTTGACATTGTTTGGTCCTCACAAACACTGAATACAGATTCTACCTATTCCATATTTGTAGGCGCACTCTTTGGCAATGGAAATGGAACATTTACTACCAATTCCATTTACACCTATCAAGCAGGGTCATCTTTCTCTCTAAACATTAATGTTACTGATGTTGATAATGATGAAGATCTTGATATCTTGATTCTTAAGAATGATGAGATTATTTTAGCAGTTAATGATGGTATTGGTTCTTTTACCACATCAACGGCCTACACTATTTCAAATAATGTAATTGTTTCTGGTTTCCCAACCGAATTAATCGATATTGATGGAGATACTTTAATAGACATTCCGGTGACACGTTCTATGGGAGGAACATATACAAGCACAGCCTATGCCTACTTAAAAGGTAATGGAAGCACATTTACACTTCAAAATAATTTCGCCAATTTAAGTGGAAACGAAATACAGTCTTACTCTTCTAGTGTTATGATTGCCAATGACATTGATAGTGATGGTGACATAGACTTCATTAGCAATGGCGCTTCACTGATAAACAATGGTGCCGACTTATATGAAGTTAGAACTGACATTATAGGGGATCCTTTTAGTGTAGGAACAAAAACGAACTTAAAAATTGCAGATATAGATAATGATGGAGACAAAGATATTATTGCATTATATAACAATGTAATCCTATTTGAGAATGACAATATGACTTTCACGTCCACCACAATTTCTGAAGGCACAAATGATCATTCATTTGAATTTGAAGTACTGGATTTTGATAATGACGGGGATCTTGACATCCTATACAGTTCCGTTTTTGCACATAAAATTGCCTGGATAGAAAACAACACTGAAACCTTATCGATTGAAGACAACACTGAGAAAGATACTTTGGAGCTATTGTACTATCCAAACCCTGTAAAGGACGCTCTTACATTAAAGAGCAACATTTTGTTCGACAACTATAAAGTATTGGATTATTCAGGAAAACTTGTAAAAAAAGGAGAAGTAAAAAACTCTCAACTATCACTTTCTAACCTTACACCTGGCCTATATCTTATCCAATTATATAATGAAGGCAACATTACAACCTTAAAAATTGTAAAAGAGTAAATCAACCATAACCAACCATAAAATGGGCCAGATGGTCCATTTTTAAACAAAAGACCGCAAAGAAATTTCTCTGCGGTCTTTTATGTTTTCTTATTTCTGTATCTTTATGTTCCAAAAAAACATCTTTTGAAAGTCGTCAATCAAAATATCCAAATAGACGGTATCGATAAAAAGATCCTCAGGGCACTTATGGAAGATGCCCGAACTCCCATTTTGGAAATTGCCAGACAAGTAGGCATTTCTGGGGCAGCCATCCACCAGCGTTTACGTAAATTGGAAAAGTCTGGATTGATTGCCGGCTCCAAATTCATTATCAATCCTAAAATTTTAGGATATACCACCATGGCCTTTATTGGGATTTATCTGGATAAAGCCGTTAGCAATCCCGAAGCCGTAAAACAACTAAAAAAAATACCAGAGGTCATCGAGTGCCACTACACCACCGGAAACTGGAGTATTTTCATTAAAGTCCTTTGTAAGGACAACGAGCACCTTATGCACCTTCTGAATAAAGACATTCAATCCATTTCTGGGGTTTCCAGAACCGAAACCTTTATTTCCTTGGCACAGCAAATTGATAGACAGATCAATGTGTAGTTTGTCTGCCCTCAGATTCAAGCATTACAAAAACAACAAACATTTCATAAAAGAAAGAGAGCCCTTGATTAAGGGCTCTCTTTTTATAATTGTTGACACGAATTCTTTAGTCTCTAGACATTAAGATACGCAATACATACCAAAACAATAACATTAGGGAGGCAAACAAGCCCAAGGCTGCAGGAATGTAATCGTCTGGAGTGTATTTATTTACCAAATTGGATGTTTGGTATAAAATGGTACCTCCCGCCAATAGGCACATACCCACAGAAAACCATAGGCCCAAATTGAATCCGAAAATAGCGCCGGCTATAATTAAACCAAGGGCTATAAAAAAGCCAATGGTCAAACCTGTTCTCAAAAAGGAGAAATCTTTTTTGGTCAAGAAAACCACAGCCGACAACCCTGTGAACAATGATAAGGTAACAATAGCCGCTTGATTAAGTAATTCAGGCCCCGATTGGGTAAAATTGATGGCCATATAAATCAATGGCACAAAAATAAGGGCCTCTGCCAGGATATAAATTCCAAAAGCAAGGTATTGCATATTTTTATCCTCAGAACGCATCGCGGTGCTTTCAGCATAATTAGCCACTAACATAAAGCCTCCTAATAACAAGAGCCATTTAAAGCCATCCATCATAGAAAACATAAAGTTGACAACAGCATCACTTTGCAATAAAAGGTATTCAAAAAGAATAAAGGCCAATACACCCCCTGCTACATGGGTATAGGTCTTTTTGTAAAACTCAACACGGTCGGTTTCTGCCAGTTGGTTCAACAAGAATTTGGGTTGAACATTCTGTTCCATAAAATATAAGTTAGTTTATTGGTTTAGATTTTGAAAGTAGCAAAAAAAAGTCAGATGTAACCATCTGACTTTTAATTTTTATAAGATTGTCCCTACTAATCACGGCCACCAAATACCTGCATAGCCCAGTACAATAAGGAAGCTAAAGCACCAATAGCAGCTACCAAATAGGTGCGCGCCGCCCATTTTAAGGCATCTTCAGAACCTGCATACTCCTCTGGAGTGAGCATGTGTTTGTTTTTCAACCATGCCAAAGCTCTGTTGCTGGCATCATATTCTACTGGTAGGGTAATAAAGCTAAAAAGCGTTGCAGCTCCCATAAATACCAAGCCCAATATGGCTATCCAAAAGCCCATTCCAACACCAGCCGCGGCACCTAATACCAAGCCTCCTATCACTAGCCATTGCGACATGCCCGAAGTGACACTTACCACCGGTACCAAAGCCGAACGCATTTGCAAGGCTTTATATGCTTGGGCATGTTGTACCGCATGTCCACATTCGTGAGCTGCCACGGCAGCCGCGGCGGCATTACGTTGACTGTACACCGCTTCACTTAGGTTCACCGTTTTATTCTTTGGATTGTAATGATCTGTCAACTGTCCTCTGGTAGAAATCACCTGAACATCTGTAATGCCATTATCGGCCAACATTTTTTCGGCAATTTCCTTTCCACTCATGCCATTTCTTAAATGAACTTTTGAGTACAGTTTAAATTTCTGTTTTAATTGACTACTTACCAACCAGCTTACCAGTGCAATACCACCAATTAGCAAGTAATACCCCATATATCCGCCCATAGTTTTTGAGTTTAAAATTTGTTCTATAAAGATAACAAAAAGCAGGCCATTTTATGGTAAGGAAATTTTGTCAGTTACTCACATAATCTGACGGCCAGCCGAAAGATTCTGCAATACCATCATATACAATTTCACCTTTGACAATGTTCAATCCTTTAGACAATGAAACATCCTGTTTACAAGCTTCTTCCCAACCCATATCAGCCAATTTCAACACATAGGGCAAAGTAACATTAGTGAGTGCCATAGTAGAGGTGTAAGGCACAGCTCCCGGCATATTGGCCACACAGTAATGCACAATATCGTCTATAATAAAAGTTGGATTCTCATGAGTGGTCGGTTTGGTGGTTTCTATACAACCGCCTTGGTCTACCGCCACATCAATTAACACCGTACCAGGACGCATGTCCTTCAACATGTCCCTTGTAATCAATTTAGGTGCTTTTCCTCCTTTTATCAGAACCCCTCCAATAATCAAGTCATGGGTTTTGATGTGTTTTTTAATATTGTAGACACTTGAAAATTCAGTCACCACATGATTGGGCATGATGTCATTTACATAGCGCAAACGTTTCATATTAATATCCATAATGGTAACATGGGCTCCCAAACCTGCCGCCATTTTAGCAGCCTGTACCCCAACTACGCCGGCTCCCAGCACCAACACCTTGCCTGGAGGCACCCCAGGCACACCACCTAGCAACACGCCTCTTCCTTTTATAGGTTTTTCCAAATACTTTGCCCCCTGCTGAATGGCCATTCTTCCGGCAACTTCAGACATTGGAGTCAACAATGGCAAGGAGCCATCTTCATCTTCTACGGTTTCATAGGCAATACATACCGCTTCGCTTTTGAGCATCGCCAAAGTCAGTTGTTCACTGGAAGCAAAATGGAAATAGGTAAAGATAATTTGATTAGGCCTTACCAAAGGATATTCCGAAGCAATGGGCTCCTTTACCTTTACAATCATATCGCTTGACGCATATACTTCTTCAATGGTATCCAAGATAATGGCACCCACTTCCAAATAATCTTCATCAAAAAATCCACTTCCTTCGCCGGCAGTGGATTGCACATAAACTGTATGGTTTCTATTGATTAATTCAAACACACCGGCGGGGGTCATGCCCACCCTACTTTCGTTGTTTTTAATTTCTTTTGGAACGCCAATTTTCATGGTATCGAAGGTTTTAAGGTTATGATGGACTTAAAGATACAAGGAATCTACGAAAGCATATAAATGAAAATCAGGTTTTTGGGATTTTTATAGAATCCTCAAAAAGTGCATTCCATTTAAAGGATTTTTTAATTGAAAAGGAATACCATTTTTATCAGTTCGTCATTTCGAGTGATTGGTTAGGATGCCAATCACAAACAATTGTATCGAGAAAAAGAACTGAAACTAGTAAATGTTCTCTATACAAAATTCTTTTCAAGAATTTCACTCGAACTGACGGTTAGGAATACTTCAAAAAAAGTTCTCGATACTGATTTCTTGCAGAAATCCACTCGAACTGACGGTTAGGATGCTAAAAAAAAAAGAGGCTCCGATACGAAATCGAAGCCTCTCAACTATATCACATTAGGCCAATTAACCTACAATGTTCACAATCTTTCCAGGTACAATAATGACTTTTTTAGGGGTACGTCCTTGCAACTGCTCTTGGGTTTTCTCATGAGCCATCACCGTTTTCTCGATGTCCTCTTTACTCATATCTAAAGGCAACTCAAGCGTAAAACGCATTTTACCGTTAAAGGAAATAGGGTAGTTTTTACTGCTTTCCACCAAGTGCTTTTCATCAAACACAGGGAAGGCGGCAGTAGAAATACTTCCTTCATTACCCAATTGGCTCCAAAGTTCCTCAGCAATATGTGGTGCATAAGGAGAAATCAATACCAATAACGGTTCCAACACTTCTTTACTAGTACATTTTTGGGCAGTCAACTCATTTACGGCAATCATAAAGGTAGACACGGAAGTGTTGAATGAGAAATTCTCAATATCCTCTTCTACCTTTTTAATGGTTTTATGAAGGGTCTTTAAGTTGTCCTTGGTGGCTTCGCTATCGGTTACTTTTAGAGCATCGTTCTCTAAGAACAATTTCCAAAGTTTCTTTAAGAAACCATGCACACCTGTAATTCCCGCCGTATTCCAAGGTTTGGCCTGCTCCAATGGCCCTAGGAACATTTCATACAAACGTAAACTGTCCGCTCCATACTCCTCACAGATATTGTCTGGATTCACAACGTTGTATTTGGATTTTGACATTTTTTCAACCTCGCGGCCTACTTTATATACCCCATCTTCCAATACAAACTCTGCGTCCTTAAATTCCTCTCTCCAATTTTTGAATGCTTCTACGTCCAATTCATCTGAAGCATTTACAAAAGATACATCCGTATGGATTGGCTGTACTTTTTGCCCTTCAATTAATCCTTTTGACAAGAATTTATTTTCACCTTCAACTCTATAAACAAAAGCCGAAGTTCCCAAAATCATTCCTTGGTTGATCAACTTTTTAAATGGTTCTTCAACCCCTACATACCCACGATCCTTAAGGAACTTGGTCCAGAAACGGGCATACAACAAGTGCCCTGTGGCGTGCTCGCTTCCACCAATATATAGGTCGACGTTTTCCCAATATTTTAAAGCATCTTCACTTGCAAAGGCTTCACCGCGTTTGGCGGCTTCTTCCATATAGCGGAAGAAATACCAAGAACTCCCAGCCCATCCTGGCATGGTGTTCAATTCCAAAGGAAATACCGTCGTGTTGTTTATGTTCTCGTTGCTAACCACTGTATTGGTTTCGGTACACCACGCCCAAACATCGGCACGGCCCAATGGCGGCTCCCCTGTTTCGGTTGGCAAGTACTTTTCAACTTCCGGCAAGGTGATTGGCAAATGTGCATGATCAATCATTTGTGGCATGCCATTCACATAATACACTGGGAAAGGCTCACCCCAATAACGCTGACGGCTAAATACCGCATCGCGCAAACGGTAATTGGTTTTTCCATTACCTTGACCAAGGGCCTCCAATTGTTCGATGACCTTTTTGGTAGCGTCTTTATAATTCAATCCGTTTAGGAAATCGCTGTTGGCAATGATGGTAGCTTCCTTATCTGCAAAAGCCTCCTCGGAAATATCCACCCCTTCAAAAATATTAGGAATGGCAATATTGAAATGCTTCGCAAAATCATAATCGCGCTGATCTCCACAAGGCACGGCCATTACCGCCCCTGTTCCGTAGCTGGCCAATACATAATCGCCAATCCAAATTGGAATAGGTTCTTTACTGAACGGGTGCTCTGCATAAGCCCCGGTAAACACTCCAGAAATGGTCTTCACATCGGCCATACGCTCACGTTCACTACGCTTTGCAGTCGCTTCAATGTAAGCATTTACCACTTCTTTTTGATCATCGGTTACGATTTTTGACACCAAGTCGTGCTCTGGTGCCAAGGTCATAAAGCTCACCCCAAAAATGGTATCAGGACGTGTAGTGAACACTTCGATCACCTCATCATGATCATTCACATTAAAGGTGACGCGAGCTCCAACCGACTTCCCAATCCAGTTGCGTTGACTTTCTTTTAGCGAATCCGTCCAATCGATGATTTCCAAACCTTGTAGCAAACGCTCTGCAAAGGCAGAAATACGCATGCTCCATTGGGTCATTTTTTTACGTACTACAGGATGCCCCCCACGTTCGGACACACCATTTACAATTTCGTCATTTGCCAAAACCGTACCCAAAGCAGGACACCAGTTAACTTCGGTTTCTGCCAAATAGGTCAAACGGTATTGCAAAAGGATTTCCTGTTGTTTTTCAGAAGAGAATTGATTCCATTCCTCTGCTGAAAACGCTTCTATAGTATCATCGCATGCCGCATTGATATTGGCGTTCCCTTCCGTAGCAAATTTTGCCACAAGAGTATCTATATGCTCTGCTTTGTTGTTGTCATAATTGTACCAAGACTCAAACAATTGGATAAAGATCCATTGTGTCCATTTGTAATATTCTGGATTGCTGGTACGTACTTCACGAGACCAATCGAATGAAAAGCCAATTTTATCCAACTGCCTTCTATAGGTCGCAATATTGGTTTCGGTAGTGATGGCAGGATGCTGTCCTGTTTGGATGGCGTACTGCTCTGCCGGCAAACCAAAGCTATCGTACCCTTGTGGGTGCAATACATTAAAACCCTTATGACGTTTGTAACGCGCATAAATATCGGAAGCAATATACCCTAGTGGGTGCCCAACATGCAGCCCCGCACCACTTGGGTAAGGGAACATGTCCAATACGTAGTATTTGGGTTTATCGCTGTTGTTTTCGGCTTTAAAGGTTTGGTTCTTTGCCCAGTAGTCTTGCCACTTTTTCTCAATTGTATTGAAGTTGTATGTCATACCTATAATATTCTATTTTTAGTTCCCCCATTCATTTTCTTTGCTTGTCCAAAGAAAACGAATCAAAAGAAAGGACACTTTTGCGAGGAATTTTTCCCAATGTCAAACAGACATTGAAAAAACCCTTGTCAAAACTTCGCGTTCCGCTTTGCTTCACTATATTCGAAGTTTTGCCAACACATTCTGCGCAAAAGGTTTCGATGCTTTGCATCGATTTGGTTTTAAAAGCGCAAATTTAAGGTTAATATAACAATGTTGAAAGTTTAAACGTTGTAAACCTAAGGGGTATAGAATTCTTTTATATTTTTACGTCGCTAACAAGATTACATATGAGCTCTTCTTTTGACAGATACCAAAAGCGCAAGTTAATTTCATCCTATTTTTCAGTGGTCATCAGTATTGCACTGGTACTGTTTTTATTAGGTTGTTTGGGCCTTTTGGTGTTGAATGCCAAAAAGGTGGCAGACCACTTTAAGGAGCAGGTAGTATTGACTATTTATTTGAACGATTCTGCCAAGGAAGTGGAGGTGAACCAACTTGAAAAGAGCCTTTCCATGGCCGATTACACCAAATCCATCACCTACGTTTCCAAAGAAGAAGCTGCCGAACTCATGAAAGCAGAGACCGGTGAGGACTTTATGGATTTTGTGGGCTACAACCCTTTGCAGAACTCCATCGACGTCTACCTAAAGGCCGATTATGTTACCAACGCCACCTTAGATGAAATTACCGAAGAACTCTCTACCAAAGCTTTTATTGAAGAAATCCGTTACGACAACGACTTGGTAGAGCTCATGAACGATAACCTTAAGAAAATCACTTTTTGGGTGTTGGTCATTAGCGGACTGTTTACCCTCATTGCGGTATTATTGATCAACAGTTCTATAAGGCTGGCAGTATACTCCAAGCGTTTTATCATCAAGACCATGCAAATGGTTGGGGCTACCAAACGCTTTATTAGAAGACCTTTTGTGTTGAAAAATGTTCAGTTGGGCATTATTGGCTCTATCGTTGCTCTGGCAGGAATGGCCGTAGTATTGCATTACCTCAACAAAACTTTCCCTGAACTAGGCCTTTTAGGGCAACCGGTATTGATTGCCGCCTTGTTTGCGGCCGTGTTCCTGATGGGAATTTTAATTACTTGGATCAGTACTTTTATTGCCACCCAACGTTTCTTGAACCTGAAAACAGACCAGTTGTATTATTAAACAACTTAAGGCAGAACACCACACATTATGCATTGTACCCTTTGTGACAGCCAGCTCAACCAAAAGGCCGATGCCTATTATTTTATCTGCCATACCTGTGGAGCCTATGTAATGGACAAGGCCCACTACTTTACGGCCGAACAAGAAAAAGCCCATTACGAGTCCCATAACAACGATGTCAACGACCTTGGCTACCAAAACTTTACATCCCCAATTACCAATGCCATATTGGAAGCTCAAACACCTGAGCATTTAGGCTTGGACTATGGCTGTGGCAGTGGTCCCGTAATCACCAAAATGCTTCAGGAACAACAGCATCAAGTACACTTGTTCGATCCTTATTTTTATCCTGATCCAGCTTACAAAAATCACCGTTACGATTATATTTTTAGCTGTGAAGTCTTTGAACACTTTTACAATCCCAAACAGGAGATTGCCCAATTGCTAGCCCTTTTACAACCCGAAGGCCGTTTGTATATCATGACGCATTTGTACCAAGGCCATCAGGACTTCAGCACCTGGTATTACCGCAAGGATGCCACCCATGTATTTATCTACACCGAACAAACCATGAGGTATATTGCAGAAAAATTCAACTTGGTTATTGAGAGTTTAGGAGAACGAATGACGGTGTTTAAGAGAGATAATGTAAAAGAGAGTCATTCATAATAAAGGCCAGAAATAACTATCTTTTGCATGGATTAAAACTATTACTATAAGTTCTTATCATTTAAGATTAAATCAAAAAATTATAGAAAGATTTAACACCCATCATCGCAACTGTACACACTCTGAGATATACTACCTTTATTTACCAATCCTCCTTACCTTTATTTCTTTTTTTCACTAGAAAAATAATGGCAAAAATAATTGTTAAGCAAATCATTATTATCTGCAAATAAAAATAATCATCCTTTTTATCTAAATATTGAATAACAAGGAGAATTACAATAGGAATATATACAATATATTTTTTCAAACTATTACCATTCATTGTTTAAACTATTTAAAATCAACCAGTCTTCAAAGTCACAAACAAGACTGTAAAACCTAGGAAAACATAAGGTACTTCACTCTTCATAAAATCACATCGCTTTTGAAACTCAAATATAACAACCTCAACCTATTTATTTTACTTCAATAGAAAACGCAGGAACAAAGGTGTCTTTTCGGCCATCCCAAAATGTCATTCTACTCCATTTATCAGTTCCAAAGGCAGACCTCATAAAGGTCAATTGTTCTGTACTACAAGCACTATAGGCGATACTGCTGTCATTATAACTGTTGTTTTGCAATAAAGTGCCCTCATCATCTGCAAGACCCATCCATTCAATACCTACAAACACACCTTCCTCAGGAAAGATCATATGATAGGTCTTTAAATCCAAAACCACATCTCCCCTTTCCCCCTTAGCAAGAGCAACAGTGATATCTTGATAAGCATTGATCCTCTTACCTGGGGTATTGCTCTCATTGGTATAGAAATTAATCTTTAACACGGCCGTTTTATCCTCACTTCTTCTTCTAACTTTAAACTTAAAGGCAGTCATTTCGAGATTACTTAAGTGTTGGTTATTTTGGACAAACGTTACTATTTCAATCCCTCTTTGTGCTGAACAAAAGGCACTTCTCTTTCGTACAAACTCATGCCCCATCCACACAGCTTCTTCTTTTCGTTGGGTAATAACTACTTCTGGCAAATCATTAAGCAATTCTTCCAATACAACGTCTACATTGCTATGCTCCCAAGTCACCTTTTGTGTACCAAATCCTAAATGCGAAATCAACAAAACATCAATATCCTTATCAGGTGCAATCAAAGCCAAGCCCTTTTCGTTGGCATACATCCCCCCAACAATGGAATCCTGTTTTAAAAAAGTGATTGTAGCATAAGGGATAATCTCCCCGTTATCGGTTTTTATGGCTACTTGCTGGGCAAAGCCTATTACCGTGTTCAAAAGGAACAAGGCTAATAAAAATGGTTTAGTGATATTCATGATGGTTGGTTATAAGATAATGGTTATTCGATAGGAACAATTCTATTTAATTTCCCCCACTTATAAAATGTATTTTCTTACAATTAACTCCAAATTAACTACTCTTGTTAAGAAAATCCCAATTCAAAAAAAAACATATTTCCAATGGATCATCTATGTAAATCACTTACTCTTCAAATCCCAAATGATTATCGCAGCTCCCTCCAAATTTACAGCTCCTTAACGCGAAAGTTTTAAATAAAACCGTTACTTTGCACTTGCCTAAAGTGCCTTGTAGTACTAAGGCCATTGTCCAGGTTGTTGGCAATGCAATTTGTTTCAAAGAATTTTACAGCATATGGGAGCACAAAAGCAAAAAGAAACCAGCAAACAAGACTTTCTTTTCGGGAAGAAAAACTACCAGTTCATGCTTATTGGCTTGGCCTGTATTGGCCTTGGATTTATACTAATGGCTGGAGGCGGTAGTGACGACCCTAATGTATTCAACCCTGATATTTTCAATTTCAGACGCATCCGTGTGGCCCCTACCCTCATCTTGATTGGCTTCGCGATTGAGATCTATGCCATCTTGCTCAACCCGTATAAAGCGCCAAAATCCAACAACTAGTTAAGGCCTTCGCCGTTCTGTTTGACATCCCATTATTGATATTTATACCGCATGGACATTATCGACGCCATCATCCTTGGAATTGTACAAGGGCTTACCGAATTTTTACCCGTATCCTCTAGTGGCCACCTCGAGTTGGGAAAAGCCATTTTGGGAGACAGCTCCATTCCTCAAGAAAGTTTAATGTTTACCGTGGTATTGCATTTTGCCACCGCCCTAAGCACCATCGTCGTGTTTAGAAAAGATATTTTGAGCCTATTGGAGGGTATTTTTAAGTTCCAATGGAATGAAGACCTTCAGTTTGCCTCCAAGATTGCCCTATCCATGATTCCCGCTGTCATCATCGGGGTGTTTTTTGAATCGGAGTTAGAAGAACTTTTTGGCGGTAACATCCTCTTGGTTGGCTGTATGCTATTGGTAACTGCCGCCCTATTGTTTTTGGCAGACCGCGCCAAAAACACCAACAAACCAGTAAGTTTTAGCAATGCCTTTGTTATTGGTATATCGCAGGCCGTTGCCATGTTGCCCGGTATTTCGCGTTCTGGAGCGACTATTTCCACATCGGTACTGTTGGGGAACGACAAAACCAAAGCGGCCCGTTTTTCATTTTTAATGGTGGTGCCCCTTATCTTTGGAAAGATTGCCAAAGATATCCTTGGCGGCGAATTGAGCTACGAAAGCTCCAACTTTACCGCTCTTAGCATTGGCTTTGTAGCGGCCTTTGTGGCGGGACTTTTTGCCTGTACCTGGATGATTGCCTTGGTGAAGAAAAGCAAACTTTCCTATTTCTCGGTGTACTGTGCCATTGTGGGCCTAATTGCCATTGTGGTAGCCTTAATGTAATTTGATTTTGTGATGATGACTGCTGAAGATTTTAAAGACGGACAAGTATTATTAATAGACAAACCCCTTACCTGGACCTCCTTTCAAGTGGTGAACAAACTGCGTTGGGAAATCAGGCATGCCCATAATATTAAAAAAATAAAGGTAGGCCACGCCGGAACTTTAGACCCTTTGGCCTCCGGGCTTTTGGTAATCTGTACCGGAAAAATGACCAAGCAAATTGACACCTTTCAGGCGCAGATAAAGGAATATACCGGTACCATAGTGTTGGGAAGCACCACGCCTTCCTACGATTTGGAAACCGACATTGATGCCACCTATCCAACCAGCCATATCACCGAAGCGCTGATCCACGAAACCACCAAAACCTTTTTGGGAGATATCGAGCAATACCCACCTGTATTTTCGGCCATAAAAAAAGACGGGAAACGTTTGTATGAATTTGCCAGAGCTGGTGAAGAGGTAGAAATAAAACCAAGAACCATTAATATTTCTGAATTTGAAATCACCCGTATTGGGGAGAACGAAGTCGATTTTAGGGTGGTGTGCAGCAAAGGAACTTACATTCGTTCCTTGGCGCACGATTTTGGGAAAGCCTTGAACTCTGGAGGACACCTCTCGGTGTTGCGCCGTACCAAGATTGGCGATTTTGATGTGGCCAATGCCCTCACCCCAGAAAATTTTATAAAGACCCTAGTTTCGGAATAGTTTTTGTGTAAGGGTTTTCATAATTAATCAACCTCTATGAAGCCATACCTTTTTGCCTTAACTCTACTTGTAAGCGTATCGACCTTTGCCCAAGGAGGGCTCAAAAACAAAGGTGTTTTCTACAAATTTTCCTTAGCCGCTACCCTTAGGACCAATTCAGACTACGTAGTAACCCGAGACGACGGCAACACCCTTATCCAACTTAACGGGCTATTCATTAACAACTCTTTGGGCTATCAGTTTGACAGGCGTGCCAGTGTGGCCCTAAACGTAGAGTACGACCATTACTTTAAACAGAGTTTCAACTTTATGCCGGTGTATGCCACCTTCCGTTACAATGTACTGGATTTTGACGACCGATTGTTCCTTCGTGCAGGTTATGGAAAACTCTTCGACATGGGCGCACATTTTGAAAACGGCACCATGTACAAGGCCGGTATAGGCATACAGACCTTTGATGCCAATTATAGAAATTCCTGGCTGTTCGGACTGGATTTTAGCCGAAAACGCTTTGGCTACAGACAGGAAGAGAAACTTTCCAGTGTAGCCATTTTCATCGAATTTATGCTCTTTTAATCCATTTTAGTTAAATTAACGTATATATTTATGCACTCAAGTCGCAAATTTGGAATTCATAGAGAAACATAAAGCCTTAATTATCACCACGCTCATCACGGGAATTGTGGTCATGATGCTCTTTAGCTTTCACATAACCAAGCAACAGGCCACCATAGCCGAAAGCTATTATGAAATGGAACCGCCTACCCCGGAGGAAATCGAAGAACTCAAGGAACTGGAAGCTTTAGAAGAAGCCTTGGGCAAAACTACCAATCAGGCTTTTAATGAAGACCAAGAGTTTAAGGACATGATGAAAAACTTCAAGTCCATGAACGCCAACGATTTTGAAAAAACCACCCAACAATTGGAGGAAGCCGCCCCAGACATGGAAGCCAATGATGTAGTGACCTCCAGCAATACCTTTAACGGCTCTGGCAACTATAGTGTAAACCAAGACGAATTGGAACGCTATAAAAAGGCCAAGGACATGTTGGCCATGAAAACGGCAGACAAGAGTGAGAAAAATGCCAATAACAACCCTTTAAGTACCCTAACCTATTCCCTAAAAGGTCGTGAACTACTGAGTAACGAAACCCCGCGTTACCTGTGTGAGGAAAGCGGTAAAATTGTGGTGAATATTACGGTGAACAACACAGGCGAAGTAACCGATGCCTACATTAACAAATCCTCAACTTCCACCAACCAATGCCTTTTGGACCACGCTTTGGAATACGCAAAATCGGCACAGTTTGATAATGGCAATCTCTCAAGCCAATTGGGGTCCATTACCTTTTATTTTAAGGGGAAGTGATCAACTGAATCTCAGTATCTTAACATTCTTTACCATTTCGGAAATTACTCCCGATAAGCCATCACTCGCAGTGATTGTTCTGTATGAAAATGCAGAACCATAGTATCGAGAAGCCTTTATATACCACCCAATAGTTCTCGATACACCATCTGCCTTGCCGATGGCACTCGAACTGACGTTGCTCATGCTGGCTAAGTGTCATTCTCTGTAACTATTAGGCTCCACCTCACTTCGGGTGATTGTTCTGCACAGCAATGCAGGACAATAGTAACGAGAAGTATTTACCTATCACGCCATTGTTCTCGATACACCATCCGCCTTGCNAGTATCGAGAAGTATTTACCTATCACGCCATTGTTCTCGATACACCATCCGCCTTGCCGATGGCACTCGAACTGACGGTGCTCATGTTGGCAAAGTGTTATTCTCTGTAACTATTAGGCTCCACGTCACTTCGAGTGATTGTTCTGCATGGTAATGCAGAACAATAGTATTGAGAAGTGTTTTACAGCCCCTACCTATCCAGCAAACTCAAAACACTCCACCTCCTTAATTAATCACCTGACCTGGTATCACTTACAAAAAATATTTCACATTTGCAATAGGGTGACGTCTTATGACTGCTTATGACGTCTTATGACCGTTTATGACTACTCTTGACGCTTAATGACTGCTCAACCCATTTTTATAGGGGGTTTGTTCGAGGATGGTTCGAGGTTTCTTCGAGGATGGCTCGAGGCTATTTGGGCAGGAGGCACCCCTCCCCGAACAAAGGCCGAAGCAAGCCCTAATCACAGTGTACACAAGGGCTTGCAAACTACATACAACCCTAAAACTGTCTTTCCTTGAAAGCGAAGGTATATTTGTAGCGCTATGATTACAAATTGAAAGTAAAAACGCTAGGGATATGGTGGAAAAGTGTATATTTAGGGGAGATGAAAAAACAGCAAACCATAAATAGTAACTAATTTTTATATTATTTAATACACCAACCGAAAACCATGAAATACCCAAGTAAACTTATCTCAGTAGTATTATGCTTAATGTTCTTTTTTTCTTGTGCGGAATCAGAAACAATTTCCAATGAACAATATTTAAAAAAATTGTCAAACACACTTATTGAAACATTAAACAAGGAAGGCATAAAAACAGACTTCACTAAAGAGTCCATTAAAGATGTTGAAGCTTGGCTCGGAAACCAAGAAAAGAAGACGCAAAAAGAACTAATCAACCAAGTCGGAGCCTATTTAGGAGAAAGTATTATAAAATCATATGGTGGAAATTGGGAAAACCAAAGTGGAAATTGGGGAATTAAACTAAGTGATAACAACTATGTATACCCTATTGGAAAAGTTTACAAATTTGTTTACGATGGACCAGAAGACTCATTTTATTCTTTATTCACACTGATTCCAATAGTTTTTAAAATGGATATGGAGAAACAATTATGACACAATACTAAATAGCCTAAACATTTTAATGAAATTAAGTCCTAAAACCGATGGAAAATGGATCAACGTAAGCCCGTTTAAACCATTCCGAGACATCGATATCATTGTTTTCACAGATGATGAGATAGTATATTTCGTTTTGGAAAGCAATGAATATTCATTATTCCTAAAAGAAAAAAAGATCGAAACCTATTCTGAAAAAATAGCCAAAGTAGACTTCCAATTCATAAACCCAAATTGCATACGTTTCTTTAGAAAAGGAACGAAACATACAGTGGTCAACCTTTTGCCAACTAAAACTGATGACGTAGTCAACCATTTGCCAACTAAAATTGAAGACAAAATATTTGAACAAGATTATGTGAGGTTACTTCCTACGGAAGCAAAAATTTCGGAAAACAGAATACAACTTATGAAATACAGATTTGAAAGCGACAAAGGAAAAATGGTTATTGAATTCAATAAAATATTAGATCAACCCGAAGGCCTTGAAATGTTAAAGGAAACAGACTATACCGGAAGGAAAATGTTTTTGGAAAAAATAGATGAAACACTATTGATTGCCATATATTTTGGCACCACAAAAATATCACTAATCCCCATTAAGGAAATCGATGAAGATAAAGTTATTCTATATGGCCTTCCCGAAGCCCCCTTTGAAGCCATAGCTAAAAGAATTATTTGACAACGCTATATAACATCCTGCTGGTCGCATCGCTTTTGCAAAAGTCTTAAAACAAAAATGGAAGACATATTAATTGATACCGAAAAAGAAAAGCTAAACGTGACGTTTATACACGATTTTATTTCCAATGCCTATTGGGGAAAAGGACGAACCCTAGAACAAACCCAAAAGAGTATAGACAATTCTTTAAATTTTGGAGTCTATAGTAATGGTAAACAGATTGGCTTCGCTAGAATAGTGACAGACTTTACCATTTTCGCCTATGTCATGGATGTTTTTATTACTGAAAAAGAAAGAGGCAAAGGATATTCCAAAAAATTAATGGATTGCATCATAAATTATCCAACCTTGAAACATGTTGAAAACTGGAAGTTAGCCACCACTGATGCGCATGGTCTCTATGAAAAGTATGGTTTCAAAAAAATTGAAAATAATGAGAAATTAATGGAACGAAAGCTAAGAAATATTGTCAACAATACAATGTAAAACAAATGGTGCTACTTATGTTAACGCTACCTTTGATATAAATATTTAAACCAACCATTCACCTCTTTCGGATAAGATCCAATCATAGTGATTTAAAAAAACAACCACCATAAAAGAGCTATTTGAACATTATAACCCTATTCAAAAATTACATTTATAATTGATCCTTATGAAAAGACTATTGCCCCTATGCTTTCTGATAATTACCCACTTTATATATGCCCAAGAAGAGATAGACTATGAGTATAGAAATGAAATGTACAGTAAGTCCTTAACCGAATTAAAGCTTATAAGAAATGAGTTTTACGCTAAGGCAGGTTACATATTTAACAACCAAGAACTAAGGGAACACTTTAGCCAATTCAGTTGGTACAGGGGCACCAAGACTATTGAAGAAATTTCGTTAACAGCAGATGAGGAAGCCAAAGTGAATTTTATAAAAGAAGTAGAAAACGCAAAGAAATTAAATAAAAAGCGACTTGAAATTCTCAATCTACTACCCGAAATACCTAATGCATCAATGGCCTATTGGAGATGGCCAAAACAGGAAAGAATTGCTTACGTGATAAATTGCGAAAATGTTGGTTACTTAATAAATGACAATTCAGGGATGATGCAGAAGCGATTTATTGATGACAATCACCTATTTGTACAGGTAGTTGATGGGAGTTGGCAGTTGTTCGAAATTCCAATTGACAATACCAAGTCTTTAATCCTAACTCAAGACTCCGCTGGAGATAGTGAAATAATGAACTTTTACGAATACAGCCATATGGACATCACTCCTTTAGATATGACAACCGTGTTCCCCATCAATTGGGAGCAAAACTTCTTACCTGAAGGAGCACATTGCGATTTTGATGAATTCCCATTGCTATTGGACTTCGAGATAAAAGATGATTTGATAGTTGTCTCAACCTGGTATGAAGACGAATGCCAATTAAAAAAAGAATTAACCTTTAAATTGAATAAGGAAAAAGTAATATACGAATTGTTCAATTAAAGGAGATTAAAGTGTTTAAGTTCGTTTATATCTAAATTGTAACTACAGAAAACTTCAGTTTCATTCTAGTCTAAATTTTATTCACTAACATAGATACCAAACCAACCAAATAACAGAAATATAGATACTTTTATGAAGTCTTTTAGATTTATTAATTAAGTGCACGGTGTACTTTTAGTTGAATACACTTATTTTTTTCCTCATAAAAAAGCCCCATTACTTATGCTTTTAGTAACTTTATACAAGTACGGCCATAGCGCTATTATACCCAGATTAAGATAGCTCATCAATACATTTTAAATGACTCTTACCTCTCTTAAAATAAGAACCTCGATTCAGGACAACCCTAAACTGGAACGGGCCTATGTCCAGTTTGGCAAACTCCTTAACGAATTGCAAAAAAGAGACCTTCCAGAAGCTATTATACACACCATCAACACCTACATTGAATCCTTAAATGCTCTCTCCGACAATGATAAAACCCTAAGGTCACAACTAAAAAAGTGTCAGACCAAGATTGTGGAATTGCTAGAGAAAGAATTGCATTTAGTGCCTAAAAATTATTACCAACAAAAATGGTTGGCTATTGGGATTGCAGTGTTTGGTATTCCGCTGGGAGTGGTTTTTGGCACCAGTCTTCACAATATGGCCTTCTTAGGCATTGGACTTCCTATTGGTATGGCCATTGGGATTGCCATTGGCTCCGAAAAGGACAAAAAAGCACAAGCCGAAGGCAAACAACTGGATTTGGAATTAAAATATTGAATACCTAACTTTTCAAACCCTTTTGCCCTATAAATTATATCAACCAAAGTAATACCATACTTATAGCTTGAGACTCCTAAAAAACCTTTTGTTATTCCAAAAACCACATTTCTTTCTAGCCTATGCCATTGCCATTGTACTAGGGCTTTTGTTTGGAGGGGAGCCTGCAACCATTGGATGGTGCTTTTTGTTTACGGCTCCGCAGATGCAATTCTTCTTCTACGATCTTAAAGACAAACAACAATACTATTATTACTACAATCTAGGTTTGAGCAAGCGCACTCTGTGGGGGTCGACCATAGGTATTTGCCTGATCAACCTTGTAATACTGTCGATTGTATGAACCATCTACACATAGACAGTGTTTCAAAAAGTTATGACACCAAGGTCATCCTAAGTGATGTGTATATGTCCTGTAAAAAAGGGGAGACGGTTGGTTTGATTGGACGCAATGGCTCAGGAAAATCTACCTTGCTCAAAATTGTTTTTGGTATCGAAAAAGCCGATTTTAAATTTATAAGAATAGGTAACACTATTATTAAAAGCGTGGCCGACGGCAGACGATTGATCAATTACCTGCCTCAAGACAACTTTTTACCCAACAATATTGCCATCAAATCTTTAATTCATTTGTTTCTTGCTAAAGAACACAGAGCAGCCGTACTTGAAAATGAGTACATACAACCGTTACTATATAAGCAGAACCAGCAGTTAAGCGGTGGCGAAAAACGAATTGTTGAAATTTTGCTGATGGTACATTCCAATGCCAAATTTGTGCTCTTAGACGAACCCTTTAATGGACTGAGCCCTATTATGAAAACCTATGTAATTGAGTACATCAATGGACTGAAATCGTCCAAAGGCTTTATCATCACAGACCACGATTATGAAAATGTCATACAATTGGCAGACCGTATTGTGTATTTACAAAACGGTTTCCTAAAATCATTACAGGACCTTAAAGAACTGGTAACCTTGGGATATATGTCTGAAGGAACGTTTGAAAACATTGAAAAATTACATCAATAAATTAACAACTTCAAGAACAAAACATTAAAAAAAGCCCCACATCACTGCGAGGCTTTTTCACACATATTAACCAATCTAATTAAAACCTATTATTATTGTCGTTATGTTTTACAGGTACTCTTTGAGGCACCAATTGTTTTCTTGTTTTATAAATTCCTAAACCCAAAACAGGTATCAGGAGTATTGTAGTTGTTATTACTATTGTTGTCATCATCAAAAATTCAATTACGGTTATGTTACACATCCAACCTATATAATAAGTGGACTCTTGCCAAACTTATAGCAATAACCGTACCAAATCACTGATAACAGACTGTCCTTTGTCGGTATTGTACCAAACCTGCAGCTCTTCCTTAAATTCAGGAGTCAATGCGCCATGTTCAGCCTTGTAAGCTTCCACCAATTGTGTGGCAGCTTCGGGTCTTGGTCCAAAGGTACTGACCACTTCACCAGTAGTATCTTCCACCATGATCAATTTTGGAATGGAACGACCACCATTGGTTAAAAATTCATCCATTAAGGCTTCATTCTCATCTCTAAAGACCAACTTCAGAGAAATGTTATCATTAAGTTCGGCTACTTTATTAATGGCAGGCACTACGTGTGCAGCATCCCCACACCAACTTTCGGTGATTACCAGCCAAGTTACCTTAGTTTGGAATTTCGCCACAGCTTCTTGAATATCTTGGGGCACTTTTATGGTCTTGTCCCACCGCTTCATACGGCGGTCGTTGAGTACTGTAAAATTAACACGGTCTTCCGATTGGTCCTCTCCTGATGTAGCTTGTTGAGCTACCAAGTCCTTGACCTTTTCACGATATTGTTCATAGTTCATACTATGTGTCAAGCTCGCTTTGACAATCTCGTCTACTCTGTTAATTTGTGATATATTCATACTCTAAAATTTTTTGACAAAATTAAGGCTAAAATGCCTATTTTTAGGTAACTGTTGTTACATTAAACAGCTCATTTTTCAACAAAATCACTATGGAAAAACAAAGATGCGGATGGTGCCTAGGAGACCCACTTTATGAGACCTATCATGACGAAGAATGGGGCGTTCCTGTGTATGATGATACCAAGCTTTTTGAGTTTTTGATATTGGAGACCTTTCAGGCCGGGTTAAGCTGGATAACCATCCTTAGAAAGCGTGAGAACTTTAGAAATGCCTTTGATAATTTTGATTACAAAACCATTTCACAATACAATGATGATAAGGTAGAAGCACTGCTTCAAGATGCCGGCATCATTAGAAATAGATTGAAAGTAAAAGCCACTATTACCAATGCCCAGGCCTTTATGAAAATACAGGATGAATTTGGAAGCTTTAGCAAGTACATTTGGGGATTTGTAGATGGCCACCCCCTTACCAACAAAATAGAACACTATAAAACGGCTCCAGCCACTACCCCATTGAGCGATACCATTAGTAAAGATTTAAAGAAAAGAGGCTTTAAGTTTGTAGGTTCTACTGTTGTGTATGCCCATATGCAAGCCACAGGTATGGTAAACGATCATGAGACCAAATGTTTTAGGTATAATGAGGTTTGAAAGGAGTAAAATGTTTTACTTACTTCTAAATAAGATTTTCATTCATCTGCTTACAGATATTTCACAAATTCCGCTCTAGCCATGTCCTCAGCACCTAAACTTTCCAGATGGTTGGTATACACTTGGCAATCTATCAATTTATAATTGGTGTTTTGAATATAGGTGATGAAGCCAGCTTTACTGGCATTGCTAACTTTGGAAAACATGCTTTCACCACAAAACACCCCATTACCCAAATCAACGCCATAAAGACCACCTACCAATTCATCATCCTGCCATACCTCAACTGATTTCGCATAGCCCAATTCATGTAAGGCCGTATAACCGGCAATCATATCTTGGGTAATCCAGCTACTAGGCTGTCCATGTCTCTTGATTTTGGAGCAAGAGGAAATAACTTCAGTAAAGGCCTTATTCACCGTCACCACAAAATCTGTATTCCGAAGCACCTGCTTCATACTTTTGGAGACTTTTAAACGCTCAGGAAAGAGTACAAATCGTGGGTCTGGCGACCACCATAGAATGGGATCGTCGTCATCAAACCACGGAAAAATACCATTCCGATAGGCCAACAACAAACGCTCTACAGATAAATCACCCCCAATGGCCAAAAGCCCTTCTGGTGAGGTTTCCCTAACGTCTGGAAAATTTATTTCATTTGTAAGAACACTTACCATCTACTACAACGTTTTCGTGAATATTCACACAACTTTCCTTTCAAAAACCAATAATTTTTATCAATTTTGAAATGGCCTGCATAATAAATTACTTATTATTCATTGCATTTTGATAATTACTTTTTATTTAGGCCGCACCTAAAACCACAATACTAAAGTCCTGGGTTTCCCAGGGCTTTTTTTATGGCTTGCTCCTAAAATTACATTCTTTTTTTGAGCTTTCAGGAATTTAAATCGGCTACTGATTTCTACATACAAAAAACCCCACTTTTTAAAAGTAGGGTTTCTGTATTGCATCTAAAATTCTTAGACAATTCCTAGAAAGGAAGATCGTCATGCTCATCTTCATTCAAGTTTCCTGCTGGTTCAAAAGCATCTGCAGGTGGCATTGGAGGCATACCTCCTGAAGCTTCAGCCTGTGCTGCTTCGATACGCCATCCTTGAATAGAGTTGAAATATTTAGTTTCACCTTGTGGATTCACCCATTCTCTACCTCTAAGGTTGATACTGATTTTTACGGGCTGCCCTACTTGGTAAGAATTTAATAAGTCGGTTTTATCCTGTACAAATTCCACCATAATGTGTTGTGGATATTGTTCGTCTGTAGTAATAACAATCTCTCTTTTTCTAAACCCGCTGCTTCCGAAACTTTGGGTTGTCCCAATCATTTTAATTTTTCCCTGAATTTCCATTCTTCTTACTATTTATTCTTATTTGTAATTTCTAAATCTTATCTAAACTACCGCTATGATAGTAGTACTTTCCAAGCACTTGCCACATCCCCAAAACTCAAATAGTTTTGCGCTAATTTGTGTTTTTCCCGATGTGTCATGCTCGTTACATTGGGGTAACGCTCACTAATATCCTCTAAAAAAGCTGCAATATCCTCCTGAAAAGGCAGCTGCTCCACATTCCCCAACATTCCCAAATCATTCCCTGTCAAGATCATGCTATTTCTGACTTCTTCTGGAAGCGCATCCACACCAAGTCCTAAAGTTTGCAATGGCTTAGGTATTTCAAAAAAACCATTTCTGGCCCTGCTGTAATAACTACCACCTGCTCTAGCCACCAAATCCAATTTCTCTTGATCGATACGCTGATCGTCGTCCAACACTTCTTCAGAAATATGAAACTTCACGACTTCACAGATTATCAAGTTTCCGGCACCTCCCCCTGTTCCCAACTTCACAATGTCATTCACCTTGCACTCAAATTGCACTGGTGATTCGGCCACTCTAAAAGGCTTTACCAAATCTGATTTCAACATGGTCAACCCAGCTTTCTCAAACTCATTGACACCTTTACCATACTCGGTACTGCTCAAGGAAGCCTGTTGTACCAAATCAAAATTCACCACATTAATAACCACTTCCTTTACCGCTTCTGCATTCTCTAAGGTATGCTTATTTGTATTGTCCCTAACTCTTCGCGCCGGTGAAAAAATCAATATAGGCGGATTGGCACTAAACACATTAAAAAAACTGAAAGGCGATAAATTAGGATTGCCTTCCTCGTCAATGGTACTCGCAAATGCAATAGGCCTTGGTGCCACAGCACTTAACAAATACCCATGTACTTTTGCAGTAGGCATGTCCTTTGGGTCAAATGAGATCATTGGCATAATTGATTTGAGGCAAATGTAACCATATTACCAAAGTAATAAAAATGATTTGAAAACCTTAAGCACAATATTATTAACAGAATTCCATTATATTTAGAATTACAAAAATTTTAGAATGGCCTTATCTACCAATAGAAACATTTTACGTTGGACCATCATCGTAGTATCTTTTGTCACTATTTCCCTTATCCTTTGGAATACGTATATTTTCTTTCAAAACTTCAAGGCAGAAGAACGCACCAAGATGGAAAATTGGTCATTGGCACAGGAAGAAGTAAGCAAGGTTACCGATTTAAAATCCAATGTAGGTGAATTACCATTGGAAATCCTTAAAAGTAATACCACAACCCCTATGATTTTGGTAAGCTTGGAAGGTATCACCTATAACAACATTGATGAAACTAAGGCTGAGGATTCTTTATACATCCAATCGCTAATTGAAAAATTTAAAAGCGAAAACCAGCCCATTGAAATTCGATACAAGGACAAGGTACTTTCAACTCTATACTACGGAAATTCACCATTGTTGAATAAACTAAAATATTATCCACTAGCCCTCTTGCTTATCATCTTTTTGTTTGGCGCCGTGGTGTATTTTTTCTACCGAAGCAATAAAAATGCCGAACAAAACAAACTTTGGACCGGAATGGCCAAAGAAACGGCCCACCAAATAGGCACCCCACTTTCTTCACTTGTAGGATGGATAGAAATTTTAAGGTCGGAAAACGTCGATCCAGATTATATTTTGGAAATGGAAAAAGACGTACAACGCCTTCAAACCATAACAGAGCGTTTCAGTAAAATAGGCTCTATGCCCACCCTTACCAAAACCGATATTGTGAAGGAAACCATAGATAGTTATGCCTATTTAAAATCCCGTTCTTCAAAACTGATTGATTTTGACATCACCGTTCCAAATGATGAAATATTTGTAGATCTCAACTCGCAACTTTACAGCTGGACCATTGAGAACTTGGTAAAAAATGCTATCGACGCCATGAAGGGCAAAGGCAAATTAAGTGTTGCCATAGAACAGGACACCAAACATGTAAAAGTAAATATTACAGATACGGGAAAAGGAATTTCCAAACAACAGTTCCATCAAATTTTTGAACCTGGTTACACCAGTAAAAAACGGGGTTGGGGACTTGGGCTATCTTTAGCCAAACGCATTGTAGAAGATTACCATAACGGCAAAATAAAGGTCCTACACTCCGAAATCGGTAAGGGTACGACCATGCAGATAAGTTTAAAAATTCTTTCGTAAATTTGAGTTTATGAGCGCATCATTTTTCACCCTAAAAGAAGTTGACCTTAACAACAATTGCCCCGAGTGCTATTCCAAAAAAGGCCTACACTTAACCTTTAAGCAAAAGTTGGTGGAAAACGTCTTTTACAAAGCCGTCACCAAAGACACTAGCCATACGCTCTATTGCCATACCTGCAATACCGAAATCTATCCCGTCCAATGGACCCATGAAATAGAGCAGGTATTCGCCTACCAACAGCGTGCCACTCCGGCCAAACCAAGGTCTGTGAAACTCACCAAATTATCATGGATACTTATTGCCTTAGACCTTTTGCTCATTTTGGCTATTATCCTATACGTGTTTGGCGTTTTTGAAAATTGACAAACTATAAATGTGAGGCAATAGCCTTGGCAATTGCTTCAAATTCTTCAGGTTGCAAGGCTTCTTTGGAAAGAAAACGGGCATCATCCATTCTATTCAACGGAATTAAGTGTACATGCACATGAGGCACTTCCAAACCAATCACCGAGACACCCACGCGTTTACAAGGAACCGCCTTTTCCAATGCAATGGCTACTCGCCTTGAAAACGCCATTAAACCCATATAGGTAGCTTCGTCCAAATCGAAAATCTTATCAACTTCCTTTTTTGGAATACATAAAGTATGTCCCTTTGCATTAGGGTTGATGTCCAAAAATGCCAAAAACTCATCAGTTTCAGCAACTTTATAGCAAGGAATCTCTCCGTTAATAATTTTTGTAAATATTGATGTCATGGTCATTCAGAATTAGATTTAAAGATAAAAAGATTCCCGCAGAACGGGAATCTTTTACTTAAATTTTAAACTGGTCTATAGAGACCGCCTATGATCTTGAAATTTCTAGAATATCAAATTTCATAACACCATTTGGTACTTGAATGTCTGCAACTTCTCCAACAGATTTCCCTAATAACCCTTTACCAATTGGAGAGTTTACAGAGATTTTACCAGAGGCCAAATCGGCTTCTCCATCAGCAACCAAGGTATAAGTCATTTCCATACCGTTGGTTTGGTTTTTGATTTTCACTTTTGAAAGCACTAATGCCTTAGAGGTATCCAATTGCGATTCGTCAATCAAACGTGCACCTGCCAAAATATCTTCCAACTTAGAAATTTTCATTTCCAATAAACCTTGCGCCTCTTTAGCGGCATCATATTCGGCATTTTCACTCAAATCTCCTTTGTCCCTTGCTTCAGCAATAGCTTGAGAGGCTTTTGGGCGTTCTATATCCTTAAGTTGTCTTAACTCATCTCTCAATTTCTTCAGTCCTTCCGCAGTGTAATAAGATACTTTACTCATAACTTCATTATTTAAATTGTAAACTGTAGCCGAAGTTCGTTCAGCATAAAAAAAATCCCGCTAGCACGAGATTACATACAAATTTACACAATTTTTTTAAATGTTAACTAGGTCTAAAGGTAACTAAAAAAATGGGAGTTCAAAGTAGGTGGTACTTTATAATTATTCGTTAAATTTTTAAAGAGCTCATATGCAAGGCCTACAGAAAGCCTTAATTTTATCGTAATTTGCACTTCTATTTTATAGCTATGAAAAAACTAATGACCTTTTTAACCCTACTGCCTTTATTGGTAGCCTGTGGTGGTAACGACGACCAAAACGAATGCAATTTCCTACCCAATGTTGGTGTGAATGCGTCTTTGAATATGAACTTACCACAGTACAGCCAATTGCAATTTCCAAGCAATCCTGTGTATGTGGGCAATCAAGGAGGTGTTGGAGGTTTTTTTGTGGTGAATACAGGTTTTGGATTTATGGCTTTTGATGCTGCCGACCCCAACCATGCTGTGAGCAATTGTTCAACTTTGAGCATTGATGGCATTGAAGGTGTTTGTGGCTGTACCGATGCCAACACCTATAGCTTGATTACAGGACAACCACTTTACAACTCCGAATTGCCCTGCGGCCTGAGAATGTATGTAGTGGAACAAAGTGGCAACATGCTGTACGTCTACAATTAAAAAAATATCCTTTCAAAATAAAAAAAGCCAAAACTGAAGTGTCGTTTTGGCTTTTTAGTTTTAAAAAATAGCGTTTTTAGAATTTCAAGGTCATTCCCAACAAAAAGTTAGTGGTAGCCTGAGGATAATACCCAGCACCTTCAATGGTGGTTACTTGGTTTGGATCGGACCAAGTATCATCATAAGTGTAGTAATACCCATTAGACACATACTTTTCATTGAAAATATTGTTCACCAATCCTGTAAACAAAATAGATTTAAAGATTGATTTCGTTTTTAGCTCGTAAGTAATATTGAAATCGTTTACAAAATAGCTGTCCAATTTTGAATTCTCAGCATCGGTATTCCCCATAAATTGTTCGCCTACATATTTACTCAATACAGACATTTGTAGGCTGGACATTGGTTGAAACACTAAAGCATTAGCCGCAATAAACTCTGGGGAGTAAGAGATGTTTGTTTTCCCTAAGTTGACCAATTCTCCATCTATGGAAGCAAAGGTTTCCTTGTTCTTATTGGAACTCAAAGTAAAGTTAGGCTGAATGGAAAACCTTTTAGACAAGGCTACGGCTGCTTCCACTTCCAATCCTAAACGATAACTATCGCCACTATTGGTTCTAATAGGGTTTCCTACATCATCCAGGTTACCAGTTAATACCAATTGTTCGTTGTATAGCATATAGTAAGCATTCACATTCAATCTCAGTTTTTGAGCGTCGTGTCTCCAACCCAATTCAAAATCGTTAAGCTGCTCAGGTTTTACAGTGGCATTGTTTTCAAAATCGTCTCTGTTAGGTTCTCTATTGGCTCTAGCATAAGAGAAATACAAGTTATTATAGTCATTCATCTTATAGGTCACTCCAGCTTTTGGATTGAAAAACGTATAATTTTCATCCACATTAAAAGGCACTCTATCAGATGTCAAACCCGTTACCGTATAATCTACATTTCGAACCTGAACATCGCCATAAAGACTCAACTTCTCATTAAATCGATAGGTAGCCTTGGCAAACACACTAAAATCGCCTTTCTTTCCATTACCATCGTAATAATGGTCTCCTATCTCACTGTCACTTGCATACTGTGCCCAAATAATTTCTCCAAAATGGTCACCATCATAAAAACTATACGAAGTCCCCAAAGTCATATTTAGGGCATCATTTTTATAGTTGACATTGGCATTTACTACATAAAAATCATTATCCAACCAACGCCGACGAATCAAATCTGTGGTATTGATGGTTTCACCTCCAATTTGAATTTCTGCCAAATCATAATCGGCAAAATCTTCATCTTCCTTATATTGTTCAAAGAACCCGCGGCCATAAGTATAATTCAGTCCCAAGTTCGTAGACCAATGGTTATTGTAACGTTGGTTCCAATGCAGTTGGTAATGGTCTTGTTTGTAATCATCTACCTCATTGTCATAAAAATGCATGTTTCCATCGGCGTCAAAATACATTCCTGCCGTATTAAAAGTTCTGTCATTTTCCAATAGGTCCAAATCCTCCAAACCATTCCAAGACTGATAGGTTTTCTCCTTTCCTCCAAAAGCCAAGGCTTTAATCAAGGTATTTTCATCTACATAAGACCCTTGCAAAAAATAAGATTGCAAATCGGAAGAGGCTCTGTCGATATAGCCATCCGATTTAATTTTCGACAAACGCCCTGCAAACTCAAAATGATCGTTCATTAATCCAGTACTGAACTTCACCGTATGTTTGCGTGTGTTATAACTTCCAAAGGAATTGGAAATTTCGGCACTCGCTTCTTTCGAAACGGCATCGGTCAGCACGTTAATACTAGCTCCAAAAGCCCCAGAACCGTTGGTGGAAGTCCCCACGCCTCGTTGTAACTGTAAACTTTCTACTGAAGAGGCAAAATCACCTAAATTCACCCAAAAGGTTCCCATAGATTCGGCATCGTTATAAGGAATCCCGTTAATGGTCACATTGGTAGATTGGGCATTAATACCACGTACACGAATATAGGTATATCCAATTCCGGCTCCTGCATCGGTAGACGTTACCACCGACGGCAAATAATTTAAGAGCACAGGAATGTCCTGACCTAAATTGCGCTTTTCAAGCTGCTCCTTGGTAACATTGGAATGTGTGATTGGAGATGTAGCTTCTACCCTAACGGCCTTTACCAGAACTTCGTCCAGTTTTTCAACTTCGGTAGAATCTTTTGTTTGTTGTTGTTGTTGTGCTTTTCCGGTGACTGATAGCACCAAAAGTGTTAAAAAAAGAAATAGTTTTTTCATATCGATTAAAAAATCATAATCGAATAAAAAGAGGTCATTATTCTTTTGTTGTTTTACAATAGATTTTGAAGCAAATGCTTCTATTACCATACGTTAAAACTTAATACCTTACTAATGGTTAACCAGTACTAAATGCCTGCAGACATTTTTAACGCTTCATTCCTAAACAGCATTACCTGTTCTAGGTTCAATGGGTATGATCTCAGCCGATATTAGGCACCCCTTTTTGAGAACGCTGCAAATTTAGGGAAGAATAGAGAATTAACCTACCTAAACAAAGATATTTTCAATTCAAGCTAGGTGGTTTCCTAAAACTCTTTTTTTCAGACTGTTTCCGTTTGTCCTGAAGTCGCTTTTTCTTGACGCCTTTTGGAATTTTGGTCGGCACACGCTCCTTTTGCACCTCTAAAGCCTCCTCAATCAAGTTCAAAAACTTCTGGATGACAAGGTTTTTGTTTTTGAATTGACTCCGGCTATCGTCACTATACAATACCAAAACCTGCCCCTTGTTTACCCTATTGGCAAGCGCGTCAAGCACCCGTTGTTTTTCATTTTCTTCCAAAACCTTGGAGGCCATCACATCAAAAAATAACTCCACTTTAGTAGCTACTTTATTAACGTGTTGCCCTCCCGATCCTGAACTACGAACTGCCTTAAAGGTCAGTTCTGAAATAAGTGCTTCCTGATTAATGTCCATTAAGAACTTGGTGTGGTGCTTTCAACAAATCGTTCACCGTTTTTACAGGATTAAAGGTAATCAATGGCACCTCCACAAACACGGTGTTCCAATTGGCCATACTTCCATTCCAAAGCCCTGGAAGCTCCAATGCCTTAAGGTTTCTCCCGTTTTTGGTCTTTTCGGTAATAAACGCCGCCGAAGGATCGACATATTTGGTCAAATTGAATTTTTCACCCTTATAATCCTTAACACTACACACAATATCCACAGGGTTAAAATGTGTCGATTTCGTTAAAATAGATTTTTGAGCCTTGTCCTTCATATTGATTTGGGCAGATTCCACAATTTGAAGAGAAATTACACCATCTTCATTCTTCACCCAAAAAGGTCCCCCTCCAGGCTCTCCTTCATTTTTCACCATTCCACAAATACGGATAGGACGGTTTAGTTTTTCCTGAAGGTACTCTATTTGATATTTAGACTTATATTTCTTGAATTCTGGAGAAATCTTGACATCCATTTTCTTGCTCAAGAATTTGGCAATTTCCTTAAGATCCTTCTCTTCTAGATTGTCTTCATCCAATTTTCTTAGATAGGTAAAGGCCTGTTCTTGAAGTTCCATTAAAATTCCTGCCAGTACTTTTTTATACTTAGCTACCTCTTCCTTGTATTTATACACCACCACATTGTCAATATTCTTCATAAAAATGACGTCGGCTTCAAGGTCGTTTAGGTTTTCAATAAGCGCACCATGCCCAGAAGGTCTGAACAACAAAGAGCCATCCTCTTCCCTAAACAACTTGTTTTTTGGGGTTACCGCAATGGTATCTGTAGATTCTTTTTGATAGGAAAAGGAAATTTCAAACTTAACACCTGTTTTAGTTTCTACCTTTTGTTGAATTCTCTCAAACTCACTTTTGAACTTGTCTTTATATTTTTCTGAAATGGTGAAGTGTAATTTTGCCTTACAATTATCAGAAGAATACAGAGCGGTTTCAAACAAATGCTCTTCAAAAGCTGTTGAAATCACCTTGTTTTTATACTCATGAAATGGCAACAGTCCCTTTGGATAGTTTCCGTAGTCCAACATATCCTCATCCAACATAGCCTTTACAAACAACCAAGCCTTTTCGTCCCTCGACTTTTGGTTGTAATCGGGATAAGTTTCCAAAAGCTTTGCCATGACCTCATCATAAAATGGAAACTTTTTAAGTCCTAGAAAGAATAAAGAAAGATCCTTAGCATTGGTATTGTTGATATAGGAATTCAAGCTTTCAGTCTCAGGATCATAATCCTGCTGAAACTGGAATAAAAACTTGAACATTCTGGTAGCAGCTCCAGAAGCAGGCACAAACTTTAACAGCTCACTTTCATTCTTTTTATCTTCAAAAACCTTTATATAGGCCGCCTCTTCCTCTGCAGTAAGCTTAGTAATGCCTTTTCCAATAGTGGCCGCCGCAATAAGATGGGTAAACGGGAGTCCGTTTTTAAAAATTTTAATCTGTTGTTTTACTTTTTTAGGGGTGAGTCCCTTTTTTTCTATCTGTTCTAAATCTGCTTCAGAAAATTTCATCAAGTCTGTTTTAATAGATTATCAATATGCTTCACCGCAACGTTAAAGCGTTCCTCTTCAGAACCCTTAAGTAAAACATATGGTTTGCTATGTGTTCTTAAAGCCGTTTCAAAAGCTTGAAACATGTGCTCCCTTTCATTAGGTCTGTCACGAATGTCATCCGCTTCCCACGGTACATCAATATTAGTCAAAAAATAAAGATTATACTGATTCTTTCCAACTATTTTATTCAAAACTTCAGGACAAAAACCATCATAATACATTGAACTATAAACTTTTGTCTCCAATAAATCGGTGTCACAAATCAATAGTTTTTCAACCTTTGACGTCAGTTCATTTTCTAGTTTTATTTGCCCTATGGCAATAGGCAGCACATCCTCTTCAGTGAGTTGTTCTCCCTTTTTCATTTTTTCTTCAGCATAAATCCGTGAAAATTCAGGAACCCAAAGCGTATCGTAATGCTTTGCCAAGCGTTGTGCCAATACCGTCTTCCCTGTAGATTCGGGCCCAAAAAGTACCACTTTTATGCAGTTTGAATCTTGTTGTCTAAGCTTCGCTTCCATTGGCGATATCCTTGAATTGCTAAAAATGTAAAAATGAGGTACTGTAACGATAATATCCCTAAACCTCTATAGGCATACAATGGTACGGTAATTAGATCGGCGAAAATCCAAAGGGTCCAATTTTCCAGTTTCTTGATAGCCATGTACCACATTGCTGTAAAGAAAATTCCCGAAGTAAAAATGTCTATATAGTTAGGAATTTCCAATTGGTAACCATAAGCCGTGTAGACCAAATAAGTTACCAACATTGTCAACAAAAACATGCCACCTCCTATTAATTTTTCTTTGGTATTGGTTCTGGAAATAGCCACCACATGCTTGTCTTCTTTTTTTCTGGCCCAGTTCCACCATCCGTAAATACTCATGACTGAATAATAAAAATTCATCATCATGTCTCCCAAATATCCCGCCTTGTACAATAGAAAAACTGTGATTACCGTTGCCACCAAACCCGTTGGATACACCAAGATATTTTCCTTCTGGGCATAGTAAACACTTAAAATCCCGAAGACAAAGGCAATGGCCTCCAACACAATAAACAGTGCAGGAGTACCACGATAGGGATCTATGAAAAAATCAAAAATGTGGTTCATAGTCGTGACGATCGGATTTCACAATTTTCATGTACAACAATCCTCTTTCTATCAACTCAAAAGCTTCCTTGATTTCACTTGTTAGTAAGCTCATTACCTCATCATAATCGCCATACACTTGAGTGCTCAAAGGGTTTTCCAAAACGGTAAGCCCAGAAGCTCGCAGTTTTTTTATAAAGTGAATAATAGCCGGTTCGTAGTTATCTTGAAGCGGTGTCAATGTTAGTTCTACTGAAATTTTCATGGTGTTTTAATTCCCTAATAGGATTTATTTAGAGTTATGTTTTTATTCAACCAAATCCGTTCAACGGTTTTGGTGTTTCTAGAATATTTTCTTTTTGCTGAAGTCTTTCAAAAAAGGTCTCATCTTGTTCAAAAGCTGTTCCAATCACTACCATATCGGCACCTGCATTATAGGCTTGAGCTAAGGCTTCCATATTTCTAATGCCTCCTCCAACAATCAAAGGAATCCTTAAATCCTCTTTTACTTTCTTGATAATATCGGCATCAATAGGATGTAAAGCGCCACTACCTGCTTCCAAATAGATTAGTTTCATCCCCAGCAGTTCCCCTGCTTTGGCCGTATCTACAATATTCTGAACATTATCTTTTGACATTGGCAAAGTATGCGTCACGCGCTGGACCGCTGTTTCCTTCCCATTTTCAATAAGTAAATAGCCTGTAGCGATGATTTCCAAATTGGCCTCTCTCAACTTTTGAACCGCCTGCACTTGTTTCCCGATAAGGTAATCGGGGTTTCTTCCCGAAATTAAGGACAAAAACAAAAGGGCATCTGCCTGTTCTGAAATTTGGCATACATCTCCAGGAAAAATGATTACTGGCAAAAGAGTATGCTTCTTTATCTCTGCCACCAAAATTGGCGTGACATGTTCATCAACTTCACTCCCGCCTACAAAAATATGGGTAGCGATAGATTTATTAATCCTCTCTATCAAATTGGCGACTCTATCAATTTGGAGTTTATCGGGGTCCAACAACACTGCCAACAATCGTTCGCCTGCAGCGCTTCTTATTAAAATATCCTTATAAATCATCAGTTACGGAAGTGTATAAGCACAGGTAAATCCTTCAAATTCCAAAAACGCCACGTGATAGCGGCTCTTTTTGTTTTTATAATCTATCCACGCCGTGGTTTCGCCATCATTCATCATAAACGGAATCACCAAAGTATGCTGCAAAAAACTCAATCCTGGGGTAGCAAAAAGCTTATACAAAGACTCCTTAACACACCAAATCACTGTAAGCTTATTGATATAATCGGCCTCGGTATTCTTCAAATACTTAAACTCATAGTCCATAAACTTATGAGCTATCACCCCTATTTTTTCCCGCTGTTTTTCAATATCAATCCCAACCACATCATCACTTACCACTACGGCAGAAAAGGTAAAAGAATGGGTTATAGAAATATGCTTTCCATCTTTTAAATGAGGTTTCCCATTTTCGTCATAAAACAAATCCTCGTCAGTATAGCCAAACTCAGCTAGTAAATGGCGTACACTTAAGAACCCTCGCTGGTGCAATTCACTTTTCATGTTTTGCACACGCTTTAAACTTTCCGGTTTTAGGGTAACAGGCTGAAACAACTCCTGATAGGACTCTGTTATCTTCCAGATTTTAACAGAAGTTTGTGCACTAGGATTAAGGGTTTTATATAGAGGCATTTACTTTTCTGAAAGTTATTGGTTATCTTTGCACCGCTTAAAAAGCAATGCCACTTTGGGTAAGCGAATTTAACCATTTTAGGGAGTATTGCCAAAGGTGTCATCTTATAACACTAGAAAAACATAAAACATGGATACAAAAACTGTGGCGTACGAGCCATTTAAGGTAAAAGACCTGTCATTGGCTGACTGGGGACGCAAAGAGATTGAATTGGCAGAAGCAGAAATGCCTGGATTGATGAGCTTACGTGAGGAATACAAAGAGACTCAACCGCTTAAAGGTGCTCGTATTGCTGGATGTTTGCACATGACCATTCAAACGGCTGTTTTGATTGAAACCCTTCAAGCCCTTGGTGCCGAAGTTACCTGGAGTTCTTGCAACATTTTTTCTACCCAAGATCAAGCTGCTGCTGCTATTGCCGCTGCGGGAACGGCTGTTTATGCTTGGAAAAACATGACCGAAGAGGAGTTTGATTGGTGTATTGAGCAAACTTTATTTTTTGGTGAAGACCGCCAACCGCTTAACATGATTTTGGATGACGGTGGAGACCTTACCAATATGGTATTGGACCGTTACCCACATTTGGTTGAAGGTATTAATGGTTTAAGTGAAGAAACGACTACTGGAGTTCACAGATTGTACGAGCGCATGAAAGCAGGAACGTTGCCAATGCCTGCTATCAACGTGAATGATTCTGTAACCAAATCTAAATTCGACAACAAATACGGATGTCGCGAAAGTGCGGTTGACGCTATTCGTCGTGCTACCGATGTGATGTTAGCCGGAAAACGTGTTGTGGTATGTGGCTATGGAGATGTAGGTAAAGGGACTGCCGCTTCTTTTAGAGGTGCCGGAAGTATTGTAACTGTGACTGAAATTGATCCTATTTGTGCTTTACAGGCAGCTATGGATGGATACGAAGTAAAACGTTTGGAAACTGTTGTTGGAAAGGCTGATATCGTAATTACCACAACTGGAAATAAAGACATCGTTCGTGGTGAGCACTTTGAAGCTATGAAAGATAAAACCATCGTATGTAACATTGGGCATTTTGACAACGAAATTGATGTTGCTTGGTTGAAAACAAATCATGGAGCAACAAAAGTTGAAATCAAACCTCAGGTTGACAAATATACTATCAACGGAAATGATATTATCCTTTTAGCAGAAGGACGTTTGGTGAACCTTGGTTGTGCGACTGGACATCCAAGTTTTGTAATGAGTAACTCGTTTACCAACCAAACTTTGGCACAAATTGAACTTTGGACCAACAAAGATGCTTACGAAAACAAAGTATACATGTTGCCTAAGCATTTAGATGAGAAAGTTGCCAAATTGCACCTTGCCAAAATTGGTGTGGAACTTACTGAGTTGAAACAAGACCAAGCCGATTATATCGGTGTACAAGTTGAAGGTCCTTTCAAACCAGAATACTATAGATACTAAGAGAATTCAAATTCTTTATAATACAAATCCCAAGCCTCAAGGTTTGGGATTTTTTGTTTTAGGCTGAATGTTTCAGCCCCAAATATCTCCTTAAAATTCCGTATATTCCTTAGACGTCATGGCATATCCAGAAGACAATATTAAAGTGCCTCGTTTTAGTGAGGAAGCAGGGTTTTACACCACTAAAAAACGCTCCAAGATTATGAGTCGTATTCGTGGCAAAAACACCAATCCAGAGCTGCGCTTTAGGAAAGCGCTTTGGCAAAAAAATGTCCGATACAGAGTGGATAGCAAAAGCCTACCTGGCAAACCCGATGTGTCCATCAAAAAATATAACCTTGCCATTTTTATTGATGGGGAATTTTGGCATGGCTACAATTGGGACGAACGAAAGGATCAGATAAAAAGCAACCGCAAGTTTTGGATTCCTAAGATAGAACGCAATATGCAGCGAGACTATCAAGTAAACCAAGCCTTGGAAGCCATGGGTTTTACCGTTTTCAGGTTTTGGACACATGAAATCAAGACCAACCTGGACCAATGCATCAATGATGTTTTAGTCTATATCACTACAGGCCGGAATGATTGGTAGGCAAACTCAATAAATAAGACAAAAAACCCTTTCAAATTTGAAAGGGCTCATTATTAGTTTAGGTTTTGTTCTTGCTTAGGGTGTACCAGCGTCATTTCCTCAATTAAATGCGAGGCTCCCGCATATTTATCAATCACGAATAAAATGTAGCGGACGTCCACCATAATGTTTCTACAAATTTCAGGACTATAATAAATGTCGCTCATGGTTCCCTCCCATACGCGATCAAAATTCAAGCCTATCAAGTTGCCATGGGCATCCAAAGCCGGACTTCCTGAGTTCCCTCCAGTGGTATGGTTCGTCCCGATAAAACAAACCGGTAATTTCCCAGTGCTATCAGCGTAATTACCATAGTCTTTGCTTGCATACAATTCTCGTAATCTTTCAGGAACCTCAAACTCATAATCACCCGGCACATATTTTTCCATCACACCATCCAAATAGGTGATAGGATCATAATACACGGCATCCTTAGGCTCATACCCTTTCACCTTTCCATAAGTCACACGAAGGGTACTATTGGCATCCGGAAAATAACGCTCATCAGGCATTACCTCCATCAAGGCTTTCATGTACAGCTTTTGATATTTATTAATTTCAGCATTCAAGGCATTAAAATCAGGATCTAAAGAGCTGTAATATTCTTCAATAAAAGGTTTCGCATATTTATAAGCCTTATCCTTATTCAGTTTTTTAATAACCTCCTTAGCATCGCCATCCAACACTTTCATGGCCGATTTTAAATCGGTGAAACTTGTGTTTTTATAAATGGTGGCATCCACATTTTGGGTATACAAAGGCATGATGGCTTCAAAAACACCTTGATCTACATCTGCATTAAAATCCTTATAAATACTGACCAACTTATCTACAACGATATCTCTTGAACGATCAAAAGCTTCCTCTCCTTTCGCTGCAGCTCGCTCCATTTGGTCCAATCTGAACATAATATCCATAAGCTCATTATTACGCTTAAAAATCTCATTGAAATTTCCACGCTTAACATTAACAGCTTCAATCTGCGCATATAATTGTTCCAACTGAGGCAAAACATTTCCATACTGCTCAACAAGGCCCTTCTCTTTTAAAAGACTTGTAAACTCAGCCTCCATATTACGTTTAATGGCTACAGCATTACTTTTTTCCAAGCCTAGATTTTCACCAATCCATTTTTTCCAATAGTTGGCAATTCTAGCTTGCTTTGAAGCATATTGAATTCGTATTTCGTCATTCTTTTTCATATACCCATCAATCACCTTTAGAGCCGCTTCCCTAATAGCAATATTACTTGGGTTCACTTTTTTTACAATCTGCTCAACTGCCACTGCTGGTAAATACTCATTGGTGCGTCCTGGAAACCCAAATACCATGGTAAAATCATCTTCGGAAACCCCGTCCAAGGACACCGGTAAATAGTGTTTAGGCGTGTAAGGCACATTGTCTGCTGCGTATTTTGCCGGGCGGTTATTTTGATCGGCGTAAATTCTAAACATAGAAAAATCTCCGGTATGGCGAGGCCACACCCAATTGTCTGTATCGCTACCAAACTTACCAATACTGTTTGGAGGTGTTCCCACCAAACGCACATCCTCGAAACGTTCTGTTACAAACAAAAAGTACTGGTTTCCTTTGTAAAAAGACTTTATTTTTGCTCTCTGCCAATCTTCTTTCTTCACGTCTTTGAGCACTTTGCTACTATTAGAATCGGTTAAAGACTGTAATTCCTTGGCAGACATTTCTGCATTGGTTCCCGCCAAAACTTGCTCGGTCACATCATCAATTCTTACAATGAATTCTACATAAAGATCATTGTTTGGCAATTCTTCTTCCAAGCTCATGGCCCAAAATCCATTCTTCAAATAATCATTTTCCAAAGAAGAGTGTGCTTGAATTTGTCCATATCCGCAGTGGTGATTGGTTAGGATCAATCCCTTTGGAGAAATCACCTCAGCAGTACACCCACCATTGAAATGCACCACGGCATCTTTTAGACTGGAACTGTTGACATCGTAAATATCCTGAGCGGTCAGTTTACTTCCTAAAGACTCCATTTCGGCTTCGTTCATTCCTTCCAAAAGTGACGGAATCCACATCCCCCCTTGTTGGGCAGTTACCTGAAGCGTGATAAAGAGTAAGAGTATCTTGAAATATTTCATAAGTAAGTTTTTAAGAGGCGCAAATTTAAGAAACCCTTTTGAAAACCAAGAGCTCTTTATCAAACCTTTAACGCAAGAACTTGCTTACAAAAAGAGAACATCCCTATATTTCATTAACACAAAAAAACTTAGATTTTGAAGAGCGGATTTATAGTAATATGATTACATTTACTGTATGCAGGACCAACTTAAAGTAGCTTTTATTCAACAGGAACTCGCCTGGGAAAATCCTAAGCAGAACCGCAAACAGTTTAAGGAAGCCATCGAAGGCATCAACCAAAAGGTAGACCTCATTTTACTACCGGAAATGTTCACCACTGGATTTACCATGAATGCCAAGGAACAGGCTGAAACCATGGATGGCAAATCTGTAGATTGGATGAAGAAATTGGCTTCGGAAAAGGATGCCGCCATTGTGGGAAGTCTGATTATTGAAGACAATTCCAAAATCTACAACCGACTATTGTTTGTTCACCCAGATGGAACAATTGAACATTACGATAAACGCCATACCTTTTCCTTGGCAGGAGAAGACAAAGTCTATGCCTCAGGGATGGAAAAACTAATTGTAGATTATAGTGGTTGGAAAATTTGCCCTTTAATTTGCTACGACCTGCGCTTTCCTGTTTGGAGCCGTAACAAAGAGGATTACGATCTACTGATTTACGTTGCCAATTGGCCCAAACCCCGCATTGTAGCCTGGGATACTTTATTAAAGGCCAGAGCCATTGAAAACATGTGCTACACTGTGGGTGTGAACAGGGTTGGTGTCGACGAAAAGGATAATGAGTATTGCGGCCATTCTACAGCCTATGACATTTTGGGCAACAATATTTCTCCAATTAGACCAAATAAGGAATATGTTGGCATCATTACTTTAGAGCGTAACCACCTGAACTTTTACAGAAACAAACTGAAGTTTTTAAACGATAGAGATACGTTTTTAATCCAATAGCGGAAACTCGATAATTGGATCCCAATTGGCTCTAGCATCCTTGATCAATTCTGGATAGTAACTGATACGTTCTGGTTGACGTTTTTGCAAATAACTCCCCGTATCCCATTTTTGGTTGCCGTTGGTATCAAAAATGACTCTTAAATAGTAATTCACCGGTTCAATAAACCTAAAGTCAAACACTCTATTTTCGGTAGCGAATTGCTCATATTTCACCTCGCCCTTTTCGGTTGTTAACTGAACAATCACCGGAAACTTGGCATTC
Organism: Mangrovimonas sp. sgz306409; assembly: GCF_059735265.1. Taxonomy (NCBI): domain Bacteria; kingdom Pseudomonadati; phylum Bacteroidota; class Flavobacteriia; order Flavobacteriales; family Flavobacteriaceae; genus Mangrovimonas; species Mangrovimonas sp. sgz306409. The sequence continues at coordinate 114,546 of NZ_JCAPEU010000001.1, forward strand.
TGCAAAGTCACACGCATGTTGGAATAATCGGTGTAATTTTTGGTCTTGACATTGAAGTTTAGGGTATCATTAACATGACCAAAAAATCCCGTTAAGGCCTCTGGCAACATTTCAATGTTGTAACTATTAGATTCTGTTTTATCAAACTTAAACGTATAGATATTTTTTAAGGTATCGAATTCTGTTTTGTAAGCCACCTCCAAAGTATCCTTATCGGTAATTTTAATCTTTTGTTCATCAATATTCACAAAAGGCGTAGTGCCTTCAATGGCAAAATCCTCGTTAAAAGATATCGTTCCAGACTTCAGAGGCTTCACCTCCAAGCTGTCTCTTTCCAACTCTCTATATTTATGAATCAGGGTATCTGTATACTTGTCATTTCTAACCACAAATCTCGCTGAATCCATTTCCATTTTTGGTTTGTACCAATAATACAAGGTATCAGCTTTGGCATCTTTGGTGATTCTGGTTTCATAGTCGGAAGGTGTTTCCTCCAATAACTCTATTTTCATGTTTTTGGCATTCCCCTCATAACCAAACGCTATTTTTTCACCAGCTATCTGCTTTGGTTTTATCGCTCTAAAATCCAATTCCTCAGAAAATAGTTTTAACGTGTAAATAGTATCGTTTGGAACTTTTACAACACCTCTATGAAATCCAATTTTATCAACCTTAGGTTCAAAAGTAAAGTTCCCATTTTTATCATTAAGGGCTACCATCATATACTCCCCTTCCTTAAGATTTTCCAAACTAAAAGTGGTTAAACTATCAAGTGTATTGGTGACATACTTAGGTTTCTTTTTATAGACTACAGAATCCGTATATGTAGAGTCCATTTCATAAAGCATCACAGACACAAATGTATCTGGCTCTTTATTTTCTGCATCCAAAATCAAACCTTTAACCGACAACGAATCAATATAGGTTCCTGTAGAAAACACATATTTGTAATATGGGTAAGGATTCTCTTCATTATTATCCACAATACTTTGCCCAAAATTGAAAGCATAGGTAGTATTGGGCTGAAGCGTATCCTTTATTTTAATCTTGATATACTTACTGGCAGATCCCAAAGGCGTGATATCCGGTTGGTACTCCATAGGTGGTGAAATGATCAACTGCTTTTGCATGTTTTTCACCTTGATGTACTCATCGAAGTAAATTCTAATCTCTGAAGCCTTAAAATTTGTAGAAAAATTTTCTGGAACGGACTTTACAATTTTTGGTGGATCCACATCTTTTTCTCCTCCTGTTGGCGTTCCTCTATTGGCACACCCCACAATACTAAGAATTACAGTAAATACCGCTAACGTTTTAAAACACTTTTGTAACATCCTAAGGCTTAATTTTTACGCAAATTAACAACTTATTTGGTATACAAACGGTATGCTCTCTTGAAAATTGTCGATTACAGGAAGCCTCAAAGTGTTTAGCTAATCGGTTATGGCCATAGTAGCCAAACTCAAGGATACCCCTTCAATATTCAACAATACTTGGGCACATGCTTCCACCGTTGCACCAGTAGTTATAATATCGTCCACCAATAACAAATGCTTTCCTTTTAAGGATTGTGCGTCTACAACTTTAAACGTAGACGTATCGGTTTCCAAACGTCTCAATCTATCCTTAAATACCTGTGTTTTGGTAGGTGCTTGTTTCTGTAGAACTTCTGTATTGAAAGGTATTTGTAAAACAGTTGCTATTTCTTGACCAAATTTATGTACTTGGTTAAAACCTCGTTTTCGCATCTTAGCCTTATGAATGGGGACAGGCACAACCAAGTCTATATTTTGATAGGCCTCCAAACTTTTTAATTCCTCTCCTAGCCATTTTCCTAAAAACGTCCCAACCTCCTCTTGACCACGATATTTTAAGTTATGTAATATTTGCTGAACAATGCCTTTTTTGGAGAAATACAGTAAAGAGGTTGCTTGTTGCAAAGGCACTCTTCCATAGAGCACATTTTTAACACGCTCATCTCCATTGAAATGAAAATTTGTAAGAGGTAACTGATGCCGACATTCCAAACAAATACAGGCTTCATTATCACCCAAATGGTCACTACAACCCATACAAACCTTCGGAAAGAATAAGTTTAACAAATTTTTCATCACTTCATCGATAAAAATAATATAATCTTAACATTAAACTATATTTTGGAAGCGATAAATAGCGAATTAATAATGATAGTTAACCCTCAATTTTTTAACTACAGATTAATTATTGGTTCATTAATTATTGCTTTAGCTGTTTTAACTGTTTACAGTTTTACAAGTCACCAATCCATTAGAGCTAACGAGCAATTTTTAGAGAGTGAAAAACACTTAATGGAAAACGAACTATCTCAAATGATCTTGAGATACGACGACATTATAGGGTCCAATAATTTAATGTCCTCTCAGATAAAAGAGGCTAAAAGAAATGCAGAACTTACCTTAGATTCTCTTCGAGTCCTTCGCAGCGACCTATCTGTCATCTCTAAATTCAAACACCAGGTTACCCTGTTAAAAACCAGAAACGATCACCTGTTCAGGGCCATCGATTCTCTTAAGGATGCCAATTTGTTACTGCAGCGTGAAAAGTTGTTAGCTTATAATGAGCTAAAGAAAGAGCGCAGTACCAACAACAGCCTGAAGAAGGAAAATAAAATTTTGAGTGAACACATTAAAAAAGGTTCCCTGCTAACCGCCAACTCTTTTGAAGCCAAAGCCTACAAAAGCTTTTTAGGTAGAAACAAAGAGACTAAAAAAGCAACAAAGGCAGACCGTATAGAAGTAAACTTCACTCTAGCTGAAAATGCACTGGCCGAAGAAGGTGAAAAGGAACTGTACATTCAAATTGTGAACCCTCAAAACAATGTGTTGGCTGATAAAGGCTCGACCTTCTTTGGAGATTCCTCATTAATTTACAGCACCAAAAAAACCGTCAACTATCACGGTGACGTTATGGACATTACCGTCGATATTGAACCCAACAATAATGAAAAACCACTTTCAAAAGGCACCTATTTTGTAAATGTCTTTCACAAAGACAGAAAACTGGGAGCCACCCAAGTTACGTTACAATAATCCTTAAATATATTTTAAAAAACCGCTCCCATAATCAGAGCGGTTTTTTATTTTTGCAGCATGGCAAATCAAGACGATCAATTTAAAAAAGTAATATCGCACGCAAAGGAGTACGGATATATATTTCAAAGCAGTGAAATATATGACGGATTGAGTGCTGTTTACGACTACGCACAAAATGGTGCTGAACTAAAGAAAAACATACGCGACTATTGGTGGAAAGCTATGGTACAGATGCATGAAAACATTGTAGGTATCGATGCCGCAATTTTTATGCACCCGACAACCTGGAAAGCGTCTGGGCACGTAGATGCCTTTAACGATCCATTGATAGATAATAAAGATTCCAAAAAACGATACAGAGCCGATGTTTTAATTGAAGACTATTGCGCTAAAATAGAGGCTAAAATCGACAAGGAAGTGGCCAAGGCTGCAAAGCGTTTTGGAGAAGCTTTCAACAAAGAAGAATTTGTCTCTACCAACGCTAGAGTTTTAGGGTACCAAGAGAAAATCAACAGCATATTGTCACGCATGGCAAAATCTTTGGAAAACGAAGATTTGGCAGATGTTAAAGCACTGATTGAAGAATTGGAAATTGCAGATCCACTAACAGGTTCCAAAAACTGGACCGATGTGAAGCAATTCAACCTTATGTTCGGGACCAAGCTTGGTGCTTCGGCAGAAAACGCGATGGATTTGTACTTGCGCCCAGAAACGGCACAAGGTATTTTCGTTAACTTCCTAAACGTTCAAAAAACGGGCCGCATGAAGATTCCTTTCGGAATTGCGCAAACAGGAAAAGCGTTTAGAAATGAAATCGTAGCAAGACAGTTCATCTTCAGAATGCGTGAGTTTGAACAAATGGAAATGCAATTTTTCATCAAACCGGGCACTCAAAAAGAATGGTTCGACCACTGGAAAGAAGCGCGTTTGAAATGGCATTTGTCCTTAGGCCTTGGAGCGGATAACTACCGTTACCATGATCACGAAAAATTAGCGCATTATGCCGATGCTGCTACCGATATAGAATTCAAGTTCCCATTCGGATTTAAGGAATTGGAAGGGATTCATTCCCGCACGGATTTCGACTTGAAACAGCACGAAGAGTTTTCTGGTAAAAAACTTCAATATTTCGATCCTGAAGAAAACGCCAGCTACACACCTTATGTATTGGAAACCTCCATTGGTTTGGACCGTATGTTCTTGGCCGTGTTCTCAAATGCCTTGGAAGAAGAAGAATTAGAAAACAATACTACTAGAACAGTATTGAAATTACCTGCGGTTTTAGCACCTACGAAAGCGGCTATTTTGCCACTGGTGAAGAAAGACGGTTTACCTGAAGTTGCAAGACAGATTGTAGAAGACTTGAAATGGGATTTCAATGTGGTATACGATGAAAAGGATGCCGTTGGAAGACGCTATAGAAGACAGGACGCCCTAGGAACACCATTTTGTATTACTGTAGATCACGACACCTTGGAAGACCAAACGGTTACCATCCGTCACAGAGATACTATGGAGCAAAAGCGCGTGAAAATTGAGGAATTAAGAGATCTCATCAAACAAGAGGTTGATGTTAAAAATTGGTTGATGAAGATGTAAATTTCATCTCTCTTATAGAATAAAAAATCCCAACCAAATGGTTGGGATTTTTTTATGCATTTTAAAATAGATAATTAAAATCTATATCCAAAAGTCGCCCCAAAACGAGGCACCAATTCTGTTCCAATATCATCATTTGAAGAAAAAATATTTCTTCCCACACCTCCATAAAACTCAAACAAAAATCCTTTGCTGCTTACAAACTTAGCTCCAACAGACATCCCAAAGGCCACATTACTAGAAGTATCTTCATAATATCTTTCATTATAGACATCATTAACTGAATCGTATGTATATTCCCAATAGTTGTCTTCTTGGATATTGTACATACCAAAAGCTTCCAAAAAGAATCCCCAGGCATATCTACTTGAAAAATAACGACGATAGTAAGGCGTTAAGGCAAACTTTTCATTATAATTAGGCTCATCATAATCAACATCTTGAGAATCGTTTAAATTAAAAAGTGCGGAGATCCCAACCGAAGATTCCGAATCGATTAAATATTCAAACGAAATATCTACCGTTTTAAAGATAATGAGATTGAAGGCATTGGCTTTTAGCTCCATCCTTTCAGGCCCATCTGCATCATCCTGAGCCATAACCACAGAAGAAAACAATACAAAGGCACAAAACGTCAGCACTTTTGCAAAGGTCATTTTTTTAAAATGTTTCATAGAATTAAGGATTGATTGGTTATCTAAATTTAGATGTGAAATCTACAAAAAGGTTGCGTAAGAATTTTACTTTATCTCTAAAAATATGCTTTCAATTGAACCGTCCCCGTATGAATGGTTTTGGAAGTTTCGGTTTTACGTCCAAAATAATTGAGATTAAGGTCTAAAAATTTGGTCAGCTTCTTTTGCGCCAAAAGCGTCCAAGTAAAGTTTTTCCCAGGCTGCAAGCCTTCCAAAATTTGATATGATACCGGTGTATTCAAATTTCCTTCAAAAGTATTTTGAAACATATTCAACTCTCCCGTCAAGGACACCTTTTGGGCCTTGTTATATGTAAATGACAGCCCGTAATTGTTCTGCGACAATGTTTCCAAACCTCCAATTATATTTTCTTTGGTCGTGTATTGATAAAACACATCAAATCGAGCATTTTCATTAAATAAATAGGATAGTTTTGGATGACACCTTACCTCTTCAATTTTATAATTTCTACTAGCATAATTTTCACTTAAACTTTCATTGGTCCCCACACTATTCTGAAAGTTAAACAACCAACTCTTGGCAAACTTATGGTTAAAGTTGAGCTGATGGCTTTTCAATTTATTCTCTTGAAAACCAATAGACAGCACCGTCCTATTGCGATTACTTAAAAACGTGTACGAAGTCGTATAAAGCTGCTTGCCACGATTAAAAAACAATACATTCCTGATACTTTGGCTCAAGGCCAAAAGATCATCCTCTTCCATTACAAGGGGATTTAAATTGAACTCACCGCCTTCCCTTCTGTTTTTGCTGTCTATTAAAAAGGAAGTCTGATTGTAGAAATGAGACAGAAACTTCTTTGTTCCCTTCTCCTCAACAGACCATTGCGTAGGATTTAAGGTCAAGGTCTGGCTCAATCTGTTTTGATGAGTCTTTACAAATACTTGGTTTGGCAACAACACCCTGATGAATTCACCTTCATCCTGAAACTGGGCTATTTCAAATTCGTTGAGTTCCTGCACCCCATTGTCGTTATAATCAATCCACTTGTAACTTCCTTGCCCTGGCTCCACTTCTACATAGGTAAAGTCTTGTTGAGGCAAAGTCCCCGAATTGGTTTCATAAATGGTATTCCATAGCACCATTTGGTTGAATAACTTTTGATTCAACACCACCCTTGAATTTAAAGATTGTTCATCTTCAACCTCAGCATTAGCCGACTTCAAATTTCGATAATTAACATACACCCCAAGGTTGGTATTGGTATTTTGGATGAGCTTAGATTTAAAATAGTAAGTATTGGAGTGGCTCACTTTTGTAATACTGTCATCTCTTAGACTATCATTGACACGATGTTTATAGCCCAACTCCACAAACACTCCTGTACTGTCCCCAACTCCAGTAAAAACTTCATAAGCTTTAAAACGCTGACTCAAATTAGTAAGCTCATCCGTAGCACGTTCCCGCTGCTCATTATCTTCCATGGCGAATTTAGCTCCCACCCATTGCTTTTTAAAACTATAGATAACACGGTTAAAACTTCTTAAGAACGTAGATGTCGTCAAGCTACTTCTATTATCTAAAAAGCTAGAATTTGAATAAATATTCCACTTATTCAAATACAAGTTGGCAAAAACATTATGCTTATTGCCATTAAAGTTTTCAGAGAAGTTGAGATGTTCAAACCTATAATTGGCCATCCCTTTTTTAGAGTGCAACAATTCCACACCGACAGTCAATAGACTTTGATTTCCCAAAGGATCTTCCAAATTCCAGTCTCTATTAAATTCAGCGTAGTACAACCGCTGAATGGTCTTAAAATTCTTTTGGATGATATCCCCATCCACAAACACATTTAAGTTCCACAGACTATCTGTTTTCACCAAAGCCTGTTTCACTTTCAACTTCGCCGCAAAACCATCATTATTACCATCGTCCAAAGTAGAAAATAGGTTTTCATCATTTTTGCTCCCAGCTACTTCAAAATAAATATCGGTTTTATCCGTAGGCTGATAGGACGCATTTACCACCGCCAATTGTAATTTGGTGGGCGCTATTAGTTTTACAACAGGCTCATAATTTCCTTGTGGGACGCCATTTATCGGCGCAACGTATTCATAAATATTGGAGATAGCGTCGCTACTTACCAAAATATAATTGCCTTGATTGTTCCCAACCAAAGTAAACTTTACGCTGTACAGTTCATCCTCAGGATTGCTCGAGAACACATAAATTTCTTCTCCGTCAACAACCTCCTTCCTATAGAGAATTCTGTTCTCACTATAGGTTTCTGGAATGGCAGATGGTGCTACCATCAAAGAATTATCGTCTCCTGCGTTGGATAGAATTTCCTTTTGATCGTCGGACAAATTTTGCTGCAAAGGTTGATTTTTCGCATCCACTTCGGAATAGACTGAAGCACCAATTTTGAGTTTTTCGGTTTCGTGAGCGGCACCACCGAACACTATAAACCTGGAATAATTGCGTTCACTGAATTGATAATCGACCGTGATCCGCATTTCCGAAGTAATTGGATAGGTAGAATTGAAAATAATCTCTCCAGCATTATAATCTATGATATAATCCTTGTTTTCTCCCCGCTCCACAGGAACTCCATTTACATAAACCGTTTCACTCCCTGACACTATCAACACAAACAACTCATTATTGGGCCCTCGCAATTTATAAGGCCCTTGATTTCCTTCTTCTGCCGTAAATTTACTCGTGGTAAACTGCCCTCTCACCAAAGCTCCAGAAGCAAATAGGTTTGTTTTTGAGTTGGGGTGCTCCAAATTGGCATTTACCAACAAGCCTTGAACCCGCTTACTAAAATTTCCAAAATAGGTATTGGTGGTTCCCAAATCGATATCTCCCGCCCTGATGTTCCATCGGTCGCTCATCAATTCAATAAACACCTGATCAAATTCATCCAAACGTTGGGAATAGCCACTTTCCTGCAGAGGAATATTGGCATCTTGAATAGATGCCCTAAGCGATACTTTATCACTCAATTTTCCAGAAATCTGCAAATCCAATTCACTATTCAATACAGAATTCTGATTGTTCCCAATCGTTACTCCACGAGAAATACTCCCTGAAGTAGACAATCCTTCAAAAGGCGTAAATGTTTTCTCCACAGTAGACTGCTGCAGTTTGTACAAGCGCTGCATATCTTTAGTATCTTCAACGATGATTTTGTCATCCAATTGAAAATAACGCCGTGTCATAAAATCAGGGAACCTCAAATAGTCTACAACAATAGTATCCGTTTCAACTGGCTTCTTAAATACCAATAAGGCTTTTGAAAAATCGATGGAATAAAAGGACGAATCTACAGGAGTGTTCTGTTTTGTTTTCACCAAAAATCTACTGGAATTAATACTCACGGTATCAATTTGAACGGTATCACGAACTGCCAACTTTTTAGTCCTGTAATCTGACGGAAGTTCCTGCGCAAATGCACAAAACGACAGGAACAAACTTATTACACTTAGCGGTATTCTCATTACGGGATTTAAACTTCCTTTTCAGCAGATGTCAAACTTTGGTCTTACATATCACCTTTAAGACTGTAGTATTTCATCTGATACTAAAACTTCATAAGATAAAAATTATTTTATCGTTAAAAGCTCCATAAAATAATGGCGTAAAAGTACTGTATTATTTATTTTAGCTGAAATTTGCCGTTTCTTAAATCGCATCTGTACAAAACAGAACAAATGGCAGCATTCTATTTAATTTACAATCATATATGAAAATCATTTCTTACAATGTCAATGGCATCAGGGCAGCTATTAACAAAGGATTTATGGACTGGCTCAAAAGTGCAAATCCCGATGTTATCTGTCTTCAAGAAATAAAGGCTATGGAAAGCCAATTGGACCTCGAACTTTTTACCGAAGCGGGCTATACCCACAACTATTGGTTCAGCGCACAAAAAAAAGGCTATAGTGGCGTTGCCATTCTAAGTAAAATTGAACCTGATCATGTAGAGTATGGCACGGGAATTGAGTCCATGGATTTTGAAGGTCGCAACCTAAGAGCTGACTTTAATGGGGTTTCTGTAATGAGCATGTATTTACCTTCAGGAACCAATGACGATAGGTTGGCCCACAAATTTGAATATATGAACATGATTCATGAATATTTAGACAACCTGCGTGAAAGCCACCCAAACCTAATTGTGTGTGGCGATTACAATATTTGTCATGAGGAAATTGATATCCACAATCCTAAAATGAAGGGAGTTTCTGGTTTTTTACCTGAAGAACGCGAATGGTTGGGACAGTTTATCGATAGCGGATTTATAGATGCCTTCAGACATTTGCACCCAGAAAAACAAGAATACACTTGGTGGAGCTATAGAGCCAATTCCAGAGCCAATAATAAGGGCTGGCGTTTGGACTACAGCATGGTAACCGAGCCTTTACAAGAAAAAATCAAAAGAAGCGTTATCCTGTCAGAAGCAGTTCATAGCGACCACTGTCCAATTCTATTGGAAATAGAAGCTTAAACCAAATTTTATTACTAAACAACATTTAAAAATTTATCCCGTATGCTTAAAAAAATTTCAGTTGTTGCCCTTTCACTTATGTTGGCCACTTCCTGTGTTTCCAAAAAAATCTACACCGATTTGGAAGACAAATATGCCGAATTGAAAAAGGAGAATCGCGATTTGGCTGACCAAAAAAGCAGCCTTTCGGAAAACTTGAACAAGACCAAAAACGATCTTGACAGATTACAAAAAGAATATGATGCTGCTGTGGCACAGCGTGACGCCTTAAAAAGTGACTACGAAGCTACCAAAGCCAACTTATCCAACTTGAAGTCGTCTTACGACGCCCTTGAGAAAAACAGTTCTTCGGAAATTGCAAAGAACGCACAGAAAAACCGAGAGCTCCTAGCGCAATTGGAAGCCAAAGAACAAGCTTTGGCCAATGAAAATGCCCGTTTGGAAAAACTAAAACAAGAATTAGAATCCCGCTCACAACGTGTGGCAGAATTGGAGCGTGTGATTGCTTCCAAAGATGCAGCCATGGGACAACTTAAGGATGCCATTTCCAAAGCCTTGACCAACTTTGAAGGCAAAGGATTAACCGTTGAGCAACGTGGTGGAAAAGTTTACATTTCTATGGAGAATAAATTGTTATTCCAATCTGGAAGCTGGGCTGTAGGTGCCAATGGTAAAGAGGCCGTTCAGCAGTTGGGTAGCGTATTGGCGGAAAATCCAGATATTGCTATTTTAATTGAAGGCCATACAGATGACGTGCCTTACCAAGGCAATGGTCAATTAAGCGGAAACTGGGATTTGTCAACCAAACGTGCTACAGCCATTGTAAACATTTTAAGAGAAAACCCTTCCATCAATCCTGAAAACTTGACGGCTGCTGGACGTGGAGAATTTGCTCCAATTGCTTCCAATGATTCTGCAGAAGGGAGAGCAAAGAACAGACGTATTGAAGTGATTCTAACACCTAAATTGGACGAAATATCGAAACTGTTGGAGGATATATAAACCAATAACATTAACATAGTTTTAAAACCTTTCCATGCTTAGCGCGGAAAGGTTTTTTTTATCTTTAACCTTCTATTTTTCGAATACAAAACAGCAACATACAATGATATACACCACTTTACCTCATACCGATATAAAAGTTAGTAAAATTTGTTTGGGCACCATGACTTGGGGCAACCAAAACACCCAAGAAGAAGGTTTTGCCCAAATGGACATGGCTTTGGATAAAGGCATCAATTTCTTTGACACTGCCGAAATGTATCCTGTTCCTGCAAGCCCTGAAACACAAGGATCGACCAGTACGATTATCGGCAACTGGTTAAAGGAACGGGGAAATCGCGACAAAGTGATTATCGCAAGTAAAATTGTTGGGCGCCCTAGTGATTATACAGCCCATATTAGAACTACAGGACTTCAAGGAGATTCCATTGAAGAAGCCGTAAACAACGAGTTAAAACGTCTTCAAACGGATTATATAGACCTGTATCAAATTCACTGGCCGGAACGTGAGACGAACACCTTTGGAACTCGTGATTACAAACACAATCCCAATGATGCATGGGAAGACAACTTTAAGGAAGTACTTCATAAATTAGATCTTCAAATTAAAGCTGGAAAAATTCGGCATATTGGTTTAAGCAATGAAAAGGCTTGGGGAACCATGCGTTTTTTGGAAGAATCCAAAAAGAACAGCTTACCTAGAATGAAAACCATTCAAAATGCCTACTCTCTTTTAAACAGAACTTTTGAAGGCGATTTGGCAGAAATCTCCATGCGGGAAAATATTGGCTTATTGGCCTATTCACCAATGGCTTTTGGAGTGTTGTCTGGAAAGTATATCAAAGGTACGGCTGCAGACAATGCTAGATTAAAACTATTCCCTAGATTCTCTAGATACAGTAGTGCTCAATGTACTGAAGCGACCAAACGCTACCTAGAAATTGCTGAAGACAACAATATGACATTGGCCCAAATGTCTTTGGCTTTTGTAACCCAACAACCTTTTGTAACCAGTAATATTATAGGCGCTACCAGCCTAGAACAGCTTGAAGAAAATATCGAGAGCATTCATGTAAACTTAATTGATGATCTTTTAAAAGCTATCAATGACGTACATACAGCAATGCCAAATCCTGCTACTTAAACATAACATCATTAAAACAAAAAACCCCTTCCAAAACTGTTTGAAAGGGGTTAATTTTTTGATATTATTTGATTTCCTTACCATTTTTATCATAAAAATGATATTCAAGATACGTGTAAGCATCTCTGGGTAAAACTTTTACCCATTTTTTATGTTCTAAAAACCATTTAGAACGTATTGAAGGAAAACCTTTGGTTAAAAAGGCTGCTATAAAAGGATGTGTGTTTAGGGTCACCTTTTTGTAGTCTTTTTTGAAAATACGTTCCATGTCTTGGGTAATCTTTTGCACAATTTTAATTGGTGCTTCTATTTCGTCTCCAGCACCATTAGGATTTTCTTCCTTGGTTTCAATATTGCGCTCTGGACGTACTCGTTGTCTGGTAATTTGCACGAGCCCAAACTTACTAGGAGGCAATATTTTATGTTTTGCTTTATCATCCTGCATTTCATCGCGAAGATGATTATAAAGTTTTTTACGGTTCTCTGCTTTCCCCATGTCAATGAAATCCACTACGATGATCCCACCCATATCGCGCAAGCGCAGCTGTCGGGCTATTTCTGATGCTGATATTAAATTGACTTCTAAAGCAGTGTCCTCTTGATTTTTTTCTTTGTTGGAGCGATTACCACTGTTAACATCTATAACGTGAAGGGCTTCGGTGTGTTCAATTACCAAATAAGCGCCCTTGGCCATAGATACTGTGCGTCCGAAAGATGTTTTAATTTGGCGCTCGATACCATACTTTTCAAAGATTGGCACGCCATTTTTATACAACTTTACAATAGACTCTTTGTTAGGTGCAATTTCTTGCACATAATCTTTAATTTGACCGTACATAGCCTCATCATCTACGATAATGCTAGAGAATGAATCGTTAAAAATATCCCTTAAAATAGAGGATGCTTTGTTCATTTCTCCAAGCACTTTACTTGGATGATGTGCTCTGTTCAATTTTTTACACATGGCCGTCCACCTGTTTAGCAAGTTTTGCAGATCCTTGTCCAATTCGGCAACCTTTTTGTCTTCGGCTACGGTACGTACGATTACTCCAAATCCTTTTGGCGTAATGCTTTTTACCAAGCGTTTCAAACGGTCCTTTTCCTCTTTGGATTCAATTTTTTGAGAAATTGAAATGCGATCTGAAAACGGCACCAACACCAAATAGCGCCCTGCAATAGACAATTCTGAACTGATGCGAGGACCCTTAGTGGAAATAGGCTCCTTTACAATTTGAACCAAGATGGATTGGTTGGCTTTTAATACATTTGAAATGCTGCCATCCTTATCGATATCCTTTTCAAACTGAAAATTTTTGAGTAAAAAATCGGTGTTTTTTCCTGTGCTTACACGTTTTACGAATTTTAAAAGTGAAGGTAACTTTGGCCCTAAATCATGATAGTGCAAAAAGGCATCTTTTTCATAACCCACATTCACGAATGCGGCATTTAGGCCCGGAACAGCTTTTCTAATTTTGGCTATAAACACATCACCAACCGAAAAGTTGTTATCCTCTTCATCTTTATGTAATTCAATAAGTTTTCCATCTTTTAATAAGGCAAAATCAACAATATCGGAACCTGATCTAATAATCAATTCTTTATCCATACTGTAAATTTATATCCACCCCAAAAAGCTTTGGAGGCAGATGGATTATACTTTTAATTTTTGACACAGAAAGTATTTTCCGTTAAGTCCATGCAAGCCAAAGTACTAGCAAAATGGGCATGAACTAAATATCAAAGAACGTTACATTAAAAAATGAAAAAGTAGTTAAAAAACTACTTTTTCATTTTATTTCTTTTTGTGACGGTTAGCGCGTCTTCTTTTTTTACGCTTGTGCGTTGCTACCTTGTGTCTCTTTCTCTTTTTACCACTTGGCATAAAATTGTATTTTAAAAATTAATATTTAGGTTAAAAAGTTAGTTAACTTCTACGTTTGTTTTTACGCCTTCTACAAATACTTTTGCAGGTTTGAACGCTGGGATATTGTGAGCAGGAATTTTGATAGTTGTATTTTTAGAAATATTTCTTCCTGTTTTTTCTGCTCTAGTTTTGATGATGAAACTTCCAAATCCTCTCAGATAAACATTGTCTCCATTCTCTAAAGAAGCCTTTACTTCTTCCATGAAAGTTTCTACTGTTGCTTGCACGTCGCCTTTTTCCATTCCTAATTTATCGGAAATCTTCGCTACTATATCAGCTTTTGTCATCGTATTTAATTTTAGGGTTATTATTAATTATTAAGGGATGCAAATATAGGAATTTTAATTTCAATATTTCAAACCTAATTAATTAAAATTTAAGCTTATAAAGGATTATTTTCGCAAAAATTAAAAATTTGAAATGAATTTTAAGGAGAAATTAACTCACTGGTACTCAATAAATAAACGAAGCCTTCCATGGCGAAAAACAAAAAACCCATATCACATTTGGCTCTCCGAAATTATTTTACAACAAACTCAAATCAAACAAGGATTACCCTATTATGAAGCTTTCGTTAAGGAATTCCCCACCGTATTCGAGCTTGCAAACGCCAACGAACAGGACGTTTTAAAACTGTGGCAAGGTCTGGGGTACTACTCAAGAGCTAGGAATCTTCATTTTACAGCTCAATATATTGCCAACGACTTGCAAGGTATATTCCCTAACAACTATAAAGGCCTGCTACAATTAAAAGGTGTAGGCGATTATACCGCCAGCGCCATCGCCTCCATTTGCTTTAACGAACCTGCTGCCGTGGTAGACGGAAATGTATATAGAGTACTCGCTAGACACTTTGGCATCCACACTCCTATTAATAGTACAAAAGGCATCAAGGAATTTAAAGAATTGGCAACCTCGCTACTTGACAGCCACAATCCCTCCGACTATAATCAAGCCATCATGGAATTTGGAGCCATGCAATGCAAACCCAACAATCCAGATTGTGGCCAATGCGTCCTGCAGGAAAGCTGTGTGGCACTTCAAACCAAAACGGTTACCGAACTTCCAGTAAAGTTGAAAAAAGTAAAGGTCACCAAAAAACATTTCAACTTCCTGGTATTGATATCTTCTAAAGGGGAAACCATTTTTAAAAAACGTACAGGAAAAGGGATTTGGCAAAACCTTTATCAATTTCCTTTAATTGAAACCGAGCAGCCATTAAAATCATCGAGCTTTAAAACATATCCATTAATTCAGGATTATTTCAAGGAATTGGATTTTGAATTCTCCTTATATAATAAGGACACGATTGTGCATAAATTATCGCACCAACATTTACACACCAAGTTTTGGATTATTGAAATAGACCAATTACCTGAAAAAGGCCTCCCAATTTCGAAGCTGAAAGAGTTACCCGCACCAATACTGATTGGCAACTTTTTGGATGAATTTCGATTCCCGTTATAAAGACTCACAAATTTTTCTTACTTTTAAGAAAGTCATTGAAAAATGGTTAATTTTGCTAATACAAACACACAAATTATATGTCTGGAACCTTAAATAAAGTGATGCTTATTGGGCATTTGGGAGATGAAGTAAAACTACATTATTTTGAAGGAGGCAATTGTGTGGGCCGCTTCCCTTTGGCAACCAATGAGACATACACCAACAGACAAACCAACGAACGTATCACCAATACCGAGTGGCACAATATTGTGGTAAGAAACAAAGCCGCAGAGATTTGCGAAAAATACCTAACCAAAGGTGACCGAATTTATGTGGAAGGCCGCATCAAGACCAGAAAATGGCAAGATGAAAAAGGTATGGACCGCTATTCTACGGAAATACACTGTACCGACTTTACATTTCTAACCACAAAAGGCGAATCCCAGAATTCGGGATCAAGCCAGCAACCGCAAATGCCACAAGCACAGCCAATGGCTCCAGATACAATGGATGACAATGACGATCTTCCATTTTAATTTGTTTAACTAATCTCTTTTGAATTGGACCCTGAACCCCCGAGTTTCATATTACCTTTAATTTCCATCAACGTTCCCTTAATTTCTGGAATTGTACTGCTTGTTATTTTATTAATATGTTCCGCCCTTATTTCAGGGGCAGAAGTTGCCTTCTTTTCTTTAACCCGGTCAGACATCGATAACGGTCTAGAAGAAAAACCCAATACTTTTAAAATTATTTCCAACCTTTTGGAGCGCCCCAAAAAGTTATTGGCCACCATTTTGGTTGCCAACAATTTTATAAACGTGGGTATTGTGATCTTGTTTGCATTTTTGGGCGAACACCTATTTGCTTCCATTGAGAGCTATTGGATGAAGTTTTTCTTGGAAGTGGTCGTGATTACCTTCCTAATTTTATTGTTTGGAGAAATCATCCCTAAAATATACGCTAGCAGAAACAGGGTAAAGTTCTCCACTTTCATGAGCATTCCGCTCCAAGTTTTGGATGTTATTTTCACCCCCATCACTTTACCAATGCGCTATATCACCATTGCCATCCACAACAAATTGGGCAAGCAAAAATCCAATTTAAGTGTGGATCAATTATCACAGGCTTTGGAACTCACAAGTGAACAGGACACCACTCGCGAAGAGCACAAAATTTTACAGGGAATCGTTTCCTTTGGAAATACCGATACCAAACAGGTGATGAAACCTAGAATGGACATTTTCGCTTTGCAAACCGATCAAAAGTATAGTGAAGTCATTGAACAAATCACAAAAAATGGCTACTCCAGAATCCCTGTCTATAAAGATAGTATTGACTCCGTTATTGGGATTCTATATGTAAAGGATTTACTCCCACACATAGATAAAAAACAGTTTGACTGGACAACGTTGCTTAGAGAGCCATTTTTTGTTCCTGAGAACAAAAAATTGGACGATTTGATGCTTGAATTCCAAAGCAAAAAAGTGCACTTAGCCATTGTGGTTGATGAGTATGGCGGGACATCAGGCGTTATTTCTTTGGAAGATGTTATCGAGGAGATTGTTGGCGACATTAGCGACGAGTATGACGACGATGATTTGTCATACACCATTATTGACGACAAGAACTATTCCTTTGAAGGCAAAACCCCTTTAAAGGACTTTTACAAAATCATCAAGATAGATGACGAATCTATTTTTGAAGACCATAAAGGCGAAGCCGAAACCATCGCCGGATTTGTTCTTGAAATTTCTGGGCTGTTCCCTAAGCGCAACAGCAAAATAAATTTCAAAAACTACGTTTTTACCATAGAGGCTTTAGATAAAAAACGCATTAAGCAAGTAAAGTTTACTATTTTAGACGCCTAAAAGTTCCTTTTTAGGATAATATCATATTAAAATGAAGAGATTAGTAGCAGTTATTTTGGCAGGACTTTGTCTATCATGTGCAGAAGACCCAATTCCAAAACCAAAGGCTTTTTTACGTTTAGATTATCCCCAAGCAAATTACCATACGGTACAGACTGCATTGCCTTTTTCATTTGAACAAAACGAAATAGCTGAAGACATTGACAATATTAAGGTAGATAAATCCAAAAACACTTTTGGTTTGGACATTCAGTATCCAGAAATGAAAGGGACCATTTACCTAACCTATAAACAAGTGAACAAGGATAATTTGGAATCCCTGATTAAGGATGCCCAAAACCTTACCCAAAAACATGTTGTGAAAGCCGATGAGATTATCGAACAACCTTACGAGAACAAATTACATAACGTTTTTGGGATGTTTTACGAAGTTGGTGGCAATGCCGCCAGTCAATCGCAATTCTACGTTACAGACAGCGTAAATCACTTCCTAACAGGTTCTTTGTACTTTTATGCAAAACCAAACTACGATTCCATTTATCCTGCTGCCGTGTATTTAAAAAACGACATCAAGCATATCATGGAAACCATTACTTGGAATTAATTGTTTACATATAAAAAAGAAAAAGCCATCAACGTGTTGATGGCTTTTTCTTTTATTATGCTTAGCTAGAATTTCTATTCATTCAAAATCCATTCTCCACCTTCTTTAATAAGACTCATGGTCTCAACAGCATTACTTCCATTGTAAACATCATAGCTCAACACATATTTCTGTCCTTCTTCTGCCGTAGGATCAACCACATTGGCCATAAGGTCTGTTAATACCGTAAACATCATATCGTCACTCCAAGAAGTACCTCCCCCTGTTCTATTAAAGTTACCATAGTTTGCCAAATTTCCAGCGGCCGCCTCAAATCCAGGCTCAGACGCATAGGCTGTAGCAATATAATCGTAATCAGCCCCTGTTAAAGTATATTGGATTGTATTATCTGGCACCCATTCCGTTCCATCATAACCAAATTGTAAACTAGATTCAATAGTAGACTCATGTCCAGTCCAAACCCCATCAATTACCGTATATAAATTCCCTCTTAACTGAGCACCTGACGAACTCGAAGAATAGTCATAAATCACAAAAAGTTGCTCCTCCTCTTGGCCGTAAGGGAAATTAATACTCATAAACGTTGGCAAATAATTATTTGGTGGAATTGAACTTCCAAAGGTATTGTTCTCTCCTGGTTGCCCTTCACCTTCTCCCATGGCATCAAAATCGGCAGAGCTTAAAAAATAAACACCTTCCATTGGTGTCCACTCCTCTCCCGAATACATAAAAAACTCACCTTTTGAATTATATTCACCTGAAACCCCTAAAGCTTTTACAAGCAACTGGTCCACCTCCCAAGAGGCCGCATCGTCTGCTGTAGATTCATATTTTAAAGCTATATGGATGGTCTCCCCGTCATACGCCGACAAATCATAATCTTCAGAAAGTATAAAATCCCAATTATTTCCGGCTGGCGCATCTGCAAAATCAATGAGTTCCCAAGTTGCTGCCATCACGTCTCCTCCAGTGGTATAATCTGAAGAAACTAATACTGATAACAATGACACATCATCAGCATAGTTAATGGCTTGTCTAATTTGAACTCTTATATCTGTTTCTCCAGACAAATCCATTTCTGGAGAAATCAACCAGTCCTCATTTACGACAGAGCCACCATCATACCCGCTCATATAAACATATTCCACTCCTCCAAATGATGCAGGTTCCCATACTTGACCATCTCCAGCAACACTTATGTTTTCAAATCCATCAAGTGACCCGTTAAAATTATATTCAAACAAGCTTGCAAAACCAACTTCAGGATCCTCAAAATATTGTCTGTATCTAGCCAATACAATTTGCCCTTCAGTAGGTGCCTCAATTTGGTTTTCCAAAACAGATATTATTTCCGAAGTAACATCCACATTAGGATAATACCCAAAAGCATCACTGCCAGAAGCGGCATAATCTGCGATTGTTAATTCATACTCATCTGCCCCTGTAAAATCGCTTACTCCTTCTGCATTCCCAATATACAGGTTATAGAATACATTAACAGATGACCCTGTGTCCAAATAAGGATACAATTCTGCCAAATATGGAGGCAACAATTCCCGAGCTTCATCTTCGGAATTGAAACTCCCGTATTGCAAGTCCAACTCATCGTAATCATCATCCGTCAAAGTCAATTCTATCGATTCAACAACTCCAACTGCATTTTCTCTTGCTTCATCGTGAAGGTCATCCATGGGGTTACAAGAACATACGATTGCCCCTAAAAAAATTGCATATAAATAAAATACTCTTTTCATCGCTTTTCTTTAAAAATTAAGTTTTAATCCTATACTGTAAGTTCTACCTGCACCATAGTAAACTAAAGCACTAGCAGCTGTTCCATCCACATCATTAGAATCTGATATATATTCTGTATTAAAAACATTATTGATCTTTCCATTCAATACGGCCTCAAATGATCCCATATCGAAAGCATGGCTCACACCCACATCAAATAGTCCATAGGCTGGTGTTTCCCATGTATCAGGAAGATCAGCACTTCCACGACTAGTAACCAAATAGGAAGAATACATATTCCCCGCATAATTATAATCCAAATAGATTCTAGATCTATCTGCAAACCTATAATTAGCCCCTAAAGCAAAGGTTGTTTGAGCTGCATCACCTACTTTCAAATCTTTCGCAAACACATCAACCACATCTATCTCCTCACCGTCTTGGTCTCTAATAATGGCCGATACATCACTTTTCCATTTCCAATCACCTATAGAAGCCATCCCTGTAAAGGTAAGGTCATCCGACAATCTATAACGCAAATCAATTTCGATCCCCTGGTGTAAAGCATCCATTCCCGTTAAATTATAATAAATTCTGTCTGCCTCTGGAGTAGCTCCTGGATAAGATCCATTGATTGCTTTGTCCAACCAACTGGTACGGTACAAATTCACGTTTGCAGACAACTTTTCTGCTCTAAACCCATAACCAACTTCTACACTAAAGACCTTTTCATTTGTTGCATCCTTATTGGCATCTAACGTATCTTCATCCAAGAATACCGAAATCACAAAAGGTGCCTTTGAAAAATATCCAACATTAACAAACACATTGTTATTGATATCCAAGTTGTAGTTCCCTCCTCCTTTCACACCAAAACCAAGAAAATCCACATTGTCTGAAGTTCTGCTACCGGTGATCTCACTATTCATAAATTCCTTTTTCTTGTAGTTAGAATTAGACACATCCGCAGCAAGGAAGAAGTTTAAGTCATCTGTTAATTGGTATTCAGCTTGACCAAAAAGGCCATATCTAAGCACAATACCATCATAATCCTTATTATAGCGATCTCCAACTTTTAATGGCTTGCCATAAGCAAAGGTATCCGACTCATTATCTAGGAAAAACTGACCTCCAAGCAAATCATCTACCTCATACCAGTGCGATCCTATATAATAACGCGTATCCAATCCTCCCGAAATTGTCAAGTTATCGCTTAGTGAATTTTTGTAGGTAGATAAAATCCCGTACCATTCGTGAGAGTTTCTAGATGAAGAAATAATATCTGTAGAACCAGCAGCTCCATTAGCAATATTTTCATCAACAATTCTATCAAAATCTATAGGCTGCAAACCAGAACTACCCATTCTATAATCATTTGACCCAATTTTATTTCCTTCATCTCTACGTCCACCACCACTACCAAAAGAAGCATAAAGCGCAGTTGATAAAGCAGAATTATCATTAATCTCCCATAAATGATTTAAGGACAATTGTGGTTTGTGGTAAAAATTAAAAGATTGATGATAAACCTTCCCGTTTTTATATCCCCAATCTTTATTGGCCCTTCTAGGTCCTGACTCGGTAGCTTGCAACTCTGAAATAGTAGATCTATTAAAACGTTGCCCATGCTCTTGCTGTGCTCCAAACGCACTGAAGGTCAATCTATTCTTTTCATTCAACTGTTGAGACAAACTCACAAAGTAGTTAAAACCAGAAAATTCAGTACCATCAACATAACCATCTCCTGAGATTTTAGCAGCACTTACCGTAGCAGCAAAACCTTTTGAGGTTAACCCCGTGGAATATGTCATACCATACTTTAAGTACCCATTATTACCAATACTGGAAGCAATATTTCCGCCTGCTTCGGCATCCGTACTTTTTGTAATAATATTAATGGTTCCCCCAACAGAAGGAACCGCTACTTTGGAAGCTCCCAAACCACGTTGCACCTGCATAGTAGATGTTACATCTCCTAATCCAGCCCAGTTAGACCAATAGACCCTTCCATTTTCCATATCGTTAACAGGAACACCATTAATCATAACAGCAACATTTTCTGAATCAAATCCCCTTAGGTTAATCCTTCCATCTCCATAACCACCACCAGCTCTTGTGGCATACACCCCTGGCGTTGATTTTAAAATTTCAGGAAATTCCTGGGTACTCAGCTTTAAGGCAATTTCTTCTGCCTTTACCGTAGACACTGCCACCGGCGTTTTCCTATCTACAGCCACGGAAGCAATGATTTGGACTTCCTGCAACCCAACCTCGCTAGACTCCAAAGTAATGACTCCAAAGTCCTGATCACCACTAAAGGTAATGGTCTGGGTGGTATACCCTACGTAGGTAATCACCAATTCTCCCGAACTTGCTTGTGTAGTAATTGTGAAATTCCCATCAAAATCGGTGGTTGTCCCGTTTGATGTCCCCTTTTCAATGATGTTTGCACCTGGTAAGGGTTCACTGAAGTCTGAACCGATGATTTTACCTTTGATAGTGCTTTGTGAGAACAGCGCCGAACTACATAAAAATACAGCAGCTGCACATAGTAACTGGTAAATGTTTTTCATGTTTAATTGTTGAAATTTGAATTAGTCTTAGCAAAATTACCTAATAAAAATAATCAAATATTACCTTAACATTAGCAATTAAGCACTTGAAAGTTAACGATTAATATCAAACCGTCAACAATTAAACATGAAAGCTGTTAAAAGTTTTTTAACATTTGTTAAGAAAGTTTTTTATAAAACTCCAAAAGGTTTTGTGTGGAAGCATCGTGGCTATTAGCATTTCCTGTAGCATTGATATCTTCCAAAATAGTATTGGCAAGTTGTTTTCCTAACTCCACACCAAACTGATCGTAGCTGAAAATATTCCAAACAACCCCCTGAACAAAAATTTTATGCTCATACATCGCAATCAATTTTCCAAGGCTTTCTGGCGTTAATTTCTCAATTAGTATAGAGGTTGTAGGCTTATTACCTTCAAAGACCTTAAACGGCACCAAAGCACCAGAAGCACCTTCTTCTTTCACCTGTTGCTCTGTCTTACCATTTAGCAAGGCTTCTGTTTGCGCCAAAAAGTTGGACATCAATTTATCCTGATGATCCTTATCTCCATGTAATGCTTGGGCAAACCCAATAAATTCGGCTGGAATTAATTTTGTCCCTTGGTGGATCAATTGGAAGAAAGCATGTTGCGAATTGGTTCCCGGCTCTCCCCAAATTATGGTTCCTGTTTGGTAGTTTACTGGACTCCCACTTCGGTCGATACTTTTTCCGTTACTTTCCATAATCCCTTGTTGCAAATAGGTAGCAAACTGATTTAAATATTGAGAATAAGGAATCACTGCTTCAGTTTCAACACCAAAGAAATTATTGTACCACACACTTAATAGTGCAGAAACCACGGGGATATTTTTATCAAAACTGGTAGTTCTAAAATGTTCATCCATCTTGTGGGCTCCCAACAATAGCTTGTCGAAATTCTCAAAACCAACAGAAAGACTGATAGACAGTCCAACCGCACTCCATAAAGAGAAACGACCTCCTACCCAGTTCCACATTGGGAAAATATTGGTTTCATCAATTCCAAACGCCTTTACACGTTCTATATTGGTAGACACCGCTACGAAATGTTGAGCAACGGCTTCTTCTGGCGCATTGATTAGGAACCAGTTTCTGATGGTGCTTGCGTTAGACAAAGTTTCCTGAGTAGTAAAGGTTTTTGACACTACTACAAACAAGGTTGTTTCTGGATCTAAGTGCTTGATGACTTCATTCACATGATCCCCATCAACATTACTTACAAAATGCGTCTTTAGGTGATTTTTATAATAGGTAAGGCTATCCACAACCATAGCTGGCCCCAAATCAGATCCACCGATTCCTATGTTCACGATATCGGTAAACGCTTTCCCTGTGTACCCCTTTAACTCTCCTGAAACTACTAGATTGGTAAAAGCCTTCATCTTTTCCTTTACCTCATAGATTTCGGTCATTACGTTTTCACCATCCACCAAAACCTCAGCAGTTTTTGGAGCTCTTAAAGCGGTATGTAAAACCGCTCTACCTTCCGTTTCGTTAATAACATCACCTCCAAAATACTTAGAAATGGCATCTTTAAGATCTACTTCCTCTGCCAATTTCAGCAAAAGCTCAAGAGTTTCTCCTGTAATCCTGTTTTTTGAAAAATCTACGTAGAAGTCTTCCCATGAAATGGTCATATTATTTGCCCTTTCTGAATTTTGAGCAAACCAATCTTTCATATGAGCATCTTTAACGGTTTCAAAATGCTCTTTCAGCTGCTTCCATGCCTCTGTAGTCGTAGGGTTTATTGCTTTTAATGCCATTTTTATTTTACTTGTGTAATTAATGTTTCTTCCGCCAACAATTCTTCATCTTCCTGAAGCCCTTCAAATTGAATGGCATCCAAACGAGCTCTAATTGGCGTAATATATTCCATGTATCTTGTTTTCAAACTATCCGAAATAGGCTTGGCCTCTGGCAATTTTTCCCTAAGAGGATCCACTTGCCTACCATTTTTCCAAAAACGGTAGCAAACGTGAGGCCCTCCTGTATTACCTGTCATACCTACCCAACCAATAATATCTCCCTGTTTTACAAACTGCCCCTTTTTAACATTTTGGGCCTTCATATGAAGATACTGCGTTTCGTAAGTGGCGTTATGTCTAATCTTCACATATTTTCCATTACCACCACGTCTTGTAGACTCGGTTACGGTACCATTGGCAGTTGCCATAATAGGCGTCCCAATTGGCGCCGCAAAGTCAGTTCCCTTGTGAGGTTTTACTTTATAACCATAATAAGCAATTCGGCGGTTAAGATTATATCTAGAAGAGATTCTTCCAAACTGAACCGGCGCTTTCAAGAAGGCACGTCGCAAGTTTTTAGCCTCATCGTTGAAGTAATCCACGATACCCTTCACAGTATCGGTTTTAAATTGAAAGGCATAAAAAGGCTCATTATTATGCTCGAAATAAGCCGCCTTTATTTGATCTACCCCTACATAAATACTGTCATCTATATATTTATCGGTATAAATCACCTTGAAACGATCTCCTTTTTGCAAACGTCTAAAATCGATAGTCCAGGCGTAAATTTCATCTGCCATTTTATAGGCCAATCGTGGACTCAAGCCTTGGGATTCCAAAGTTTCGGAAATATTACTATCTATAATTCCCGTAGCTTCCTTTTCAATATACTTGATAGGTTTCCTGTTGGTATAGGCATGAATGGAATCTTTGAAATTAATTACCACATATTCCTCCTGATTAGGTTGGTAAATAAAACACTGTGGCAACTCTAGGGAATCTTTGGAACACAACAAGGTATACGGCTTCCCTACCTGAAGTCTTCTTGCAATATCGAAGCTATCCTTGGCGCTCTCTACAATATTGTAAATAAGAGGATATCCAATTCTATTACGCTCCATGATAGCTCCAAAACTATCCCCATTTTTAATGGTATCGCGCTTTACAATAAACTCGTTAAGATTGAATCCGAACTCGTGAATTTCTGCAGGTTCAACAAAAGTTTGTAACGGCTCAATTTTCTCTTCTTTCACCTTTTTATCATCCTTACATGATAAAAATGTCACACACACAAATAGTGCTGTTAATAATCTTGTTTGCATTAAATTATATCAATTTTAAATATTCTCTCCCCAGTTATCCAACTCCTCCTGCGACCATAATTCCGGAAAAAATATACGCCTTTGATATTTGGGGTGCATATATTTCTTCCAGTCACTTCCTCCTGTTGCTTCTCCGTCTCCAAGACCACTTTCAATATAATGTCTTGCGGTATTGTAATGTGCCATCACCCATGTGATATTGACTGTATAGTCAAAATGCCTCATGGCCTGCACGAGATTTTCATCTTTTTGAGCTTCCATTGGCAGCTCTTTAAATCTAGTCCAAAGGTTTTTGGTATTGTAACTCTCCATAAACCTCAAGAAATCATCCTTATAGCGCTTTTCAAAATTAACTAAAAGCGTCGACTTTTTCCCTGTTTTGTAATCCTTTCCCGCCGCTTGCCAATACAAATGCTCAAAAGCATGGGTATATGGGGTATTTCTGTCTATGGTGGCACGGAACCTATAATCGATCAAATTGATCAGCTCTGTTGAAGCAAATTCTATCATTCGGTACTGCGCACTTTGGAAACCACTGGCAGGAGTCAATGTATGTCGGAACTTCATATATTGCTCCACTTCCATACCTTCTCGCATGATATTGAAAGAAGTGGTCAACATATCAAAATAGCGACTAACGCGCATTACCTTTTCTGCAAAGAAATCGGCTTTTAACTCTTTACATTCGGCTACCTGCTCAATTTCCCACAAAATCATTTTGAACAACAGTTCATTGATTTGGTGATAGGCAATAAACACCATTTCATCTGGCAATTGCGTGCGCTGGATTTGAAGCCCCAAAAGGGCATCGGTTTGGATATAATCCCAATATGTAATGGGCTTACTGTAAAGCAGCCCTTTTAAATGGTCTTCGGTACTTTGGTTGATGGATTGGAACTTTTGCTCTAGTTCCTCAATGACATTATCAAATTTATTTGGGTTGGCCATATGTTAGTTAGTCAAATTGAATTTGGAAGGAGTGTTTCAAGCCTCTGAAGGATTCCAGTTCTGCCCGTAACGATCCCACCGCCAAATCTGCTTTAATTTTTAATGGGATCTTGTTTTCGTCTGCACTCACCCATAACGTTAAACTTTCTTGTTCTTTAAACACCCTTCCTGCCATTACGTACGGCCTGAATTTAAGTGTCTTTACTTTTCCAAAATCTGTCTCGATAGTTTCTCTTCCCAAAAACTTGAGCTTGAACACATAGTTTTCTTCATCAAAAAACATGTTCAGTTTCACTACATCTCCAACCTTTATCTTATCGGTATCGTAATTGTTGCGCAAATAATAAAACGCCGACACCATGTCCTGAACATCTTTTTCTGTAGCAAACACTTGTCTCCCGCCGTTTTTATAGTTTTTGACATGCGCTTTGCTTTCATTGTGATCAAACTTGATTTCAATATCCTTGGTATGTCCACCTTCGTCAATCTTCCTTATGAACTTATACGGCGCACCGGTTTCCCTATCGAAATAACTTTCGTAATGGTCGTCTACTTTAAAAAACCAACCTATGGCTCCTGTAGTCCATCCTTTACCTACTACATGATATACTTCTTTACCATCCAGCATTTTTTCATGCACCTCAAGTGTTGCGTTACCCGCCTTTAAAAAGCCACTGTAACTCATCTTAAACTTGAACCATTCGCCTCCGCCAAAAGCCGTTTTGTCCTGAGCCGAAGCAATTTGCGCAAAGAAAAGAAAACTGAGAAAAAAAAGATTAAATTTCATGTTAAAAGTATCTTGTCCTCCTAACTTTTGACAAATCATGAGGCTGTTTAAAAAGCTGACAAACAATTACTGTTCCAAATGTATAAAAAACAAAAAACTCCATAGTTGCCTTATGGAGTTTTTTAAAACGTGGAACGTTAAAAATTTGTTATAATGTACCTCTCTTTTCTTGCTCTCTTTCGATGGATTCAAAAAGGGCTTTGAAATTTCCAGCTCCAAATCCGCGAGCCCCCATTCTTTGGATAATTTCGAAAAACAGGGTTGGTCTATCTTCAACCGGTTTGGTAAAAATCTGTAATAGATATCCTTCTTCATCGGCATCGATCATGATTCCCAAACCTTTCAAGGTTTCGATATCCTCACGAAGCTCATGACTGAACTCTTCCAGCCTTCCAGGAACTGCGCTGTAATATTCTTCCGGTGGTGTTGATAAGAATTCCACACCTCTAGAGCGCAAATCAGTCACTGTTTTGATAATGTCATCTGTAGCTACCGCAATGTGCTGCACTCCTGATCCTTCATAAAAATCAAGATATTCTTCAATTTGAGAACGTTTCTTTCCTTCGGCCGGCTCATTGATTGGGAATTTGATGCGACCGTTACCATTACTCATTACCTTACTCATCAAAGCAGAATATTCCGTATGGATTTGCTTGTCGTCAAACGATAGGAAATTCACAAAGCCCATCACGTCTTCATACCACTTTACCCACGTGTTCATTTCACCCCAACCAACATTTCCTACCATGTGGTCGATATACTTCAAACCTGTTGGCGTTGGATTATAATCCGATTCCCATTTTACAAATCCAGGTAAAAATTGTCCATTGTAGTTTTTACGCTCCACAAACATGTGAACCGTTTCTCCATAGGTATAAATACCAGCTCTTACTACTTCACCGAATTCGTCCTTTTCAACCGTTGGTTCCATATAGGATTTCGCACCTCTTTTGGTAGTTTCCTCATAGGCACTTCTTGCATCTTCCACCCAAAGCGCCACAACTTTCACACCATCTCCATGCTTTACAATATGCTGGTTAATTGGTGATTTACTGTTCAAAGGCGTGGTTAAGACCAATCTAATTTTATCCTGAAGTAGCACATAGCTCACCTCATCTCTTGAACCAGTTTCCAAACCTTTGTAGGCATATGATTGAAATCCAAAAGCAGTTTTATAAAAGTGAGCCGCTTGTTTGGCATTACCCACATACAACTCCACATAATCAGTTCCTAACAACGGCAAAAAGTCTTCTGCCCCCTCAAATATTTTTTCCAGTCCGTATTCAACCGACTTAATTTCTTTACTCATAATCTTTATTTTTTAGTGTTCCAACCAAGATTTAAAATAATCTTCGTCTGCTATTTTTAATGCTTCTTCTGTTACTTTCAACGGCTTAAAGGTATCTACCATAACGGCCAATTCATCTGTTTTTTCCTTCCCGATACTACGTTCGGTTGCTCCCGGATGTGGTCCATGAGGAATCCCCGCTGGATGCAATGAAATATGCCCCGCAGCAATATCATTTCTACTCATAAAATCACCATCCACATAATACAGCACCTCATCGCTATCAATATTGCTATGGTTGTATGGCGCAGGAATACTTTCTGGATGATAATCATACAAACGTGGCACAAAACTGCACACCACAAAAGCATCGGTCTCAAAAGTTTGGTGCACCGGTGGCGGCTGGTGGATACGTCCGGTTATAGGTTCAAAATCATGGATTGAAAAAGCGTACGGATAGCAATAGCCATCATAACCAACCACATCAAATGGATGTGAGGCATAGACCATATCAAACATATCATCCTGCTTTTTCACTTTGATCAAAAAGTCTCCCGATTCATTGTAGGTTTCCAATTCTTCAGGACGCCTAATATCACGTTCACAGAAAGGTGAATGCTCCAACAATTGCCCAAACCAGTTACGGTAACGCTTAGGCGTGTAAATAGGACGACGTGACTCTACAATGAACAAGCGGTTATCTTCCGTATCAAAATCTATTTTATAGATAATGCCTCTTGGCACCAACAGATAGTCTCCGTATTTAAAGTCAAGATTCCCGAGATGCGTGCGCAATTTCCCTGTTCCCTTATGGATGAAAATCAATTCATCTGCATCGGTATTCTTATAGAAATAATCGGTAGTGGATTGTTTTGGAGCCGCCAAAATAATACTACAGTCACTATTGGTCAACACTGTTTTTCTGCTTTCCAAATAATCGTTTTCCGGCTTCACTTGAAACCCTCTAAAACGATAGGATTGCATGTTGTTTTCCCTAGCAATCTTTGGAGCCACGCTATATTGATTTTGAATAGCTTTGACCTGAGTTGGTCGTTGTTCGTGATAGGAGTTGGTGGACATCCCATCAAAACCTATAGTCCCAAAAAGCTGCTCGCTATACAAACTTCCATCTGGCTTTCGGAATTGTATATGACGTTTTGGGGGTATTTTCCCTAGTTTATGATAAAAAGGCATTGTTAATAATTTTTTAAGTTGAAAGTAAAAAGTAACAAACAGCATTGCCGCTTGCGCAGAAGGCACAAAACGCCTACTTACTCAGGATTTCTCTTGATAAGAAAATGAAGATGCGCCAATAAACCTGTCCAAAAATGTGTCACTTAAAATTCTTGTTTAATATTTATCAGGAGCGTTTTGCAACCTTATAGTTTTCTCTTAAAACCACACGGTCTTCTGCAAATATCGTAAAATTTTTGTAGATTTTTAATAAATCATGAAGAGCTTACATCCTCAGAGCATTAAGTCAAATTTTATACCACTAAAACCAGAACCCTAGATTGAAGAACCAATAGTCTCTTTTGGTATCTGGCGACCACGTATATTTGGCTTCAATAGGCCCTAAAAAGGTCTCAAAAGAATACCCTACAGCAAAGCCTGTATAGTCTGGAGTAGTTAACCATTCGCCTGTTTCAAAAATATTATCTTCTACATTGCCAATGTTAGCGGCTAGCAAAAAATGGTTCTTTTTAAAAAACTCATAATCCAAGGTAAATGTACTTTTCACAAAGCTATTCCCAGTAATTGACATAAAATCGTAGCCATAAAAGGAAACGAAATTATTTATGAAATTATTGGCATAGCCGCCCAATCCGAAATCCATCGAGTTAGTTGTGTTTTCTCCTATTTTGAATCCTCCCTGCTCCAAAATAGTCATGGATAGGCCATTCGCTATCTTAAAGGCATAACCAATATCCGCCTTAGCAATGGAAAAAGGCTCAAAATTCTCATTAAAACTAGAAGCATAGAAATACCAATGGATATCACCATTAAAGTAGAAGCCTTTTTTGGGAAAATATCGACTGCTATACGTATCCAATTTAATATTACCATAAACACTTAAATAATCAGTGTTTTCAAACAAATAATCATCGTCACTGTTAGTACTAAACTGATTTACCAAGGTTTGAGAAGTTATCCTTAGATGCTTATGCTCTGCCCCTGCAATCAAGGCAAAATCCTTTCGGAACAAGGTCTGTACATAAAATTGCGAACTAAAATCCCGAAGATCCACATCAACCTTATTGACATTACTGACTTCTTCCTCAAAAGTCCGAAATATTAATTGTGAATTGACATCTCTATCAAATTGATTGAATCGCGTCCGTAATCCCACACTCCAATAAAATCCTCTATCAATAAAATAGTCCAAGTTATAGCGAATATTATCGCCTAGAACCACATCAAAAGACAGTACATCATTATCAAAAAGGGCCCGCTTTCGAGTAAGGTTCACTATGGCGGCACTTTTATAAAGCTCATCATAATGCAATCCCAAACGGAAAAAGGTTGTAGTTTCATTTTCCTTAATAGTTGCTAACAAATCATAGCCTTCTATACCGTTTGATTTCTGAAACCGGTACTCAAAAGTGTCAAAATTATTGGTTGCCATCAAATTATTCACACCTCTACTAAATTCGGTATAATTCACAGTGGTGTTACTTTTAAGCTTCAATTTTCCCAAAACATAAGCTCTAGTGTACTTTTGATACCCTTTAATCTTGATGGAATTAATCCTTATACTATCTGGACTTTTCAAGGACTTTGCAGTAGATCTATATGAAGCCCCTACTTTTTTGGCCAGTTCAACAAGAGGGCCAAGTTGCTCCCTTGCCGCACTCTCTCCATTTTTCACAATTCGCTGCCCTTCACTAAACGAGATCACCG
Organism: Mangrovimonas sp. sgz306409; assembly: GCF_059735265.1. Taxonomy (NCBI): domain Bacteria; kingdom Pseudomonadati; phylum Bacteroidota; class Flavobacteriia; order Flavobacteriales; family Flavobacteriaceae; genus Mangrovimonas; species Mangrovimonas sp. sgz306409. The sequence goes on from NZ_JCAPEU010000001.1 coordinate 145,692, forward strand.
AAAAATCCTTGATATCAGGTTTGATGTAAATATCAGTTTTATCCGATTTCCAAACCATGTCATTAATGGTCCTGTAATTATTAATCTGCAGTAAAATATCAGGCGCAGAAGTCAGTTCCTCCCTAGTTGCTAAATCATCCTGAACATCTACCCCTATTATCACATCCATACCTTTAGCCTTCAACTCATCAATAGGGTAGTTATTGGTCACTCCCCCATCTATTAACAACTCATCATTTATAACTACCGGTTGAAACAAGGACGGAAATGCACCACTGGCCGTAACCGACTGCGCCAAATTACCCTTTTCTAAATAGACAGCCTTTCCTGTTTCCACATCGGTAGCTGTACAAAAAAAAGGGATTGGCAACTTATCAAATTCCTTGACATCGCTCACAGGAAGTGTTAAATAAGTCAATAAATTATAGACATTTTGCCCTGAGGAAATGGCCGAGGGCAACTTCAACTTGAATTTATTAAACGGTAAGGTCACGGCATATTTCTCTGAATTGTCCCGCTCATAGAAAGTTTTAGATTCCCTAGGCAAATAATCGGTGATGACCTCATCAAAATTGACGCTTCCAAAAATGGAATCCAACTGCTTTGCCGAATACCCCGAGGCATACAAGGATCCTACAATGGCTCCCATACTGGAACCGGCTATATAATCTACCTTAAGTCCAATACTATCTAATACTTTTAGCACACCAATATGGGCAAATCCCTTAGCCCCTCCACCACTCAACACCAAACCTATTTTCAAAGAATCCTTTGCAGGGGTTTCTTGAGCAAACCCAACTCCCGCAAACAATAGGCAAATGGCAATGATGGCTAGAAAGTGTTTCATTTGTTTACATAATAGGCCTTTATTTTCTGTGCCTTGGAAGGTCCAACTACCGAAGTGAGATCCTCTAGAGAAGCTTGGGAAATCCGTTTTACCGATTTAAAGTGGGTCATCAACTCCACTATGGTTTTCTCCCCAATGCCCGGAATGGTTTCCAGCTCCGTGTTAAGGGCATTTTTACTTCTTCTATTTCTATGATGCTCTATCCCAAAGCGATGCGCTTCGTTTCGTAATTGTTGAATGACTTTTAGGGTTTCGCTTTTTTTATCTAAATATAAGGGAATTGGATCTTCTGGGTAAAATAATTCTTCCAAACGCTTCGCAATTCCGATGATTGCAATTTTTCCGCGTAAACCTAAGATTTCCAAACTATTAAGTGCCGAAGACAACTGTCCTTTTCCTCCATCAATAATGATTAATTGAGGCAGTGGCTGCCCTTCGTCCAAAAGCCTTTTGTAACGTCTGTGAACCACCTCTTCCATAGAAGCAAAATCATCTGGACCTTCTACCGTTTTTATATTGAAATGGCGATAATCCTTTTTACTTGGCTTGCCGTTTTTAAACACCACACAAGCAGCCACAGGGTTGGTCCCTTGAATATTGGAGTTATCAAAACATTCTATGTGCCGTGGTTCTTCATGCAATCTCAAATCGGCCTTCATTTGTGCCATGATGCGGTTGGCATGTCTATCGGGATCTGTGATTTTAACTTGTTTGAAACGCTCCATTCGGTAATACTTGGCATTTCTGATGGATAGATCCAAAATATGTTTTTTATCTCCCAACTTAGGAACCGTTACTTTTATAGTTTCTCCAATATCAATTTTGAAGGGGACAAAGATTTCTTTGGAATTGGAATTGAAGCGTTGCCGAAGCTCGGTTACGGCCAACTCCAAAAGCTCCTTGTCGGTTTCTTCCAATTTCTTTTTGATTTCCAAAGTATGGGACCGAATGATTGAACCGTAGGATAACTGAAGAAAATTGACATACCCATAGCCTTCATCGCTCACTATTGAAAACACATCTACATTACTGATTTTTGGATTGACAACTGTAGATTTTGCCTGATAGTTCTCCAGCACTTCAATCTTCTCCTTTATTTTCTGTGCCTCTTCAAACTTCATATCTTGCGCCAAAGCCTGCATTTGCTTTTTAAAATGAGACAGCGAGTCCTTAAAATTCCCTTTTAAAATCTCTTTTATCGAAGCGATATTGGCATGGTATTCTTCTTCGGTTTCATAACCTTCACATGGCCCTTTGCAATTTCCCAAATGGTATTCTAAACACACCTTGTATTTGTCGGCTTCAATTTTTTCTTCAGCTAAATCGTAATTACAGGTTCTTAATTGAAATAAGCCCCTAATTAATTCCAACAAAGTAGATACCGTTTTCATGCTGGTATAAGGCCCAAAATATTCTGAACCATCTTTGATTACCCTGCGAGTTGAAAACACTCTTGGAAAACGCTCCTTCTTGATACAAATCCAAGGATAAGATTTATCATCCTTGAGCATCACATTGTATTTGGGCTGGTACTTTTTAATCAGGTTATTTTCCAACAGCAAAGCATCGGTCTCTGTATCTACCACAATATGTTTGATACTAGCAATCTTTTTCACCAGTACTCGGGTCTTCCCATAATCATGCTGTTTCGTAAAATAAGAACTGACTCTCTTTTTAAGGTTCTTTGCTTTCCCAACATATAAAATCTTCCCCTCAGCGTCGTAATATTGGTAGACTCCCGGCTGATTGGGCAAGGTTTGCAACTGAATTTCAAGTGAAGTTTGGCTCATCATTCAAAGGTAACTATTTTCATGGTTTTCAATCGGCAGCCAAAATGTTAATTGCCCTAAAAATTATCTTGGCAAAGCTAATTTTGAAATCAGTAATTCACTAACTTCGTACATTTATATTCAGCAATGAAAACACAAACCATTGGCCGCATAGACAAGATTGATTTCCCTGAACTACAACTATTTGAAGTTGATGTTAAGGTAGACACTGGCGCCTATACTTCTGCCATACATTGCTCAAAAATCATCGAAAAAAACAACAGCCTGATCTGTACATTTCACAGTGACGGCCATCCAAACTTTAGCGGTGTCGAGGTGAGCTTTAATTCCTATTCAAGAACCAATGTAAAGAGTAGTAACGGTTCCAAGGAAAACAGATTTAAAATTAAAACCGATGTCATATTTTTTGGTAAAACCTATAAGATTAACTTAACTTTAAGCACCAGAGACGACATGAAATTTCCAGTTCTTATTGGCAGACAGTTTTTAAGCAAAAAATTTCTCGTTGATGTAGACCAGAAGAACGTATCTTTTAACGCCAGTAAACGCGCATGAACATAGTAATTCTATCTAGAAATTCTTATTTATATTCTACCCAACGGCTTATTGAAGAGGGCCGAAAAAGAGGGCATCAGGTTGAAGTGATAGACCCCCTGAAATGTGACATCATTATTGAAAAGGAAAAACCTACCATCTTTTACAAAGACCGCTATTTGGATTATGTAGATGCCATTATCCCAAGGATTGGCGCCTCTGTTACCTTTTACGGTTGTGCGGTGGTACGTCAATTTGAAATGATGAACGTGTTCACCATTGTAACCTCAGACGCTATTCAACGCTCACGGGACAAACTGCGCAGTTTACAGCGCTTGAGCAAAGCCGGAATCGGCATGCCAAAGACGGTATTCACAAACTATTCTAGAGATGTTGAAGAAGTTATTGAACACGTCGGCGGAACTCCTGTAATCATCAAGCTACTTGAAGGCACTCAAGGTTTAGGTGTTGTTTTGGCTGAAACAAAAAGCGCAGCTGAATCTGTTTTGGAAGCTTTCAATGGGTTACAGGCCAGAGTAATTGTTCAAGAATTTATCAAGGAAGCCAAAGGGGCCGATATTAGAGCTTTGGTGGTAGACGGACAGGTAGTTGGCGCCATGAAACGCCAAGGAAAGGAGGGTGAATTCAGATCCAACTTACACCGTGGAGGAACCGCTCAAATTATCAAACTTAACGATGCCGAACTTAAGTTAGCTATGCAAGCCTCAAAAGCGTTGAAACTCCCTGTTTGCGGTGTTGATATGTTACAGTCGGCCAGAGGACCTCTATTATTGGAGGTGAACTCTACCCCAGGATTGGAAGGCATTGAAAAAGCCACTGGAAAAAATATTGCCCGCGCCATCATAACTTATATAGAAAGGAACCGATAGATGACCTACACCCAAAAAACAATCATTTCCATACTTGGCAAAGACATTAAAGCGGGTGAGCGTTGTGAATTGAATTTTGGGGTGGCCAATCTGCATACCACTTCCAGCATCGATGTGCCCGTTATCATTGAACGCTCCAAAAAACCGGGGCCAGTTGTACTTTTTACGGCTGGCATCCATGGAGATGAAGTGAATGGTGTGGAAATCATTAGGCAGATTATCGCCAAAGGCATTAACAAACCTAAATGCGGAACCATTATTTGCATTCCTATTATCAATGTTTTTGGGTTTATCACCCTGAAACGTGAATTCCCTGATGGCAGGGATTTAAACCGCGTTTTTCCTGGCACTAAAAAAGGCTCTTTAGCAAGTCGTGTTGCTCACAAATTGGTTAGTGAAGTAATTCCTGATGTAGATTTCATCATGGATTTCCATACAGGTGGAGCCGGAAGGTTTAATGCACCTCAAATACGCATTACCAAAAACAATCCTCAATTGGACGAGTTGGCCAATGCATTTGGAGCGCCCTTTATATTATATACCAAAAACATCAAAAAGTCCTTCAGAAATACTTGCAGCAAGCTAGGAAAGCCAATTTTGTTGTTTGAAGGCGGAAAATCTACCCATATAGATATCAATATTACCAATACTGGGGTTAATGGCGTAAAACGCGTGCTACACCATTTAGGGATGTTATCTACTAAATTCAAGGTATCCAAGCCAAAAACGCAAACAGTCACAATTTTGGACAGCAGTTGGCAGCGCGCCAACTATTCAGGAATGTTCAAACCTTCCATCGCCTTAAACACAAAAGTGACCAAAGGCGATATTATTGGGAACATTACAGATCCCTATGGCAAATTCAACCATTTTGTAAAAGCCATTTATTCAGGCTATGTTATTAATGTGAATGAATTGCCTATCGTCTATCAGGGTGACGCCCTATTCCATATTAGTACCAAATTAAAAAATGACCAAACAAGAATTAAGAACCCTATATAAATCCAAGAGAGAGGCGCTTTCGGAGGATGATATTGACCAATTGAGCATAGAAATTGCCAATCAGTTATTGAAGATGGATATTTGGAACTATTCTTTCTATCATCTTTTTTTGAGCATTGCATCGAAGAAAGAAATCCAAACCGATTTCATACTGAACATTCTTTCTGGAAAAGATAAAAACATTGTTATTTCAAAAAGCGATTTCAAGTCGGGTACTATGACCAACTTTTTATTGACAGACAACACTGTAATAAAAGTGAACTCATACGGTATTCCTGAACCTCAGGACGGCATTGAAATTACCAATGACAAGCTGGACGTGGTATTTATCCCTTTATTGGCTTTTGACGATAACGGACAAAGAATTGGCTACGGAAAAGGGTTTTACGATCGGTTTTTGGCCAACTGTAAACCTGATGCACTAAAAATTGGACTGTCATTTTTTGAGGCAGAACCTTCATTCGACGACATGCATGAAGCAGACATTCGTTTAGACTATTGCGTTACACCAAAAAACATCTATACATTTTCTAGCTGAGTCGCGTCCTTTTCCTTTTCTACTTCTTTTTCTACATCCAAAACTTCCAATTCATCTGAAGATTTCGGGAACGCTTTTTTGTTGAAGACAATGAGAATGCCTATTCCCGTACTAATGGCCATATCGGCAATATTAAACACAGGTTCAAAAAAAGAAAAGCTTTTACCTCCCACAAAAGGAAACCATTCTGGATAAATTCCACTATAAATAGGAAAATGGAGCATATCCACAACGTTGCCATGAAACAAACTGGCGTAACCCCCTTCAACAGGCAGAAAAGTGGCCACCTTATTGATGCTATCGCTAAAGATGACGCCATAAAAAACCGAATCGATAATATTGCCCAAGGCACCTGCAAAAATCAAGGCTACGGCCCAAATTAAGGTTTTGGAAGCTTTCTTTTGGATGGAAGACACCAACCAATAGCCAATACCAAAAACAGCCACAATTCTAAACAGTGTTAAACTCAACTTAGCTGTTTTATCTGAAATAAACGAGGCAAAATCACTGATTTTAGTTCCCCAGGCCATCCCGTCATTTTCCACAAATGCAATATGAAACCATTCAAACACCTCTATACGATCCCTAAGTTCAAAATGGGTTTTAATGTATAGTTTGCTTATTTGATCGGCAAGCAATATTAAAATAATTAAGAGGAATGCTTTTTTTAATGACATGGATTAGAATTGATGAAACACAAAAATAGGATTTATAAATTGATTGTGAACACTTAATCAATTTTGAACATCCTAGAAAGAAGACAAAAAACAAACGCCCTGTATATACAGGGCGTTATTCTAAAAATATAAATTTAGTTTATTGTTGCATGTTTTTTGCCTCAATACTTAATGTAGCGTGCGGCACTAACTTAAGGCGCTCCTTACTGATCAACTTGCCCGTTACACGACAAATACCATAAGTTTTGTTCTCAACTCTAATAAGGGCATTTTTTAAGTCTCGGATAAATTTCTCCTGTCTGATGGCCAATTGAGAGTTCGCTTCCTTACTCATGGTTTCGCTACCTTCTTCAAAAGCCTTAAATGTCGGCGAAGTATCATCGGTTCCATTATTAAGGTCGTTCATGTACGCACTTTTCAAAAGTGCTAAATCATGTTCGGCCTTTTCAATTTTATCTAGAATCAATACTTTAAACTCTGCCAAATCCCTATCGGAATACCTGTTGTTAGTTTCTACTGCCATAATCTTATAATTTTTCAATAAACAGTTTGGTATTTACATCATCAAAGGCTATCTCAATCCCATCGGTTACAATGTCTAAAATTTCCAATTGATCTGTTAACGTCTCTGTTTTTATATAGTCAATATTTTGTTTTACCGCATTACTAATCTGTTCATCATTTTGCAAGTGGACTGCAATCCTGTCGGTAAGCTCAAATCCTGAATCTTTTCTAAGGTTTTGTATTCTGTTTACCAACTCTCTGGCGATACCCTCTTTTTTCAATTCATCATTGATTGTAACATCCAGTGCAACTGTTAAAGCACCTTCGTTTGCTACAAGCCAACCTTCGATATCTTGTGAGGTAATTTCCACATCAGAACGTTCTAATGTAATACTTTTTCCATTAATTTCAACATTTACCTCCCCTGTTTGCTCCATATTTTTTATATCCTCAGACGTAAATCCACTGATTATCTGAGCGATGGATTTCATATCTTTTCCAAAACGAGGACCTAAAACCTTGAAATTTGGCTTGATCTGCTTCACCAAAATCTCAGAAGCATCTTCCAAAACTTCGATTTCCTTTACATTCACTTCCGAAGTAATCAAGTCTGCAACCGCCAAAATCTCAGTTTTTTGTTGCTCGCTGTTCACAGGAACCATGATCTTTTGCAACGGTTGACGCACTTTTATCTTTTCCTTGGCACGTAATGACAAGACCAAAGATGAAATAGTTTGTGCACTCTCCATTTTACGCTCCAATTCCTTATCTATAAAAGCTGGATCACTAACAGGGAACTCCGCCAAATGTACACTTTCAAAGTTTTCTTTTTGTGTCACTTTTGTTAAGTCCTGGTAAATTTTATCCATGTAGAATGGCGCAATCGGCGCTCCAAGTTTCGCCAAGGTTACCATACAGGTGTACAATGTTTGGTAAGCCGAAATCTTATCGGATTGGTAATCGCCTTTCCAGAAACGTCTTCTACTTAAACGCACATACCAGTTACTCAAGTAATCCTGTGTAAAGTCTGAAATTGCTCTGGCCGCTTTTGTAGGTTCGTATTCGGCATAGTACTCATCAACCTTTTGAATCAATGTGTGTAATTCAGATAAAATCCAACGATCAATCTCTGGCCTTTCTTCCAATGGAATATCAGCTTCACTATAGGTGAAGTTGTCCAAATTGGTATATAAAGTGAAGAACGAATAGGTGTTGTAAAGTGTTCCGAAGAATTTACGTTTTACCTCTTCTACTCCTTCAATGTCAAATTTCAAATTGTCCCAAGGATTGGCATTGGAAATCATGTACCAACGTGTGGCATCTGGACCATAATTGGCCAAAGTTTCAAACGGATCCACGGCATTCCCTAAACGTTTGGACATTTTTTGACCGTTCTTATCCAACACAAGTCCATTGGACACTACATTCTTATAAGCCACCGAATCAAACACCATAGTTGCAATGGCATGAAGCGTGTAAAACCATCCACGTGTTTGGTCTACTCCTTCCGCGATGAAATCGGCAGGGAATGACGTATGGGCATCAATTTTCTCTTTGTTTTCAAAAGGATAGTGCCACTGTGCATACGGCATAGAACCCGAATCAAACCAAACATCTATCAAATCGCTTTCGCGCTTCATAGGTTTCCCTGAAGCCGACACCAAAGTGATTTGATCCACAATGTTTTTGTGCAAGTCTAATTTTGCGTAGTTAGCATCGTCATTATTACCAACTTCAAAATCCTTAAAAATATCTTCAGCCAAAACACCTGCTTCAATAGAACGTTGCATTTCGGCTTTTAATTCTTCTACGGAACCAATACAGATTTCTTCCTTGCCATCTTCAGTTCTCCAAATTGGCAATGGAATTCCCCAATAGCGAGAACGTGACAGGTTCCAGTCATTAGCATTTGCCAACCAATTCCCGAAACGTCCTGTTCCAGTAGCTTTAGGCTTCCAGTTGATGGTTTCGTTCAATTCAAACATACGCTCCTTCACATCGGTCACCTTGATAAACCAGGAATCCAAAGGATAGTACAAGATTGGTTTATCAGTTCTCCAACAATTAGGGTAGCTGTGTTTGTATTTTTCAACCTTAAAGGCTTTGTTCTCTTCTTTTAAACGAATAGCAATCTCAACATCAACAGAACGCTCAGGCGCTTCACCATCGGCATAATATTCATTCTTTACATATTTCCCAGCATGCTCACCCATTTCTGGTCTGAACTTCCCTTGTAAGTCCACCAACGGCACCAAATTTCCTTGCTCGTCCATCACCAACATTGGCGGCACTTCTGGAGTCGCTTGTTTAGCTACCATGGCATCATCGGCACCAAAAGTTGGCGCGGTGTGTACAATTCCAGTACCATCTTCCGTGGTCACGAAATCTCCCGAAATCACTCTAAAGGCATTCTCAGGATTGTTATGTGGCAACGCGTAAGGCAATAATTGCTCATAGCTAATCCCTACTAAATCTGCGCCCTTAAATTCCTTAATCACACGATAAGGAATCTTTTTATTTTCTTTTGAATAATTAGCAATGTCTGCTTGAGATTCGGCAACTATGTACTTCCCTGCGAACTGTTTTCCAACCAACGGTTTTCCAAGAATCACTTTGATTGGTTCAAAAGTGTATTGATTAAACGTTTCAATCAACACATAGTCAATTTTTGGTCCAACGGTTAAAGCCGTGTTACTTGGCAAAGTCCAAGGAGTAGTCGTCCAAGCCATGAAGTGAATATCTCCTTCGTTTTGCAAAAACTCAGGTAATGACTCTGCTTTAGCTTTAAATTGGGCTACGATTGTGGTGTCCGTTACATCCTGATAGGTCCCCGGCTGATTCAGCTCATGAGAACTCAAACCTGTTCCTGCCTTTGGAGAATATGGCTGAATTGTGTAGCCTTTGTATAATAAATTCTTATTATAGATTTCTTTCAACAACCACCATACGCTTTCCATGTATTTTGGCTCGTAGGTGATGTAAGGGGCATCCATATCCACCCAGTACCCCATTTTTTCGGTAAGGTCGTTCCACACATCCGTGTAACGCATAACCGCCTTACGACAAGCTGCATTATAATCTTCTACTGAAATAGTTTTTCCAATATCCTCTTTGGTAATTCCCAATTCCTTTTCAACACCTAACTCGATTGGCAATCCATGAGTATCCCATCCAGCCTTTCTTTTTACCTGAAACCCTTTCATGGTTTTGTAGCGAGGAAAGATATCCTTGATGGCACGTGCCAAAACGTGGTGTACTCCAGGAAGACCATTTGCCGACGGAGGCCCTTCAAAAAACACAAAAGGTTTTGCGTTGTCTCGAGACGTGACACTTTTTTCAAAAATGGAATGTTCTTTCCAGTAGGCCAACATTTCATCGGCTACTTTAGGTAAGTCAAGACCTTTATATTCAGGGAATTTCGTACTCATATTGTCATTAATTCTTTTGGACCTGCGAAATTAATGATTTTTAGAGAAATAGCCGTGCTATTTGGAGGAAAATGGCGACTTTGAAAATACCACTTACACAATAAAGCCCACCAAATCTTCGATTTTGGAAAGTAACTGAATTTTAATAGCTGTTTTTTTCAGTGAAATTTTATTGTATTTCGATACGAAAATGGTAGAAAATCCTAGTTTCTCTGCTTCAAGAATGCGTTGTTCCACGCGTTGCACCGGTCTAATTTCACCGGAAAGACCAACTTCGGCCGCAAAACAGTAGTCTTTTGGCAACGCTTCATCTTCGTTTGAAGACAAAATGGCTGCTACTACAGCTAGATCGATTGCCGGGTCGTCAACCGTAATGCCTCCCGTAATATTTAAGAACACGTCTTTGGCTCCCAACCTAAAACCGGCGCGCTTTTCCAAGACCGCCAATAACATATTGAGACGTTTAGCATTAAACCCCGTGGCACTACGCTGTGGCGTCCCATAAACCGCAGTACTTACCAAAGCCTGAACTTCGATCATCAAAGGACGCATCCCTTCCAAAGTAGCTGCGACTGCATTCCCAGAGAGTTCATCATCCTTTCTAGAAATAAGAATTTCCGATGGATTACTAACCTCCCTTAAACCTGCTCCCTGCATTTCATAAATCCCCAATTCGTTAGTGGATCCAAAACGGTTTTTATTGGCCCGCAAAATTCTAAATACATGGTTTCGGTCCCCTTCAAACTGCAACACGGTATCTACCATATGCTCCAAAATTTTAGGGCCAGCAATATGTCCATCTTTGGTAATATGTCCAACAAGAATCACTGGGGTAGCAGTTTCTTTAGCAAATTTGATGAGCTCAGTTGTGCATTCCTTAATTTGGGAAATACTTCCTGCAGAAGATTCTATATAATCACTATGAAGTGTTTGAATGGAATCAACCACCACAACATCCGGTTGCAAATCTTCGATCTGTTTGAAGATATTTTGAGTTTTGGTTTCAGTTAAAATATAGCAATTACTAGCGACTGGATTGATGCGTTCGGCACGCATTTTTATCTGCTTTTGGCTTTCCTCTCCAGAGACATAAAGTGTTTTATAAGGCAATCGCAAGGCCATTTGCAATAACAATGTACTTTTCCCAATTCCAGGTTCCCCTCCCAAAAGCGTTAAGGATCCAGGCACCAAGCCACCTCCCAATACCCGATTGAACTCCAAATCAACAACATCAATCCGAGCGTCTTGTGAAGCGTCAATTTCATTGATAAGCAACGGTTTTGCCGTACGTTTTACCGAAGCTGAAGCAGGTGATTTCCAATCACTCTTTTCAGGAGTTTGAAGCACCTCTTCTGCTATGGTGTTCCACTCCTTACAAGCAGTACACTGCCCCTGCCATTTTGAATACTGGCTTCCACAATTCTGACAATAAAACGTAGTTTTTACCTTGGCCATCTCTAGAAATTTAGGCTAAAATAAGGAATAAATCTCCGCAAAAAAACAATCCCCAACACAAGGTATTGGGGACTGTACATAATTGAGTGATTGGTATTGGTTTCTATATTTTTAATCTTCTCCTTCCTCCTCTACTTCTTCTGCCACAAACTTTAAATCTTCCACTTTTGACAAGATAAAATCTTTGTCTATATGCGCCATGTCATTCAACTGTAAAGCCGTTTCATACAACTTAACCGCCTTTTTGGTTTTCCCCATTTTTTCGGCATACAATGCTAAATAATAAGTTCCCAAAGAGGAATTAGGATCCTGCTTATCGGCTAATTTCCCAATTTTCTCCAATGATTCCACATCCTCGCGTTGCTCTGCTACAGCCACAATTTTTTCAAATTCTTCTTCGGTAATAGGCTTATAAATTCCAAAAAGTTCTTCAATTCTTTTGTAGCGATCTACAATGTAATCATCCAAAGTTCCTTCATAAGGGAATACTTTTTCTTTAAGCTCCTTTTCATCCAAAGGCTTATACAATTCGAATATTTTATCCAAAGCCTTAGAGATACCTCCCGTTACCAACATATAATGTGTATCTCCTTTGAACTCGTCAAAATAATAAGTCAATGAATTGTTTTTTGCTCCTTGAAGGTTAGCATTCACCTCACGAATATTATCCTTTAATGGGGCTAAATCATGATCACTGGTAACCATGTAATAAAAAATTTCCTCGTCAATCCACTTCAAACGGCTCACCACATTTTCCTTCATTTCGCCCTTAAAATCAGGACTTAAATTTACATAGGCATGAAACATTGGATCTGAACTCAACAAGAATGAGTTGATAAAGTTCCCCATCACGTTATGACCAACGGCCACTCTAAACTTACTAGTATTGTACTTGCTATCAATGTATGGCAACAATTCTTCTGACACGAATCTATAGAATCTCTCTCCAGATTCAATTGGCATTCCAGTTACTTCATCATGGTAACTATCGTAAAATCTCTGCTTACCTTGCTCGATTCCAACGATGATAGACTTGGGCATTTCATCGAAATAAGTTTGAAAAGCCACCTGTCCAGCAACGGCTTCAAAAAGATAATCCCCATCAAAAACCACAATAACCGGGTGTTTTAAAGGGGAACTTGGATCGTAACCTGCTGGAAGTTTGATTTTTATTTCACGAGTAGTATTTAGCTTTCTAGATTCAAACTTTTCTCGGGTAACCTGAGCAAAACTAACACTAAAGGAAAGTAGTGCTAAGACAAAAAGTAGATTTCTATTCATCGTTTAGTAGGTTTGGATTAGGATAGTAAACATACCAAAAAAATAGTTAACCTGCTAAAAAAAATCGATGAACTGCAATTATTTGTATTAATTCTGGTCTTTGATGTCGTAAACCTTCTCCAAAAGCATGTCTTTGTCGATGTATTCGGACTCGTTCAACAACAATCCAGATTGGTAATACTGTAAAGCCTTTTTCAAGTCGCCATACTCCTCATAATACATACCCTGATAATAGGCACTAATCATAGAATCTGGGTATTCCTTTTTGGCCAGTTTGGAAACATTCTTCAAAGATTCCATATCGTCCTTTTTCTTGGAAGCAGCAGCGGTAGCCTTTAAATCGATTTCCACAACCTTTTTCTCAAAACCATAGAACAATTTGATATCATCATATTTCTTCATCAAATAGTCATAGGGAGAGCCTTCGTAAGTAAGCATTTGCTCTGAATATTCCTTTTTATTGATGGGTTTATACAAAGAAAATATCTGGTTCATGGCCTTTGGAATAGCCAAACCTACCAAAGAATAGTGGTTGGCATCATCAAAATTATCAAAACGGTAATGCAACTTTGGGTTTTCAATAGTACTCAAAGTCTTGTCTAAATTAACAATACTTTTGTTCAAATTCCCTAAATCGTTTTCAGCAGTGGCCAAATAAAAGAAAGTATCAATAGGAATATTGTTCAAACGTTGCTCCAAACGACTGGCCATTTCAGGCGCCAAATCTGGGCTAAATTCCACAAAAGCCCTAAAAATAGGATATTCCTTGAACACATAATAGTTCATAAAATTAGCACTTAGATTATGCCCAACGCCAATTCTAAATTTGGAAGCTTTATATCTACTTTCGATGTAAGGAATCAACTCTACCCCAACAAACTCGAAAAATCGTGCACCTTCATGTGCCGGAAAATAGGTTTCGTCATCATAAAAGAAATCCACCTCCCTAGTTGACGCTTGATTGATTCCCACCACAATACATTTTGGCATTTCCCCCCAATAGGATTGGTAATTCACATTACCAATAACTGGTTCAAACAGATAATCCCCATCAAAAACGATAATGATTGGATACTCTGTTTTGTCTTCAGGATTGTAATCGGACGGCAATTGGATTTTCAATTCCCTACTTTCCCCTAAAATGGACGATTCCATTGTTTCGAACAATACCTGGGATTGTAGTGTTTGATAGCCCAAAACAAATACCAAAAGCATGAAAAACTTATGCATAATTTTCCTTCATTTATATTGTTACGGCAATTTATAAAATTATTTGGTTCTATTATAGATTGGAAGGCAAATTAAAGATATTCCTCCCAAAAGTGTAAGCATGAGTGTTTGCGTGGACCACATTATCCATCCAAAAGCCCTACTGGGATCTTCCGGTAACGCAAAGAGCATAAAAGCCAAAACTACCGCTTCGGGATAAGATCCAATCCCGCCATTTGTCGCCGCAATACTAAAAGTTGCAGAAATAAATCCAACCAAAATGGCAGCTAATGGAATGGGCTGTAATTCCTCTATTCCCAACGAAGTCACGTAGAACATTAAAAGATACATGATCCAAATGAACAAAGTATGCCCTATAAACGCCCACTTTTTCTTCATTTTGAGAATACTCAATACGCCCTCTATCAAGCCAACCACAAATGCCCTCACCTTGACCGCAAACTGCGACTTCCCATTTTTAAAGTAGATAATCAGCCCGAATCCCAAAACAAGCAGCAAGGCTCCAGCGGAAAGCACCTTAACGGTATCAAATTTCTGTATGAAGAAATTATAAATGAATTCAAATTCCAAAAATAGGGTTGTGAGTATAATTAAAAGCAGCACCAAAAGATCGGCCACTCGTTCTGAGACAATAGTTCCGAATCCCTTTTCAAAAGGCACGCCTTCGTAATTGGTTAACACAGTTGCCCTAGTAACTTCCCCAGCCCTTGGAATGGTAAAATTCACCAAATACCCTGCAAATACCGCCATTACCCTATTGGGCATTTTAGGGAAATACCCCAAGGGTTCCAATAAAAACTTCCAACGGTACGCCCGAGATAAATGGCTCAAAAAACCAAACAGAATTCCTAAGGCAACCCAAAAATAGTTCGCCTTCTTGAAATGTAAAATGAGTTCCCCAATTGAAATTTTGGACAGCGAATACCACACTAAAACAACACCCAACAATAATGGCAATGTTATTTTAAGAATGGTTTTAAGCTTTGAATTCAATCTCGGGATTTAGTTTAACAAGTTAGTGGCTTCATTTGGAAACACCAATGCAGGCTTGAAGGTCTTAGCTTCTTCAATATCCATAACGGCATAGGTAATCAAAATCAATGTATCGCCAACAGCTACCTTGCGGGCTGCCGCCCCATTTAAGGTGATTTCACCACTGTTGCGAGGTCCAGGAATTACATAGGTTTCCAATCGCTCACCATTATCATTGTTCACAATTTGAACTTTTTCTCCTTGGATAATGTTGGCGGCTTCCATAAGATCTTCATCAATGGTAATACTACCAATGTAATTAAGATCTGCACCTGTACATTTAACTCTATGAATCTTAGATTTTACTACGTGAATTTGCATGAGGCAAAAATATTAATTTAAGGCGATGTTGTCTATAAGTCTAACATCTCCCGCATATACGGCTATAAAACCGCGATATGTATTTGAATTAGTTTTTTCTGTAATTGTTTTCAGGGTCTGCTCGTCTGCAATAATGAAATATTCCAATTCCAACAAATCATTGGCAGCAAACTCACCTTCAACCCAATCGGTAACTGCTTTAGCACTTTCTGTGCCAAACTTGACTTTGGCAGCTTGCAGGGTTTTGTAGATAAAAGGCGAAGCCTCTCTATGAGCAGGTGTCAAACGGATGTTTCTAGAGCTCATAGCCAAACCATCATCTTCCCTATAAATGGGGCATCCAATCACATTTACTGGAATATCATACTTTTCAACAAGCTTCTTAATGATCATCAACTGCTGAAAATCCTTTTCTCCGAAATAAGCATTATCAGGCTGAGCAATTTCAAACAAACGTTTTACAATGGTTCCAACACCGTCAAAATGTCCGTCCCTAAAACGACCTTCCATTTCATGCTCCAAGCCATCGTAAGAGAAAGATGTTGACTCCACATCGGTTCCGTAGATATCTTCAACCGAAGGCGCGAACACCATAATAGCGTCGCTTAGCTGCTTTAACAGCTCCACATCGGTCTCCAACATTCTTGGATATTTCTCAAGATCTTCTGGATTATTGAACTGGGTAGGGTTTACGAAAATACTCACCACAACGGCGTCATTTTCGTCCAATGCCTGCTTGATTAAGGATAGATGTCCTTGATGCAGAGCTCCCATGGTAGGCACCATTCCAATGCTACGCTTCTGGGTTTTTAGTTCCTCGACAGTGCTTTTTAACTCACTGGATTTATGATAAATTCTCACGTGACAACAAAACATTAACAGCGTGCAAAACTAATATTTTACTGGCAATCTGCATAAAATTTTGTAATTTTGCATGTTTTTTATTTCTAATTTACTAAATCGAACCTATTTTATGAAAGATAAGCGAATATTGTATGTGTCTTCCGAAGTTGTACCATATTTACCAGAAACAGAGATCTCATCGATGTCATTTGAAGCTCCAAAAATGGTAAACAAACAAGGAGGCCAGATACGAATATTTATGCCTAGATATGGTAACATTAATGAAAGAAGACATCAATTGCACGAAGTAATCCGTCTTTCCGGTATCAATCTAGTAATAAACGATTTAGACATGCCACTTATCATTAAAGTGGCCTCCATCCCTAAAGAACGTATTCAGGTTTATTTTATTGACAACGAAGAATATTTCAAGCGAAAAGCAACCTTGACAGACGAGGAAGGAAAGCTGTTTCCTGACAACGACGAGCGCGCCATATTTTTCGCAAAAGGGGTGATCGAAACCGTAAAAAAACTCAATTGGTCACCAGATATTATCCATGTTAACGGATGGATGGCTTCTTTGCTTCCATTGTACTTAAAAGAATTTTACAAGAACGAACCACTTTTTAACGAAAGTAAAATTGTAACTTCGGTATACAATCAAAGCTTCGAAGGTACGTTAGATAAAGAAATGATCAACAAAGTAAAATTCGACAATATCGATGAAGATCTGGTAAAAGTCTTGGAAACGCCTAATTATTCCAACATCATGAAAGTGGCTATAGACCACTCTGATGCCTTGATAAAAGGATCGGCTGTTATTCCTGACGAATTGACCGAATATCTTAAAGCCTGCGGTAAACCGGTACTTGAGTACTATGCTCCCGATGAATTTATGGAGCCTTATACCGAATTTTACACTACCGAAGTCTTAAAATAAGAATCGCTTACATGAAAAAGAAAACAATTGCCCTAAAAAACATTGCGGTACTGGCGGTACTATCTTTGGCTACCATTGCTTGTAATGAAGATTTTTCCACTCTGGATTCGGACCTTATCAACAGCGATAACAACTCCCATTTCAATTCAGAAACAAGCCTATACGATGTAATCACTTACAATAGGGCACTTGGAGGGGAAGGTGCACAATTCCGTCCCGTTCAATCCAATAATTTACCGTCCAACCTTTTGGGAATCTATGACGACCCTACTTATGGACGCACAACGGCAAGTTTTGTCACCCAATTGGCACAATCCACTTCAGATCCAAGTTTTGGGGAAGGCACCCAAATTGACTCTGTTGTCATGACCATTCCTTTCTACAGCTCCGTAACAGGAACTGCAGATGAAGGTGGCAACACTTATGAGTTGGATTCTATTTTTGGTGATGCTCATATCAAATTATCACTCTATGAAAGCAACTATTTCCTAAGAGGATTTGATCCAAATTCTGAATTTAACGAAAGTCAACGTTACTATTCAAATGGGGCCACTTCTCTTACTGAAATGATAGACCCTGCTTCCTTGGAAGGAACACCTATTGTTGAACTTTTAAGTGACACAGAGCCATCTGTTCTTGATAATTTCAAACCTAGCGAAACACAGATTATCCTTACAGAACCTTCCGATGATGAAGTAGCCGAAGGAGAGGAACCTGAATACGAAGTAACCGAGCGCTTGGCACCGGCACTAAGAGTAAAATTGGATCCAACCTACTGGAACGAAAAAATCATTGCTAAAGAAGGTGACGTAGTTTTGAGCAACTCCAACAATTTCAATAACTATTTTAGAGGTATTTACTTTAAGGTTGAAGCCATTGGCGAATCGGGTCATATGTCTATGTTGAACATGTCTTCAACTTCCGCAAACATCACCATTTATTACACCAAAGATCCAAGTGTTGAGGATGGAGACAGAATTGAAGCCAGTTATACCTTAACGTTTTCAGGAAATCGTGTTAACTTCTTCGAAAATAATTTCAACCTTCCATTATTGGATGGGGATGAGTTGGACGGAGATGAAAAACTGTACCTAAAAGGAGGACAGGGATCCATGGCAATCATCAAACTTTTTGACGGTGAAGACATCGACGAAAACACAGAAAGTGATAACACTTTTGAAAACTTTAAAAACTTCTTCGCCCAAACAGACGAAGAAGGAAAGTTTGTAAAAAGAAGACGACTAATTAACGAAGCTAATCTTGTTTTCCACGTAGATCAATCTCTAGTGAATGGTCAAGAGCCCGATCGTATTTATCTTTACGACATTGACAATGAAAGATATTTGGCTGACTATTTAGGAGATCTTGCAAGTACTACTTCGCCTTTGTATTCAAGAACCAATCACTTAGGTAAATTGGAGCGCGTTGATGATGAAGCTGATGGTGAAGGAATCAAATACAAACTTAGAATTACCGAACACGTAAAAAGCCTTATAGAAAACGACTCTACAAATGTAAAATTAGGTTTAGTGGTTTCAACCAACGTAAACCTAGAAGTTAATAGCAGTACTGGTCTACCAACCAATCAAGCAAAGATGCTTACTGCAGACGACGTAAAAGTACCTGTAAGCTCTGTCCTTTCCCCAAGGGGAACCGTACTTTTTGGAAACAACACGGCGGATGAGGACAAGAAGGTATATTTGGAGATTTTTTATACAGAACCAGAAAACTAAAACATTATGTGTGGCATTGTAGGGTATATTGGGCATCGTGAAGCCCACCCCATTATCATAAAAGGACTAAAGCGTTTAGAATATAGAGGGTACGACAGTGCAGGTATTGCACTTTTTGATAACTGCGACATCAAACTTTCCAAAACCAAAGGAAAAGTTACCGATTTAGAAGATCGTATTGCACAAGAAATTACTACGGAAGGAACCTTAGGAATTGGCCACACTCGTTGGGCTACCCATGGGGTTCCAAACGATGTCAATTCGCACCCACATCTTTCCAATTCAGGGAATTTGGTAATCATTCATAACGGAATCATTGAAAACTATGAATCCCTTAAAAAAGAATTGATCCAAAGAGGGTTTACATTCAAATCGGATACTGATACCGAAGTATTGGTAAACCTGATTGAGGACGTCATGCAAAAAGAAAACCTGAAACTTGGTAAAGCTGTTCAAGTGGCCTTAAACCAAGTAGTAGGTGCTTACGCCATTGCTGTTTTTGATAAGACCAAACCTAACGAAATTGTTGTTGCTAGATTGGGAAGCCCATTAGCCATAGGTATTGGCGAAGGTGAATTTTTTATTGCCAGCGACGCATCCCCATTTTTGGAATACACTAAAAATGCAGTATACCTTGAAGACGAGGAAATGGCAATTATTCGTCGTGACAAGGATATCAAAATCCGAAAAATTTACGACGACACCAAAGTAGATCCTTATGTTCAACAGCTACAACTAAACCTTGAACAAATTGAAAAAGGAGGTTACCCTCATTTCATGCTTAAGGAAATCTATGAGCAGCCAAGTGCCATCTTGGATACTTTTAGAGGACGTTTGTTAACAGATCAAGCCATCATAAAAATGGCAGGTGTAGAGGATAACATGAAAAAATTCCTCAATGCAGAAAGAATTATCATTGTAGCCTGTGGAACCTCATGGCATGCCGGTTTAGTTGCCGAGTACATTTTTGAAGATTTGGCCAGAATTCCTGTTGAGGTAGAATATGCTTCGGAATTCCGATATAGAAATCCTATCATTACTGAGAAGGATATCGTCATTGCTATTTCACAATCAGGTGAAACTGCCGACACCTTGGCAGCCATCAAATTGGCAAAATCTAAAGGTGCTTTTGTATTTGGCGTTTGTAATGTTGTAGGTTCATCTATTGCAAGAGAAACCGATGCTGGAGCTTACACCCACGCAGGACCTGAAATTGGGGTGGCTTCTACAAAAGCGTTTACTACACAAATTACTGTACTGTCTTTAATCGCTCTTCGCTTGGCAAGAGCCAAAGGCACTATTTCAAGTTCAGATTTCAGACATCATTTAATTGAATTGGAGCTTATCCCGGAAAAAGTTCAAAAGGCATTGGAAACAGATGAAGCTGTTAAGAAAATAGCCGATATCTATAAAGACTCCAAAAACTGTCTTTACCTAGGGAGAGGCTATAATTTCCCGGTTGCTTTGGAAGGTGCCCTTAAACTAAAAGAGATTTCATATATCCATGCTGAGGGCTACCCGGCTGCAGAAATGAAGCACGGTCCAATTGCCTTAATTGATGAAAACATGCCAATAGTTGTAATCGCGACCAAAAAGGGCCATTACGAAAAAGTGGTAAGCAATATTCAGGAAATTAAATCCAGAAAAGGAAAAATTATAGGAATCGTGATGGAAGGTGACGAGAGTGTTAAGGAATTGGCAGATCACGTCATTGAAGTTCCTGAAACTTTGGAGTCTTTATCTCCATTGTTAACCACCATTCCACTTCAATTACTATCATACCATATAGCCGTAATGCTAGGTAAAAATGTGGATCAACCACGAAATTTAGCAAAATCGGTGACCGTAGAATAGTACAAACTCTAAGGTCTAGAAATCAAAAAGCCTCTAAAAATGCAATATGAATTATGCATTTTTAGATGCTTTTTTTATCTATTTCCCATTACAAATAGGTCTTTTTTATCAAAAAGTACTATGCGCGCATAGTTTTTTGATAATTCTTCATTGTAAGTTCTCAAACTTTATATATATTGGCAGCACTAATAACTAATTTTTAATAATGAAAACACTCCCTAAGATTCTTATGCTGCTTTTTTGTGCCTTTTCGTTTGCACAAACAACCGTATCAGGAAAAATTACCGACCACAACGGCCAACCGCTTCCAGGAGCCAACATTATAGCTCTTGGTTCCTCCGAAGGTACCATTTCGGATTTTGACGGAAATTATTCCTTTGTTGTCAACCAACAACCTCCATTTAGCATCCAAGTAAGTAGCGTTGGATTTCAAAGTGTCACTAAAGAAGTTACTACCAACCCTCAAACCATAGACATTATTTTAACCGAAGGAACCGAACTGGACGAAATTGTTATTTCTGCCTCCAGAACTCCGGAACGTATTTTTGAATCCCCTGTTACAGTGGAACGTTTTGGTTTAAAGGAAATCAAAAATACCGCTTCTGCAGATTTCTACGACGGACTTGAAAACTTAAAAGGTGTAGACGTTAACACCAACAGTTTAACCTTTAAGGCTATCAACACAAGAGGTTTTGCCACCTTCGCCAATACCCGTTTCATGCAGTTGGTAGACGGCATGGACAACTCTACACCTGCCCTTAACTTCCCAATCGGGAATTTGGTTGGGATGAATGAAACCGACATCCAAAGTGTAGAATTATTGCCTGGTGCTGCTTCGGCTTTGTACGGAGCTAACGCCTTCAATGGTATTTTGTTCATGCGTAGTAAAAATCCATTTGATCATCACGGAATTAGCGGGTATTACAAGCAGGGAATTACTTCGCAAGATGCTGCAGGAGATAACACCTATAGAGACGCTGGGATTAGAGCCGCTTACAAATTCAACGACAAGTTTGCAGCCAAAGTAAATTTTGGTTGGTTAAAAGGAACCGATTGGGTAGCGAACAACTACCAAGGAAAACCAGGTACAGGAGACACTAGAGCAAGTGTTGGATATGATGGATACAATATTTATGGAGATGAAGTTTCTACAGACATTAGAGACGTGGCCTTAGCATTGGTTGGCTTGGGAATTCTTCCAAGTGGTGCCGAATCGTTAGTGCCTTCTGTAGACGTAAGTAGAACAGGATACGAAGAACGCGACTTAACCGATTATAATGCGGAAAGCATTAAAGCCGACTGGGGATTGTACTTCAGACCAATGGCCGATGACTTTGAAATTGCCTATGTTGGTAAAATTGGAACAGGTTCTACCATTTATCAAGGAACCAACAGATATACTATTGACAACTTCTTCCAGCAACAACACAAATTGGAAGTTCGCAACAACAACTTCTTTGTAAGAGGTTATGTAGTTTCAGATAAAGCCGGAGATTCTTACGATATGGTTTTTACGGGAATCAATATCAACAGAGCCTGGAAAGATGACCAAACTTGGTTTGGAGAATATACAGGAACCTATGTACAGGCCACTTTGGCTGGAGCAACAAATGAACAAGCCCATGCTATTGCCCGTGCCCAAGCCGACACAGGAAGATATGAACCAGGCTCTCCTGAATTCCAAGCGGCTTTCAACAGAAGTATCAGCGATCCAAACTTAAGCACAGGGTCTAAATTCCAGGATGCTTCCAAATATTACCATGCCGATGCCAACTACAACTTCACACATTTATGGGATGTTGTTGAAATTCAAGTTGGAGGTTCTTACAGAAAGTACAGCCTTAATTCTTCTGGAACTATCTATACCGATTATGACGGAGCTATCGATTATTCCGAATTCGGAATCTATACACAAATGCAGAAACTTTTCAAGTTCAACAACGATATGTCCTTAAAGTTAACAGGCTCTATTCGTTATGACAAATCAGAATTCTTTGATGGGTTCTTGTCGCCAAGATTATCGGCTGGTTTAACATTGCATGAAGACCACAACATCCGTGCTTCTGTACAAACAGGATTCAGGAACCCAACTACACAGGATTTATTCATTGGGTTGGACGCGGGACGCGCCGTTTTGGTTGGTGCTGCCCCTGATAACTTAGACCGTTATTCAAGAGATTATGCTGTAAGCGCTTCGGGACAATTGTTAGGACAACCTTCTAATATTACGCAAACAGGAGCTGCCGCTTATAACAACTCCTATTCAGCATCTTCCGTACAAGCCTTTGCACTAGCAGGGAACCCTGCCCTTTTGGAAATAGGAAATCCAGACTTAGTAAAACCAGAACGTGTAACTTCTTTTGAAGTTGGGTATCGTGGTAAGTTTGAAAAGAACATTATTGACTTCAGCGTTTACTACAACAAGTACAAAGACTTTATCTCTAGTGAAAATGTGATAGCACCACTTTACGGTGAAGTTGGAGACAACACACTTTCTATTGCCGCCATTGCTAATGGTGATTACAAGGTTTACCAAGCATACACCAATTCAGAGGCTGATGTAAATTCTTACGGTGGTTCCCTTGGGGTTTCAACAAAAATATTTGGTGATTTCGATTTAGGAGGAAGCTATACTTACACAAAACAAGATTTTGATCAAGCAGCCTATCTAGATTTCAGAACCAATTTCAACACTCCAGAACATAAAGTGAAAGCGTCTTTTGGGCATACCGATTTGTTCAAAAACTTTGGATTTAACGTTGCTTGGAGATGGAGCGATGATTACTACTGGCAAGCAACCTTTGGTGACGGCGCTATTCCAGCATACCACACCTTGGATGCCCAAGTTAACTATAGAGTACCATCTATTAAATCTAGCTTTAAAGCTGGCGCCACAAACCTATTGGGTGATGAGTACTTTACGGCCATTGGTACTGGATACATAGGATCTATGTACTACGTTTCATGGACAATCAACAACCTATAACAATTAGCAAACATCATTAATATGAATACAAAATATATATGGTTGCTCGCCATCTCCTTAGGATTCATGGCCTGCGACAGTGACGACACAATAGCGCCTTCTACAGAACCCCTACCGGAATTAACCGCAGGAGAGGCCGATTTTTCAAATTACGTTTCTTTAGGAAACTCATTAACCTCTGGTTATACCGATGGAGCCCTATTTATAGCCTCTCAAGAAAATTCCTATCCTAACATTTTGGCCTCACAATTCAGCCTAGCTGGAGGAGGAAGTTTCACCCAACCGCTAATGAACGACAATTACGGAGGATTGGCCCTAGCAGGAAACCGCATTGCCTCCCCAAGATTGGTGTTTGGGGGAGCAGGACCAGTACCTTTAGAATCGGTAATTGGACCAGTAACCGTAACTACAGATATTGCTACCAACAATCCCACCGGGCCTTTCAATAATATGGGAGTTCCAGGGGCGAAAAGTTTTCATCTTTTGGCTCCAGGTTATGGAAATATAGCCAACCTTTCAGCAGGACTGGCCAATCCTTATTTTGTAAGAATGACGGGGGCGACTCCAGATGCAAGTGTTATTGAAATGGCCATGGCTCAAAACCCATCCTTCTTTACTATGTGGATAGGAAACAATGACGTTTTAGGATATGCTTTAAGTGGTGCCGATGGGTCTTCACCTATCACAGATCAAGCAACCTTTGATTATGCCATCTCTACGTTGGTGACCACATTAACCTCAGGAGGTGCTAAAGGGGTGGTTGCAAACATTCCAGACATCACAACAATTCCTCATTTTACAACCGTTCCTTACAATCCGCTAGATCCTTCCAACCCTGATTTTGGGCCTCAAATTCCAACCTTGAATGCTATTTTTGGTGCTTTAAACCAAGTTTATGTAGCTATCGGAGCTCCTGAAAGAGCCATTGTATTTTCTGAAACAGAAGCAAGTGCCGTAGTGATTAAGGACGAGAGTTTAGAAGATATTTCATCTACCATTACGGGAGCCTTAATGGTCAGTCCAACCTTCCCTGCCTTTATAGGCCAATTTGGATTGCCTGAAGAAGCAGCTCCATTAGTAGCCGCCTTATTAGGTCAAACCTACGGACAGACAAGACAGGCCAACGAAAATGACTTATTTGTTTTGACCAGCAGTACTGTAATTGGTACAGTGAATACCTCCTATGCAGGAGCCTTAATGGCGCAAGGATTACCTCAAGCTTTAGCTGGACAGTTTTCAATAGAGGGGATTACCTTACCTTTGGAAGACAAGTGGGTATTGATTCCAACAGAGCAAACCGAAATAGCCACTGCCACCAATAGTTTTAATGCAACAATTCAAGAGGCGGCCTCTGCAGCTGGTTTAGCAATGGTTGATGCCAACGCTATGTTGTACCAATTGGCTAACGGAGGTTTAACAGATGGTGATTTTACCTTAAGTGCCAATTTGGTTACGGGAGGCGCCATGTCTTTGGATGGTGTACACCTTACCTCAAGGGGTTACGCTGCAATAGCAAATGCCTTCCTAAAAGCCATAGACCAAACTTACGGTTCCAATTTTGAAGCCTCAGGAAATTTAGTAGATATAGGAAACTTCCCAACAAACTACACTCCTACCCTTCAATAAAATAGCTAAGAAATTTCATAAAAAACGCCTACTTGTCAAACTCTATCAAGTAGGCGTTTTTTTATCCTGAAAAACTAAAAAAAATGGCTTTATTATTAAATTAAAAAAATATATCTTTGCAGCGCAAAAAACGGGGAGCCCGCTTCAATGCGTAGTCCTTGTTTTTCAGTATTAAAATATCTAAACATTAAACATATAAGTAATGTCAAAAGTTACAGGTAAAGTTGCACAAATTGTAGGACCGGTTATCGATGTTGAATTCGGTGCTGATTCAGAACTTCCAAAAATTTACGATTCGTTAGAGATTAAGAGACCTGATGGTTCCACTCTTGTTCTAGAAGTACAGTCTCACATTGGTGAAGATACTGTAAGAACAATTGCGATGGATTCATCTGATGGTTTGAGCAGAGGAACAGAAGTTATCGCTACTGGTGCTCCTATCCAAATGCCAATTGGAGATGATGTTTACGGACGTTTGTTTAATGTAATTGGAGATGCTATCGACGGTCTTGGTGATTTACCAAAAGCAGGAACATCTGGTTTGCCAATTCACAGAGAGGCTCCAAAATTTGAAGATTTATCAACTTCTACTGAAGTATTATTTACAGGTATTAAAGTAATCGACTTGATTGAGCCTTACGCAAAAGGAGGTAAAATTGGATTATTTGGTGGTGCCGGTGTAGGTAAAACAGTATTGATTCAGGAGTTGATTAACAATATTGCAAAAGGTCACGGTGGTTTATCAGTATTTGCTGGTGTAGGTGAAAGAACTCGTGAAGGAAATGACCTTTTGAGAGAGATGTTAGAGTCTGGAATTATCCGTTACGGTGAAGACTTCATGCACTCTATGGAAGATGGTGGATGGGATTTATCTAAAGTAGATAAGTCTAAAATGAAAGAATCTAAAGCAACTTTCGTATTCGGACAGATGAACGAGCCACCGGGAGCACGTGCACGTGTTGCCTTATCTGGTTTAACAATTGCTGAGTATTTCCGTGATGGAGCTGGAGACGGACAAGGAAAAGACGTTCTTTTCTTCGTAGATAACATCTTCCGTTTTACACAAGCTGGTTCGGAGGTATCTGCACTTCTTGGTCGTATGCCATCTGCGGTAGGTTACCAACCAACATTGGCAACTGAGATGGGTGCGATGCAAGAGCGTATTACTTCAACCAAAAAAGGATCTATTACATCTGTACAGGCGGTTTACGTACCTGCGGATGACTTAACTGACCCGGCACCCGCAACAACGTTTGCCCACTTGGATGCTACAACGGTATTGTCTCGTAAAATTGCTGAGCTTGGTATCTACCCTGCGGTAGACCCATTAGATTCTACTTCTAGAATTCTTACTGCTGACATTTTAGGAAACGAGCACTACAACTGTGCACAACGCGTAAAAGAGTTATTGCAACGTTATAAAGAATTACAAGACATTATCGCCATCCTTGGTATGGAAGAATTGTCTGAAGAAGATAAATTGGCGGTATCTCGTGCAAGACGTGTACAACGTTTCTTGTCTCAGCCTTTCCACGTAGCAGAGCAGTTTACTGGAATTCCTGGAGTATTGGTAGATATTAAAGAAACTATCAAAGGATTTAACATGATTATGGACGGTGAATTGGATCACTTACCAGAAGCAGCCTTCAACCTTAAAGGAACTATCGAGGAAGCTATCGAAGCTGGAGAAAAAATGCTTGCTGAAGCTTAATAAAACACTAAACTATGTATTTAGAAATAGTATCGCCAGAAGCTACATTGTTCAGTTCAGAAGTGGACTCAGTAGTGTTGCCTGGAGTTGATGGTGAATTCCAAATGTTGCAAAACCACGCGCCTATTATCTCGTTGTTGCAACAAGGTACCATCAAAATCCATACGCACACCAAAAGTCAGCCTGGATTTAAGGAATTGCCTGCCGAAATCATCCCGTTGCATACAGATGATAAGGTCTTGACCTTAAAAATAGATTCTGGAACTGTTGAAATGAAAGACAATAAAGTAATCATTCTTGTTGAAAAATAAGAGTTAAGAAACTTGAATATAGAAAAGCCAAACAGTATTGTTTGGCTTTTTTGCTTTTATGACTCAGTTCATAGAATTTAATCCTCCACATACTCCAAAATATCCCCTGGTTGACAATCGAGTTCTCTGCAAATGGCTTCCAAAGTCGAAAACCGAATTGCTTTGGCTTTGCCTGTTTTTAAAATAGAAAGATTAGCCGTGGTAATCCCAATAGCCTCTGCGAGCTCATTACTTTTCATTTTACGCTTGGCCAACATCACATCCACATTCACAATAATCCCCATCCCTAAACTGTTAATTCATTCTCCTCTTTAGCAGTTTTGGCTATTTTAAACAGTTCACTTAAAACCATAAAAAACAACCCTAGACATATAAGCATTATAATTGGTCCTGGAGTTACTGAAAAAGTCCGTTCAATATCATTTCTGAGATAAACCGAAAATAAAAACGATGGTATACCCGTAATCAAAGCACTAACAACAAAGAGAACTCCTATTTCTTTGAAATTTTTGATTACAGATTGACTAAACGGTTTTAAGTTTTTAAAATAGTCCAGTGCATCATCCAACAGAAAAACCGCTTTAAGCACCAAGCCCAAAGAAATATAGATTAACAATAATAAAATGTGCTTTTCCATTGTCATTCCCTGCACTTCAACACCATTAATCTTTACAACGGCATTAAGTGTACCGGTAAATAAGAAATGAAGATAGGAGAATAGCATTACGCCCATAGCAAGAACTCCTGTAATCCACAGGTATCTCACCAACCATTTTAAAAGGATTAATTTCTTCATAGGACAACTTCTTTTAAACAAACTTATGAAAAATTATCGTTTTTCAATAATTTTTAATCGTAAAAAGATAAAATATAGTTAAACCACCTCATCATACGCCCTTTCCAAACGTTCAACAACAAATTGAATTTCCTCCTCATTTAAATGCCCAAAACCAAACCTAATAGCACAAGTTTCTACATCTTGATACAAAATGGTTTTTGGCAAAAACAAATCATGTTTTTCAGCTTGTTCGGATAATTTTACCAAAGAAATTTTGGATTTGAATTCCAACCAAATAGCTAACCCTCCAGCCGGAATTTCATAAGAAATGATATCCTTAAAATAAGTCTTCAGCAGACTACACAAACAATCACGCCGTTGTTTATAAACAATGACATTCTTTTTAATCAATCGGTACATTTCCCCTTCACTAATCAATTCCGAAAGCATTTGCTCCTGAATTAAATCACCTTGACGGTCCAACAATTGCAAATAGTTTTTTGCCTCCAAAATTAAGTTCTCAGGAGCCACAACAAACCCTGTTTGAAAACTAGGGAACAAGGACTGCCCCAATTTCCCCAAATAAATCACCAAGCCATTGGCATCGGCGCTCGCCATAGGTAACATGGCAGAGCTTTCAAATTGGAAATCGTAATCATAATCATCTTCGATAATTGCAAACTGATATTCTTTGGCTAATTCCAAAAGCTTTAAGCGCCGTTCAGCACTCAAAGTTTTAGTGGTTGGATAGTGTCGATGAGCACACACATACACACAGCGAATACTTCGCTTTATAAAATGGGTTCTAATATAATCTACATCCAAACCATATTCGTCCACAGGAATAGTCCTTATAGCAGCACCGGCCTGCTGAAAAATCATGTTCGAGGCATAATTACTCAACTGCCCAACCAATACCACATCATTCTGCTTGATCAATAACTGCGAAACAATGTACAGGCTCATTTCGGTACTTCGGGTACTCAACAAGTTGTTTGGTTGAATATGAAATCCCCTGGTTGCATTTAAATAGTTACACAATTGGGTTTCAAACACTGAAGCAGACAATTCACTTGTATGGTTCCATTTCGAGATTAAAGACTTTCGCTTCATGGCCGCACTGTACCATCTTGAAAATTGATGTACCGGATGCAGCCTTAAATCAGGTTGCCCATCATTAATGGTATATTTCGCATTTGTTTCCTGAGCCGTAGACGCTAAATGAAAGGACTGTTGAAATGGAAAACCAGTAGTTTTAGAATAATTATAAACCTGATCTATTTGCTGAACCGAAGCTTTTATGGGAGCTGTTCGCTGTTCGGGCAACAATACAAAGGTTCCTTTATTGGGAAGAATCTCCACCCAACCCTGCGAGGCCAATTCGTCATAAACCGCCACAGCCGTATTTCTATGAATACCGAAAAGCTGGCTAAAACTTCGTGTTCCCGGCAATGCCGTACCTTTGGAAAGGTAACCACGTTGAATGGCATTGATAATTTGTTGTGCTATTTGAATATAAACTGCTGTTGAACTTGATTTTTCAAAAAAAATCAGCTGTTTTAGAAGGTCATTAACCGGACTATTCATAGTTTTAAAACTGGACTAGTTTACTCGTCCGGAAAGTTACGACTTTTGCAGGGTTAAATTACATCAATTCATGAAAACCAAATTATTGTCATCAGCATTTATATTATCAACCTTAATGGGAACTGCCCAAGTGGAACCGGTTAAAATGGACTCCCTGGACGAAGTCATCATTACCTCCACGCGTATTGACCTACCTTTTAAGGAAAACTCCAGAACCATTACTGTAATTACCGCAAAGGACATCAAAGAAAGCCCTGCCACCAATCTCGCCGATTTATTACAGCAAGTAGCTGGAGTGGATGTTCGCCGCCGTGGAACTTATGGTTCACAAGCCGATCTTTACATTCGAGGAGGAAGTTTTGACCAAACCCTGTTGTTAATTGACGGCATTAAATTGGAAGATGCCCAAACGGGGCACCATAGTATGAACTTAGCCTTACCGCTGGAAGTAATTGAACGTATTGAAATCATCAAAGGGCCTGCCGCTAGAGTCTTTGGCCAAAATGCCTTTACGGGAGCAGTCAATATTGTGACTAAAAAATCTATGGACAACCGAGTAGATTTAGGGGTACAAGCTGGTTCTTTCGGGCAGAAAAATGCCTCAGTAACTGTGGGTAGCGAGCTTAGCAATACCTCACACATCATTCACTATTCCCGAAACACGTCTGAAGGCTATCGTTACAACACCGATTATGACAATCAGAATTACTTTTTGAAAAGTAGTTTTAATAAAAACCATATGCCAATAGATTTGATTGCTACATTCCAAGAACGCGATTTTGGAGCCAACGGATTTTATGCCTCTCCTTCGGCAGTTAATCAATATGAAGAAACCCAAGCTAGTTTAGTGGGATTGTCGTCTGCTTACAACCATAACAACCTAACACTGAAACCCCGTTTGTACTGGCGCAGAAATCAGGATATGTATTTGTATACAAGAACCAATCCTGAAGGTTACAGAAACCTACACCAAACCAACAAGATAGGAGCAGAACTTCATGGTTCTTACAACTCCAACATTGGGACAACCGGATTTGGAATGGATTTGGCACAAACCTATCTTTCCAGTAATAATTTAGGAAAACGCGACCGTTTTATGACCAACTTGTTTTTGGAGCACCGTTTCAAATTTTTCAACAACAAATTCGACGTGACTCCTGGAGTGGCCGTGACCTATTTTTCAGATTTTAAATTCCATGCATTTCCTGGAGTAGATGTAGGGTATTCTGTTTCCGATCAATTAAAACTTTACGGAAATATTGGTTATACATACCGCATCCCAACCTACACCGATTTATACTACAGCGACCCAACAACTTTAGGAAATGACCAATTGGATCCTGAAGAGGCCATTGCAGAGGAAATAGGGTTGAAATTCCTAGGAAAATCTATCAATGCTACCGTTGCATTCTTCAACAGAGATTCCCAAAAACTTATTGATTATGTAAAAGTAAATGAGGACGACCTTTGGCAAGCAGAAAACATAAGAGATTTGAACACTAAAGGTTTTGAAGCCAACCTCAATTATCATTTTGAACTGTCTGGACTCACACAACACATCGACCTTGGCTATACCTTTATAGAAGATGAAATTAAAGATTTGGATATCGACTATTCAAGATATTCTATCAACTCTTTAAAGCATCAGGCAACAGCAACCTACCGTGGTCATTTCTTTAAAATTGTACAACCAAGTTTGACCTATAAATATGCCGAACGCACCTCAGGACAAGCCTATACTGTCTTTGATGCAGGACTTACGGTAAGTATTCAACAATTGGACTTGTCTTTTTACGCCAACAACATTTTCAATGAAGAATATTACGAAACTAACTTAGTACCAATGCCTAAAGGCAATGTACTGTTCGGGGCAACTTATCATTTCAATTAAGGATCAAAGCAAGTTTTCAACAATAGCAAAAGTATGAATATCATGTCCTAACGTTTTCTTAACTTTAGACGTTAACTATTCATACTTTTCTATTGAAGCTTCATAACATTCCTCGTGTAAAAACAATTACCAAAGAGGACTTTATTGCAAACTACTTCAAGCCGCAGAAACCTGTGGTTATTGAATCTTTAACTGAAGATTGGCCTGCTTATTCCAAATGGTCGTTGGAGTATATGAAATTGGTTTCGGGAGACAAAACGGTTCCCCTTTACGATGATCGACCAGTACATCACGAAGATGGTTTCAACCAACCTCACGCCACCATGAAAATGGCGGAATACATCGACCTTTTAAGAAGCGAGCCCACCAAATACCGCATTTTCCTTTGGAATATCCTCAAGGAAGTGCCCGAACTACAAAGCGATTTTTCATTTCCTGATTTTGGTATCAAGCTCATGAAGAAGCTGCCAATGTTATTTTTTGGAGGAGAGAATTCGCATACGTTTATGCACTACGATATTGATTTGGCCAACATTTTTCATTTCCATTTTGAAGGGGAGAAACAAATCATCCTGTTCGACCAAAACCAAAACAAGCATCTCTATAAAATTCCTTATTCCTTAATAACTAGGGAAGATATTGATTTCTCGAATCCGGATTTCAATCAGTGGCCTGCCCTAAAAAATGTAGAAGGCTACACTACTAAATTGGAACACGGCGAAGTACTCTACATGCCCGAAGGCTATTGGCACTATATGAAATATCTAACACCTGGATTTTCCATGAGTTTGAGAGCTATCCCAAGACATCCAAAAAATTTGGGAATCGCCATTTATAATGTCTTCGTATTGCGCTATTTGGATAATTTTATGAGACGTTTACAAGGACAAAAATGGATAGACTGGAAAAATGAACAAGCCATTACAAGGACCCATAATAGAATAAATCTTAACGCATAACTTCTTTGGTTATGCTATATTTGTCCACTCAAAAAACCAAATAACATGAAGAATATTCTATTTGTGGCATTTTTGTTATGTGCCACCTTAACCTACTCACAAGCCTTTCAAGGAAAAGGCGACAAAAAATTCCAAATTGGAGCCAATTTTCAAGACCGCGCTACGGGAATCAACGCAACTTACGACTTCGGGCTTGGTGAAAACATCTCTTTAGGATTTGCCTCTACTTATGCTTTGGATGTACCAGAGTTCCTTGATGCCGATTTTATTGACCGTTTTGATGTTAAAGCACGCTTTAATGCACATTTGGGAAATGTCATCAACATTCACGAAGATTTCGATTTATACCCTGGATTGGATTTTAGCATCAAGAATTTTGGAGGGCACTTGGGAGCTCGTTATTTCTTTACCTCAGGTTTTGGTGTGTTTACCGAAGCTACTTACCCTATCGCTTTTTACGATACTGGCAATTTATCACCAGCAGAGAAATTACACAATCAGTTTACCATTAGCTTTGGAGCTTCCTTCAATCTGTAAATTGAAGTAACAAATCATATATAAAAAAAGGCTGTTTAATAAACAGCCTTTTTTTATCGGATCAATTCATTCACCTTTTCATAAACCAAGTGGGATTCCCATCCACGGTACAATAGGTAATCTGCTAGCTTTTTCTTTTTCTTAAAAGGATTGGTTTCCCTAATAGTTTCACATTGCTTTTCTGCCAAGCTTTGAAACACTTCCAAATATTCCTGATCGTCAATTTCCTTTAAGGCTGCATTGATATTATAAGAAGAAATTTCCTTGGCCTTGAGTTCATTCTTTAGCCGACTCCTTCCCCATTTCTTGATTCGGAACTTTCCCCTCACAAAACTTTTGGCAAAGCGCTCTTCGTTTAAAAACTTATGCTCAAGCAAGTGCACGACGATATGGTCAATAGCCTCTGGAATCATGTGCATTGTTCGTAATTTTTGAACTACTTCCTTATGGCAACGCTCCTGATAGGCACAGTAATGTTCCAACTTTTTAACAGCTTCCTCTACCGTATACGTTTTGTGTGTTTGCATGTTTCAAAAATAACAACAATTAAACAATTTGGCGAAAACAAACTAACTATCTGAATATTAGATATTTTACTTATATTTAAGTCTTATTTTTTAACCAACCAATAATTAATCCGTAATGACAAAACAACCAACCCTCAGTTTTGTTGCTATCGCCTTTGTGGCAACATATAGTTTTGGACAATTAGAAATCAACTCAACCGGTGTCCCTTACACTATTGATTTTGACAACACCGTAACCAATGTAAACAGCAATGCCTTTACTGGTACTGGCTGGTCTCCAAACCCCAACAGTGGACAATTAGATTCCGATGCCTGGTCCCATACAGGAAACAGTGATGGAAATCTAAGCTTTGGAGATACTGGAGATTCAGGAGATTATGCTGGAGGGACTTCTACTTATGGCGAATCAATAGGAGGTTGGTATGCCTTTAGCAATAATGGCGATATCGCATTAGGAATCCAACCTGGTGGTAGCGATTGGACTCCGGGAGACCTAACACTGCGTATTCAAAACAACACAGGGAACCTTATTAATTCTTTGGAATTGACTTACGACATTCTCTGTTTTAATGACCAAGAACGAAGCAATAGCTTCAATTTTTCACATTCCGATGATAACACAACATATATCCATGAAACAACACTAGATTACAATTCTCCACAAGTAGCAACCGATGTTTTAATAACTTCCCCAAAAAGTATCACCCTTACAGATTTGGCTGTTGCAGATGGTTCCTTTTATTATTTGCGTTGGAGTGGTGATGATATTTCGGGAACAGGATCTAGAGATGAATTTGCCATAGACAACATTTCAATAACAGCCTTTAGTGGAAGTCCTAGTCCTGAATTAAAACTTTTGGATGCCGATGCCACCCCTCATAATTGCGGCTACACTATAGACTTTGGTATTACAGAAAGCAACAATGGTTATACGGATGTCAATTTCACCATTGAAAATATTGGCAACGCCGATTTGGAAATTAACAATTTCAACCTCACAGGGGATTTTTCAATTATTGATCCCTTAACCCTTCCAAGTGTTGCAACGCCTCTAGTGGTCAATCCCAGTTCAAGCACGATTGTTACAATAAGGTTTTCTCCTCTTAGTGATGGCCTCTTAAATGGTACTTTGGAAATAATTAACAATGATAATAACGAAGGAGATTGCGTTATCAATTTATTAGGAGAAGGATATACGCCCGCTCCAAATATTATTGTGAGAGGTGTGATTGGAGCAAATCCCACAATTGCTAATGGTAGCACCACAACTTCTGGATTAAACAATACCCTTTTCGCATCACAAACCATCAATTCCGGGAGTCAAACCAAGAGTTTTCGCATTGCAAACGAAACTGGCAGTGACGTTCTTGAAGTTTCCAACATTTCCCTTTCTGGAGATACGGCCGATTTCTACGTAACGGCCTCCATTCCCTACGCCATTTCCATTGGCAGCTATGCAGACTTCAGCATTACCTTTCAACCCACAACAAATTCTGGGACCAGAAGCTGCGTTGTTTCCATTGCAAATTCCGATCCCTATAAAAATCCTTATACGTTTACGATTGAAGGCACCGCAACCTGTCCTTCTACAAGTGGCACAATTACTCCTACCGAAGGACCAATTGGCACCGAGGTCACCATAAGTTCCACAAATAATCTTTTGGGAGCCACCGCATCACTTAATGGCACATCTCTTCCCATAGTTTCAAACTCCTCTGAAGAACTAACGGTTAGCATCCCGTCGAACTTCACCATAGGTGGTCCTATCAGTGTAGAATTGGCCAGTGGTTGTATCTTCAGCAATACATTTACGCTTATTGACCAATCAATCTCTGGATGTGACACCAGTAATTCGGCAAATTTGGACAACTTGTTTATTAGTCAAGTAACGGATTCCCCAACCGGAAGTTTATCTTATGTGGAATTATACAATGCTACCAATTCTAACATTGATTTTTCAAGTACAAATTACAGTTTACGAGTCTATAACAATGGGAACACCTCCAACTACAATACTATTACTTTAAACTCTGGCACAATCCTTCAAAATAGTGCCTTTGTTGTCGTAATGGGAACCACGGACACCCAATGTGCCGCCGATGGAGCCGATGGATCTTTGGCCGAATTGGAAATTACTACCGTTGGTATGAGCATTAATTTCCATAAAGATTACAATACCAGTATTGGTCATGATTTTATTGGGCTTTATGAAAACAGTTCTTTAATTGATGCTTTTGGTGTTTTTGGTGACCAAACTTGGGCCTACGGATTGTGGCTTGGAGAAAGTGGCGCTACTTTTGAACGCATTGCTTCTTTATCCTTGCCCAACCCTACTTTTAGTACTTCCGATTGGAACATTTCCAATTGGGAAGATTGTAACGATGTAGATTATTCCGATATCGGAAACTATGATTTTTCTACTGGCATACCTCCTACCGTGAACACCATTTACGCCACGAGTTTAGGATGCACTTCTACGTCCCTAACCGTAGAAGCAAACGAGGGCTACAACGAAATCGATGATACTAATAACCTGACTTATCAATGGTATTACAATTCTTCATCCCAGTCCAATTGGACACCACTTTCTGATAATTCCATTTATTCTGGAACTTCCTCTAATACGCTTGTCATTTGGGATACTACCGAAATTGAAGATGCCCAATACTATTGTCAAGTCATGGAAAGCGGCACTACCTGTTACCAAAACTCCAGCGCCATATCCCTTCCTTCCACCATGGCTATTTGGGATGGCAGCTCGTGGTCCTCCCCTCCTACTTCAGACAAAGGGGTTATCATAAATGCAGATTATGACACAGGTACTAATCTGAACGGACAAACCAGTTTCGAAGCCTGTAGCCTAATTGTAAATTCAGAATATACTCTTACTATTGCCAACAACACCTATGTAGAGATAACAAGTGATTTAACGGTAAATGGCAATATCATTGTAGCTTCTCAAGGTGCTTTTGTGCAACTCAATGACGATGGAATAATTGAGGGAGACGTATTGAATGACCCTTCAAAAATTTCCGTTGAAAAATTTACTGCTCCAATGAACCATTGGTATGAATACACCTATTGGAGCTCTCCTGTTACCAATGAACAAATCCAAACGGGTCTAGCCGAATCTTCAGTGAATAGACGCTACAAATTTACCGCCGAAAATTATCTGGATGCTACTATGGAATCCAATAATGATAATACTGCATCGCCAGGGCAAGATGGTATTGACGACGATGGCAACGATTGGACATGGGTTCCAGGTTCTGAGTTAATGGAAATTGGCAAAGGTTATGCTTCCACCCATAATGCCGGACTATTCAACAGCACACTAGGAACTCCTCCCTTTCAATTCAAATATACCTTTGAAGGCCCATTTAACAATGGCAGTATTGAAGTAGATATTTATAGAAATGACACAGAACTTAACGATGACAATTGGAATCTTATTGGCAATCCATACCCTTCTGCCATTAGCGTGGAAAAGTTCTTTGAAGAAAACCACCTTACAGGAAAAATAGCTGGCGCGATATATTTATGGTCGCAAAACACAGCGCCTTCTAGCAGCGCAAATGGTAACGAAAATGAAAATTTTTCACAGGCAGATTATGCCATCATTAATTTGTCTGGGGAAACAGCTGGCGGAGATGGTGTCTCTCCTATTGTTGGAGCAGATAACGATAGATACATTCCTTCTTGTCAAGGTTTTTTTGTAACCATGAACAATGACGCTCTAGCATCTGGGACTTACCCAATTTACAGTACTCAAATTGTATTTAACAACGACATGAGGGTCAAGGACACAAATGGCAACAGTCAGTTTTTTAAAGCCGCCAATAACACTCCCAATGAAAGACTTTGGTTGAATTTGACCTCAAGCAACAATAGTTTTAGTCAAATTTTAATAAGCTATCTGGAAGGTGCAACTGACAGTTTTGATGGTATGTCCTATGATGCGCCCAGACAAAACCACAATGTATATTCCTCCTTTTATTCTATCATTGAGGGCACGGATAAAGATTTTGCCATCCAAGGGAAATCCCCAACAAGTTTAAATTTTGAAGAAGTGATTCCTTTAGGATTTCAAACGATGGCCCCGGCATCAACCATATACACAATTAGTATTGCTCAAACGGAAGGCACATTTATGGAGTCAAATACTATTTATTTGAAGGATAATTTACTCAACATTACGCATAATCTTTCTGAGGCCAATTATTCGTTCACTTCGGAAGTCGGTACTTTTAATAATCGGTTTGAAATTGTATTCACCGCTAATACGTTATCAACAAATGATTACTTTGCAAACCCTAGCCAATTATCAGTTTTCGAGCTTCAAAATGACGAAGTTCAATTCAAACTAAACGATGACCAATTACAAATCATGCAAATTGACATTTTGGATATGTTGGGGAGGAAAATGTATAATTTGGGAGGAAACAATAATACTGAGACCTATAGTTTATCTCGCTTAAGTACAGCATCCTATATTGCCAAAATCAGCTTATCCAACGGACAGATTCTGAACAAAAAATTTATCAAACAATGAATTGCTCTTACTTACCCCTTAAACACTTGTTAACTGAACACTTGATTAAACACCGATAATGATTTCGGTTTTCTGAAATCCCCCAAATGCAACTCATAATATAACAACAGCATATTAAGGAAGGATTGACGCTGTTTTGAATTCAGTTTCACATTGGAAAGGCCTTCAAAATTTGTATTCAACAACTGTTTTAAAATGCTCAAGTTTTCATCAGATACAGAATAAACACCATCATTGTGACTTTCAAACAAACCATTACTTAGATTAAAAAGAGGTTTAGAACTATTTGAAACGTCCGGATAAAAGCCCAAATGCCTCGTGAGCTGAAGTAAAAACAACAAATGGAAATTGGAAAATTGGGTTTCGTGATCCAACAGCAACAGGGAATTTTCCAAATAATCGTATAGAGCCTCGTTGGGCTCCTCTTCTCTCAAGGCGGTAGACAGGACTTCTGCCAGAAACATTACGATAGAACCCTTCAACACATTTGTATGCAAAGACTCATATGGATGCTCTACCTTAATATCTTTGATAGTTTGAAGCGAATGATTTGGCTTGTAATCTTCATCTATTTGCAACTGTGACAACATTTGAAAATAGGCTACCTTAGAATTTCCCTTTTTACTTTTAAGAACACCCCTTAAAATATAGCTCACCGTCCCTCGATTATAGGTGTAACATTTCACAATTAAATCGTGGTCACGGTATTTAAGCTTGGATAATACAATTATCTTGTTTTTCGAGAGCATGACTGAGAGATTTTATCTAACAATTAGCAACTTCAACACTTTAGTTTCAAAAGAATCCAAATCGGAAATCATGATAAGATACACCCCAGTAGCCACCACATTATTGGCAAGGTTTTTACCATTCCAAATCGCGGTGCCCCCATCGATGGCAAAATTATAACCCGCTCTTGAGGTACGTTGGTTTACTCTTGATTGGGCTTCAGCTACCAAATTCCCCTCTATATCTGTAATTTTAATATTGACATTCTCAGTAAGGCCTTTTATTTTGACTCCCTTGGTGATGTCATTTAGGTCATCAAATCCTAAAAGATTATACTCTGGCCTAACAGGATTGGGGTATACAAAAGCATCATCCAACTCCTCCTCGGTTTTGGAACCTCCCGCTAAAAAGGAAACCAAACCGTTGCTTGTTGCAAAATAAACTCTACCATTTTCACTATCAATGGAAATATCATTAATGGCATTGGAAGGTAGAGGAGAATTGCTTTTGGTAAAATGATAAATAGTTTCCTGACCGTCTGGGGAGAAGTAAAACACCCCAGAAGTTAAGGTTCCAATCCATTTGTTATTGGAGCCATCTACTTTGATATCGGTAATAAATTGATCTGCCAAAAGCTCTTGGGCAACATCGTCTTCTAAAATGACTATTTCATTCACCGATGGATTCGGATTATCTAAAAAATTGGTCATGTTATATAAAACTCTCAATCCTTTTATAGTTCCAATCCACAATTGATTTCTAGTATCTACTGCCAATGCCCGTACATTCTCAGAAGGCATGTTCTGATCCAAGCTATATACTCTATTAATAGAGTTTCCTTCTTCATTGTACCCTATAACCCCATTAAAAAAACCTCCAGTCCACTTGGTGCCGTTATTGTCGATTACCAAATCTGAGAATCCGAATTCATCACTAAATCCATTTGGTATTATCTCCTCGAAACTATAGGCATTCCATTGTCCGCTACTTGGGTCATATGACTTAAGAGGGCTAGCTACCCTACCTGTCATAGTCCACAGCACCCCATTTTTATCAAATTGAGAAGCACTCTGTCTAATACCAAATGCATTTGGATTCTCTGGAATAACGAAAGATTCCAATCCACTATTAGTATTGTCCAACAATACAGTTGGCACTTCATTTTCAACCTGTAAAATTCCATTCTGAAAAGAACTTATAAAAACCTGAGACAGCTTAAACGGATTTACCGCTATGTAATTTAGGTTTCTCGCTCCAAATACACTGTCCTTGGAAGTATTAATCCATTGTTCTCCCTTTAAATGACTAATTCCATACAACCTTAATGGTGAAGGGTTATACGACACTGTATAATCACCAAAAGTTACCCACAAATTATTATTCCCTGCTTGAATTTTGAAAGCATTATTTCTTAAAGGCCCTCCAGGACGAATTTCCAAATATGTTGAAGAACTGTTGATCTCTGTTTGAAGCAGCCCAACACTATCAGTCCCAATATAAATATGGTCATTCGAAATAGTCGCTGAACTAAAGTTAGTTGTATAAATTCCAGAAACCGAAGCGTCACTAACCAAATTAAAATTAGCGTCATAGACAAACACATCTTTTTTTGTAGCAACTACCAAAAACTCCTCCACAGATTTCATGTCCAAAGGAATATCCGTGTAGGTAAATAATTGGTTAAGTATAGTATCTTCTAATTTATAAATTGATTTATTAGACCTTATTGTGTACAAATTATCACTTACAGCTCTAATAGCTATAAAATTCCCAGCAACTACTGTTTGCCATTGTACAAAATCAATTAAGTTCGGATTATTAAGTTCCGCTCTTTTTATACCAATGCCATCTGAACAAGCTGCATAAATATACCCATTATGAATTGTGGTTTGGTTCACGGTGATTTGAGAGCCACCATTCCCAATAAAATAAGTATCTCCAAATTCCAAATACTCTAAATCATAAACTGAAATACCATAATCTGTTGAAATGTAAACCAACCCTTCATATTCATAAAAATCATTGATTCGTTTCAGCGAAGGGGAAATAGTTTCCTTTTCCAAAATATCAACGACCGATAGAATTTCATGCTCGCTGCCCTGAACAACTTCTATCAATCCGTTTTCATAACCAACCAATAACAAATCATAAATTTCGCTATAGGCAATGGTAGAAATAACATCTCCAGAAAGTCCTTCTACCGTGGTGACAGTTTCTAGGTCTTGTGTTGTTTCATCATAAATAAAGATGGCATTTTCTGAAGCGGCATATATTTTATCATTCCCTTGTACGACATCTTTAATGTCATAATAAGAAAAGTGCCCTTCCCAAAGAACAGAATAATCTTGTGAAAAACAATTTATTGCAAATAAAAAAATAAAGAATCGTATAGCGTTGTAAACCATCTTAAAATATTAAGTCTCAAATATATTTATTACAAACGAGAATTTATATATAATCATATCCATAAGGGTAATAAAAAAAGCCTCCATTTTTCAATGGAAGCTTTTTAAAATTTATCTGATGACAGTTTGTGTTACACCACTCCCTGAGCCAACATAGCATCTGCTACCTTAACAAACCCGGCAATGTTTGCACCTTTCACATAATCAATATAGCCATTTTCATCTTTTCCATATTCGATACATGCTTCGTGGATATTGGCCATGATCTCTTTTAGTTTGTTGTCAACCTCATCTCTTGTCCAGTTATAACGTAAAGAGTTTTGAGTCATTTCCAAACCTGAAGTCGCTACACCACCAGCATTAGATGCTTTACCTGGTGCGAAAAGGATTTTAGCTTTGTGGAACTCAGTAATCGCTTCTTTGGTAGATGGCATATTAGCACCCTCACTCACACAGATACAACCATTTTCCAATAGGATTTTTGCATCGTCTCCGTTAAGCTCGTTTTGAGTCGCACATGGTAAAGCAATATCACAGGTCACTTCCCAAGGAGTTTTGCCTTCGAAGAATTTAGCGTTTGGATATGCTTTTACATATTCACTAATACGTCCTCTTTTTACATTTTTCAACTCCATTACGTAAGCCAATTTATCGGCATCGATACCCTCTTCATCCAAGATATATCCAGAAGAATCGGATAACGTTACCACTTTACCTCCTAACTGAGTTGCCTTTTCAGCAGCATATTGCGCCACGTTTCCAGATCCAGAAACCACGACAGTTTTTCCTTCAAAACTGTCGCCTTTTGTTTGCAACATACTTTGTGCAAAATATACGTTACCGTAACCTGTTGCTTCTGGACGAATCAAAGATCCACCCCATGACAATCCTTTACCAGTCAATACTCCGGTAAATTCATTTCTAAGCTTTTTATACATTCCGAATAGGAAACCAATTTCTCTAGCTCCTACACCAATATCCCCAGCAGGAACATCCGTTTGAGGACCAATGTGACGGAACATCTCACTCATAAAGGAATGACAGAATCTCATTATTTCATTATCACTTTTTCCTTTAGGGTCGAAATCACTTCCTCCTTTACCACCACCCATAGGCAATGTGGTTAAACTGTTTTTGAAGACTTGTTCAAAGGCCAAGAACTTCAGGATGCTCATGTTTACCGAAGGGTGGAAACGCAAACCTCCTTTATATGGTCCGATGGCCGAATTCATCTGAATTCTATACCCTCTGTTCACTTGGATTTCACCTTCATCGTCAACCCAACAAACTCTAAAAGTAATGACACGTTCTGGCTCAACCATTCTTAACAGGATGTTCTTCCCGTGATAAATATCTTGCTCTGCAATGTAAGGAATTACAGTCTCTGCAACTTCCTCAACCGCCTGTAAAAACTCAGGCTCATGCCCGTTTCTTTCTTTTACCAGGTCTAAAAAAGCATCTATTTTTTCTCTCATTATATTAAATATTAAAAATCAAAGGTTCTTTTCGAGGCGCAAAGATAGGGAATCTTTAAAAAATTAAACTTATTTTTTTGATATTCTCAAAATAAATTTAACTCAATGTTAATCTCATAATTAAACCTCAAAATTGTACTTAATTACTTGTTAAAATGCTTTTATTTGTTTGTTAATGCACTTTTTCTATATTTGTTAACAACATTTGCCCTAGGACAAACCAAACCATATGAAGCTTAATTTCAAACTATTATCCATTATATTTCTCTTTTCAACCGCATATAATGGATTCTCTCAATTGGGTTTTTCACACGAAATCGGGGCAATTATAGGTCCGGTACAATTCCGTTCAGATTTTGGAAGCCGAAATGATGAAGAGACCAACTACGGTAACTCGGGGATTGGTATAGGGCTTATCCACTATATTAATTTTGCGTATAGAGCCGATTGTAACTGTTATTCTACCGATACTTATTTCAATGATCATTTCAAGCTAAGATCGGAAATTTCATGGAACAAAACCATTTTGGATCACCATGGCCAATGGGTAAGACCCAGCAAAACTAGTGAAAACGCACAACGTTTAAGAGATCATCATGGTGTTGCTGAAAATTTTGATGTGGGAATGCAGCTAGAATATTTTCCAAGAAGTATCCGTTCGTTTCAAGCATTTAGTTACAGATTTGCGCCTTTCGTAAGTTTGGGAGCGCACTATACTTCGGCCTCACCCCAAGCTAGCACTACACATGGCAATGGGAATATTAATGACCCTAGCAATATCTATTCATATTGGTTTGAAAATCCTGTTTACTTACCACCACTACCTCCTGGAGCCTCACCTTTAGCGAGAGAATACCCAATTAACACAGACCATATCAACACATGGTCGGTTGTTACTAGTGTGGGAGTGAGATACAAACTAGGAATCTTATCCGATTTGATGCTAGACCTACGTTGGCAATACTATTTCAGTGATTGGATTGATGGCTTTAACCATAAATTGAGCTACAACAAATATAACGATTGGTTGATC
This sequence comes from Mangrovimonas sp. sgz306409, assembly GCF_059735265.1. Taxonomy (NCBI): domain Bacteria; kingdom Pseudomonadati; phylum Bacteroidota; class Flavobacteriia; order Flavobacteriales; family Flavobacteriaceae; genus Mangrovimonas; species Mangrovimonas sp. sgz306409. The sequence goes on from NZ_JCAPEU010000001.1 coordinate 189,698, forward strand.
TGGTTGAATTTTGGATACATTTATTATCTCGATTAACTTATAACAGACTAATAAAAAAGCAGGCCGAAAGCCTGCTTTTTTATTTTATGTTCCCAACTATCCTATGGCTTGCTTCAAATCAGCAATCAAGTCCTCAATATCTTCAATCCCCACGCTTAATCGAATCAAGGAATCTACAATACCTGTTTGCTCCCTTTTTTCCTTTGGAATACTGGCGTGTGTCATACTCGCAGGATGGCCGGCCAAAGATTCCACGCCTCCCAAGGATTCGGCTAAGGTGAATATCTTTAAATTTTCAACAATCTTAATCGCTTCCTTATAATTGTTACCCTTCGTAGTAAAGGACACCATTCCGCCAAAATCCTTCATCTGCGCCTTAGCAATGTCATGATTTGGATGTGATTCAAATCCTGGCCAATACACATTTTCAATTTTAGGGTGTGCTTTCAAGTATTCGGCTACGGCTCGTCCATTTTCACAATGCCTTTGCATCCGTATATGCAACGTTTTAATTCCTCTCAACACCAAAAAGCTATCCTGAGGTCCACATACTGCGCCACTGGCATTTTGAATAAAATAAAGCTTCTCTGCCAAATCTTTGTCCTTTACAATCAAGGCTCCCATCACAACATCACTATGACCTCCCAAATATTTAGTTGCTGAATGCATTACAATATCAGCTCCGAGATCTAACGGCTGTTGCAAGTAAGGCGTAGCGAACGTATTGTCCACCGCCAATAAAATTTGATGCTTTTGGGCCATTTCAGCCACCGCTTTAACGTCAATAATATTCATCATTGGGTTAGTTGGTGTTTCAACCCAAATAAGCTTGGTATTGGTATTAATATAGCTCTCAATATTCTTTGCATTTTCCATTCCCACAAAATGAAATACAATTCCAAAACGCTCAAAAATCTTGGTAAACAAGCGGTAACTGCCTCCATACAAATCATTGGTTGAAATCACCTCATCTCCAGGATTCAACAATTTGATTACGGCATCAATAGCTGCTAACCCAGAACCAAATGCCAATCCATAATTCCCATTTTCAATACTTGCTAAAGCTTTTTCCAAGGCATGGCGTGTTGGGTTTTGGCTTCGCGAATATTCATAGCCTTTATGACCACCTGGAGTGGATTGCGCGTAAGTGGATGTTTGATAAATTGGGGGCATCACAGCTCCATAAGCCTTGTCATGTTCCTGCCCACCATGTATGGTTTTGGTATTAAATTTCATATAAAATGGTTTTAAACAAATTTAGGCTATAATTCGCTGTATTCAAATGGATGTTATACCTTTAACTTCCAAAATTGAACCTTCCTATGAAAAAATATCTGTCCCTGTTTGCCCTAAGTCTATATCTTTTCAACTGTGCCGAAGATGCGTCTTTAAAATTTGAAGATTCATTTCTTTCACTTCCTTCCGGAGCAAAAATCGAGGTATTGTATCCAAAGGCAAAAGGTTCTTCCGAAGCAGCCAAAAACATCAACACCACCATCGATTCGTATATTGCCAATCAACTATCTTTTAATGATAGTATCCCTCCTAGCAATATCAAAGATGCCATAGAAAAATTCAATACGGAATATACTGGTTTTAAAGATGAGTTTAAGGATACCGAAGCGAGATGGGAAGCTTTGGTTGAAGGGGAAGTACAATACCAATCACCAGAGATTTTATGCATTTCCATAAACACCTATTTATATACTGGAGGAGCTCATGGTAACGACCGTATTGATTTTTTAAATTTTAATCCCAATACTGGACAACAATATAGTACCCAAGACTTAATCACTGATATGTCAGGTTTTAGCAAACTTGTAGAAACCAACCTAAAAAAAGAGCAGGCCAAAAAGGCAAAGGATAAAGCCATGGAAGACCTTTTCTTCGGAAAGGATTTCCAACTCCCGGAATCCATTGGGTTTAATGAAGATGGTGTTATTATCCTTTACAACACCTATGAAATTGCCTCCTATGCACAAGGCATTACTGAATTTTTAATTCCTTATAGCGAGGCGAATCCTTTTCTAAGCATCAACTAATTTTTTGACTAAACCTTTTAATGATAGGTTCTACCGTCAAGCCTTGCCCAATAATGGAAAACACCACAATAATATAGGTAATTACCAAAAATAAATCTCGGTGCATTTCTGGTTTAAGGCTTAGAGCCAAGGCAATGGAAATACCGCCGCGCAAACCACCCCAAGTCATTATTAAATTGGTAAAAGGCACAAAGCCCAACCTTTGGGCGTAGACTTTAATTGGCACCCAAAGTGAGATGTAACGGCACAACAAGACAATTGGCACAGCAATCAATCCTGCTAAAACATAACTAGTTTCAAAACTCAAAACCAACATTTCCATACCTATCATCACAAAGAGAATGGTATTCAATAGCACATCTATAAGTTCCCAAAACTTATCTACATAAAGTTCCACAACGTCAGACATAGCCGAATTTCGTACGGTATCATTTCCAACAATCAAACCTGCCACTACAATAGCCAATGGTGCAGACACATGAAGTTTGTGGGACAATAGAGTCCCTCCCATCACAGCTGCAATGGTGATGATGACTTCAATTTCATAATTATCTATGGATTTCATTAAACGATAGGTCACCCATCCCAACAACAAGCCCAAGGCGATTCCTCCAAGCACTTCTTGTGCAAATAGTTTCAAGATATCCGTTGCTACCAGCTCCGAATTTGGAAAAGCTGCCACCGAAAAAATCGTCAGGAACACTACCACTCCAACACCGTCGTTAAACAAGGATTCTCCCACAATCTTTGTTTCCAATATTTTAGGCGCATTGGCTTTTTTCAAAATCCCTAAAACGGCAATGGGATCCGTAGGCGATATCAAGGCTCCAAACAACAAACAGTAGATATAAGCCACATCCAAACCAATCAATAACAATAAATAGTACATTAAGGTTCCCACCAAAAATGTAGACACCAAAACCCCCAATGTTGCAAATAGCAAGACAGGTCCTCTTTGTACTTTTAGTTGGGAAAAATTAGTATGCAAAGCGCCAGCAAACAACAGAAAACTTAGCATAACATCCAGTAGCACCGTTTTAAAATCAATTTGCGAAATGAACTCCTTTTCATGGGCCAACAGGGTATCGTCAAAATGAGACACACCCAAAACAACCAAAGTAAAAACAATGGTAATCACCATCAAGCCAATAGTAATTGGCAATTTTAAAAACCTAACATTTATATAGCCAAAAATGGCTGCAAGCACTATTAAAATAGTGGCTATACCGTAGTAATCCATAAATTAAATTGATTTTTTAAGGGCTAAAATGTAGCCTAAATGTATGCCTTCGTGAAAACAATTAAACCCAATGGCGTCTTCCACACAAGTTAAAGTACTGTTTGTACTGGTAGTATATTCGTTATAAGAATTAAAAATCCGGTTGGCGTAGTCGGTTTTTGTTTGTTCCAATGTAGCAAATAACAAATCCTTAATGTTATCTACTTCCTCTTGTGTTACTTCACGCTCCGGTTTTGTGCCTTTTTTAAACTGCTCTATAAATTCATCCGAAACCAAGGTTGGCAAACCAGACAAGCGGTACACCAAAATTTGTTGGGTAGCAATGGTGTGGGCTATGTTCCAAATAACATTGTTCTTAAATCCTGAAGGGATGGTATTAAGTTCTTTCAAACTCAACTGTTCCAAGATTCCTTTTAATAAAATTCTGTTTTTGTAAGTGACATCAAAAATCCAATCCATGTCTTAAATTTTCACTAAAAGTAAGTAAATTTCTTTTGAAATGATTTTACTTTGCACTCCAAATGAAAAGATTCCTTTTCGGTTTTATAATGCTTGGCCATGAAAAAAATATACTACCTAAAAACCTGTAGCACCTGCGTAAGAATCATTAAAGAATTGGACCTTCCCTCCGATTTTATATTCCAGGACATCAAGACCGAACCCATTACGGTGGCGCAATTGGACGAAATGGGGGCTTTAGCCGGTAGTTTTGAGGCTTTGTTCAGTAAGCGTGCCAAATTGTACAAGGAAATGGGGCTCAAGGACCAAAACCTAACCGAAAAAGATTTCAAACACTACATTTTGGAGCATTATACTTTTTTGAGCCGTCCTGTAATTATTTACAACGACACCATCTTTATCGGCAATAGCAAAAAAGTGGTGGAAGCTGCCAAACAAGCTATCCACAGCAACTAAACTTTCTCAGCAAATTACATATGAACGGTAGGATATGGGCACTCATCGCAGCATGTGTGGTACAAGTGCTTTATGGAGTAAATTTTACATTTGCCAACGATGTTATTGACGATGGACACGTACAACCTTTTGCGTTCATTCTACTAAGGGTATTAGGAGCAACCACCCTCTTTTGGATTGTTGGCATTTTTGCCCCAAAAGAAAAGATAGCTCCCAAAGATTTTAGAACATTTTTCTTGGCCTCCATTTTTGGAATTGGCCTGAATATGCTCACCTTTTTTAAAGGATTGCAATTTACCACTCCTATCCACGCCTCGGTTATCATGACGGTAACCCCCATTGTTGTATTGGTACTTTCTGCGGTGTTGTTGAAAGAGAAAATTACCAATCTAAAAATATTGGGCGTACTCTTAGGTTTTACGGGTGCCGTTGTCCTTTCGGTTTATGGTAGGTCCACCCAAGTGGGTGACCATATCTTACTAGGTAATTTCTTAGTGTTTATCAATGCCGTATCTTATAGCATTTACCTTATCATTATAAAAAAGGTTGTAGACAAATACTACCCGCTCACCTTTATAAAATGGTTGTTTACGTTTGGGCTTATTTGGGTAGTGCCTTTTGGGTTTAGTGAATTACAAGGTGTCAACCTCAGTACTTTTACTCCTTACACCTATTTTGCCGTAGGCTTTGTGGTTATTGGCGCCACTTTTGGCACTTATTTACTCAACCTGTTTGCGCTAACCAAATTAAGAGCTTCCACAGTTGGTACGTTTTTATACATGCAGCCCGTTGTAGCAGGCATCTTTGCCGTTGCCATGGGCAGCGACACCTTGAATGTTATCAAACTAAGTGCTGCAGCCTTAATCATGACAGGGGTATTTTTGGTAACCAAAAAACCTAAGAATTAACCTAGGTTTTTTGGCATTTTCCCGTGTTTACGGGTATCTTCTTTGGTCAATATTTTAAAGTCCTCGGCTTTGGGGAGTGACATAATTTCTTCTAGTAGATTTTCTGGCAAACCGGTGAGCTTTCTGGTTTTTAAATTAATCCAGGCCCCCATCAATTCACAATTCGCCAAATGGTTTCCTTTATGGTCGTAAAGGTCATGTTCAAACTTAAAGAACATCCCATCATCACTAAACCCTTTTATTTCTAAGGACACCGTAATAGGTGTTCCCATAAAAGCCTCCTTAAAATAGTAGATATGTTCATAAAAAATAACCGGGCTGATATCGAATTTGGCGAGATCGGCCAAGGAAAAATCATGATCGTCAAAAAAAGACACCCGGGTATGACTCATAAAATTCACATACGCCGAATTGGCCAAATGCCTATTGGCATCTACATCGCTCCATCTTATCTCAAAAACTTTCTTGTACATAGCTGTATTTTTGTTTCAAACAAATTTATGTTAATTTTACTATGCAAGCATAACAAATGGCGCTATTTTATAATATCCTTAACTTTAGCTTTTTGTTTACCTTTGCACAACTTTATAAACTAAGTTCATGATACAGTCAATGACAGGCTATGGAAAATCTGTACTACAGCTTCCTAGCAAAAAGATTTCCATTGAAATAAAATCTCTAAATAGTAAAAATTTAGATCTCAACACCCGCATGCCTTCTGTGTACAGGGAAAAGGAGCTGGATATTAGGAAGCTCATTGCTTCCCAACTGGAGCGTGGCAAGATCGATTTTTCATTGTATATGGAAATCACTGGGGAAGAAACCTCGTCACAAATCAATAAAACTGTCGTTAAGGAATACATCAAGCAACTTAAGGATGTAGTTGATGGCGATGAGACCGAACTACTTAAAATGGCCATCCGCTTACCAGACTCGGTGACCACAGAACGCGACGAGATTGACGAAGATGAGTGGGCAAGCATTGCTGCCACCATCAACGAGAGCATTGAAAAAATCCAGAAATACCGATTGGATGAGGGGAAGGCTTTGGAAACAGAGTTTGAAGACCGTGTTGAAAATATCCACCGACTATTGGAAGCCGTGATTGAAATGGATCCGGAGCGTATTGAAGGGGTGCGTGCCCGATTGGAAAAAGGCATTGCCGATATCAAAGAAAAGGTAGACGAAAACCGCTTTGAACAGGAATTGGTTTATTATATTGAAAAGTTTGACATTACCGAAGAAAAAGTACGCCTTCAAAACCATTTGGACTACTTTTTGAAAGCCCTAAAGTCCGCCGATTCCAACGGTAAAAAACTTGGGTTCATCAGTCAGGAAATGGGCCGTGAAATCAATACCATAGGTTCCAAATCCAACTATGCCCCAATGCAAAAACTGGTAGTTCAAATGAAGGATGAACTTGAAAAGATTAAAGAACAACTATTAAACGTATTATAATACCGTAATGAACAAAGGTAAATTAATTGTATTTTCTGCGCCTTCCGGCTCAGGTAAAACCACCATTGTCAAACATTTACTAAAACAAGAAGAATTAGGTCTGGAGTTTTCCATTTCGGCCACTTCCCGTGCTCCAAGAGGTGAAGAAGTAGACGGCAAAGACTATTACTTTTTATCCTTCGAGGATTTCAAACAAAAAATTAAAAACGACGAATTCCTGGAATGGGAAGAAGTCTACAGAGATAATTTCTATGGCACTTTAAAGAGCGAAGTAGAACGCATTTGGGCCAAAGGCAAGCACGTTATTTTTGATATCGACGTGTCTGGAGGTTTGCGCATCAAACGAAAATTCCCAGAACAGACCTTGGCTATTTTTGTAAAGCCACCAAGCATCGACGAGTTGAAAATTCGCCTAAAAAAACGCAAAACCGAAAGTGAGGACAAAATCAACATGCGAGTTTCCAAAGCCTCTGCCGAATTGGCCACTGCACCACTTTTCGATAAAATTGTCGTGAACAAAGACCTTGACGTTGCCTTGGAAGAAGCCTACAACTTGGTGTCCAATTTTATAAAGGAGTAAGCCATGAACATCGGACTCTATTTTGGAACCTTCAATCCTATCCATATAGGGCACCTTATAATTGCCAACCATCTTGCAGAACACAGCAATTTGGACAAAATATGGTTTGTGGTCACACCACATAACCCTTTTAAGAAGAAAAGCACCCTGTTAGACAATCATCATCGGTTGGAAATGGTGTACCAAGCCACAGAGGAGTACCAAAAACTGCAACCCAGCGATATTGAATTTGGACTGCCTCAGCCCAACTACACCATTAATACGCTAACCTATCTACAGGAAAAATATCCCAAGCACAATTTTTCCTTGATTATGGGAGAAGACAACCTGAAGAGTTTCCACAAATGGAAAAACTACGAGACCATCTTGGAACAATACAACCTTTATGTGTACCCGAGATTATCTGAAGGGAAAATGCACACACAGTTTGATGGCCACCCAAAAATCCATCACGTAGAAGCGCCTATCATGGAACTGTCGTCCACCTTTATCAGGAATGCCATTAAAGAAGGTAAAAACATTAGGCCCATGCTTCCGGAACCTGTTTGGAAGTATGTTGACGAAATGAATTTCTATAAATAAAAAAACCTGCAGATGCAGGTTTTTTAGTATTCCAATAGTACCATTTCCTAGGTTGGTAATGGCGCCTCTTCTTCTCCATCATCCTCACCACCATCGGTAGGGTCTTCCGTAGCAATATCTGGACAATCCAATAGAGAAGCCTCTACAAACATGGCCCAACTGTTACCATCAAACTGAGCACCTTCGGCCCAGGCAGTTTCTCCGCCCGTAGGTCCTTCAACCTCGGCATGCGCCGCAAAACAATAATTGTCACCTAAGCTCTCCAAGCTAATGGCGTACACCACTTCATACTCGGTAGCCGAAATAGGTTCGGTAAATGGAAACTGCCCTATCTGTGGATTTCCGGCACCGTTTAAAGGCACCCAATCATCCTCGCAATTTCCTAAGCTTAAATGCGTAGTTCCGAGCGTCCACTCGCCATTAGAGCTGAAGATAACAATTAAATGCTCCCCGTCATTGTAAACCGAAACGTCTCCGGCAATATGATGCTGACCTGCAATCAAATTAACACTTACGCAAGGATTATCGGTATCTAAATCACCCAAGGAAACTTCATCGGGATTTACAACGGCCTCCGGAGCACTTGAAGTTTGAGGCTTTTTACTGGCACTTTCAAAATCATCGGCATTGACACTTTCCACCTGGCAGCTTGTGCTTAGCAGAAGGAGCAACGCAGAAAGCGTGATCGTAATTTTTTTCATTATAAAAATAGATTTGGGGGTTAAATCAATGATGAAATTACGGAACGCATGACCAAAATCACAATTTAATCGATGTATGACGCAAATTAATAGTAATGAAAAGATTTTTTCCTACAAGTTTCGATGAACGACCTTCCTAGAAATAATAAAAGGCATCTTCCAAATGTTCTATGGAAAAGTCCTTGCCGTTTTTAACAATGGCCACAATGTCAAAACGCACTTCTACATCCAATGTATTTTCAGTGACATAGGCGTCTACAGCCTTTACCAACCGTTGAATCTGCTTTGGCTTTACAAACTCCTCAGGATTACCAAAATCGGCAGTGGAGCGTGTTTTCACTTCTACAATAGCCAAAACAGCGTCCTTTCGGGCAATAATGTCCACTTCGGCCTTATCGAACCTATAATTGCGCTCCAAGATGGCATAGCCCTTGTTCAGCAGAAAATCGACTGCCAATTGCTCTCCCTTATTTCCTAAAGTATTGTGCTGTGCCATTGAAAAATTTAGAAGCTTAGGGGAATTTAACACTTCCTGTTCAAAAAAATGGGGATACTTTATAAAAACTTTAATACCGTAACCGTGAAGTAATTGATATATTTGGCGCTGTTTAAAAATTAACTACATGAAGAAATTAATCTTAATCTTAAGTTTAGTGATTACTGCCAACACCATCCAAGCTCAACAAGTTATGGATCCTGAAATGTTGTGGACTGTAAAGCGCATTAGCGTTTTAGGACTATCTAAAGACAACACCCACATTATCTACAGTGTAAAAACCCCAAATATTGCCGAGAATGGCTTTGACACCGCTTACTTTCAAATTCCTGTGGAAGGAGGCGCTGCCATAGCCATTGAAAAGGAAGCCATTAGCGTAGCCGATAAAAACATTGCCCCAAACGGAGCTTATAAAGTATTCCACAAAGCGGTGCATATTGAAGATATCAAAGCTACCGACATTTATAAAAACTTGGACAAAGCAGATGCCTATGTGTTTACTGATTTGGACAACCGCCATTGGGACACTTGGCAAAATGGAAGTTTCAATCATGTATTCTATAAAGATGTGAATGCCGAAGATGATGCAGCCATAGACATCATGCCAAACGAGCCTTACTACGCTCCGCAAATGCCATTTGGTGGCGACGAGGATTATGTTTGGTCTCCAGACAGCAAGAGCATTTACTACGTAAGCAAGAAGCTAAAAGGTAAAGCCTATGCTACCAGCACCAACACCGATATTTACAAGTACGACCTAGATACTAAAACCACGACCAACATCACCGAAGGGAACATGGGTTACGATACCAATCCTACCTTTAGCCCAAAAGGTGCTTTGTCTTGGTTGCAAATGAAAACCGACGGTTACGAAAGTGATAAAAACGACATTATTGTTCTTGAAAACGGTGTAAAACAAAACCTAACCCAACAGTGGGACGGTACCGTAAACAGCTTTAAATGGAGCAACGACGGTAAAAAAGTATTCTTTACAGCGCCTGTAGATGGTACCATTCAATTATTTGAGGTAAACTATCCTGGAAAGAAAAGAATTGCCCCTGTGGTAACCCAAATTTCCAAAGGGCAGTTTGACATTAGAGGTATTGTTGCTCAATTGGACAATACCCTTATCGTTACCCGTGGCGACATGAACCACGCCACCGAAGTGTTTGCCTACAACCTAAAAAAGCAAAGCTTTAAGCAACTTACCAATGTAAACGACGAGCTTTACAGCAGCATCGATTTGCCAAAAGTTGAAAAGCGTTATGTAACCACTACAGACAACAAGCAAATGTTGGTATGGGTAATTTTGCCTCCAAATTTTGACGCCTCTAAAAAATACCCAACCCTATTATATGCGCAAGGTGGCCCACAATCGCCACTATCGCAGTTTTATTCTTACCGTTGGAATTTCCAATTAATGGCCTCCCAAGGCTATATTGTGGTAGCTCCTAACAGAAGAGGAATGCCAGGTCACGGTGTAGAATGGAACGAAGCCATCAGCAAGGATTGGGGAGGACAGGTAATGAAAGATTACCTATCGGCCATCGATGCCATTGCTGAAGAACCTTATGTAGACAACGACCGTTTGGGTGCTATTGGTGCCAGCTACGGTGGGTATTCTGTGTTCTACTTGGCAGGAATCCACAATAACCGTTTTAAAACCTTTATTGCCCACGATGGTGTGTTCGATACCAGAACCATGTTTGGCACTACCGAAGAGTTGTTTTTTGTAAACCACGACTTTGGTGGCAACTATTGGGACTTAGACAACAAAGTAGCCCAAAAAGCCTATAACGAATTCAACCCTATCAACCATGTGTCCAAATGGAATGCACCTATCTTTATCATTCAAGGAGGAAAAGATTACCGTGTGCCAATCGAGCAAGGTTTAAGTGCTTTCCAAGCTGCTAAAATGTTAGGATTGAAGAGTAAACTATTATACTTACCAGAAGAAAACCACTGGGTATTGAACCCACAAAACGCCCTGGTTTGGCAACATGAGTTCTTTAAATGGTTGGATGATACCTTAATGAACGAATCCTCTGAAACCATTTCAGAATAAGAAAAGCCCCAATATCTATATTCCGAAACATCCCAAAGGCAACACTAGCTTTTGGGATGTTTTTTTTTGGATTGAAATGAAATACGATTGCACCACAAGGTTGTTCTCGATACAAAATGATTTGCAGGCCTTTAACACGAACCGACGTTAATCACAAACTCTAAACAAACAGCACCATCGTCACTTCGAACAATTACTCTGCATGCTAACGAAGAGCAATTATATCGAGAAACACGTGACCTCTCATTATAACTTCCGGCCTGTTTTGACACGTCAAGACACTTCGTGCCCCCTTATGACACATCATCCCTATTTTTAGGGGGTTTTGTTCGAGGATTGTTCGGGGTTTGTTCGTGTTAGGCTTTGGGATGTTTGGGCGAGGTACCTCTTTGCACGAACAAAGGCTAAGGCAAGCCCCACTTATGGCAATTGTTGCGATAGGGTATCAAGGTAAAAAAAGTGATGTTTTTGCATTGCAATTGTACATCCCCCTAGCCCCTTCAAAGTGGGAATTTACTTGTTGATTGGAAAGGGATATGGAGTTGTAAGGATGTCAACAACTGTTTTATAAGTCTTCACCAAAGGGATAAATCCAGCCTTAACTTGTAAGATTAATCTATTATATTTACGGATAACCAACTGATGCTTGTATGTACCGTGGACCTTTTTTTGGGGTTACATGTATGTTATAAGCATTACTAAAACTAACCTATGAAAACAATATTAATTGTACTTGGAATTATTGGACTACCAATTGTACTATTTGTGATTTACAAATACTTTAAATTCCAAAAACAAAGTTCCCAAGCACTAAAATTACGATTTGAACGCATCCAACCTCTTTATGAGAAATTAGAAAATGGCATTGCAATAAATGAAGAAGATGTAAGGGAATATGCAAAAGACAATAAAACGAGGGAAATGACCCATCAACTTCTTTTGGAATATAAAAAAACTGAATTATTTCCAAAAGAATATTTAACAATAGAAAGTGGTGCAGAAAGTCAGTTGGTGAACTGGCTTGAATTTCCAACAGAATTGGACAAAGCACCTGACGAGATAGAACACCTTAAAAAAGTTACCATTCAATTTGATGGAAACAATATGTTTTATCATGTCTTTAAATATATGACCAATTCTCCTCATTGGGCTGCAGAAAATGGTTGGATGTTAGGAGTTGTAGGTCCTTATTTCGAGGATAGCAAACCTTACGATTTTGCGGGAGCCACATTTAGCAGATGCAACAGTCTCCTTGGAGAAATTGAACCAGAAGATGAAGCTAAATGGGTTCATGAAAATATTGCCTTAAAAAGATGAAAAAAGCATTCACACCCTTCCCAGTACTTACTACCGAGAGGTTGACCCTTCGGCAAGTGTTGATAAGCGATGTGAATGCCGTGTTTGCTTTGCGATCGGATAATGAGATCAATAGGTATTTGGACAGGCAACCCGCCAAAACCCTTGAAGAGGCCAAACACTTTATTGCCAACATCACCGAAAACATCCAAAAAAGGGAAGCCCTCTATTGGGGCATCACCTTAACCGAAAGCGGCACATTTGTGGGCAGCATTTGCCTTTTTGGGTTTTCAGACCAACATGATACCTGCGAGATAGGCTATGAACTTTTAAAAAACCACCAAGGCAAGGGGATTATGACAGAAGCAGCAAATGCCATTATTGCCCATGCCTTCCAAACATTGCCCGTTCAAACCATTGAGGCCAACACCCATAAAAGCAACGAAGCGTCTATCAAACTCTTAGACAAACTCCACTTCAAAAAAGCAACCACACAAGACCCAACAGGTCCCGATTTCCTTTTGTATATACTTGAGAAAAGGGAGTAGGGATTATGAAAGCTGTTAACAAAGACCTTACATTCAAATAACAAGACCTGATAAAAACAAATGCAGGTACAAACTTAAAAGTTAGGACTCTTTAGTTATCTTTAAAGAAACATTGCCGCAACACAGCCGTTATGCAAACTATTAGAGATAAGCAAAAACAGGTTATAGCAAGGGACAACATTGAATGGAAAAAATAGATTGGGAAGCTTTTCAGCAGTTTTTTAAAAAACAAGAGGTTTCAGCAAAAACCATACTTTTAAACGAAGGGGAAATTTCAAAAAAAGCGTTTTTTATAGAGAAAGGATGCTTAAGGTCTTGGTTTAACCACAACGGAAAAGACATTACATTTCAATTTTTTACAGAAGCGCAATTTGTGTCGTCCATAGAAAGCTTTAAAACCAGTCAACCTAGCCTTTTCTCAATAGAAACAATAGAACCTTCAATTATTCACTCAATCACAAAAAGTGATTACCAATTAGTATTAGACCAATCTCCCGCTATAAAAGAGCAACTGGAGGAATTAACCTTTGAGCGACTTATCACCTACCAAAAACTATTTCTTTCAAGAATAAAGGACAAACCTGAAGAGCGATATCGTGCCCTATTAGAAAATAGTCCAGAAATCCTATTAAGGGTACCTCAACACTATATTGCTTCCTATTTAGGCATCACCTCTGTTTCATTGAGCAGGATTAGAAATAGACGATAATTGCTTTCTTAACAATTGTTATCGCCCAACAGTTTAGCTTCCTCGACTTTTGTACTGTTATTAAAAATACAGTATACAATGAAAGTAGTTATCATATTTAATCATCCCTATGAAGGAAGTTTTTGCAATGCCATTTTAAAGGCTGTTACCATAGGACTGAAAAAAGGAAATCACGAAATAGACATCATACATTTAGACAACGACAATTTTAATCCTGTTATGACCAGCGACGACCTTAAAGCCTTCAGGAACAAAAAGCCAGTGACCCCTCAAGTAGCAGATTATGCAGAAAGGCTAAAAAAAGCAGACCACCTTGTCTTTATCTTTCCTATTTGGTGGGAATTAATGCCCGCATTAACCAAAGGCTTTATAGATAAAGTAATCTTTCCTGGAGTTGCCTACGACTATACAAATGAAAGCAATACCAGAATGAAACCCCTTTGGTCTAGACTAAAAGGCGTGACCATATTAACCACCATGAACACTCCAAAATTATTATATGGGATTATTTTTGGAAATGCTATAAAGAAAGCAATGTTAATAGGAACGTTTTGGAAAATTGGCTACAAAAACCGAAAATGGATTAGTTTCAACCAAGTAAAACAAGTCTCCAACTCAAAAAGAGAAAAATGGCTGTATCAACTCGAAACAAGATTCAGTAATCTAAAATAAAAAGTTACTACTGAAACACCACCGTAGTTCCCTCTTTGGTGACGGTCATTTCAATAGTTCTACCCAATATCATGGCACGATTGTCCTTTTCATGGCCAGCAGGCATATGAAAGGCAATCGGAAAATCATAGTCGGACAGGGCATCTAAAATCAATTGCTCAATGGAAGTGCCCCAAAGCGTAGTGTTTTTTCTAAGGTTACTCATATCTCCGACCAATACCCCTTTACAGTTATCAAAATAGCCTGCACGCTTTAAACTTTGTAGCATCCGGTCGATATGATATTTATACTCTCCTATTTCTTCAATAAAGAGGATGTCGCCCGAGGTATCGATACTCGTCTCAGAACCCAACATGGTATGCAATAAGGTGAGGTTACCTCCTACCAAAGGCGCTATAGCAGTTCCAGTTCTATTGTATGAAGAACCTTTTAACGTATAGGATAGAGGTTCCCCAAATATCGCCTTTTTAAAACTTGCAATGGTTTCCTGAATCTCGCTTACATCCTTTTTCAAACTGATACACATCATAGCATGAATGGACTCATATCCCAGATTATGGAATTGGTTATGCAAACCTGTGATATCACTATAGCCTATCAACCATTTAGGGTGTTGTTTAAATTGGGTGTAATCCAATTTATCTAAGATACGCACACTACCATAGCCCCCTCTAGCACACCAAATAGCACTAATAGTAGGATCGTCCAGAGCCTTTTGGAAATCTGCGGCACGCTGGACATCGGTTCCCGCAAAATGGTTATCCTGACTGAACACATGGGCTCCCACTTTGGCATGCAGGCCCCAACTTTCCAACAAGGCAATGGCATCCTGTACCTCCTCTTCCCTATTTTTCAATATTCCCGAAGGCGCCACTATGGCCACGGTATCCCCTGCTTTTAAGTATTCTGGTTGTATCAATTTGTTTGGAGTTTGTGAATTGGAATGCTGTGCATTACCAGTGGTCATAGCAAAGAACCATACGGCACAGCAAAGGTAAATTAGTTGAATGTTTTTCGACATAGGGTAAATGTACAGTTTTCATTTCAATATCATAAATCACTTTAGGAAATAAAAAAAGAGGCTTTAAGCCTCTTTTTAAACTGTATTGAAAAGATTATTTTCTTTTAGAAAAACCTTTTGTTTTTGTGGCTCCTGCTGCCATTCTTCCAAACTCTTCAGTAAACACCTCTAACTCCCCTTCATAATTCCCCGAGAACTCAAGACCTTCATCTGTCATCCCTTCAAACTCTAATTTATAAGTTGTTCCGTTTTCCAAAATGGTAACTGTCCCAGAAGTGATTTCAAGAAACGATTCCTCTTCGTCCATTTCATAATTAAGATTAATTACCATGTCTCCATAGTCAAAGGTATTTGGCACAGATTCAATACTCGTGTAATTATAGGTTCCTGGTTCAAGTCCCGCAGGATTTTCGGAAAACAGCTCAAAACTTAAACCGGAAAAAACATTGTTTTCGGGGATAAGTTCTCCCCACATCAATTCATAATTAGTATCCAATAAGTAAATATTAAAATTATATACACCTTCTACCTCAAATTCTCCATAATCATAAATAAACCCACTTTTCAATTGGTATTCTTCTCCATCATATACCAATACATTTGTCGCAGTTTCTGGTTCATTATTGTTGTCATTGTCATCACTGTTGGGTCCACAGTTGAATACAGAAAGTCCTAGCGTCATGGCTAGCAAAAAAGATACACGTGTTTTCATAGGTTGATTTTTTAAAAGTTTTACATTTTGTAGCTAAACATATACAAAAAATAAAAACGAGCGTTAAGCTTTAACCTTTCTTTAGGACATTTCTTACTTTATATTTTTTTCCTAAACCTCATTAAAATCCGTATTTTTGCCACCTATTTGAAACACTAAAACATTAGAGCCTTGTTGCCCTTGCAGCAAGTAGTAAACATACAAATCCATGACAGATCCTAAACGCTATACCATTACCGCAGCATTACCTTACACCAACGGTCCTATCCATATTGGCCACTTGGCTGGAGTATACGTGCCTGCCGATATTTATGCTAGATTTTTAAGACTTAACGGCAAGGATGTGGCCTTTGTATGCGGAAGTGACGAACATGGGGTACCTATCACCATCAAGGCCAAAAAAGAAGGGGTGACGCCTCAGGACGTAGTGGATAAATATCATGCCATCATCAAAAAGTCGTTTGAGGACTTTGGTATTTCGTTTGATAACTATAGTCGCACCTCCGCACAAGTGCATCATGAAACCGCTTCGGAATTCTTCAAAACGTTATATGACAAAGGAGAATTCATTGAAGAAGTCACCGAGCAGTTATACGATGAGCAGGCCAATCAGTTTTTGGCAGACCGTTTTGTAACGGGAACTTGTCCAAAATGTGGTAATGAAGAAGCCTATGGCGACCAATGTGAAAAGTGTGGAACTAGTTTAAACGCCACGGATCTTATCAATCCTAAATCGGCCATTACTGGAAATGTACCAACCTTGAAGCAAACCAAACACTGGTTTTTACCATTAGACAAGCATGAAGACTTCCTTAAGGAATGGATTTTGGAAGGGCACAAAAAAGATTGGAAACCTAATGTGTACGGACAAGTAAAATCATGGATCGATGACGGTTTACGTCCGCGTGCGGTAACAAGAGATTTGGATTGGGGAATCCCTGTACCACTTCCAGATGCTGAAGGCAAAGTATTGTATGTTTGGTTTGATGCACCTATTGGGTACATTTCTGCAACCAAGGAATGGGCTGAGCGTGAAGGCAAGGATTGGGAGCCCTATTGGAAAGACCAAGACACCAAGTTAGTACACTTTATTGGAAAGGATAATATTGTATTCCACTGTATCATTTTCCCAGCCATGTTAAAGGCTGAAGGCAGCTATATCCTTCCGGATAATGTACCGGCCAATGAATTCTTGAATTTGGAAGGCAACAAATTGTCTACCTCCAAAAACTGGGCGGTTTGGCTTCCTGAATACTTACAGGATTTCCCAGAAAAGCAGGACGTATTGCGCTACGCATTGACTGCCAATGCCCCTGAAACCAAGGACAACGATTTTACCTGGAAGGACTTTCAAGCGAGAAACAATAACGAATTGGTAGCCATTTTCGGAAACTTTATAAACCGAGTGGTGGTCTTGACCAATAAATACTATAATGGCATTGTGCCAACGCCTTCAGGGTTGACTGAGATTGACGAAGAAACCTTGGCTGCTGTAAAAGCATACCCATCTGTAATTGCAAGTTCTATTGAACGCTACCGTTTCCGTGAGGGAAGTCAGGAGTTAATGAACTTGGCCCGTTTAGGAAATAAATATTTGGCTGATGAGGAGCCATGGAAAGTGATCAAGGAAGATGAGGCCCGTACACAAACCATCATGTACGTAGCGCTTCAAATAGCTTCGGCTTTGGCAACCTTAAGTGAGCCTTTCTTGCCATTTACCTCTGAAAAATTAAAGAACATGCTAAATGTTGCCTCGGCTTCAGAAAGCATTTCATGGAATGACATTACATCCAAAGAGGTCTTGCTTGCTGCTGGACATCAAATTGGAAACGCAGAATTGTTGTTCTCAAAAATAGAAGATCAAGACATCCAAACCCAATTGGATAAATTGGAAGCGAGCAAAAAGGCCAATGAAGCGGCCAACAAAACCGTAGAACCTCAAAAGGACATTATCACTTTTGATGACTTCACCAAATTGGACCTTCGTGTAGGAACGATTTTAGAAGCTGAAAAAATGCCAAAGGCAAAAAAATTATTGGTGCTGAAAGTGGATACTGGTATTGACGTAAGAACCATTGTGTCTGGTATTGCCGAAAGCTTTTCTCCTGAAGAGGTTGTCGGGAAACGTGTGACCGTCTTGGTAAACTTAGCGCCAAGAGCTTTACGCGGTGTAGAAAGTGAAGGCATGATTTTAATGACCGAAACAGCCGATGGTAAATTGGTGTTCGTCAACCCAGACGAAGGGCAAAACGTTACCAACGGATTGCAAATAAGCTAACATTTTTTTAGCTTAGAAACCCAAACCATAAACCAACCACATATGACATTTATTAAATCTTTAAGCTTTCTAATTTTATTTGTAAGCCTGAGTACCTTTTGTCAAAAAACGGTACTTACGTTTGAAAACGATGAAGTATCAAAACGTTTAACGAAAGAGTCGTATACGTTTTCTAATACTGAAAACAATGATTTAGCCATTCTTCTCATTGAAGACAAAAAGGCTTTTGCCTACCTTTTTGATAAAGATTTCAACCAGAAATCCACATTAGAAACAAAGGGTCTAAAAAACAAGTACAATGAGGTGGTTGGCTATGCTGTAAATAATTTAAACTATCGTGTTTTATATGCAAACGACAAAAAAGACAAGTTTGCTATTTTAAATATCGATTTTGGCGTAGGCTCTATGGATATTTCTGAGTTTAAAATGGATTTTGATGGAGAAATTTATTTAAGCACCGTCAATTACAACAACAAACTTTTTCTTTTTACAGCAGAAAACAATTTAGAGCTGAGTATCTGGACATTCAATAATCTAAGCTTTAATAAAGTAAAGACCTTCACTTTAGATGACTTGAAGGACAAATCACTTTTAACCAAAAATCACCTTGTTAACGTTTATTCTTCTAATAATATTGGGAAGCCATCATGGAACGGGACAAAAGTTTCTGGCGTCTCAAAAATAGATCAACGTATCCCAAACATCTTAGAAGTAACCTCTAGCTTAGGCAAACTTTATCAAACCAAAAACAAGGTATACTTAACCTTAGAAAACGAGGAGGACAAAACTTATTTCTATGACATCGATATAGATAATTATGAAATTGACCTTAAAACTTTTGATTATCCAGAAGGCATTATTGAACCTTTTAAAAAATTCAATTCTTATATCTACGAAGACAAAATTTACCAAATAGCCAGCTCAAAACATGAAATGAATTTTTCAATCAAGAACCTCACTGGGGAATTGGTTAAAAGTTTTTATATCGACAAAGAGCACCCTATTGACTTTAAAAATTCTGCCATAATACAAGAAGGGACAACGGTGCCTTTTATTAGTACCCGTGAACTGGAAGAAACCCAAAAGTATCTTCGAAAAATATCTTCAGGAAATCTAGGTATAACCGTTCTTAAAATAAAAAATAGCTATCATGCATCCATGGGCGGTTATAAAATCACCAAAAACCCCACACCAATCCCTACTGATTTATCTGACCCATTAAATACTTTTACTACTCCTGCAGGAACTTATAGCTCTTACAACCCGACATATTTGGCTTATAATACATACACCAAAACAAAATCCACCTATTTTCACTCCATATTTGATTTAGAGTTTAATCACCAAACTGGAGAGATTGAAGAAAATATATTTGATAAAATCGACACCTTTAAAAAAGACAAAAAATATAGCACTGCAGATTATGTTTTCTTTCATGATAACACACTTTATTATGGGTATTTCGATTTAAAGGAAGGAAACTATAACCTTGTTACATTTTAAAGTAATGAATCACCTCAAATCTCATTGGGACAACGTTTACGATACCAAAGCAGACCCTGAATTAGGATGGTATGAACCTCATCCGGAAACTACATTGCAGCTTATAGATAAATGCAACCTACAACCTGACGCTTCTATTTTAGCAGTAGGGGCTGGCACTAGCAATTTGATCGATGCTCTGGTTTCCAGTGGGTACCCAAATATCATCGCTAACGATTTAAGCGAGGTGGCCCTAAGCAAATTAAAGGCACGTATCAAACATGAGTTTAACCATGACTTAAATTGTATTACAGATGATTTAACCCAGCCTAAAACGCTTTTAGAACACGATCAAATAGATCTTTGGGTAGACCGTGCTGTATTGCATTTCTTTTTGACGGAAGAGGAGCAGCACTCCTACTTTGAGCTGATCAAAAAAGTAATTGCCAAAGGCGGCTATGTATTGATTGCCGTATTTGCTTTGGACGGAGCAGAAAAATGTTGTGGCCTACCCTTACAACGTTACAACACAGACATGCTACAGGAAAAACTGGGCGACGAATTTCAACTTTTGGAAAGTTTAAACTACACGTTCATCAACCCATTTGGCGGTGAACGTCCATACGTATACACTCTTTTCAAAAGAGTCTAAAACACCACATTCTTAATAACCGCTCAATTGATTTTGGTACGGTAATTGGTTAACTTAGAGGAACTGTTTTCGGTATAAAAAACTGTTCCTCTAAAACCCTTGATTATGAAAATAAAAGCACTTTTCTTATTTACATGCATACTAATGCTAACGGCATGTAAAAGCTCAAAACAAACCACTAGTTCCAACAATAATACAACTCCTATTTCCTTAACAGACACCCCTTGGAGATTGGTAGAATTACAGGGACAAAAAATTACAGACATGACGCCACAGCCCTATCTATACTTGGATTCCAAAACCAATCGTGCTGGAGGGAATTCTGGATGTAATGGATTTGGTGGCAGTTACACGCTTGAAAATGAATACAAAATCAAATTGTCAGGACTCATTTCAACCATGAAAGCCTGCCCAGACATGAGTACTGAAAAAGCCTTTTTAAAAGTTTTGGAATCTGTTGACAACTATACTATTGTTAACGGAGTTTTAAGTCTCAATAAGGCCAAAATGGCCACCATGGCAAAGTTTGAAGTAGACCAATCGGTGATGGATTAAGCCATTCACCGATTAACCTAGCTTTATGTAGCTAGGTATAATTACACTATATTTTGAAAAATTTCTGGTTCCTTTTAATTTGGCTTCCCTCCTTCTTTTGTGCGCAAAATTACATTGATGTGCTTCAAGTTAGGTACGCCTACACCCCACATTCTAATTTTGAAAACACCCCTAATCATACAAATGTCAACTCGTTTGAAACGGTTGCCACCGTTCCTTTTCCAATCAATGAGTCCACAGCCATCATTGCCGGGGCCAACTTTACTTATAACAACCTAGAGTTATTTCCAAACGACGGCTACTCCCATCTTTACAATACCACACTAAGGCTAGGCATCAACACCAAACTCTCCAATACATGGCAGGGTACTTTTATTGCCCTCCCCAAAATTGCTTCGGATTACCAAAACATTTCCTCAGACGATTTTTACCTAGGAGGCCTTGCCATATTCAAAAACCAACGTAAGGAAAACCTGTTTTTTAGATACGGCCTTTACCTCTCGCAAGAGGCTTTTGGAGTTACGACCACTCCAATTCTAGGAATATACTACCTGAACAAGAACCAACTTTTTGAGGCTGACTTAGCAATTCCACTCTCTGCCAATATCAACTATACGTTGCCACATTTTAAAGTCGGAGTTGATTATTTAGGAATCGAACGCAGCTACCACTTACACAGTCCAGAACAAATAGGAAGGTATGTAGAGCAAAACCGATTGGAATTTGCTAGCTATATAGAGTTCAACACCTTTAACAAACAAGTCCTCTTTCGAAGCAAATTGGGTTACGCCACTAACAGACATGCAGTTTTTGACGATGACGACACCATTGGCTTAAAGGTGATTGACTTCAGAATTGATGACAAACGCACCCAATTAAATCCAAAGTTGAAAGGAAGTTTGTTCTTCAAAATTGAGGCTATTTATCGTTTTCATTTAAATTCGCAACAAAACTAAATATCATGTCCCAAAGCATCATTTCCTATATCATTTCATACACCAATTTACCAGAGTCTGGAGTTAGAAACACACTCCAACTTTTGGAAGAAGACTGCACCGTACCCTTTATTTCCCGATACCGAAAAGAGCGTACTGGAAACTTGGATGAAGTGCAAATTGGAGATATTGTGAAATACAAAGAGCAATTTGAGGCTTTGGAAAAACGAAAGGCAACCATTTTAAAAGCCTTGGAAGAACAGGACGTTTTAACTCCAGAATTGCAAAACAGCATTGAAAAGGCAGCAGATCTAACCACTTTGGAAGATTTGTATCTGCCCTATAAGAAAAAACGTAAAACCAAAGCCGAAGCAGCAAGAAAAGCTGGTTTGGAACCGTTGGCCAAAATTATCATGAGCCAAAATGCCTCTGATTTGGAAACCATCGCTTTTAAATATGCCAAAGGAGACATTAGTTCTACGGAAGACGCCTTGGAAGGCGCACGCCATATCATTGCCGAATGGATCAATGAACGCACTGATATCAGAAATCAAATTCGCCACCAACTAGAACGCTTTGCGCTTATTTCCTCCAAGGTAGTAAAATCTAAAGCCGAAGAGGAGGATGCCCAAAAATTCAGGGATTATTTTGAATGGGAAGAATCTTTAAGCCGCATTCCTTCACACAGACTTTTAGCCATTTTACGTGCAGAACATGAAGGTTTTATTCGCCTTAAAATAGATATTGATGAAGAGCGCGCCCTTTCAAAAATTGAAAGTCGCATCATTCGTTCCAACAATGCTTGCTCTGAACAAATTGAATTGGCTATAAAAGATGCTTACAAACGCTTATTGCTGCCATCGCTTTCCAACGAAGCCCTTCAAAATGCCAAGGAAAAAGCCGATGCATCGGCCATCTCTGTATTTGCCAAGAACCTTAAACAATTGCTTCTTGGATCACCTTTAGGAGAAAAAAGAATCTTGGCCATTGACCCAGGGTTTAGAACCGGCTGTAAAGTGGTTTGCTTGGATGCGCAAGGAACTCTAAAGCACAACGAAACCATTTACCCGCATGCCCCTAAAAATGATACTACGGGAGCCATAAAAAAAATTAGTTCCTTGGCAGAGGCGTATCAGATAGAGGCCATCGCCATTGGAAACGGCACTGCTTCCAGAGAAACTGAAGCCCTTATCAGACGCATTCACTTTAAAAATGACATTCAGGTATTTGTGGTGAATGAAGCTGGCGCCAGTATTTATTCAGCATCAAAAATTGCCCGAGAGGAATTCCCAAATTACGATGTGACCGTGAGAGGCTCTGTTTCCATAGGAAGACGATTGCAGGATCCCTTGGCCGAATTGGTAAAGATTGACCCAAAATCTATTGGAGTTGGTCAATACCAACATGATGTAGACCAAACCAAATTGAAAAACGAATTGGACACCGTTGTGGAAAGTTGCGTAAATGCTGTTGGCGTGAACATCAACACGGCGAGTAAATCCCTATTAAGCTATGTATCAGGAATTGGTCCAAAATTGGCAGAAAACATTGTGGCCTACAGAGAGGAACATGGTAAATTCTTATCCAGAACCGACATTAAAAAAGTGCCTAGACTGGGAGACAAAGCCTTTGAACAAGGCGCTGCCTTTTTACGAATTAAAGGCGCCAAAAACCCAATGGATGATTCCGCAGTTCACCCAGAAAGTTACAGTATTGTCAAACAAATTGCCAAAGATGAAGGCAAAACAGTTGCCGAATTGATAGGCAATTCCGAGCTTCTTAAAAAAATTGACCTGAACAAATATTGTACAGATAACGTAGGGCTGCCTACTTTAAAAGATATTGTCAAGGAATTGGAAAAACCAGGATTGGATATCAGGGAGCAAGCCAAGGTATTTACCTTCAACCAAAATATCAAAACCATCAACGATTTACAGGAAGGTCAGCTGTTACCAGGGATTGTCAACAATGTGACGAACTTTGGTGCTTTTGTGGATATAGGGATTAAAGAAAGTGGGTTGATTCATATTTCCAATCTATCCGATGATTTTGTAAGCGATGTGAACGAACACATCAGCCTACACCAACAAGTGATTGTTAAAGTATTGGAGGTTGACATTAACCGTAAACGCATTCAATTAAAATTGCACAAATAAGCGTATTTTTTCAAACCATAACACACTACAATACAGATTCATAATAAAGATTTAAGTACTTTTATGTTCTTTTATTTGTAACTGATGACAAAACCTAGAATTGCGCTTGTTATTGGCATTGTTTGCATCTCGATATTTCCTGTTTTGGTGCGGCTTAGCTTGACACCTGGGCTCATCTCTGCGTTTTACAGAATGGCCTTTGCCTCAGCCGTTATTGTACCCTATGTGTTGCTCGCAAAAAAGTTTGTTATTCCTTCCAGAAAACTATTCCTGCTGTCAAGCCTTTGCGGACTTATCTTCGGGTTGGATGTTGGCGTTTGGAACATTGCCATACAAGGCTCTTCAGCGACACAGGCCACATTATTGACCAATTTATCTCCCGTTTGGGTAGGTATTGGAGCCTTCCTATTTTTAAAAGACAAACCTTTAAGGAATTTTTGGATAGGAACCATCATAGCCTTGATAGGCATGGTGCTATTGGTTAGCTTGCGTTTCTTTTTAAATATGGAATTCAACATTCCATTTTTCTTCGCGGTATTATCTGGAATGCTCTATGCTGTTTACATGCTTGTAAGCAAATTTGTTTTAGGTGAAGTAGACGTGGTTAGTTTTATGACCATAAGCGTGATGTCTTCTACAATTACCTTGGGCCTTATTTGTGTTGCCCTAGGCGAACCCTTCAGTGGCTTTTCCAATGAAGGCTGGTTGGTTTTGGTAATTCAAGGGTTGGTTTGCCAATTATTGGCATGGCTGCTCATTAGCTACGCCACCAAACATATGCGGGCTACACGTGTTTCGGTGAGTTTATTGGGACAGGCCATTTTAGCCTCTATTTTAG
This sequence comes from Mangrovimonas sp. sgz306409, assembly GCF_059735265.1. NCBI lineage: Bacteria > Pseudomonadati > Bacteroidota > Flavobacteriia > Flavobacteriales > Flavobacteriaceae > Mangrovimonas > Mangrovimonas sp. sgz306409. The sequence continues at coordinate 214,539 of NZ_JCAPEU010000001.1, forward strand.
CTTGGATATTCCTAAACGAAACTATTACCCTCCAAATGATTATTGGCGGACTTGTGTTATTATTGGGGATTAGGATTACCTTTTACACCAAACCGCTTCCTTTATTTAGATTGTCTAAAAAAGAAAAAACCTAAGCAGGAATGTTTAAAACCTAAAAGTTTTATAATTAACTTTGGTAAAAAACGAAGCTTATGTTATCAAAATCTATAGAAAAGGCTCTTAATGATCAAATACGCATTGAAGCCGAATCCTCGCAAATTTATTTGGCCATGGCCTGTTGGGCAGAGGTAAAAGGCCTGGAAGGAGTGGCGAATTTTATGTACGATCAATCCGATGAGGAACGCATGCACATGTTGAAGTTGGTACGTTTTGTAAACGAACGTGGCGGCCATGCCCAGGTATCGGCATTAAAGGCGCCTAATGTGACCTTTAATTCGTTCAAGGAAATGTTTGAAAAGCTTTATGAACATGAAATATTTGTTTCTGAAAGCATCAACGAATTGGTACATATCACTCTTCAGGAAAAGGACTATGCCACTCATAATTTCCTACAATGGTATGTATCTGAACAAATAGAAGAAGAAGCGGTTGCAAGAACTATTTTGGACAAAATAAACATGATTGGGAACGATAAGGGAGGCTTGTATTTGTTCGATCGCGACATCCAACAATTAAACGTAAGTACAGCCGCTGCCGAAACACCTGAATAATTTTAACATTAAATCTTATTTAGATTTATTTAAAATAACTATTTTCGCTCTCGTTTTGAAATAGTTATTATTTGTTTTGGGCAAGAAAAAGGACAAAAAGCAAAAAAAGAAAGAAGCGATAAAGCAGCTGCACGAATCAGGCATCATCAATGCCGATAAGGTAAAAAGCAGTTGTTGCAAGAAATATAAAAAGGGAGAAAACAAGCGCTGCAAAAAGTGCCCTTGTTTTGATTTGCTTAAAAAGGTGGCTTAATTTTCTAGGACCTCCTTTAACAATACGAAAGAGATTAGTTGAATGCTAATCTCTTTTTTTATGCCTTATCATTAATAAAATTTTTAACTTGAAGTTGTTATCATACCTCTATTTAAATGCTTCAAAACCGACAAATAAAAGCCAAAACCGCTTACAATATTACCTACATCATTTGGCTATTTTGCCTGCTTCCATTCGCTTCTTCCTATTCCCAAGAATCTTCTCAAATAAAGCATATTGCAGAATCCTTTACAACCTATACCCAATTACCAAGAGAGATTGCCTATGCGCATCTGAACAAATCCACATATATCAAAGGAGAAACTCTAGCCTTTACGGTGTATGTTTTCGACAAGAACAGTAAACAGTTGTCTACAGTCACCACTAATGTGTATTGTGCTATTGTTGACAATGAAGGTAACATCATAAAGAATAAAATGCTATTGGCTCAAAATGGGGTTTGTTATGGAAGCTTTTTTGTGGATGAACAATTTTCCTCGGGTAATTACAACTTTCAAGCATATACCAATTGGATGAAAAATTTTGACGAGCAGAATTTTTATGTTCAGGGTATCTCCATCATTGATGCCAACGAAACCACACCACCTCCGCTAGTTTCCTCACATCTCGACATTCAATTATTGCCAGAAGGAGGCCATTTGGTGGCCAACACGCCAAACACTATCGGTATTGTTGTAAAAGACACTTTAGGACTTGGGGTGCCCAATGCCACTTTTGAGCTTTTGGATTCCAACAACCAAAACCTGGGCAGTATGACAACCAATCAATTTGGCATTGGGAAATTTGCGCTCACTCCTAATAATGGCACTCTCTACAAAGTAAGAGTTAAAACACAAGAGATTACACAAATTCAGCCATTGCCTCCATCTGAACCTTTTGGCATTGCCATGACCTTAAACAAACTTACCGATAAAATTATACTTAGGTTCAACACCAATACAGATACCTTTAAATCCATTAAAAACAAGCCTTATACTTTAATGGTTCACAATGGGCATGATCTTAAAACTATTGGCATTCAATTTACAGATGCCACAGAAATCCTAACTCTAATCCCTCACAAAGACCTTTTCAAAGGCATGAATATTTTAACCTTATTTGATGAAGAAGGCAATCCTATCTTGGAACGCCTTTATTTTAAATATGACGGGATTCAGTTCGTAAAATCTGAAGAAGCTAATTTCCAAAAAGACGAAGATTCAACGTTGATTAAAATTCCAATTAAAACTGTCAACCCAAAAGCTTTTAATAATTTCAGTATGTCCGTTTTGCCTTCAGAAACCAAATCCTACCAACACCATCAAAACATTATTTCTGCACTGTATTTACAACCCTATGTAAAAGGATTCATTGAAAATGCCCAATACTATTTTTCAGATATTGATAGACAAAAGGAGTTTGAGTTGGACAATCTTTTGTTGACGCAAGGATGGAGCAGTTATAATTGGCAACAGATCTTCAACCATCCTCCCAATGCAAAATATCCTTTTGAACAAGGCATCACCGTTAAAGCGCACATCAACCAATCGAAGTCCAACACCTTTGCCATGTTCCCCATTACCAACAACAATTTTGAAACTTTCGAACTCAATGGCAGCAATGCCTATTTTGAAAAAAAAGGCCTATATCCACTGGACAAAGAACAATTGCGTTTTGTAGAACTGAACCGAAAAAGCTCAGGGATTAAACCTCATTTGTTTTTGGAGTTTACACCTTCCAAAATTCCTGATTTGGAAAAGTATCTTAAAATAGAACCTTTAAAACAACCCATCACTTTTAACTCCAATAACTCACAATCTTTTTTGATCAACTCCTGGAGCGGTGTGGAACAATTGGATGAAATCGTCCTATCCGTTAGAAAGAAAGACAGTCGCAAAGAACAACTGAGCGAGCAGCAACAGGGCAAAATTGATGTGTTTGATGATAACCTACGTAGGTCTTATATGGATTTTGCCTCCTACATACAAACCAAGGGTTTTAGGGTCTACCAAAACAACGGGCAACTCAATATCATCAATCCTTCGGCAGCTTCTGGAACCAACAATAGTCCAGCGGTATTCTTGGACGACATGAGACTGTTTGATTTGAATACTCTATACCAATACCGACTGGATATTGTGGATTACATCCTTGTTGACAAATCAGGATTTGGACAAGGTGTCAACGGAGGCGCCGGAGTCATTAAAATATATACAGATCCTAAAATTTCAGTCACCTTTAATGAAAACAGTCCGTTTCAAACTTTTAATATTCCACTTACCTTCAGCACTCCCTCCAAATTTTACACTCCCAAATATGCCTTTTACAAAACGCAATTCTATAAAGAGTATGGGGCAGTAAATTGGCTCCCTAATTGCCACGTAGATGAAGAGGGCAACATTGTCTTTAAAATTGACAGTATCCAAACCGGCGATCTAAAGATTTTTATAGAAGGGACTTGCAATGACGGCAGCTTGATTTCGGAGATGAAACAGTTACAGATTAATTAAAAAAAGGCTCCATTTGGAGCCTTTTTTATGAGCTTACTTCCCCAACATCAACAATTCGCTGCAGAGGATTTCCGTGGCATAATGTCGTTTGCCTTCCTTATCCTCCCACATACGGTTGGTAAGTTTACCTTCTACGGCAATTTCCTGCCCTTTTGTAATATAGCCTTCCACCACCTTTACAAGGCCACCTCGCACAACAATATTGTGCCAATAGGTGCGCTCTATTTTTTGGCCTTTTTTGTCCTTATAACTATCATCAGTCGCCAAGGAGAATCTCGCCATTTTGTTGCCATCTTCAAAATTTACAATTTCAGGATCTTGTCCTAATCTTCCAATCAACTGTACTTTGTTTCTAAGTGCATTCATAATTTTAAATTTTAAGGTTAAACAGTTAATACTATTGAATTTCATTAGTTCAATTCAACAGGACAAAGATTGTTAACCTCTTCAAAATTAGTCGGTAGTTACGCATTTATAGTCGTTTGTAAACGTTTGTAGTCGTTTGTACACGGATAATTATCCCCCACAAACCCTTATATTTGCAGCTTTTTTAGCAATATGAAACGCTTTCTAAGCTACCTCTACCCAATAAGTAAAAAAGTGCCTTCCCAATACAGTGGAAAGTTGGAGGTAACCTGGTATGATGGCAAAAAATACCTCAACACCAAAAATGCCAACTATTCGTATGGTTCCTTACAGGAAATTTTAAAGTTCGGTTTAGAGCATATCAACCTAAATTCCATCTCCAATTGCTTGTTGTTGGGTCTTGGTGGCGGCAGTGTGATTGACACACTTCGCAACGATTTCAACTTTCAACAGCACATTACTGCCGTGGATATTGACCCCGTAGTCATTGCCATTGCCCAAAAAGAGTTTCAGCATTACAACTCCCCTACTTTGAGTATGGTTTGCGCCGATGCCCAACAATTTGTATTTGAAAACACAAGTAGGTTCGACCTCATTATTGTAGACCTTTACATTGATGCTCACATGCCATCACAATTTATGGAGCTCTCCTTTTGGAAGGCTCTCCTAAAATCACATTCCAAACAAGGAGCCATTATTTTTAATGCAGCTTTACATGCTTCCAACTCAGAAAACTTACACCCTATTATTTCACTTCTGGAAGCCAATGGCTTTTTGGTTAACACCCTTCAAAAAGTAAATGGGACCAATACCCTGCTAGTGGCCCAAACCCAATAATCTATTATAAATGAATATTTCCTATATTGTATACGCAACCAACCCATTGTATTATGCAAAAAGCGTGTCCAGAATGTGGAGATACTATCCGCGGAAGAGTGGATAAAAAATTCTGTAGCGATGCCTGCCGAAACAGTTATAACAATAAGGTTAATAAGGACGTTAGAAACATAATCAGGAATACCAACAACAAGCTTCGCAAAAATTATAGGGTTTTAGAAGAACTTAATCCCGAGCAAAAATCTACGGCATCCAAAGGACGGTTGATTGAAAAAGGCTTCGACTTTAATTACATTACCAGCATTTACACCACCAAAACCGGCAAGGTCTATTATTTTGTGTACGATCAAGGGTACCTTCCACTTGAGGGCGACTTTTATGCCTTGGTAAAACGCGAACAGTAGTTGTAACATTTTAAGCCGTTTTCCTACTTATTAATAAAAGCTCCCTTTTATGATAGCATTAGCTTCATCATTTGTCCCTGCCATTATAGCCCTTGTAATTATTGCTGGCATTGGTTTGGGTTCCTACTATTTCAGTTCGAAAAAGGTCATTCTTCGTGCCCTAGCCAAAATACCGCACAAAACCATGGGGAGTATCAGAACCAACGAGCTGGTGAAAATTTCAGGAAAGGCCCTGCATGCCAATGCACCGCTTAAAGCCCCCTTAAGCAAACGCGATTGCGTATTCTATAGCATCACTATTGAACAGAAGAAGAGCAGCGGCAAACATTCGCATTGGAAAACCTTGATTCATGATGAACAATTTCACGATTTTTTTGTGGATTATCGAGGCGAAATGGTCATGATCAAACCTTCCCATACCCCGAAAAACTATGTCACCTATTTAGTGCACGACAAGAACACCGCCTCTGGAATGTTCAACGATCCAACACCAAAATTTGAAGCCTTGCTAAGACGCTACAATATTGAAAGCACAGGCCTATTGGGCTTCAACAAACAATTGCGCTATAGTGAAGGGATCATAGAAGTAGGTGAACGCATCACCGTATCAGGAATTGCCAAATGGAAAAGCTTTACCGAACCCATTGAAGGCTTCCCCTATTCCAAAATATTGTCGCTTGAAAGCGAAGGCAAACAAAAACTGATCATCACCGATTTGCCCGAGGCCCTTGAAAACCGGTCTTAAAAACCAATTCCGTTGTAAGGGAGATTGAAAAAAACCATACAAATACACATCGCATCCTTTTACTTTTTGTAATTCAGAATGAAGTGAAACGTAATAAAGAATCTATTGTAGACCAAGGGATTCCTCATGCGTCGGAATGACAATAATCCATAACCACTATCTATGATGTTCTAGATACAGCAAAGAACAATTACATCGAGAAGTACGTGACAACTCAAATCACCCTCAAAAAAAATGCAGCGATCCCAAAACCTATCGCTGCACATGTTTAACAAACCCAACTAAAGCGTGATTGTATAACGTTCATTTAATTTTATTTCCAATTATGCCCTTTCAGTTGAAGGGCTGCTTTTAAAATATCCTTTTGGCTTATTTGTCCTACCAATTTGCCGTCCTCTATAATGGGGAAACGGCGCATTTTAGACTCCAAAAACTTCTTGGCGGCGTCAAATACGTTCATATTGCCATCTATCGTTTCTACATCTTTAATCATGCGTTTTTCTACATTGTCCTGCGCCATTGGCATGTTGTAATATCTACTGTCACTAATCTGCTTTAAACAGTCCCCTTCCGAAATGATCCCAACCAGCTCATAATTGTCGTTCACAACAGGTCCCCCCGAAATCTTGTGGGCAATCAAAGCCTTGATTACCTCCTCTACAGACTGCTCTGGCTTAAACGTAATTAATGTTGTACTCATGAAATCTCTAACCCTAAATGGGGTCTCCTCTACCATATTACTTTGCTGCTTTCGTGACCCCTGAAAACTTTTAATACCCATAACCTAAAATTTTAATTCCTTCTAAATTTACTGAATTTAAGTCATTTAACCTAAAGTGAATTTTAGCAAAATATTCAGTACATTTAAGAAGAACTAACTAACATTACTTCCCATGCTAAAAAAAATCATCGCCTTAGCACTGATACTTTTGGCCATTTATTGGAGTTTTCTGGCCCTAAAACCCACTTCAATTTCTGGCTTGGAAACGACTGATACCGAATTTTCTACGGACAGGGCTTTGGGACACCTCAAAGAAATTTCAAAACAGCCTCATTATGTTGGCATTCCCGAACACCAAAGGGTTCGAGACTATATTGTAACTGTTCTGAAAAACTTGGGATTGGAAACCGAAATTCAGGAAGGTTACAGTCACAATGAAAAATGGGGAAGCATCACCAAGGCCAAAAACATTTTGGCCCGCATTAAGGGAACCGACAGTACCAAAGCACTATTGCTTTTATCACATTACGATAGCAACCCACATTCCTCGTTGGGAGCCAGTGATGCGGGTTCTGGTGTGGTAACCATTTTGGAAGGTCTAAGGGCTTTTCTACATGAAGGAAAACAACCTAAGAACGATATCATTGTAATGCTTTCCGATGCCGAAGAGCTAGGACTCAATGGCGCCGAACTTTTTGTAAACGAGCATACTTGGGCAAAAGATGTGGGCTTGGTTTTAAATTTTGAATCCAGAGGAAGTGGCGGACCAAGTTATATGTTGGTGGAAACCAATGGCGGCAACCATAAACTGCTGAAAGATTTTGTGGCAGCTAACCCCCAATACCCCGTGGCAAATTCCCTTGCCTATAGTGTTTATAAGAAACTTCCAAACGACACCGATTTGACCAGTTTTAGGGAAGATGGTAATATTGACGGATTCAACTTTGCCTTTATAGATGATCATTTCGATTACCATACGGCCTTAGACACTTTTGAAAGATTGGACCGATCTTCCTTGGAGCACCAAGGTAGCTACCTTATGCCTTTACTCCATTACTTCGCCGATGCTGACTTAACGGATTTAAAAAGCGATGAGGACGATGTGTATTTAAACATCCCTTTATTTAAAACCATAAGCTATCCCTTTGCTTGGATTGTCCCCATGCTTATTGTGGCTATCGTTTTGTTTTTAGGCTTGGTATTTTACGGCTTGAAAAAACGCATGCTCAACTCCAAACACATGGCCATAGGTTTTATTCCCGGTATGGCCGCCATTTTATTGAATGGACTTATAGGCGTTGGTGGCTGGAAGGTGCTAACGGTTATCTACCCTCAATATAATGAAATCCTCCAAGGGTTTACCTATAACGGGCACACCTATATTTTGGCATTCTCTATAATGGCAACGGCCATATGTATGTGGCTATACAACAAAGTCTATAAACCCGAGAACACGGCCAGTTTGGTTGTACCTCCGCTATTCCTGTGGCTGATTATCTGCACCCTTGTAGCCATTTACCTTAAGGGAGCCAGCTTCTTTATCTTTCCCGTATTTTTTGGTTTGATCAGCTTATGGATTTTGGTACGCCAAAAACGTCCGAACATTTTATTAATGGCACTCCTGCTTTTCCCAACCATTTGGATCTTGGTACCCTTTGTTAAAATGTTTCCCGTAGGTTTGGGACTAAAACTTTTAGTTGCGTCCACTGTACTGATATCCCTAATCTTTTCCCTGTGCATCTCGGTATTTGGTTTTTCCAGATATAAAAACCGTTGGGCCTATTTTCTATTTATAGTATCCATTGGCTGTTTTATCTATGCCCATATAAATTCCGATTTCAACGAGGAACGCCCTAAACCCAATAGTTTGATCTACTTTTTGGATATCGATAGCAGCAAAGCTCTTTGGGCCACTTACGACCAACAATTGGATGCTTGGACCAAAACCTTCCTGTCTGACAATCCAAGAGCCAACGACTCGCTTTCAAATTTTAACAGCCGTAGTAAATATGGCACACCAATAAGTTATGTGAACAATGCCGATGTAAAACCGGTTCCAAAACCTCATATAGATATTTTACAAGATTCACTAGTTGGAGAGGAACGCCATATAAAACTATTCATCGCGCCGCAGCGCGGAGCTCACAAATTGGTATTATTTGCAGACTCCACCCAACATTTCATTGATTTTAAAATGAATGGCTACGATTTTAAGAACACCAAACACAATGGATATGTCTTGGAAGAGCGTTTAGGGCAACAACTATTTGCCTACTCGGTTGTGGACGATAATTTCATGGATATAGAACTCACCATTCCAATGGGTACACCGTTGATACTAGACTATTTGGAAGTCTCTTTCGACCTCCCCAGCAACCCTTTATTTAAGATGCCCCAACGGCCTGCCGGCATGATCCCGAAACCATTTGTTAACAATGACGCAGTGATGGTCAAGGGGACCATTATTTTAAATTGAGAGTTTTTATTCTTATACAAATAATCTTACACGATAATCGAAATATTGCTGAAGAAAAATCAATAAAATTGTTTTTTATGTGAGAATACTCCATGTTAATAAAACGTTAACGCAACATATTTACCTAGCTCATCTTTCTCTGTTAACATAATTTTAAGACCATGAAACTGGTTAACAAGACAAAATTATTAATTGCGGCTTCTATTTTTACCCTATTGGCACTTACTGCCATTCAAGGGTATTTGATCCGTAATACCTACCAGTTGAAAAGAGCTACGGCTCAATATGAAAGCCAAAGCATTTTTACCCAAATTTACAATTCGGAACCTGTTGAATATTTACTTTGGGAATTGCGAAACGACGCCATAAAACAAGCCCAGGCCTATAAAAACAAACAAATTTCCAAAGAAGAGGTGATCACTAACCTTCAACAAAAGTCAGCCTCATTAAATCCCTATTTTCTAGAAGAAATCAACAAAGGCTTTGCAGAATATTCGATCCCTGTAGATATCTCGGTACAAAAAAAACTTATAGCCATTGTTCTTCATGACACCTTGGGAAATTCCGAAACTATTTATTCTGAAAAGGACAGTACCCTACTATTGTTAGGGACGCCTTATAAACCCACAGAAAACAGTGAACAAAAGCTTATCAATAACGCAACCTTTACCAAAGGTCTTGTTGCAGACATCAATGGAAAATCTTACACCTACATGCTTGAATTCAAAACCAAAGTGTTCATGTCTGAATCAACAGGTTGGAGCGGATATCTAATAAAGCAAATGTCGGGTCTGCTACTGTTGGCTTGCCTATTGTTTTTGTTTGTAACAGGCATTTTATTTTATTCCATTAATAGTCTCTTGAAACAAAAAAAACTGGCCGATATCAAGACGGATTTCATCAATAATATTACCCACGAACTCAAAACACCACTATCCACCTTGACCATTGCCATTAAAAACCTGAACAACGAAGCATCCAAGTACAGTGGTCTTTTTAACAATAGTGTTCTGGAAGTTATCAATCGTCAAAATTTAAGGTTACAAAAACTTATAGATCAAGTCCTCAATACCAGTTTGGGCTATGAAGACATTGAACTCAACCAAGAAATTTTCAACATGCCACAGTTTTTGATGGAAACTGTAGACGACTTTAAACTTAGCCTCAAAGGAGATATTGACATAACTACGAACATACATAAGGACGCCATCCTAATTTCTGCCGATAAATTTTACATAAGCACCGCTATCAACAACCTTTTGAGCAATGCTGTGAAATATGGCAGCACGGCTGTAAGCTTATACTACGATTATATCCCGAAAGAGCGCACGCATTTCATTAAAATTAAAGACAATGGTATTGGCATCCCTAAAAAATACCAACGATTCATCTTTGACAAGTTTTACCGTGTCAGCGAACAGGATACCCACAATTATAAAGGATTGGGATTAGGATTATTTTACACCCACCAGATTATCGAGGCACATTCTGGAAAAATCTCGGTAGCCAGCAGTAAAGGAAACGGAACAGAATTCACCATAATACTTTTTAACCAATGAAAAACATACTACTAGCAGAAGACGACCACGATTTTGGAGGTATGTTAACACAGTACCTTCAAAGTAACAAATTCAATGTGGAATGGGCCAAAAATGGCGAAGAAGCCCTTGAGCTGTTCAACACCAACACTTTTCATATTTGTGTATTGGACGTGATGATGCCCAAAATGGACGGCTTTACCTTGGCAAAAAAAATTACGCAGGTTGACCCCGAAATGCCATTTTTGTATTTAACCGCGCGTAAAACCAAGGAAGACAGAATAAAAGGGCTTAAGTTGGGAGCTGATGATTACATTGTAAAACCTTTCGATCCGGAAGAGTTTATATTACGCCTTAAAAACATCATCAAACGTACCGAACAGCAACAGTTTGTAATGCGTGAATATGGCAACCAGGACATCATCTCTATTGGGAGCTACCGTTTCGACTATAAAAATTCCCTTTTAAAAAGTAGCACCACTACCCATACCCTCACCAAAAAGGAAGCCCAGTTGATCTACTTCCTTTACAACAACAAAAACAAGTTGGTACGTAGGGAGGATATTCTTACCAAAATCTGGAACAACAACGATTTTTTCTCTGGCCGAAGTATGGATGTATACATCAGTAAGGTACGCAAGTATTTTAATGAAGATGACGAGATCAATATTAAAAGTATCCGTGGGCTGGGACTGGAATTTCAACTACCAACACAGGCTTAGAACACAGACAAACTTTATAACCTAAAATAGAACAGCCAAAAATAACGAAGCGGGTTTAAAACTATGTAACGCCAACCCTTTATATCTGCCATTGATTGTGCTCGTGAACAAAATGATTGGGTAACCTTTACCCAAAATAGCACAGGTAAACCCTAAAATATCTTTTCTTTAATTAAACGGTTTCCAGAATCAAAAAGGCAGAATGAAACGCTTAAAGTTAGGCTTCTACGACTACATTACAAAACCATATGAGCAGAGGAATTTAGATTGTACCACAAAACATTTTCAGGCCTTCGGAACAACAACAATTTACAATGCATTAAGGCAGCAACCAGAACATCACTGTTATTGGCAACTACTACTTGGAGTTAAAAAATTCTCTATTAAAAAGTAGCATCCTCCTCATCCCCTTATCTATATATATGGAATACCATCAACTTTTCTCAGGAAAAAGCTTAGATGTTTACATAGGTAAGATGCCCAATATTATCACGAAAAGTAAGTTATCACCATGAAAGGAAGTCTCGCCTTAGGACTGTAATTCAAGCTACCAACAAAGGCTTAAAAACAGAAAACCAATCCGCAGAATCATTAATCCTACATACGTATAATTATCCTTACAAAAAACACCTCTAAGTTAAATTAAGGTTAATGGATTAATTATTTAATTAATCTCACAAAGTATCGCATATTTTTAAGAATACTTTATCATATAATTAAAAACACAGCTAATGCCATTGATTTTTCCTACATTTCAAATTTTAGGTTTGACTAACTACCAAATGTTTTTTGGCCTAAAACGCAGTAAACAGCTGAGAGCGCAAGCCATTCTCGATCAAAATAACAGGATAAAATACCATCAAGAATGACCCCATGGCAGAAACAGACCATACTGTTTCTACGACCATAAAACGACATAACAACCTTTAGAAACCAATTACACAATTATAGTTTATTAACCCTTAACTTTTAAACACATGAAAAAAGTTACCCTTTTGTTTATGCTACTTTGTAGCTTGATTACGTACTCTCAGATTTCTTATCAACAAGACTTTAACACTGGTCAAGTGCCAACAGATTGGACTGGAGATTTTACCATAACAAGCGGAAGTTTTTTTAACAGTTGGCAGAGATGCGGCACACCAGGCTTTATCGGGGCCAATAACGCTACCGGAACAAAAACCTTTACCACCCAAAATTTTGCAGGTAGTTCAAACGGAACAGACCTTACCGTTTCCTTCAATTACAAAATTGTTCAATATGCAAATTTTGTTGCCCAAGCTCCCGCAGCCGATTGGGGAACCTTTACTATTGAGTACTCTACCAATGGTACAGATTGGACCGTAATTGGCACTATTGATGATGACAACTACACCTACAATGGTAGCTGTCAGGCGGCTTCTTATACAATTGATGGCGCCAACTTACCAGACGGTGGTGATTTTCAATTTAGAGGGACATTTAATTTAGTTAATACAACAGGAATTACTGGCGCCACCATTGATGATTTAGTATTTCAACAATCCGCTACAGAAGTTCCAAACTGTGATGTGACTTTAACCTCGGAAACCACAGACGTTTTTGTAGACACGACAATTACTTGGAGTGAGGCTACAGGATTACCTACTGGCTACTACGTAAGCGTTGGAACAGAATCGGGCGTATATGACATAGTTGACAATGCCGATGCATTAACCGCAACATCATATGCTTTAACCGATTTGGAATATGGCACCACTTACTATGTATTAATTTCCCCTTATAATGCCATCGGTACAGCCTCTTGTACAGAATTCAACTTTACAACCGTAGATGCTGTGGCACCAAATTGTGATGCAGCTATGACATCTGCGACTACAGAAGTACAAATCAACACAACAATTACTTGGAGTGCTGCAACAGGATACCCTACTGGTTATAATATCGCTATGGGTTACACAGCAGGTGATTATACAGTGGTTGCTTCTACTGACGCTGGCAATACCACTTCTTTCGAAGTACCTGTCACTTTAGACTATTCAACCACCTATTATGTATTGATTACACCTTACAACGAATTTGGAAATGCTACAGACTGTACAGTTTACAGCTTTGTTACAAGAGCCGAACCGATAGCAGGAGCTATTTGTGACAACGCCATCATAATTGAAGACATTGAAGCGGGCTATTCAGCTGATGCAATAAGTTTAAATTTATATGAAGACAATTATGGTACAGCACCATGTAACGCAGGATCGGGAGCTTCCATCAGTGGAAATGAAATGGTTTACACGTTTGCTGCCTTAAACGATGTCTCTTTAAATTTTGAACTCACCAACAACCACAACCAAAGAACCACAATGTATCTTTTGGACAGCTGCGTAGATGTAGCTACAAGCTGTATTGCATCTGGAACTACTGGATATGACAGTGACAATGGTGCTACCGATGATATTTATTATGATATTATTTTGGACGATGTTGTATTGACCCCAGGTATTTATTACTTAGTAATTTCAACCAACAGCACTTCCACTACAGACAACAGCCTTTTCGACCTAGATATTACAGTTAATGATTGTATTATTCCTTCTGCAACCTTAACTCCAATAGGCGATTGTGACAACCAAGAATTTTCCGTAGAGGTAAATGTTACTTATTTTGGAGACGCTACAAACTTAACTTTAAGTGATGGCGGCACCTATCCAGACCAAGAATTGGACACTTTAGGGCAAGTGACTTTTGGTCCTTATGCTTCTGGAACTCCAGTAACTATTGAGATAACTAGTGATTTAGGCTGTTCTATTGAGCCAACAACTACATTCTACTGTACACCTTTAAATAATGAATGTACAAATGCAACGGTACTTTTAGCTTCTACAGACAGTACATGCGATAATGCCGCTTTCGGGACTACCCATATGGCGACACACTCTGCTGGATACTCTTACAGCTGTACAACTGCCACCAATTATAAAGAAGTTTGGTATGTATTTACGCCAACTGTAACAGGAGAGTACGAATTCAATATAACAAGCTTATCTCCTAGTGGTACCAACAATTATAATTTCAATGTGTATACTGGAACCTGTGGAGACACCACTTTAACAGGACTTGTTGGTTGCTATAACGACTTAGACGCCTTAGTTAGCTTAACAGCTGGTACAGATTATTATGTTTCTGTAGCCTCTTTTGGAGCTACTGAAGAATCATTACCTGGAATCGATTTCAGCCTATGCGTATTTATGCCAGAAGGAGCTCCAGCTAACTACAATTGTAGCAACGCCGAAGTAGTAACAGAAACTGATGCAATTGGAAGTGTTACCGTGACAGGTACAACAGAAAATGCCTACTATTCTGCATCTGGATGTTATAGCGATGATAATGTGGCTGTATGGTATAGCTTCACCCCAGAATATACAGGGACGTACCATATTGACTTTACCCAGCTAACAGGCTCTGCTAATTACGTTATGTACAACAGTAGTGACTGTGCTACGGTAGACGATGAGTATGTTCCTGGAATTGGCTCTAGCTGTCATAGCAATACTGACAAAGCTGTTGAATTGGTTGCTGGAATCACCTATTTAATGGATGTGCATTCTGTAGGTGCAGCTACTTTTGAATTCTACATCTACCCAGACGCATCCTTAAGTACTGAAGATGTAAACTTTGAAGGGTTTAGATACTATCCAAACCCAGTGAAAAATACCTTGACATTTGAGTCTCCAAACATGATTTCATCTGTAGACATCTACAATGTAGTTGGTCAAAAAGTATTGGCAACCGCAGATAACAACACCATGTCTACCGTAAACATGGGTGCCTTACCAAACGGTATCTACTTTGCCAAAGTGAACATTGACGGAGCAGAGAAAACAATCAAAATTATTAAGGAGTAGTTAGTCTATGGGAAAACATATCTATAAATACAGGTTACAGCTATTTTTAATTGTGTTATATCTAGCCTTAAGCCTTTCCATATTTTTATGGTATATAGAATAAATCCCGCAAAAACTCTTTTTAAAAAGGGTAGCCAATTGGCTGCCCTTTTTTATTTAACAAAATATACCAGAGGTTAATTTAAGGTTAAACAGCTTCATAAAATTACGCCCAAAACAAGTGTGCTATATATTTAGCGCGTAGTACTTATACCACAAACAGCAAAACTACAACCGTTAAGAAACCAATTACACAACAATAAATTATTATTAACCTTTAACTTTTAAACACATGAAAAAAGTTACCTTATTGTTTATGCTACTCTGTAGTATAATTACTTACTCACAAATTAGTATTGTTCAAAACTTTGACTCAGGTACAGGTGGATGGACATCTGACTGGTATCAGTTCAGCATTGCCGACGGCTTTAATGCTGCATGTAGCAACGCAGCCCTACAAGCACTTGGATCGGCTGGGGGATCTACCACAGCAACTTCACCTGCTTCCACTTCTAATGGTACCGATGTTACTGTAAGTTTTGATTATAAAATTTCAAACTTTGGACCTCCTTATGCTCCTGTTGCGAACTGGGGATCATTCGTGTTTGAATACACAACCGATGGTACAACTTGGACAACCCTAACCACCATCAATGACTCCAATTACACCTATTCTGAAACATGTGCCAATTACAGCACAACTATCGCTGGAGCAGAGGTACCTGACGGAAGTAGCTTTCAATTTAGAGCTACTTTAAACACTGTAACCACATCTGGCACAGGACCTTCAGTATTTTTACTTGGAGGTATTGATAATGTTTCCATTACTCAAGCAGCTACAACGGTACCAAACTGTGACGCTGCTTTAACATCTCCAACAACCGATGTTTCTGTAATGTCTCCAACAATTACATGGAGTAATGCAACTGGAATCCCAACAGGTTATAAACTTGCGGTTGGTTTAATAGAAGGCGACTATACCGTTGTGGCTTCTACTAATGTTGGCAACGTTACCTCATATCAATTGCCAAACCTTCAGTTTGAAACCACCTATTATGTATTAATTACACCTTATAACGAGTTTGGAGATGCTACTGGTTGTACGGTAGCTAGCTTTACAACAGAAGAAGAGCCGCTATTAGGAGATGTTTGCTCTAACCCAATTTTAATTGACATGCAGAGTGGAAGCTACAACACTTCAGTTGATTTATATGGATATGAAGATGACTATGGTACATCTCCTTGTAGTTCCAACACTTATATTGGAGGAAGAGACATTGTATATGCCATTACCCCTTTTGAAGACATTTCAGTTAATATCAGCTTAACAAACATTGCCGGTAGAAGTACAACTGTACATGTATTAGACAGCTGTGTAGATGTTGCAGAATATTGTGTTGCAACGGGTCAATCTCTTACTAGTGATGACTATCCAGATATTAACATGACAGATGTAGCATTTTACGCAAATACCATCAATTATATTGTAATTTCAAGTAACAGTGTCAACTCTCCAAACAGTACCTTTGATTTAACCCTTACCACCAATGACTGTATTGTACCTGCAGCTACGTTAACAACGGTAGCAGATTGTGACAATTATGAGTATTCGGTGGATGTAAATGTTACTCAATTTGGAAATGCAACTACCTTAACCCTTAGTGACGGTATTCATCCAAACCAAACCGCTTCTAGTACTGGTGTATTTACTTTTGGCCCTTACGAATCTGGCTTTGTACCAACCATTACAATCGCTAATGATTTAGGTTGCAGTATTACCCGATCAACTGTATACTATTGTACCCCTTTGAATGATGAATGCTCTGGTGCATTACCATTAACACTTTCTGGAGATAACACTTGTACTAATGCAACTGCTGGCTATACCCATTCTGCTACATTTTCCTCAGAAAACAATTGCGCTGCTAACACCATAGATGTTTGGTACACGTTTACGCCTACAGAAACTGGATATTACAATTTCGCAGTACAAAATATTTCTGGATCAGTTAATATTTCATTATATAGTGGCTCTTGCGGCGCAATGGCTTTAGAATCTGATTGTAATCATACAACAGGACTTACTGAACTGCTTACCGCTGAAACAACTTATTACATCATGATGAGATCTTACCAAACAACTGGACAAACCTTTGAAATTTGTACCACTATGGCTGCAGACGGTGAAGTGAACACAGAATGTAGCGATGCCATTGTTGTTGAGGTGTCTGATGCAAATGGGAGCAACACCATAAGTGGCGCATTGGCCAATGCTTATTTTTCTCCAGAATTGGAATGTGGAAACTCCACTTATATAGATGTTTGGTATAGCTTTACGCCAGAAACAACCGGTACTTATTACGTTAATTTTTCACAGTTAAACATTACTTTCCCAACTTTTGCTATGTATGATACAGACGATTGTAGCAACACAGCAACCGCCGGACTTGTAGAGGGGCTAACCACATGTAACAGCAAAGGATTAAAAGCAGTAGAATTGGTAGCTGGCAATACTTACTTAATGGATGCGCATCATAACAATGCAAATGGAGAATACGAATTCTACATCTACCCAGATGAATCAGAATGTAGTGATGCTATGGTTGTCGCAGAGTCTGACATGAGTGGTAGTAACACCATTACAGGTTCTTTAGCAAATGCCAAAAACTCTCCTGAATTAGAATGTGGCACCACATCATCAATTGATGTTTGGTATAGCTTCACCGCTCAAAGCACCGGTACTTATAATATTAACTTTACGCAGTCATCAGGGACTCCAAGCTATAAAATGTACAACACTGCCAACTGTGCTGACACAGCAACAGCAGGTATTGTAACTGGTCTTTCTGAAGTTTGTGACAACACTGGAGCAAACGCTGTAGAATTAGTTGCTGGATCTACATATTTAATGAACGTACATGGTACTGAAACTACAGATACATACTCATTCTACATCTACCCAGATGCTTCATTAAGCAATTCAGATGTTAACTTTGAAGGCTTTAGATACTATCCAAACCCGGTTAAAAACACGTTGACGTTTGAGTCTCCAAACATGATTTCATCTGTAGCTATCTACAATGTTGTAGGTCAAAAAGTATTGGCTACTGCTGGTAACAACACCATGTCTACCGTAAACATGAGTGCCTTACCAAACGGTATCTACTTTGCTAAAGTGAATATTGACGGAGCTGAGAAAACTATCAAGATTATTAAAGAGTAGTTAGTCTATGGGCAAAAACATCTATAAATACAGGTTACAGCTATTTTTAATTGTATTATATCTAGCCTTAAGCCTTTCCATATTTTTATGGTATGTAGAATAAGTCCCGCAAAAACTCTTTTTAAAAAGGGCAGCCTAATAGGTTGCCCTTTTTTATTGAGAATAAATCTATTCACTCCCCTATCCTATTTGCCAAAAGAAACCTCAGGTTAAATAAAGGTTAACCTCCTTTAACAACCCTTACCCAAAAAGAATGAAAACATAATTTTGAGATTGAAGTCTTGTACAATACAAGGCCTAAACTTACATGACGTCAACACAAACCACTAACTACACATTTTTACATTTTTAAACATTTAACAAGTAACACCAATGAAAAAAATTACCCTTTTCTTCATGCTACTTACAGGCATGATTACCTACTCGCAAATTGATATTAATGAAAATTTCAACTCTTATCTAACAGGTAACATGCCTCCAAATTGGACTGGAGATTTTGAAACTACCTCTAATGTCCCCAATTATAGTTATCTCATCTGTGATGAAAGATCATTTTATACGGCCGGTAGCAGTCTGGGCTCCTTGAGCTTTACTACAGAAAATTTACCTACCGCCAGCACAGGCACAGATGCTACCGTGACTTTCAATTATAAAATTGTAGCAATGAACTTAAGCACAGGTGCAAAAACAGCCCCAGCAGCTGATTGGGGAACCCTAATCTTTGAATACACCACCAATGGGACGGATTGGAATGAGATTGTGACCATAAATGATGATAACTACAGTTATAATGAAGCATGCCATTCAGCCTCTTACACTATTGAAGCGGCTAACTTACCCCTAAACGCAGATTTTAAATTTAGAGGCACTTTTAACATTGAAAATGTAGCTTCCTTAACTTACGTTTATGCCTCTATTGATGATCTTGTCATTTCTCAAACAAATTCACTAAGCAATGCAGAAGTAAACTTTGAAGGCTTTAGATACTATCCAAACCCAGTTAAAAACACCTTGACGTTTGAGTCTCCAAACATGATTTCTTCTATAGCTATCTACAATGTAGTAGGTCAAAAAGTATTGGCAACTGCAGGTAACAACACCATGTCTACCGTAAACATGAGTGCCTTACCAAACGGTATCTACTTTGCCAAAGTGAACATTGAGGGGGCAGAGAAAACCATCAAGATTATTAAAGAGTAGTTAGTCTATGGGCAAAAACATCTATAAATACAGGTTACAGCTATTTCTAATTGTATTATATCTAGCCTTAAGCCTATCTATATTTTTATGGTATGTAAAATAAGTCCCTCAAAAAACTCTTTTTAAAAAGGGCAGCCTAATTGGCTGCCCTTTTTTATTGGTATAAATTCCCTTTAGTATCTCTAAATGCTATAAAAAAACACCACGTTAATTAAAGGTTAACCTAGCTTTTAAAACCTTCTGCCCTAAAAAACATCCCATAATTTTGAGGGTATAGTTTTGCTCAATAAAAGACTTAAACAAACACAACAGTAACACAAACCACTAACTACACATTTTTACATTTTTTAACCTTTAACAAGTAACACCAATGAAAAAAGTTACCCTTTTCCTCATGCTACTCTGTAGTTTGATAACCTACTCGCAAGTTTTTCTTAGCGAAGATTTTAATGGCTCTAAACCTTCTTGGGCCGGTTCTGGATGGGATAATAATGCCTCTGCATTTCCCTATGTAGTTTGTGAAACAAAATCTTTATTCTATGCAGCAAGTTCAAATGGAACTAAAATATTAACAACTCCAGAACAAGAATCTGATGGAACAGATATAAACATCAGTTTCATTCATAAAATTGTAGGATCAGATAATTTCAGTGATCCATCAACACCTTTAGAAAACTGGGGAACAGTAGTCTACTCATACACCGCAAATGGTGGTACCAATTGGACGGTTTTGGAAACTATTGATGACTCCAACTATACCTACGATGGATCTTGCCAAGCCATGTCTTTTACTATTAATGGCTCTGAGGTCCCAAATGGTGATATTTTTCAATTTAAAGTAACATACACCATATCCAATACATCCTTTTTACTTTTATATGCAATAGACAACCTCAACATAACCCAAGGATTAACCACAATCCCTAATTGTGATGCTAGCTTAACTTCCGATTCTAGCAATGTAAGTATAGATATGCCTACCCTTACTTGGAACAATGCAACAGGAAGCCCTAGTGGCTATACTATAGCGGTTGGTCTATCAGCTGAGGATGACTCTGTAGTGGCAACCACCGATATGGGCAGTGCCACCTCCTTTACCTTCTCCAATACTTTGGAATATGCTACTACCTACTATGTAACTATCACCCCGTACAACAATGCAGGTGAGGCTACCGACTGTACTGTTCAAACCTTCACAACAGAGGAAGCGCCTCTTTTGGGAGATGTTTGTAGCCACCCTATTGAAATTGACCTAGGTACTGGAAATTTCAACCAAACGGCCGTAAGTTTAAATCCTTTTTCAGATGATTACGAAAGCGTTCCTTGCTACGAAGCAGGTTACAGTATTGCTGGCACCGATATGGTGTATGCGCTTACTACAACAGAAGACACTTCCCTTGACATTGCTATTACCAATGTGGAAAACCAAAAACTAACCCTTCTTGTTTTGGATGCTTGTATTGGCGTAGCAGACACTTGTATTGCATCTGGCACTACAGGCTCTGCTGTTGATGGCGTGTTTAATGATATCAACCTAAATGATGTGGTATTACCTGGAGGTAACACCTATTATTTCGTTTTTGGTTCTTTTGGAGTCTCCTCAACTGCCAATAGCCAATTCAATCTTAACATTACCACTAATGATTGTATTACACCTGCTGCTTCCTTAACCACTGTAGCAGATTGCGACAACCAAGAGTTTTCGGTAACGGTAGATGTGACTTCCATGGGTAACGCCACTACCTTAACTTTAAGTGATGGGGGAACCTACCAAGACGAAGACCTTGGCGCTTTAGGACAAGTAACTTTTGGTCCTTATGCTTCAGGAACTCCTGTAACTATTGAAATTACAAGTGATTTAGGATGTTCCATTGCACCGTCTACCATCTATTACTGTGCACCGGTTAACGACGAATGTGCCTCGGCGCTTCCATTAACCCTTTCCACAAACAATACGTGTGACAATGCTGTTTCTGGAGCTACCTACGGGGCTACACACTCCACAAATAATACATGTAATGCCGATTACAAAGATGTTTGGTACAGCTTTACGCCCACTACCTCAGGATACCATAACATCTCCCTTACCAACACTAATGAGGAGATAAACCAAAGAATCAATATTTACGGTGGTACCTGTGGTGAACTTACAGAACTTACAAACGAGTGTGACTTTAATTCTAACTTCTCTATCTATTTAACCGAAGGAAACACCTATTACATTCCGGTACAATCCGAAGGTGAGGACAACGACGTTACCGTTGGAAAAACCTTCGAGCTTTGCGCTTACAAACTTCCTGAAGCGATTGCCAATGACGAATGTAGCAACGCTATTGCCATTCAAGCTTCAGATGCCTCGGGAAGTTTTAATGTGGTTTCTGCAACTACTGCAAATGCTTACCACTCTGCAGAATTAACCTGTGCAGCTAGCTATTATGAAGATGTATGGTATTCCTTCACTGCGGAAAACAGCGGAACTTACTACTTTAACTTTGACATTCTCGTAGGCAACAACACGTTCTACACCATTTACGATACAGACGATTGTGCTTCGGTAGATGCAACCTACGTATCAGGTCTTACCAATTGTAATAATGGAACAGGCGAAAAAGCAATACAGCTTGTGGCGGGGTCTACTTATTTAATAAATGTGCATTCCCAACAAACAGCCACCTATGCCTTCTATATCTATCCAGATGCTACCTTAAGCGATGCAGACGTAAACTTTGAAGGCTTTAGGTATTATCCAAACCCGGTAAAAAACACCTTGACCTTTGAGTCTCCAAATATGATTTCATCTGTTGCCATCTACAATGTTGTAGGTCAAAAAGTATTGGCCATTGCTGGTAACAACACCATGTCTACCGTAAACATGAGTCCCTTACCAAACGGTATCTACTTCGCTAAAGTAAACATTGACGGAGCAGAGAAAACCATCAAGATTATTAAAGAGTAATTCTTCTATGGGAAAATATATCTATAAATACAGGTTACAGCTATTTTTAATCGTTTTATATCTAGCCTTAAGCCTTTCCATATTTTTATGGTTTATAGATTAACTCTCACAAAACTCTTCAAAAAAGGGCAGCCCATTGGCTGCCCTTTTTTTTTGTAGTCAATTTTCAATAGTAAGATAGATTATGTTCTTAGCAATAGTTCTCGATACAAAATTCTTTTCAAGAATTTCACTCGAACTGACGTTTCTACCACTCATTTAAAACCACACTGGAATACCTTCCATCACTTCGAGCCTGCAAGCCGCAGGTTGGTGATTGGTCGGCATGATAATGCTGAACAATCGTATCGAGAAGCCATTTAAACTTACATATACCCCTCAAACAAACCTTAAATTATTAGCATCTCTTTAAGAGAATATCCTTTGAATTTTTATAGATTTAGAACCTAAACTTTGAAACTATGAAAAAACGATTTTTTATGGTCTTGGCATTGGCGAGTTTTGGCCTAAATGCCCAAACCAACTCCGAACTTACCAAACACTTCGAAGCCTATTATAAACAAATGAAAGAACATGGGGATGTGCAAGGAGTGATTAACGCCCTAACACATTTGGACGTGCTCAAGCCTACCCAATCACGCAAAGACACCCTAGCCTACATTTACGTGTCCGAGGGACGCTATATGGAAGCTTTAAACACTATTGGAATTGATAAAAACCAAAACGATTCCAACCTCAACACCGAAGTAAAGGCTATTGCCCTTAAAGCCATCAACCAACCACAGCGAGCTTTGGAACATTATGAAGTCTTATTTGCTAAAGAACCTAATCCATATTTGGCTTATGAAATTGCCGACCTAAAAATGCAGGTTCAGGATCTTGCGGGCGCCAAAACCAGTGTAGAATATGGATTGGCTAATGCCACAGAAGATATGAAACGTACCTATTACGAATCTCAGCCACCTTACCAAGCTTCTTTAAAAGCAGGATTTTTATACCTAAAAGGCATTTTGGTATTCAATGAAAATAAAGATGAAAATGTTGAAAGTGCTCTTGCTTTGTTAAACCACGCTTTGGTAGTAGACCCAAGTTTTAAATTGGCCCAATTGGCCAAGGATGCCTTGTTATCTAGACAGCCGAAGTCGTAAGAAGGAGAAACCTACTTTGTCATTGACTGCGTCGAATCTTCTGTTTCAAAATGAAGTGGAACGCAATGAAGAATCTATTTAACAGCAACTAGATTCCTACTTCGTTGTAATGACAAATAACCTATAGTCACTTCGAGTAGGTGTTCAGAATGGAATGAAGAACAACGGTATCGAGAAGTCTTGGAGATTCATTCCTTAGTTCTCGATACAAAATCCTTTACAAGAATTTCACTCGAACTGACATGTTCGAATTACAATAAAACAAAAAAGGCGTTGGAACATCCCAACGCCTTTTTTATAAAATTTTGTTTGACTTTCGTCTTACCAAATTCTTACACGATCTTCTGGTGCCACATACATTGGGTCACCTTCTTTGATGTCGAAAGCTTCGTAAAACGCATCGATGTTTTTCAATGGCTGTGTAGCTCTTACTTGACCTGGAGAGTGCGTATCTGTTTTGATACGGGTTCTCAAAGCATCTTCTCTCATTAAAGTTCTCCAAACTGTAGCCCAAGACATGAAGAAACGTTGCTCTGGAGTAAATCCGTCAATGTTCTCTGGTCTACCATTCTTTTCTATATCCAATTGAAGGGCATCATAAGCTCCCAATACACCACCTAAATCTCCAATGTTTTCACCAAGAGTAAAGGCACCGTTAATGTACACGCTATCCAATACTTCAATAGCACTGTATTGCTCTGCCAATTGGTTACCACGCTTAGTAAACTCTTCCAAGTCTTGTTCTGTCCACCAGTTTTTAAGGTTTCCATCCCCGTCGAAACGTGATCCAGAATCATCAAAAGAGTGAGAGATTTCGTGACCAATTACAGCTCCAATACCACCGTAGTTTACAGCATCATCCGCATCGAAATTATAGAAAGGTGGTTGCAAGATAGCCGCAGGGAACACAATTTCGTTGTTCATTGGGTTGAAGTATGCATTCACGGTTTGTGGCGACATTCCCCATTCTTTCTTATCTACAGGCTCTCCAATTTCAGAAAGATTCTTTTGGTTAGACCAATCTGCAACAGCCATCATGTTTTGGAAATAACCATTACCTTCTTTAACGGCCATTTTAGAATAATCTTCCCACTCATCTGGATAAGCGATCTTAATGGTCATTTTACCCAATTTCTCAACGGCTTTTTCCTTAGTTTCGGCAGACATCCAATCCAAGGCTGTAATTCTGTTTTGGAAGGCAGTAATCACGTTCCGGATCATATCTTCAGCTTTTGTCTTAGCTTCTGGTGGAAACTTGGCATCTACATACAATTTCCCTACAGCTTCACCAGCAGCGCGGTCTACAGTACCCAAAGCACGCTCGTCAGCTGGTTGCATTTGCTTAGCACCATTCAACGTTTGCTCATAAAACTCCCAGTTAGCTCTTTCAATTCCGGTAGTCAAATACCCAGCCAAACCATCTAAAGTTTCCCAAACCATCAAAGTTTTGATATCTTCAATAGAAGTAGTCGTCAAGAAGTTTTGAACAGCAGCCATGTACTTAGGCTGCATTACATTTACAGTATCAAGAGACTTTTCAATTCCCATATCTTTAACAAACTTAGCCCAATCGATAGCAGGAGTCATCGCTTGCAAATCAGCAAAGGTGGTTGGGTTATTAAAGTTTCTAGCATCACGTCTTGCTACTTTATCCAATCTAGGCTCTGCCAATTGGGTTTCCATAGCCAAAATCTTGTCGGCAGCAGCTTTTGCAGTGGCTTCATCATAGTTAATGAACTGCAACATTCTAGCAATGTGCGCTACGTATTTTTGACGGATTTCCTGAGATTTCGCATCTTGATCTAAATAGTAATCACGTTGCAAACCTAAACCTCCTGGTACTACCCAAGCAATGTTCATTGAACTGTTGTTCAAATCGGCAGAAGCACCAATCCCTACAAAAGGAGCGGCAACACCTGTAGTTTTAGCATACACCGTTTGCATATCTGCCAAAGATTGGATACCGTTAATAGCCTCCAATAAAGGTTGAATTGGTGCAATTCCTGCAGCATTACGCGCCACAGTATCCAATTCGGTTTCATAAATTAAAAGCGCCTTCTTTTGGTCAGTTCCTTCTGCATAAGTTCCCAACTCTTTAGAAGTATTCACGATTTCAAGGACATCTTGTCTTGTATCTTTTCTCAATTGTGTAAACCCTCCCCATCCTGTTTCGTCATCTGGTATTTGGGTATTTTTCATCCAATTACCATTTACATAATTGTAAAAGTCATTCTTAGGGCTTACAGAAGGGTCCATATTCTCAAGAATGATTCCTGGAACCTTTTCTTCTGCCATAGCAGTCTCCCCAACCTTGGCTTCTTCTTTACAAGAAGTAAATGCTGCCAAACTTAGTACAGACACTGCCAATACATGTTTCATATTGGTATTCATAAATAAATAGTTAAAAAAATAGGGTTAAAATTAGTTATATAAGAAGTTTTGAAATTGCATTTGTTACATATTAACAGAACTTTATATGTTAAAATTGAAGTTCTTCCAAAAGTTTACTCAGGTCTGCCCACATTATTGGCATCCTTTTCAAATTTTTTGTTGATTTGAAGATTAAGATTGGCCAAGGCTTCCAAAAATTCCTTGATATCCTGAAGCAACTCTTTCTTAGACACATTATCCAATTCAGTAGCGCCGTTCAACTTTAACAATTTAGTTTCCAAAGCGGTCACCCTTGCCTGGATCACATTGGTCTTTACTGACTCCGGAATTCCTGCCTTAAACTCTCCTACAAACACCTTCACAATAGAATCTGATCCCGCAAAAAACGACAAGTCCCCTTTTTTCAGGAAGTCGGCTTGGGTATTCAATTCGTGTAATTTTTCCCAATCGGCCACTTTGGTCTGCGAACTGGAATTGAGCATATAATCGGTAAAATCAAGAGCTTCAATATCCTTGGAAGTAATTTGGTTGGGGTCTACCTTCGTCTCGTTTACAATTACGGTTTGCGTTTCAGAATCGCCTCCGCATGAAACCGCCAAAAAAACAGTGCAGCACAACAAGGCTGTTTTTAGAATTTGCATATTTCGTAGCTATTAACCTAATTAAAATCAGGTCACAAATATAGCGAATCTAATCTTCAGAGTGCTTATGTTAAAGCACACATATATTTCAATATTCTATTTTTCGGACACTATATTCTTATTACTTTTGCAAAAAATTCAAATATCTACAGTTTATGTCATCAAAAATATTAATCATTGGCGCTTGCGGGCAAATAGGATCTGAATTAACAACGAGACTTCGTAGCATTTATGGAAACGACAATGTGATTGCCAGCGATATCAATTACAACAATCTTGATGTGGTAAACTCTGGGATATTTGAAATTGTAGATGCACAGGATTATGGATCGATCAAGATTTGTGTTGAAAAATACCAAATCGATACCATTTACCTAATGGCCGCCATGCTAAGTGCTACTGGGGAAAAATACCCAATGAAAGCCTGGGATTTGAACATGGACTCCCTATTCCACGTATTGAACTTAGCCAAAGACGGTTTTATCAAACGTGTGTTCTGGCCTTCCAGTATTGCAGTTTTTGGTCCTACTACGCCAAAAGTAGACACGCCACAACATACGGTTATGGAACCAAGCACCGTTTACGGAATCACCAAGCAAGTTGGGGAGCGCTGGTGTGAATACTACTTCAACAAATATGGTGTAGATGTGCGAAGCATCCGTTACCCTGGTATCATCAGCTGGAAAACCTTGCCTGGCGGAGGCACCACCGATTATGCAGTGGAAATTTACCACAAAGCTTTGGCTGATGGCACTTACGAATGTTTCCTTTCGGAAGAAACCGAATTGCCGATGATGTTTATGGACGATGCTATTAATGCCACCGTAGACTTGATGCAAGCCGATGCCGACAGACTTACCATCCGTTCTTCTTATAATGTAGCTGCAATTAGTTTTACGCCTGCGCAATTGGCTGAAGAAATTAAAAAGCACATTCCTGATTTCAGCATTTCTTACAACCCTGATTTCAGACAGGCCATTGCGGATAGCTGGCCAAAGAGCATTGACGACTCTATCGCTAGAAACGACTGGAATTGGTCACACTCTTTCGATATGTCGAAAATGACCGAGGAAATGTTGACGAATTTAGCTAAAATCCAAAGCGAAAAAGACGCTAACTAAATAGCTCTAATTTCCATAATTTTTTCATCGAAGTCCTCTTTATAATTGGATCGAGCCTTGATGCGCGCCTTGTAGGTATAGATTGTAGACACGGTAAGTTCCAAAAATTGGGCAATTTGGCTACTGTCCTGTATCCCCAAACGGTAAAGTGCAAAAATACGTAGCTCGGTATTTAACAAATCGCCACGCTTTACAGCTGTGAGCTGATCTTCAGGGAAGAGCTTATTAAAGTCATCGATAAACGTTGGAAAGAGTTTCAGGAAGATTTCATCAAACTGATGGAACAACTGTTCGCGCTCTTCCTTGACATTGTACCGCTTTAAATTTGGGATAACCTCATTATGCTTTTTGGCAATCATCTTTTGGATGGTGCTCTTTTGAATATGGTCTATTTTATTGATAAAATCTGACGTAGCATTGATAAAATACTTGATGTATTCCTGCTTAATCGCATCAGACTCACTCAAACTTTTGTTCATTTCCTGCAACTTGGCATAAGAATCGGCCATTGCTTTTCTGGACTTATTTCGAACCTGAAGCTGTTTGAAGATAATCACCAAAAACACGATAATAATTACCGAAAGGACTGTCAATAATATAACAATGCTCGCCAGTTTATTGTTTTGGCTTTCTACCTTGTTCAACTGTGCTTTTTCGATAATGGGCAGAATTTTCGATATCTCAATTTTTCGGTGTCGCGCATTATAAAAGGTAGCATCTTCCATGGCCAATCCAATATAGCGGTTGGCCTTCTCCAAATCGCCCATTTTAAACAGCTCATTGGCCAAGTTTCTGAGGGCTACCGTTTCTTTGGTAGCATGCTTCACATCGGCAATTGCCGCTAAAGCCAAATATTCAATTGCCTTTTGAGGATAGCCTTCTTCCGAGTAAATATATCCCAAACTAGAGGTGGCAATCCCATAATATTCTGATGGCAACTGGAAATTGTTAATCCAATATTTAAAGGCGAATTCCGCCCCTTCCCAATCCTGCTGTTTCATGCGCTTCAAACTCTCGGTAGCCCAATATTCGTTGGTGTTGGGTTCTGCCAACTCTAAGGCCCTTTCCAAAAATTGCGTGCCTTGTTGGATGTAGTGAATGCTAAAACGTTCGTCCTTGTTATAATCGGCAAGGTCGTAGTAAGATCTGGCCTTTACAGCATAATACTGAAACTGGGAATTTCTATCCAACTCTCCAACATCAACACTATTAAGCGTATCCAAAGCCTCCTTGAACAAACCGGAAGACATCAATACAAAGCCTTCCTTGATCTTGGCCTTGTCCAATAATTGGGAATCCTGCAACACCAAGGCCCTAGCTTTGGCCTTGTCCAAAAAATGGTATGCCGAATCGTACTTAAACGATCGGTATTCATTGAACAACTTTAAATAGGTATCGTAAAGATTGTGATTATCCTGGCTTAGTGTATGCTTTTTGACCTCATTTTTTAAAGCATCTATTGTGGCATACTTTTCTTTGATATAGAGCTCCTTTTGTCCCAACACCTCATCCAACTGCTCCAAAACAGGCAGTTCTTTTACGGTGAAAGACGCAAACATAAAACTCAAAAAAAGTAATGCAATAATTCTGTAGGCCATGCAAGTTATTTAAATCCCTCTAAGGGTTACTCAAGAAAACCTTCAAAAGGATGGCCTAAAATACACAATTTTTAATGATACACTCCAAAAATTGATGTTTTCACAATACAACTTTACACGATTTACTTCAAAAGAAAACCGCTATTTCTGCGGTTTCCATAACTTAATTATTTTAAAAAATAACTCATTTAAGAACTACTGTCCCTCTTTAATATAGCTCCAACCTTGTTGCTGCTTTTCTACAATTTCTAAAATCCCATCTGGAACCGTCCTTACCCCCGTAATCAAATCGGAGTCCTTGGCATTGTAACGCTTCATGGTTCCTTGGCAAATCACAAAATCGACATTGTCCTTTTTTGCTAAAGTTTCCAATTCCTCTGCCACTACAGATTTATCCTTTAACACCATTTCCATAGCCCCACTATACATCACTACCTCAAACTTTGAATTAGGATAAGCCTGAGACATGGCCTTTACATGCCTAACCGTGGATTGATGCACCTTGGTATTTGGACTCGTAACATCAAATACTATTTTCACAGGTGTTTGCTGTGCCAACATTATCATGGTAGATAACAGGAAGACACATGCTGCTTGAATGATTGCTTTCATAATCCTAATATTTTATTCCCCAGCGAAAATATAGCCACAGCCATTTTCTTGAGCACGACCTAAAGCCCACACTCCAGAAGGCACCAACTGAATACCTGGAAGTACTCCATTTACCCATTCCTGATAAGTTTCCTTAGGATCTAAGCCCATCTTTATGGCTGCTGCCCCACTATACACTTGAATGGCTAGATCGCATACACAAAATAAAGCACCACGCTCCTGCAAGCGCTTGATACCTTCAATTTGTGCCATTGGAAAATCGCCTTCCTGTGGCGCATAATACGGATTTCGTGTATATGCATTACCACTGCTCATATTCACTTTAAACATGTCTCCAAAGGAATATTTCTGCCACAATTTGTCTTCCATAGCCAGAGGTATCGCATCATGACGTAGCACTGTAACCGCTGTCATTTCCTTATCCAACACCCCCATACTGTTATTACTGAGGTAATATGCCCAGTTCCAAATAATAGGAAAACCGTGATGCGGCTTAGATCCATCATATACAATGCGATGGGTTCCCTTGATATTTTTGAACCACTCTTCCGCCTCTGAAAGTTTCTTGGTATCATCCATTGGAATATTGGCATAAATAGGATTGGTAAGTACCGAAAGGGTACTTGCTGTAGCCCCAAGGGCCAGGGCCCCTAGAAATTGTCGTCTTGAATTGCTTTTGGCTGTTTTCATAATTATTTGTTTTTGGTTATGTTATGTGTGTTTTTATAGTATTCCATAATGGGCTGAAAAGGTCCCATTTGGTGTTGTTCCACAGGAAAATCATCGGCATAAGGAGGATAAGGGGTAGATACTGGCTTTTTTAGAAGATCTGGAAAGTCCTTTTCGGGATTGGCTTTTTGGGGACGCTCCTGTTGGTTGATATACCCTGCCACATCGTACGCTTCTTCATCTGTCAATACAGGGGCATTATGTTTCGTTCCAAAAGGCATATTGGCCTTTATAAACTGGGCCGAAGTAATCACCCTAGCCATTCCTGCTCCATGATTAAAGGAGTCGTCTCCCCACAAAGGCGGATATAGATAGGTATAACCGTTGGCATCCATCACTCCTTTTCCACTTGGGGTATGGCAAACCGCACAGTTTTTTGCAAACACCTCTTTACCATGCTCCAGATCGACAGCGCGATTGGGAATAAAAATCTTTACAAATCCCTGTCCTTTTATCTTCCCATCCTCCGGCGCAAATCTGCTTAACCATTCCAAATACTTTACCAAGGCTTGCATTTCCTTGCTCTCCTCGGGAAGCATCTTACCATTCATACTACGCTCAAAACAACCATTAATGCGTTCTTGGATGGTTCCCATTTTGTTTTCGCGTCCACGGAATTGCGGAAACCGTTGAACGATTCCTATCAATGGTGCCGAATAGGCTTTGGTCCCCGAATTGAGATGGCAATTTTTACAGGCCAGCCTATTTCCTTGGTACACCATATCGGCATTTCCATTATCAGGTCCCAGATACCTTGGGGTTTGATTGAACAATTGATACCCAAATTTTATGACGGCATCTTCTTCAGAATCACCTAAAGTAGTAGGATCGTAATTCTGGGCATAGACATCAAGTTTGGTTTCAATAGGAGCTATCAAAGGCTCTACCTCATGTTTTCCACACCCCTTTACAAGAAGAAAAGTAATTGCACTTGTCAATACTATAACAAGACCGCAATACAAAATACTTTTATTCCTTGAACGACTAAGCTTATGTTCCGAGGGCTCACCCATGAATACGTTCTAAAAATGCAACGGGTTAAATTGAAGGTATCTTTGAGACTTATAAGCAGGAAAAAATAAGGTTTGGGGTAGACTATTGGTTCACCTTTTTTAAAGATGAAAACTATTAGGAAGGGATTATGTTCTTCTAATTTACAAAAAAAGCGGTTTGTTTTACAAATTCTCCTACTTTTTTAATTTGGGTCCAATTGCAACATAAAAGACAATGTACGAGGATAATAGCATTGCTTATTATCGCAAGCTTGATAGCTCAAAGTTCCTTTCCACGGAATGGAATCCTTCGGAATTTCAGCAATATAAAATTCAAGTTGCACAATTAATGTCCCTGAAAAGACTTGTAATGGCTCCTTGATACCTATCAAGGAAATTTTATGTGGTTTGGGAAAATACACAGAAACATCAGACAATAGACTCCTTGTTTCCATGTTTAAGGTTGAAGGTATCACCCAATACAAAACACCAGTATTAGCTTGAATATGATAGCCCTCAGCAATTAAAAATTGGAGTTGAATTGTATTTTTTCCTTTCTGTATTTGGTATCCCGTATCCTGAATTTGCACCCATTGGGTTTGGGCATTTGTAGACCAAGAAACACCAATGAAAAATAAAAGGAATAACTTAATGTTTTGAAAGCAGCTCATCAAGCCGTGACTTAAGAGCCAAAAGTTTGGCATCAAAGTTTTTGGAATCCAAAAGCGACATAAATTGAATTTTGCCTTCTGGATCTATTAACAAATTAGAAGCCAACATCACTTCATCTCTAGCCAAATCCGGCAATACCCCCTCAGGGGCAAAACTAGCTGCTACAACACCATCTTCGTCCAACAATACGGGAAATGGAAAATCAAACCGATCCTGTAACTTTTCCTGCACCAAAGTCTGAGGCTCTTTTACATCAATAATTAAAACCTTTACATTTTTGGAGGCATACTCATTGGCCAACTCTACCAAATAGGGTGCTTCGGCATTACAAAATGGACACCAAGTAGTGGCGATATGCAACACCAAATAACTTCCATTATAAGAAGACATTTCAACTGTATTGCCTTTTAAGTCCTTAAGAGTGAAATCAGGGGCAGCTGTACCCACAAAAGAAGACTCCTTTTGTTGGGCTTGGAGAGATACCATGCAAAAGAAACATATCCCCCAACAAATCATTAATCGTTTCATAAGCTATTGATTTACAGGAGCCACACAAAGTTACTCAATTTATATAAACTACTGTAAATCAACAACCAAACACCTCTAAACAAGGTTCATTTCCATTTTTAGAAGAAATGCTAATGCTTTTTACCCTTGCCTTTTGATTGCTTTTTACCGGCTCCCTTGCCCTTTTTGGAATTGGCACTGTTCTTAAGCTGATGGAACTCTGCCGAGCCTGGCTTGATTCCCATTTGTTTGGCAATATAGCCCCACCCTTTGCTTTTATGGGTTTCATAGCAAACTAGCACATCATTTAAAGGTTTTCTTGTGATTTTTGCAATTTCGAGCGCCAAATACACTTCACCAAAAGCCATATGCAAATTGCCCGTCATATACTCAATGCTCTTTTCAGACACATTGTAAGACAATTTCATATCGGTTTTAAAGGCTCCAAAATCGGCACTCGCACGTGCATTGATGGAATTTAAGTCGGTATCTAATTGAACACTGCCCGTTTTGAAAGAAATTTGGGCAGTGGCAGAAAAGAAGCTGAAAGCCAGCATCCACATACATAACTGTTTCATAAGTAGGTTTTATTGGTTATAAATTATTCAAATGTCCATTAGGTGTTGGGGCACCTAAAAGACGTGTACAATATAACCAAATTTCTTACACAAGAACATATTTATGCCTGCCACCCTAGAATGGCTTCAACATCCCTATGTGAAACACCTATGGAAACTTATTCAAAAACCTGCTTTAATTCGGCAAACAACTTCTGTTCGTTTTCGCTAAACTGTTCGCCACCAAACCCAAGAAAACCACCTTCCTTAGCAGTATTGGCAACGGTTTCGGCAATATTTAGTACCCAAGTTTTATAATCGTTCACGACCGTTTCGGGTTCTTTTTCCTTTACAATTGACAAGGCCTTTTTACAATCTTCCAATACCAAATTG
Organism: Mangrovimonas sp. sgz306409; assembly: GCF_059735265.1. Taxonomy (NCBI): domain Bacteria; kingdom Pseudomonadati; phylum Bacteroidota; class Flavobacteriia; order Flavobacteriales; family Flavobacteriaceae; genus Mangrovimonas; species Mangrovimonas sp. sgz306409. The sequence goes on from NZ_JCAPEU010000001.1 coordinate 248,481, forward strand.
GCCAAACCTTCTTTGGAATTGACCTGAGCTTCCTTGATACGGTTTACAAACTGCTTGCGCTGTTCACTGGCATCAGACATGGCTTCTTTGGCTGCTTCCGGATCTGGAATAATGGCTGTAATCAATGGATTGCTAGCGTAGGTTTCCTTGGCGCCCATCATACTTCGGACGGTTGCAAACAACTCTTTACCAGACCCCACAATACCACTAAATCCTGCACTAGCCATAGTAGCGCCTACCAACTGCGGAATGGATGCCACTACATGCCATTCTTCTTCTGTGTAATTATCTAATTTTCCCATGGAAATTGACTTTAAGAATTAAAATCCTAAAGATAAAATAATTACATAACAATCTGATTAAGTGATAGTTAAAGATTAAAATAAACGCTTAATTTTAAACCATTCTGTATAACAGCTTAATTTCATGAACAAGAGACATGTAGCCAAAAACCAAGAGCACATTATTTCTCATAATCGGTAACCGAACCCCAATTCTCACCACTTTTTATGCGATACAACTGCATTTCTGAAATCCCAAATTGTTTGGCAATCATTTTCATGCGTGTACGCCGATTGGGATCGTGAATTTTACGTTTAATGAGTTTTACCTTGGCCTCTGAGAGTTTGGAATAGGTTCTTTTACGAGAGCCCGTTTTATATTCCGGATTGCTAAACTGATGTCGTTCCTTTTCTTTTTTGGTTGCCCATTTTAAATTGAGCACTCTATTGTCGGTTTTGTCATAATTAAGATGAATGACATAAAGACCGTCCCCTTGTTCCAAAAAGTGTTGTGCTACAAGTTTATGCACATAGCGGCTAGTAGCTTTTCCGCTGTGTTTTTGTTTGACCCGTAAATTCTGATACCCATTGATATAGGTTTTATTGACCAATACCTCTTCGTCTCCTTTGCAGTTAATCACCCGCCCATAATTGGAAATCTTAAACTTTTCATTATCCGCAATCTTGTCGTCGAAGGTAATGGTCTTCCACTCCTCCTTCCAATTGTTCGTTATCATATTTGTAAAATCTTAGCATGTATGAGGCTAAATATAAGCATTTTACAATATCCAACACAAAAGATTCCAATTAGTTAGCAAAGCAATGTTGTTTTCCAAGAACCAAAACGAGGCGCTCGAAATATTAATTGTCACCCCAAATTCAACCCAAAAAAAACGAATAGCCTATTGGACATACCTGTAATGCCCTATGATTTTAAAATCAAACAAACAATCCTCTAACACCTGGCCACCACCGATATTATGTACTATCAAATATCGTTTGCCATCAGAAGATTTTTTATTTACCACAATGCCTATGTGTGTAATGGCACCGCCCAAATTCCAACACACAATATCTCCTGGCACATAATCTTCAGCATTTTGGGAAATTGGTTTACTCGCACCTTTTCTACCAAAAAAGGTCATTAGGTTAGGCACCCTTCTGTGGTCAATATTCTTATCGGTACTTTTTAAGCCCCAAATATTGGGATAGCTTGAAAAGTTCGCTTTCATATCCTCATGCACTTCCTTCTGCAAATCTACACCAACCTGTCTATAGGCCCTTATCACCACATCGGTGCACACACCCTTATCACTTGGTACATCCCCATTAGGATAAGGAATTGAAAAATAACTAGGATCGTAAGTCACCTTTTGCTTGGTCAGATCCAAAGCACAGTCAGACAAGGCCAGAGCGGAAACAGCTGTTTGCGAAAAACAAATAGTTACCGCTGCCAAAAAGAATAGAATTACAACTTTCTTCATTATCAAAAACAATTTATGATTCTTAAAGATAACCAATATCTTGAAAGTCTATTACGGCACAAAAAAAGCATCAGCTACAGACTGATGCTTTATAACAGTTTTCGAATATTATTTTAATCTCTTTCTATTCTGATGCTTGAAGTGCGATCGTTCCAATCGTCATCGGTTAGACAGCTGACATCATTATAGTAGGTTCTGCTGCGCCCACCATAACGCTCATTTTGGTATATGGTAATTTTATATCCACGAGGGACTTCAATAGATGACAGATTATCATTTCCTATTCCCAATTCATCGTGATCGTAACGCCCTTCTCCCAAAGTGATGTTACCTCCTTTAAAACCACAATCTTTGTAGAGAGTTACACCTCTACCATAATCACGACTATCATGACTGGAATGGTGACTACTGTTAGAATGATGGCTACTGGAACTACTTCCTCCAGAACATAGAGATGAATTCACTTTTGTTACCGCAGAAACCCTATCGTTATGCACCGTCATCAACAAACACTTATCGTTCCTTTCATGCAGCCAATACAAGGAAATTACAGAAGAGCCATAACTTTTTACCACTTTATACCCATGGTCCTGTAATCTGGTTGAAGCCCTAGGTTCGTCCATACCCCTCAAATCCGATAAGTTCACATCGTCCCTGTCATAACTGGAATGACTAGAACTACCGCCATTTTTTCCACAATCAAAATCCGGTGATTTTACCACAGAACGCACACGGCCATCTACAAGGCGTACGGTTACACACTGACTCTTTCTGCTGTTCCACCAATTCTGGTAAATACCATTTGAAGATTTATCCACATTTTCCAAGTGATAGCCCCTGTCTTTCAAGACTTCTTCTGAAGAGGACCCTCGCATATCTACGATGTCTTTGAGGTCATAGGCCGTATCCTGCCCAAATACCACTGCCTGAAGCAATAGCACTGCCAACAATAAAATATGTTGCTTTGTTTTCATAAGGTTGTGTATTAAAAGTTGCATAAAACGTTATGTAGGAAATCAAAACTCAAGGCAAATGCTATTAATACAAACCGTACAGAACTGCAAAAACTAAGGAAACATAGAGAAGTCGGGGCTGTTCAGCTTAAGAAATGCCAACACCATACAGCCTCCTAAAATTAGTGAATTCTAAACTAAAAAAGAAACTTTTTTTCTTACAATATGATTCATAAAAACCTATTAAAAAGCAAATTAAAACTGAATAACTACTATTTAAGGCAACACCACTGCAAGCAAACTATCAATATATGTTTGTTGGGTACGCTTATACTCATTGGCCTGCCTGCTTCTTAACTTATAGCTATATGGAATGGAGTCGCCTTTATAAAAATATTTCCCGGTCTCCTCATAAATACCCATCCAATTCTCAGGCGGTAGAATACGGATATCGTTTCTGGAAATAAGCGACGGATTTAGATGTACAATATTGCTGTTTACAAGCCATTCTTTACCAAAGAGTCCCTTTCTGCTAAAATTGTCCAAAGAATTTTCATCGGCATCGTAGAGCACAAAAATATAATTCTCATCGGTCGCTATATGGATGTCAGCACTACTGCTGGAATAGCTGTACAATAGGTACCCTCCCCCAAGCAGCAGCAGTTCAGCCAACATGAGTAGAAAATAGTTTATTTGGTGTACAAGAAAGCGGTCTATGGCATACAAGCAAAGAATGAATAACGTTGTTGGGACGGCGACAATAGGATAGATAATAGCAGGACTCTCTAGCGTAAACCCTTTGTAAATGGCCAATATACTCAAGCCAATACTTAAAAGGGCTACCAAGGTGAGCAAGGTAACAGGATACAACAGCCGTTTAAGAGTGTTTAAAACTGACATGCCTAAATATTGTATTGAAAACCTTACTTAAAGATACGCAATAGATAGGAGTTCTATTATCAAAATATGCCTTTGTTCAGGGTGAAGCAAACTTTGCACAAGTTTCCCCGTAAATCAAGATATTTCCGAATAGGAGTTAGAGGGCAGTACCTAGAAGTGAGATAGACGCCCTACTGTTTGTAAGCTGTTACCACTGTCTCGATACAGATTTCCTGCGGAAATCCACTCGAACTGACGATTCCCATTCTCCTAACACCCAAGCAGCGCAAAGCTAACACCTACGTCTCTTCTAGTAGTTGCACAGAATGACAATGAAGTGCAACTGTATCGGGAAGCCATGAAAAGGCCTTATTTAAAAGTTAACAACCTAGAGGACAATTACAGCTACAAAACCCATAACCCTGGCAATTGAATTACAATTTTATAAGGGAATGCGGTAAATAGGATTGAGCTATAACGCTACCCCAACTAACAATTTTAAGTTCTACCCTTTACAATAATAATCAGTAACACAAAAACTCACACAATACTCTTGATCAAACAAATCTACAAATGCCAACAAACATGATTATTTATAGATAATTGAAAACGAATTAACGCTGTTTATAGAAATGCCCACCCTTTTTGCCGGCTCCCATTTAGCATTTTTAACAAACTCTCTTATCCTATTTTCAAACAAGTCGCGATATTTTTCGTTATCGGGATTTGCGAAACTTTTTCAGGCGTGCTGTTTTCATCTTCATTTGTAGAAAAGCCAATAAAATTTACCAGAATTGTTAATAGTGCTAATCTTAAAATAGTTTTCATAAAGTTGGTTTTCATTTAGTAATTTATTCAGGGGTCAATATATTCTTGAGGCAAGCAACAATAATAAATTACACTATAGCCACGCATTTTCAATGCTTAAATATATAAGAATTTTCATAACAATTGCATTCCAAAACTTTATATATAAACATGCCAATTCCAGCAGCACAAAATTACTTGAGTTTTTGGCTGCTGGCTTCGGCTTTCATCACTATATCTCAGGGAAAAGATACTTCTTAAGGCACTAGGCCGCCGACCCCTGTTTAAGGGCCAGCATACTGTTTTGCAACAGATACTTGTTAATAAGGTTTTTAGGGTAACATATTACCCGCCCCAACTTTATGTAGGGGATCCGCCCATCCTTTCGGTAGCGGTAGAGCGTACTGGAACTAATGTTCAACAAAGCCATTACATCTTCAGAGGTAAGCCAATCTTCCTTTTGGGCCAGTTTCAGGTTGAATACCAACTGACCCTGATCCGCAATGGGCACTGTGTGTCTTGGGTTTTGCATAACGTTTATTTGAGTTGGTTAACATACCCTAAGATATTCATTTTCAACACGTCACCACAAAACACTCTTGTTTATTATCAACAACTTATTGTTTATAAGTGAGTTAGGGTTAGTTAAGTATAAAAGAGCTTAGAAAAGAAGAATATGCATTGAGAAGGTATCGAACGAAGCCCAACGATGCGCCAACAAATCAAGCAATAGCACAACTGTCATTCCGACGAAGGAGGAATCCCATCTAAGGCCAATGGATGCTTCATCGCATTGTGCTCCACTATGAAATCCAAGATACCACGCATATAATGACAAAACAATTTTGGAATTTGTTTCAAAGTTACAGGGGCTCATAACACACATACCCCTAATGCGACACCATTTTCAACCCTACAATGGAAGCAATTAAAGTAGTAATGAAGAAGAGCCTCCAGAAAGTTGCGGGTTCCTTAAACACCAAGATACCCACCAACACGGTACCAACGGCCCCTATGCCCGTCCAAACGGCATAGGCTGTACCAATGGGCAGCTGTTTGGTAACCTTAACCAAGAGAAACATACTAATGGCCAAACACACCAAAAAACCAATGTACCAATAGGTAACGTCCACGCCCTTGGCCTCCTTTGCCTTTCCCAAACAGGCCGCAAAGGCCACTTCAAAAAGTCCGGCGATAATTAATAGTACCCAATTCATGGTTTGTAGTCTTGCTATATAATGGTTCTCTATTGCTATGGCTTGAGCCTAGTAACCCTATGGCAATATACACGAAATCTTAAACAAAAATAGAGGTCTCATCTTGAAAACATGAGCTGTTTACCTCAATAGCCACTAGTGATAACACAAAAAAATGTGCACCCTCCATCTCACTAATCCATACTAACTCCTCAATACTCCCAAACCCTACTTGCCCAACTGCAAAATCCTAATGGCACCCTGTACCACCAAAACAAATACAATGCTGCCAATGATCAAATCGGGTTTATTGGAGTGCAACCAGTGCACCAAAGCACCGGCTATTATAACACCTAGGTTGATGATTACATCGTTGGAAGTAAAAATCATGCTGGCTTTCATATGGGCCTCCTCCTTGCTTTTGGACTTCTGCAGCAAGTACAAACAGTAGCCATTGGCCAATAATGCCAAAACAGACACCCATATCATGGTATTAAAATCGGGAAGCTTTTCGCTGCCAAAAAAGCGGCGCAGTACTTCTGCAAAACCAATAAGGGCCAACAGTATCTGAAAATAGCCCGCTAGCTTGGCAATGCGTTTTTTGCGTACCAAAGTACCGCCCACCGCAAACAGGCTAATGCCATACACAAAGGCATCGGCCAGCATATCAAGGCTATCGGCTACCAAGCCCATCGATTTAGAAAGCAGCCCCGTAGTCATTTCAACCACAAAAAAGGCAAAGTTAATGACCAAGACGGTCCATAGCAGTTTGCTCTGGTCTTTGTGTTCGGAGAACTCGGTTTGTTCGGTAGGTTCACTGCTAATCTGTTTCCCTCCTAAATTGAGTTCTACAATAGCCTGTTCTATTTGCGCGAGGTGGCCTTCGTGAAATACGGTCAAGGCCCTATTGGGAATATCAAAATCCAGTTGCTGGATACCCGGCATGCCCTGAAGTTTCATACGGATGAGGTTCTCCTCTGAAGGGCAGTCCATTTTACTAATCTCGAAGATGGTTTTTTCCATGTACAGTTATGTTATAGGCCATGAGCCCAAACAAATATACAATTCCCCAATTGGATACCATTCAAAAGGTAGGCAATGGAAAGAGGTGACATCACAAAATCTTGTAAAAAATCTGTGATTCTATCTATCTACTCTATATTAAATACTTAGTACTAAGCTACACTGTAGCCTTTACATATAAAAGACGCATGAGTTGACGGTACATTAAAAGGGTACCAATGGTAGTAAACACAAGGGTTAATACATTGAGAAAGAAGGAGGATGGCATAACCTCAGCAACATTGGTTCTAATCTGTAGGCTCAAGCCAACACCCAACACAAAGGATACAAGGCCTAAGGCTACTTTTAAATTTTTGGTATGCATATAGTTCTAGTTAATGGATTACTAACTTTAGTTATTATTTAATTAATATGGGTTTATAATTCCGGATGGCGGGATAGCTCATCCAACAAACAAGATACTTGGTCAGGAAATTGTTTGTAATTATGTTGACACAATAGGGAATTAGACCTTTGTGCCTGATAGCGTGACCAATATAATAAAACAAGTTGAATATGCAGTATAAAAATTTCCTATAATTTCCACATAATGCACTGGAACGCAAATTTTTAACACTTCATCGAAACAATCGATTACAAATTGACCGTAACTACTTAAAATACATATAAAAAAGACTACAATGTGTTTGAGCTTGCATATGCTGAAAGCTGGCAAGTAATTACATGCTTAATACTTTCAACATTAATGTTTGGAACACGATATAATCTTGTATGAAAGGTGAATAGATCAAAAATTAAAATAGGATAAATACAACAAACTCGAACTACGTCAGTTCGAGTGGACTGCTTGCAAAGCAGGCTGTATCGAGAACTCTTCAAAAATCATTTAAATTTCTTTTTAGCTAAATTAGGAAGCGCTTCAAACCTATTTGAAATCAAAGCCTCTTTTTTAGCTCTAGACCATTTTTTGATTTGCTTTTCATAGGCAATGGCAAGATTGATGTCTGTGAAAGTAGCATAAAACACCAAGCTTACCGGGCGGCGTTTAAACGTATAGCTTTCAGCATGAATACCTGTGTGATGTTCAACAAGCCTTTTATCTAAATTAGAAGTGACACCAGTATAATAACTATTGTCGGAGCATTTAAGAATATAGACATAGGAAAGGTTCATAACTAAAAATATAAAATTTCTTGATATTATTTACAAGTCAGTTCTAGTACCATCTGCAAAGGGGATGGTGTATCGAGAAACTGAACAGACAACACATAACCTTCTCGATACTATTGCCCTGCATTGCCATGCTTACCAATCACTCGAAGTGATGAAAACCTTTATAAACAAAAGAATAAATATACAGAATTATCCCACCACGTCAGTTCGAGCGCCATCTGCGAAGCGGATGGAGTATTGAGAACTATTGCAGGAGGTAAAAACACTTCTCGATACTATTGCTCTGCATTGCCATGCAAACCAATCACTCGAAGTGCCGAGTAGCTCAAAACATCAAAAAGAAAGAACATAACAAATATTAATTCATAACCGGGCCCAAAAAGAACCAAACCAAAACTATAATAGGCTCCTTATTGTCAAATTGACAATAAATGTTTAGCTGTATTATTTTTAAACGAATTAAAAGAGCTTTATTTGCGAATTAGCAAAAAACACGCCTTTTATATTATGAAATTCACATTATTTTCAGCAAAAAATACTTTGATTTTTCTTAATATCATCTTGATTTTTTCCATTTACCAATTTCAATAAACCCATATACTACAACGTTTTAGGAGAATTTTCCGTCTTGAAACACTTTGATTTTAACTCAATCTTTTTTTTAAGGATTTCTTAACAGATAATTTAGACCATCACTTAATTGAAGTGGTACAAGTCTAACAATCACCAATTACTTTTTTTATGAAATACACTAACATTCGGTTTCTAATGATCATTGGTTTCTTGGCATTTTTTGGATGCAACAAATCCGATGATGGGAGTTATGTAGCCCCCATTACCGTGTACGAAAAAATCGCGGGCCAATGGAACTTGATGAACCTAAAAATGGTGGACGAAGTGGCCAAGGCCAGCAACATCTCCCCCAACGAACAAAACTTGAGCACTTGGTTCAATTATGACACCTTCCAAATTACCTTTAATGTAGATGGAGACAACCAGCCTACTACCTATGAGGTAATGGGCAATGTGCCGCCTTTGTTTGCTGCCAGTGGGTACTATGAGTTGAGCACGCCTTTTCAGCCTACCACTGCCAATCCAATCCTGATCCATCTGTATAGCGATGCGGCCCACACCAACCTTACCCATGTGCTACAGCTTACCGCGGTGCCTGGTACCAACGCACAAATGCAAATTACTTTGGTGCGCACTTCGGGCGGAACTCCATTTGTATCCTATGTATTCAACTTAATGGCTAACAACTAATCAAACTAACATGAAGAAACTATTATATACCTTATTAATGGCACTGTACCTCATCCCCAACCTGACACAGGCTCAGGAGTTGGTAGGCTCGGTAGGCTCTATGTGGTCCTACCCGGTAGTGTACCAATATAGCGAGGAGGTCACTTGGTACTTTGACCTTTCGGGTACCACCCTTGCCGAAAACGAAGACGTATACATCTGGATCTGGTCACCAAGCGAACCCGATGCAGGCAACTGGGAAAACTCCTCTGAGTTTGCACACCTTAGTTATGAAGGCAATTTTATTTGGAGCTTTACCTTAACCCCTACCGAGTACTTTTCTATGAGTGCCGAAGACATTGCCGCTAGTGCAGGCTTTTGGTTCCGTTTAAAAGACCTTACAGGAAGCAAACAAACCGAAGTGGCCAACATGCCCTACACGCCAATAGACTCCTTCTTTACGGCAGATGAAATGATGCGTTCCTACCCAACCGAAGCAAGCTTGGATGGAGGTTTGAGCATCCTGTTCAACTCCAATTTGGTAGATGGTTTTGCAGACGCTACTAGCGTACACATGCATTCCGGAATGAACACTTGGGCCATTTTACAAGAATACCAATCGTGGCTCCCAGAGATTGTGGAAAAGACCAAGTTGAAAGACATGGGCAACGGCTTTTACAAAATGGACTTGATTCCTTCAGAGTACTATAATGATATTCCAGAAGGCTTTATCATGGAGAATATTACCTTCTTGTTTGTAAAGGACGACTGGGCAGGCACTTCCCCTGAACTGGTAATCTATGCCGCTGAATATATTCCGCCACCACCACCAGAGTTTAGATTCTTTCCGTTGCAGATCAGTCAAAAGGACTTTCTACAAATTTCCCGTATCAATAACGAAACAGGCATCAATACCTTAATCTATACGATTACAGCGGGAAGTACGGAAATCAATGGTGAATTCTCGGGCAATATGGACGAGATCAAAGGGTTTATCGATTTGCCTACCCTGTTAGAGGGCATTCCTAACCTTACCGAAATTCAGGTATTGGTAGTAGACAACCAGGGCAACACCATAATTGACACTACCCTTCCATTGAAAACTCTAGACTAACTAATACTATCACTTTAAAACATCGATTAGAATGACACTTAAAAACATACACAAAAGTCCAAATCCATTCAGGACTTTTAAGGCGTTGTTTGCTCTATTGCTCCTGTGTTGCCTGTCTGTGACAGCCTATGCCCAAGAAAAGCTTTTGGTAACAGGAACCGTATTTGACAACAACGGATTAGAATTGGCCGGTGCCACGATCTTGGAGGTGGGAACCTCCAATGGAACCACAGCAGACTTTGATGGAAAGTTCAGCTTACAAGTGACCACCGGCAATGACATTCAAATTTCCTATATAGGATATGCCACACAAACCATTAACATTACCGCCAATACGGCCATGCCTTTGCAGGTGACCCTTCAGGAAGATGCCTATGCCTTGGACGCTGTAGAACTGGTAGCCGTTGGTTATGGTACTATGAGAAAATCGGACCTTACCGGAGCTATTTCTACCGTATCGGCAGACGAGCTTGAAAAAGGGGTGATTTCTTCTACAGAGCAGGTGCTACAAGGGAAGGTAGCAGGTTTAACCGTAATACAAGGCACAGGAGATCCAAGTAGTGGTGCTTCCTTACGCCTTAGAGGAGGCACCTCCTTAACGGCCAGCAACAATCCGTTGGTGGTAGTAGACGGGATTCCAGGAGTAGACATCAACACTGTACAACCAAACGACATCAAAACCATAGACGTTCTTAAGGATGCCTCGGCTACCGCCATTTATGGATCTAGAGGAGCCAATGGGGTCATCATCATTACCACAAAGAGTCAAAAATCTGGTTTCAATGTGACTTATAATGGGTATACCGGGATTAGCTATGCCAGCAACAACCTAGACATGCTTTCGGCCAACCAATGGCGTCAATATGTACGTGACAATAATGTTACGGGTGCTATCGACTACGGTGGAGACACCGATTGGCAGGAAGAATTGCAGACGACTTCAGCAACCATGTCGCATACCGTAAGCTTAGCTTCTGGAGCAGAGTATAATGGTTTAAGAGCATCGGTGTCTTATTTGGACAATAAAGGGATCATCAAAACTACCGGATTAGAGCGTTTGAGTGGAAACTTGAGCATTTACCAATATGCCATGGACAAGAAGTTAAAGTTTGATGCAGGAATGTTTGCTACGGTTGACAAATGGAATCCACTGGATTACCGCATCTTCGAGCGTGCCTTCAACTTAAATCCAACCATCCCAGTATATGACGAAAACGGAAATTTCACTTCTGTAGACGGAACCTTATACGAAAACCCTGTGGAAATATTGACCAACCGTACCGCAGACAGCAAGCGTAACCGCCTATTGGGATACTTTAAAACAGAGGCTGATCTTTGTACAGACCTTAAGGCCGTATTGAATCTTTCCTACGAGCATAATGCCAGCACAGGAAATACATACAAGCCTTCTTATGCTATTTTGGAAGGAATCACCGAAAACGGTTATGCCCAAAAAACCTATGGAGAATATACCAACATGCAGTTGGAGACCTACTTAAACTACACCAAGGAATTTAGAAAGAACAACCTGAACTTAATGGGTGGTTATTCCTTCCTTGAAAATGTATACGAAGGTTTTGGAGCACAACGTAGTGGTTTTGTGACCAATGCTTTTGGCTATAACAACCTTGGCGCGGGTACCAACTACCGTATTGGTGACGTATACTCTTACAAAGGGAAATCGCGTTTGGTATCCTTCTTTGCAAGAGCCAACTATAGCTTCGACAGCCGCTTTATGCTTACCGCAACTATTAGAGAGGATGGCTCTAGCCGCTTTGGTAAAAACAACAAATGGGGAACCTTCCCTTCGGCTTCCGTTGCTTGGAGAATTTCCAACGAAGCATTTTTGGAAGACTCCAGTTGGTTGAACAACCTAAAACTTCGTGCAGGATATGGGGTAACCGGTAACCAAGATGGAATTGGCGAGTACAAATCCCTTTCTATTTTGGGTGTAGGAAACGATTCTTACTACGACCCTGCAACCGGCGATTGGAGTTTAGCCTATTCACCAACACAAAACCCAAATCCAGACTTGAAGTGGGAAACTACTGAGCAGTTCAACATTGGTTTGGACTTTAGTTTGTTCAACTTCTTGAACGGTACTATTGAGTGGTACAACAAATACACTAAAGACCTATTGTACACTTACGAAGTACCTCAGCCACCTTACTTAGTGGGAACCATGTTGGCTAACGTGGGTGAACTTTCCAACAAGGGGATTGAGTTGAGCTTAAACGCCAACATCATCAACACCGATAAGTTTACTTGGGATGCCAACCTTACCATGGCACATAACAAACAAAAGATAGAAAAGCTATCCAACCAAACTTATGAAACCGATGTGATCTATAGTGGATCGCTTCACGGCTTGTCAGGATTGTCCAACCAATTCTCTCAAATCATTGCCGAGGGTTACCCTGTAGGAACCTTCTGGGGCTATGAAAGTTCTGGTTTGGATGAAAACGGAAACTTCATCCTGAGCGAAGAAAAAACAGACATAGGAAACATTCAACCGGACCTATCTATGGGATTGGCCATGAACTTCACCTACTCCAATTTCGACTTTGCCATTACAGGTTACGGAATGTTCGGGCAAGAAGTATTGAACGCTACCAACATGGTATTGTACAACCCAAATCGTTTGCCTGCCTATAATGTACCAGACGGATATTTGGACAGCGGCATTAATGAACCTTCTCCTACCTACTCTAGCTACTGGATTGAGAATGCTTCCTTCTTCAGATTACAGTCTATGAGCTTGGGTTACACCTTTCCGTTTGAGAAATCCAACTCTAAATTGCGTGTATACCTATTGGGAGAAAACTTGGCTGTATTTACAGGCTACGAAGGTGTAGATCCTGAAATTGACATGAGCGGATTGGCAAATCCTGGAATTGACAGATTTAATAATTACCCAAGACCAACCACCATTTCTTTGGGTCTTAACTTAACACTAGGTAATTAATAGAGCGATAGTAATTAGAAAATATGAAGACAATGAAATTTAAAATATTTGCAGTACTACTAAGCAGTTTGTTTGTGACGGTATCCTGTACCGATTTGGACGAGGATCTGTACGACCGCGTAGAAGACAACAACTTTGGGACTACCCCAGATGAAATAGATGCCCTTGTTGGGGGTGCCTATTCGTCCCTAAGAGGCTTTAGCGACGAGATCTCCAATGCCTTTCCTGGCAGTGAGTTTGTGTTTTTTCTTAACGAAGTAGTGTCAGACGAGGCTACCATCCCAACCCGAGGCACCAACTGGTACGATGGCGGGGTGTACCAACGCGCCCAAAACCACACATGGTTGGCAGAAGATGGCATCATCCTTTCGGCATGGCGTTATTGCTATGCAGGAATTGCTAAGGTGAATTCCATCATCTATCAAGTGGACCAATCTGGTTTGACGGAAGCTGAAAAGACCCCTATCTATGCCGAATTGAGATCGGTGAGAGCCTATTATTACTACATGTTATTGGACATGTTTGGAAATGTGCCAATTGTAACCGACTTTGAAGATACGGGATTACCTTCCAATTCATCCCGTCCGGAAGTGTACAACTTTGTAGAGGCTGAATTGTTAGAATCCCTACCGTATCTGAAATCGGAAATTGTGTATTCTAAATTCACTAAAAATGTAGCTTATGCCTTATTGGCAAGGTTGTATTTAAACTCCGAAGCGTTTGTAGGAACTCCAAGATGGCAGGACTGTATCAACATGTGCCAAAACATCTCTGGATACACTTTGGAACCTGATTATTTCGCCAATTTCTTGACAGAAAATGAAAACTCCAGTGAAACCATTTTCGCAATTCCCTATGACAATGATGCAGGAACTATCGGTAACTACATGAACTCCATGTCCCTACACTATTTGCACCGTTTAACGGTTTCGGCTTCAGGAAATGATTTCCCTTGGTCTGCCAACGGAATGTCGGCCCAACCAGGAGTATATTCTTCTTTTGCTGAAAATGATATGCGAAGAGAGGCCATCCTTATTGGGGATCAAATCAATGTGGCAACCAACTCGGTAATCATGATGGACAACGGATCGCCATTAACCTATACGGAAGAGATCAGCAGCCTTGCCGATGCACAGGAAAATGAAGGAGGCCGCCTGTTCAAATACGAAACCAAAGCCGGCGAACAATGGGAACGCGACCATGATTTGGTAATTATTCGTTATGCCGAAATCCTAATGATGCAAGCCGAATGTTATGTGCGTTTAGGGAATCCAGATGGTGCCATTCCGTTCTTGACCCAAATTACTGAAAGAGCAGGTACAGACATGCCAGACATGATCGACCTACAGTTCATCAACCAAGAGAGTTTAAGAGAATTTATATTTGAAGGAAAACGACGTACAGATACCATCCGTTTTGGAACGTTCTTTGAGCCTTGGTGGGAAAAAGGATCCACCGAGCCTTATAGAGCTATTTTCCCAATACCTGCAACGGTACTCAGTACCAATACTAATCTAACTCAAAACCCAGGGTATTAAGTTGTTTTCATGTTGGCCTTCTAAGATATTTGAATTAGTTCTTAGGAGGTCAACTCTTTATCGATTAATTTTATAACAATGATAACTTCCAAAAGTTTAAAAACAGTTTGCGCAATGCTATTGGTGTCCATGTTGAGCTGTGGTTCCGACGATGGTGGCAGTGATAATCCTGATCCTACCCCAGAAGTAGAAGTACTGGATCCCATAGCCGTTAGCAAAACCAATAGCACCAAAGTGTACATGCATTATATGCCTTGGTTTGAGACCAACGAGAGCAGTGGCAATAACCAATGGGGCTACCATTGGACCATGGCCAACAAAAACCCCAACAATGTGGATGGGACAGGAAAACGGGAAATTGCCTCGCATTTCTATCCGTTGATTGGTCCTTACCACTCAGGTGATAAAGATGTCATAGAATACCATTTGCTATTGATGAAGTATGCCGGTATTGATGGCGTTTTAATAGATTGGTATGGTCGATATGATGTAAATGACTACAGGATGATTCGCGACAACACCGAAGCCCTAATAGATCTTTTGGATGAAGTAGGCATAAGCTATGCCATAGTTTATGAAGACCGCTTTTTACAGGCTATTGTGGACCAAGGAATGGCACCAACCATAGAGAGTGCTGCCAAGTCGGATATGAGTTATATGCAAAGCAACTACTTTAACAATGATGCCTACATTCAAATAAACAACAAACCCTTGTTGCTCAACTTTGGCCCCATTACCTTGACTACTCCAGAACAATGGACAGAAACCTTTAGTGTTTTGAACCCTAAACCTAGCTTTTTGACGCTGTGGTATGAATCGGCAGAGGCTGGCAATAATGCCCAAGGCGAGTTTTCTTGGGTTTATGAAGACAATACCCATCTCACCAATTTTTACAACAACCAATACCCAAATCTAGATTTAGCTTTCGGAAGTGCCTACCCTGGCTTTGACGATTTTTACTTAGAAGGCGGTGCCGAGGCAGGTATCGGTTGGAGCATAGACCATAACAGTGGAGCAACCTTAACTGAAACCTTATCTTTAGCTACTAGCTCTAATGCTGAATATTTACAGTTAATAACTTGGAACGATTTTGGAGAAGGCACCATGCTGGAACCCACTCAGGAATTTGGATACAGCTCTTTGGAAAGCATTAAATCCTTTGCAGAGGTTCAAAACCTTCCTAATGTATTCAGCAGCATATATCAGCTGTATACCCTTAGAAAAGCGCATGCCAGCAATACCAACATACAAAAACAATTAGATCAAGCATTCTATTATTTCGCGGCTTTGCAGGTGGATGATGCCCTTGCACTGCTACAGGCAATTGAAGACTAAATAACCACTCAATATATCACCATGAAAAATTACCTCTATACATTTGGCCTCACCCTTTGCAGCTGCGCGCTCATTGTGTCCTGCGCCAAAGAGCAACCAACCTACAAGCTTAGCTCTCCAGACCAAGCAACCACATTAGAGTTTAGCCTCACCGAATCAGGAGCCCCTCAATACAAGGTATCTCATAACGGAGCCTCTGTTTTGGGGCCTTCCTTATTGGGGTTTGAATTTGAAGACCTGAAAAGCATGACCGATGGTTTTGAAATTATTAGCAGTGAAGAGCATAGCACCGACACCTCTTGGGAGCAACCTTGGGGTGAATTTAAAACCATAAGGGATCATCACAACGAATTGGTGATACACCTTAAAGAAACCGATGGTGAACAGCGTTTGATGGACTTAAAATTCCGTTTGTTTGATGATGGACTTGGGTTTAGATATGTCTTCCCAAAGCAAGAACATTTGGACAGTGTCAAAATCTCAAACGAGTTGACCCAGTTTACCTTTCCACAAAACCATGATGTATGGTGGATTCCTGTTCATACTGAAAACAGCTACTACGAGAGTCTGTATAAAAAAAGCCCCATGAACACCACTGATACTATCAACACCCCTGCAACATTCGAAACCAAAGACGGCCTGTATTTGGCACTTCACGAAGCTAACTTAACAGACTTTGCTTCGATGACCTTATTGAAATCCAAAGACAATCAATATGAAAGTGATTTGGTGCCTTGGGCCAATGGTGTAAAAGTCTACGCCCAAACTCCTTTTGAAACGCCATGGAGAACCTTAATTATTGGTGAGCAACCTGGCGATTTGGTGACGTCAACCTTAATGCTCAACTTGAACGAACCGTCTAAAATTGAGGATTTGTCTTGGATCAAACCTTCCAAATACATCGGAATTTGGTGGGGAATGCACCTAGATAAATATTCTTGGGGACAAGGAGATAAGCACGGTGCCACTACCGAAAACACCAAAAGATACATCGACTTTGCCGCGAAGCACGGTTTGGATGGCGTTTTAGTGGAAGGTTGGAATGTAGGATGGGATGGCGACTGGACCGCCGATGGAAGAGCATTCAGTTTTACACAGCCTTACCCCGACTTTGATATTGAAGCGATAGGTGAATATGCAGCCATGAACAATGTGCGTTTAATTGGTCACCACGAAACCGCAGGAGCTGCCAAACATTATGAAGACCAATTGGAGGACGCCTTCAAACTTTACAACAGGATTGGTGTGAATGCCGTAAAAACAGGCTACGTAAACAAATATCTGGATAAAAAAGAATGGCACGATGGCCAGTATGGCGTGCGTCATTACAGAAAAGTAATTGAAACCGCAGCCAAATACCATATCATGATCGACAACCATGAACCTGTAAAAGGTACGGGGTTACAACGCACCTACCCCAACTTGATGACCCAAGAAGGCGGTAGAGGACAAGAATACAACGCTTGGTCTGCCGATGGCGGTAATCCTCCGGAGCACACTACGATTTTACCATTTACAAGAATGTTATCTGGCCCCATGGACTTTACTCCAGGAAACTTCGACTTTAGTTATGAAACTCCTAACAAAGCCATGGTACCAACTACCCTTGCAAAACAATTGGCTTTGTACGTTACTATGTTCAGCCCGCTGCAAATGGCATCAGACTTACCCAAAAATTACGAAGGCCAAACAGCGTTTCAATTTATAAAGGATGTCCCTGAAATTTGGTCGGAAACCGTGGTGCCAAATGCCGAAATTGGCAAGTACGTCACTATGGCTCGCAAGGATTGGGATGGCCCAGATTGGTATCTAGGAGCCATTACCAATGCGGACGCCCGCCAACTACAGGTTCCCTTAACCTTTTTAGATGAAAACACTTCTTATACAGCTCAAATTTATGAGGACGACGAAGGCGCCAATTACATAAGTAATCCCTACCCAATTAACATAACTACTAAAACAGTGGACCGAAACACCACTTTAGAATTGCACTTGGCTGCTGGTGGAGGAACCGCCATTAGGTTCACCCCAGTTACCGAGTAGTTCATTTGTTTAAATGTTAATTTGAAAGCCATATCACTATCAAAAGGATATGGCTTTTTTTTATGGATTCCTTAAAAATCGACATTATTTAATTTGTATTATTGTATATTAACAGCAAGGAATTGCCAATTGTGAAATTATATCTCATCCCTCTTTTTGCACTCTGTTGTATATTTAATTTGGTAGGCCAAGAGCTGCCTCCCATTGAAATTTATACTCCCACACAATACGGTGCAGAAAACCAAAACTGGGGCATTTCACAAACTTCCAACAAAACCATTTATGTAGCCAATAATAAAGGCCTTTTAGAGTTTGATGGTGCCAAATGGCGGTTATACGCTTCTCCAAACGAAACAGTGATTCGCTCAGTTAAAGTTATTAATGATGTGATTTACACTGGCTGTTATATGGAGTTTGGATACTGGCAAAAAAATTCATTGGGAGCTTTGGAGTACACGTCACTTTCTAAAGACCTTTCCACTCCTTTAATTGAGGACGAACAGTTTTGGAAAATTCAAGCCATAGACAACTGGATTCTCTTTCAATCCCTTAACAGGATTTATGTTTACGACACGACAACTTTTGAATTCAATGTGATTGAATCTAAAGTCGCTGTTACCAAAATGTACAAAGTAGACAATAGCATTTATTATCAAGACATTGGTTTGGGAATTTGCAAGATTGAAAATGGTCAATCAAAAGTAGTGTCAGGCGATCCTGTAATGACCCAGAATATTGTCGTTAATGTTTATTGGCACAACAATATGCTTTTAGCGGAAACTCAAGACAATGGTTTTTATATAATAGAAAATGGGACAACCAAACAATGGGATATCCCGGCTAAAGATCTACTCTCCAAAGTCAGTGTCTATAGCAGCATCCAATTACAGGATGGGAGTTTTGCCCTTGGAACCATTTCCAAAGGAATTATTCATCTAACCAAAGACGGAGAAGCCAATTACATCATTAATCAGCAAAATGGCTTAAGTAACAACACCGTGCTTTCCATTTTTGAGGATATGGAACAGAATATCTGGCTAGGATTGGACAATGGCATCAATTGCGTAAATATCACCTCGCCATTTCGTATTTACAAAGACGAAAATGGCACCTTAGGAACGATATATGCTTCGGCCATTTTTAAGGGTCTGCTATATTTGGGCACCAACCAAGGACTATTTGCAAAGCCTTTAAATTCTTCAGAGGAATTCACTTTTGTTGAAGGCACCAAAGGTCAGGTCTGGTGTTTGGTTACCCATAACAACACACTCTTTTGCGGCCATAACATTGGCACCTTCATAGTTGAAGGCTACAAAGCCTCCTTAAAAATTCCTATAGATGGTACTTGGGATCTTAAACCTGTCCCAAATCATAACAACTTATTATTTCAAGGAAATTATAACGGCATCAACGTACTCGAAAAAACAAATGGCGAATGGACCTTTAGAAATAAAATTGAAGGTTTCAACAATTCCACTAAGTTCTTTGAAGTATTGGGCACCAATGAATTTTTTGTGGATCACGAGTACAAAGGGGTTTATAAAATTACCACAGACAAGAATTACACAAAAGTTCTCAACGTCGGAAAAGTTCCTATTGAACAAGGCATCAATTCAAGTCTTGTAAAATACAATGGACAAATTCTTTATGCATATAAAAAGGGAATATTTGCTTATACCTCAGAAAATAAAACCTTTGTAAAGGACACCATTTTAAGCCAAATGTTTGATGAAGAATCCTATACTTCAGGAAAATTGATTTCTGAGAAACTTACCAACACCCTTTGGGGATTCTCAAAAGAAGATATTAGCTTCCTCTCAGAAAGGAATTTCAGCGGCCATCCAAAACTCACAAAAATTGCCTTTCCAAATACCTTAAGAAAAGGAATGACCGGCTATGAAAATATAAGTTACATCAACCAAAACAACTACTTATTTGGGTCATCAACAGGCTACACCATTTTAGATCTTGACAAAATTTCCACAAAACAATATGAAATTTCTTTAAACACGGTAAGCAACCAATCCTTAGACTCAGATATCTTTTTTGCTGACAAAACACAAACAGGGCAATTCAAAAACAAGCAGAATAACCTTGAATTCACCTTTAGCATCCCTGAATTTGACAAATACCTAAAGCCCGAATACCAGTATCAATTAGAAGGTTTCTATGATCATTGGAGTCCATGGAGTGAATCTTCCTCTGAACTATTTAAAAACCTACAATACGGCACATATATTTTTAAAGTAAGAGGCAAGGTAGGGGATACACTAACGGATAATGTAGCTAGCTACAAATTTACGATTGGCAGACCTTGGTATTTATCAAATTTAGCTTGGGGATTTTATGCTATTTGTTTTATTTTACTGTCTTTACTACTTCATAACGTTTATAAGAACTACTACAAAAAGCAACAACACAAACTGTTAAAAGAGGCAGAACATGAACTTGAATTGAAAGAGCTTGAAAATGAACAGCAACTCATGCAATTTCAAAATGAAAAGCTACAGCAGGATATTGAAAACAAAAACCGGGAATTGGCCATCTCCACTATGAGCCTCATCAAGAAAAACGAATTCCTGAATGGCATTAAAAACGAACTCAAAAATTCAAAAGAAGACAAGAGCATTAAATCGGTTATTCGTATTATTGACAAAAACCTCAACAATAAGGAGGATTGGAAATTCTTCGAGGAAGCATTTAACAATGCTGACAAAGACTTTTTAAACAAGATCAAAGACAAACATCCATCCCTTACTCCTAACGATTTAAAACTTTGCGCTTATTTAAGGCTCAACCTTTCATCCAAAGAAATTGCACCCTTGTTAAATATTTCTGCAAAAAGCGTGGAAGTTAAACGTTACAGACTTCGAAAAAAAATGGATTTACCTCACGAAGCTAGCTTAACAAATTACATTTTGGAAATATAGAGCCTATACAAAGCTTAAAATTACCTATACATTACCACTACACAGACTGATTTTCAGCATTTAGAAAACGTTTTCGCAACAAAAACACTCCACCTAAAAGCCTTTATACACAAGGACTTCATTATCATATTCTCATAAAAACACCAATATTTTTAAATTGTATGTTTTTTGTTGTGGTCTATTTTAAGGATTTCACACTGTATTATAATAAGTTTACCTTACTAAAAGCTAATTCTATGATTTCAAAACTTATTTCAACGACACTTTTCCTTTTAGTGTCGACATTGGCATTCTCCCAGAATGTCAATGTTACTGGAACGGTATCTGATACAGACGCCCTACCGTTACCAGGTGTCAATATCATTATTAAGAATACCAGTAAAGGAGTAACCACAGATTTTGACGGTAATTTCCTTTTGGAAAATGTCCCTATCAATTCCATTTTGGTGTTCTCCTATGTAGGTTACCAAACCCAGGAAATTGTCATTACAGAAAGTACAACTTTAAATGTCATACTTCAGGTAGACACCGAAACTCTAGATGAGGTGGTAGTGGTAGGATACGGAACCCAAAAACTAAGCAAGGTATCTGGTTCTGTAGCCACAGTAAAAGAAGAAGCGGTAGAGCAACTCAAGCCAGTTCGAGTTGAAGAAGCCCTTCAATCTAATGCTGCTGGTGTCAATATTATTTCCAGTGGTTCCCCAGGTGCGGGTCCCGCAATAGCCATTAGAGGAGTTGTTTCCAACAGTGGAAGCAGTCCTTTGGTAGTTATTGATGGTATTCAGCAAACTTTGGCAGATTTAAACTCCCTTAACCCTTCCGATGTCGCTTCCATTAGCGTCCTTAAAGATGCTGCCTTGGCTGCCATCTACGGAGTAAAAGGAGGAAATGGGGTTATTGTAGTAACCACTAAATCTGGATCCAAATATGGAAAAACCACTTTTAACTTCGATTCGTATTATGGAGTTCAAGAAGTTACCAAAACCATTGACGTCCTTAATGCCAGCGAATATGCGGCAATTCTAAATGAAGCCAGCGCCAATGCAGGAGAGGGCATTATATTTCCGGATATTTCCCAATTTGGGGTCGGCACCAATTGGCAGGATGAAGTGCTTCGCACAGCTCCAATTGAAACCTACAACATTTCTGCCGCAGGAGGTGGGGAAAAAGTAGATTACTATGTTTCTGCAGGATATTTAAGTCAAGAAGGTGTTGTTGGCGGAGGAGACAAATCGTTTTTTGACAGATTGACCTTGGCCAATAGATTGAATGCCGACCTTTCGGACAAATTCAAACTTCTTCTAAACACCAATTACACCAATATAAAAGGTAAGGGGCTGGCAGAAAACAGTGTGAACAGTGTACTAGCCAATGCTTTGAACTTCGACCCCACTGTTCCTGTATACAATGAAAATGGCGACTACAGCATCAGTAACACCATTACTCAGGAAATCGTAAACCCACTAGCACAAATTGCAAACACCTTTAATGAAAGTAATACCAACAAACTTTTTGGTAAAATTGAATTGCAGTATGATCTTTTGGACAACCTAAAAGTAACGTCTCGCTTAGGTTATACCTATGTAGACATTTACAATAAAAATTTCTCTCCTTTTGTATTCTACGGAGTTGGACATAACGCTACAAATTCAAATCCAGATTTATCCCCAATTGTAACAGTGGATGCAGAAACAGGTGAGGAAACTAGAACACATAACAGAGTAAGCGAGTCCAAGACCAATTACTTCAATTATACGTACGAACTGTTTGCGAACTACAATTTCATGATTAATGAAAACCACAATTTTGAAACCGTTCTGGGAATGTCACTTCAACGTGACAAAGGCGAAAACATCACTGCCAATGCACAGGATATTCCATTCAACTCATGGACCTACGCCGATGTTAGTTCAGCTACTGGAGATGCCGAGTCACAGACCTCTAGTTCTTGGCAATATGTAAAACGCAACCTATCTTATTTTGGACGTGTCAATTACGACTATAAAGGAAAATACCTGTTATCTTTCACAGGGCGTGTGGATGGTTCCACCGTATTTGGAAAGAACAACAAGTTCGGATTTTTCCCTTCAGGATCTCTTGGTTGGGTTATTTCAAACGAAGACTTTTACAGTTCCAACACTTTCGACTATCTAAAAATTAGAGGAAGTTATGGTACCGTAGGAAGTGACAATATCCCGAACCAATTCTCAAGAATCTCTACGTTCCCAAAATATGTGTTTGATGGAAACATCATTAGTGGCGCTACTTTAGGAACCATTCCAAACGAGAATGTATCCTGGGAAAAACAGATACAGATCAATGCCGGTTTTGATTTAAGAGTGTTCAATAACTCATTATCGCTAACAGCGGATTACTATCAAAAAACTACTGACGATTTACTTTTTGACCCTACGCCTTCCCTATATTTGGGTTCAATCACGGCACCGCCTGCCAATATTGGAAAGTCCAAAACTAACGGGGTTGACCTTTCCTTGGGTTATAACAATAGTTTTTCAGAAAACTTCTCATTTAGCACTAGCGTAAACTTTACAACGGTAAGCACCAATGTTGAAGAAGTTAGCAATGACAGTAAGTTTATATGGGGATCTGGTTACGGTATTCCTTACACAAACATCACCCGCTTTGAAGAAGGCTTTACCCCTTGGTATTTCTTTGGCTACCAAACAGACGGAATTTTCCAAAACCAATCAGAAGTTGATGCTCATGCAACTCAAGACGGCGCACAACCAGGAGATATTCGTTACAAAGATGTTAATGGAGACGGTGTCATCAACGACAACGACCGCACCCAAATTGGAGATCCTTTCCCTGATTTTACCATTGGATGGAACCTATCCTTCAATTTTAAAAACATAGACTTCAACGTATCCACGTTTGCTTCCGTAGGCAACGATATTTATCGTGCTTATGAAAGAAATCTAAACTACACCAACAGATTTGCTGCAACATTGGACAGATGGACAGGAGAAGGTACAAGCAATAGCGAGCCTAGAGTAACTTTTGTAGACACCAACAACAACCGTAGGGCTTCAGACAGATATATTGAAGATGGAAGCTATTTCAGAGTTAAAAACATCCAATTGGGGTACACACTTCCTCAATCCGTATACGACCAAACTGGTTTGAGCAGTGTGCGTCTCTATGCGCAGGTTAAAAATGCCTTTACGTTTACCGACTATTCAGGTTACGATCCTGAAATATCTGCCGGTTCTTTTTCTGATACAGGAATTGACCGAGGAACCTATCCAATCCCACGAATTTGGGCCATGGGTGTAAATGTTAAATTTTAAAAAATGAAAACGATGAAATATCTAAATAAAATTTTCGTGATAGGTACCGCACTTTTAACAGTTAATGCCTGCACAAATTACGTCGATTTTGAACCATCCGAGACACATGAAATTGTTGCCGGGGTATACTTTCAGTCTAAAGGCGATTACGAAGCTATTCTTACAGGCTGCTACGACCCACTGCAATGGCTTTACCTCAACACGTTGATTGGGGACATTGCTACAGGAAACTCCCTATGCGGTGGAGAAAGTGCCACTGACGTTATAGGATTACAGCAAATAGATGATTATACACATAACCCAAATAATGACAACCTAACCTCTATTTGGCAATGGTGTTACGAAGGTGTGAACCGCGTAAATTATTTGGAAGAAAACAAAGCCAAGCTAGATTTCGAAGGCAAGGATGCCATTTACGGTCAAGCCTATTTCTTAAGAGCATACTATTATTTTGAGTTAGTTAAGTTTTTTGGAGACGTTCCTTTATTTACAGAGCGCAGACTCGACGGTACAGATTCAGGAACGCTTCAAAGAACATCTAAAGAAGAGGTGTATGCTCAAATAGAAAACGATCTATTGGAAGCCGTTAATAGCCTTCCAACCACACAAAATCAAGCAGGACGCATCAATAAATATGCAGCACAGGCACTTTTGGGAAAAGTATACCTGTTTCAGGATAAATTCCAGGAAGCGGCTTCAATGCTACAAAATGTTATTGGCGTGTACAGCTTAGTTCCAGACTATGAAAGTCAGTTTTTAAAGTCTGGAGAAAATGGTCCCGAATCCGTATTTGAAATTCAATATTCCAACGAATCAGAATGGTACGATTGGGGCTGTCCAACCTGTGGAGAAGGAAACTTCGGTATCATCCACAATGGCCCAAGAGCTTTCTCTGGACCCCAATTTGCGTCTGGATGGAGCTTTAATGTGCCTACTTCAGCGCTTTACAATTCTTTTGATGAAGGAGACACCCGCCGTGATGCTTCCATCCTAAACATTGTAGCGTTTTCCGAAGAAACCGGAGCCTCCTACGCTGAGGGTTACGAACACACGGGATACTTCAATAGAAAGTACATTCCTAGAGCAGGTGAAAGTGGCGCACAAACAGAATTGAACTACCTCACCAACTATAGAGCGATCCGTTACGCCGACGTGTTGTTAATGGCGGCGGAAGCCAACGCCAGAGGTAACATCAATGAGGATTTGGCCAGACAATACTTAAACCAAGTCCGCGAACGTGCCTTTGGAAATTCAGACCATAATATTTCAAGTTCAGGAACCGCTTTAGTACAAGCAATTTGGGCCGAACGCAATTTGGAACTTTCCATGGAAGGCCATCACTTTTTTGATTTGGTAAGAACGGGGCAGGCAGCTACCGAAATTGAAGGCTTTGTTTCTGGCAAACATGATGTATTTCCTGTGCCGCAACGCGAAATTGATATTTCCGGATTAACCCAAAACCCACAATACTAAAATTGAATCATATGAAAAATATTAAATACATAGCTTCCATTTGTCTGATAGCATTGTTGGTGTTTGCCTGTAGCAATGACGATGACAACGCAGATTTTGTAAACTCTGCCGTAGCACCTTCCAATGTCTCGGCGGCTTTTAATGTTACCCAAGACAATACAGGCTTGGTAACGATTACGCCAACCGGGCAAGGCGCCGTAGCTTTTGATGTGCATTTTGGAGATACTACCGAAGAGCCTACTACTCTAACAGCAGGAGAAAGCGTTGAACACATTTATGCAGAAGGCACTTATAACGTACAATTAGTTGCCTATGGCATTACAGGTCTGGAAACCGAAGCCTCCCAAAGTTTGGTAGTTTCCTTTAATCCTCCTGAAAATTTAATGGTAACCATTGAAAATGATTTGGCGGTTTCAAAACAAGTCAACGTCACAGCAACGGCCGATTTTGGAATCACCTACGATGTCTATTTTGGAGAACCTGGAGTTACAGACCCTGTAAGTGGTAACATGGGTGAAACCGTTTCCTATGTTTACCAGGAAGCCGGCACTTACACCATCACAGTGGTAGCCATGAGTGCCGCTATAGAAACAACTACTTATACAGAAGAATTTACGGTAACCGAAATTCTACAACCTATCAACTCAGCACCTGCTCAACCATCGAGATATGAATCGGATTATATTTCAATTTTTGCAGGAGCCTACACCAATGTTGCAGGAACTGATTACAATCCGGATTGGGGACAATCTGGACAAGGTAGCAGTTATGCCATGTTCAATCTAAATGGTGACGAAATGCTGCAGTACATCAATCTTAGCTATCAAGGCATTCAGTTTGGAGAAACGGTAGACGCTTCCCAAATGGAGTATTTGCATATTGATGTTTGGACTGCCGATGTAGACCAAATACAAATATTCCCAATCAGCTTAGGAACGGGAGAACAACAGGTTACCCAAGATTTAACTCCAGACCAATGGAATAGTTTCGACATTCCACTTTCGGCATTTACAGATCAAGGATTATCTATGGCAGACTTACATCAATTTAAATTTGTTGGAGAGCCATGGGCCGGAGGAACTGTATTTATAGACAATCTTTATTTCTGGAAAGCACCAGCAGCAGCCTCTGGAATTGAAGGCATTTGGCAATTGGCACCAGAAGCAGGAGCCTTGATGGTTGGCCCTAACCCTGGTAGTGGAGATTGGTGGTCCAACGATGCACAAGTAGTAGCGGATCGTGCCTGTTTCTTTGACGATAAATACGTATTCTCATTAGGTGGCACTTTCAATAATGTATTGGATGGAGAAACTTGGATTGAACCTTGGCAAGGAATGGATCCTGAAGCCTGTGGTGCGCCTGTGGTCCCACACGATGGTTCCAATCCTGCTACCTTTACATACAATGAAGGTGATGGCACTTTAACATTGAATGGAACTGGTGCTTATCTAGGCCTTCCTAAGGCCAATAACAATGGCGAACTTCCTAATGTAGTCGTGCCGAGTTCCGTCACTTACGACATTACACTTTTAGACAACAACAATACCATGATTGTGAGTATTGAAGCTGGTTCTGGAGTTTTCTGGACCTACAAACTGGTGCGTTACATTTCTCCAATCGTTGGGTCTTGGCAAATGGCTCCTGAAGCGGGATCCCTTATGGTTGGGCCAACTGCTGGAAGTGGCGATTGGTGGTCAATTGATGCGCAGGCAGTATCAGACAGAGCTTGTTATTATGATGATGTATATCTCTTTACATCAAACGGTTCGTTTAGCAATATCCTTGGAGATGAAACTTGGGTAGAAGGCTGGCAAGGTGCCGATCCTGAAGGCTGTGCTGCGCCTGTAGCACCTCATGATGGCTCAAACAGTGCTTCCTTTGATTATGATGAAGCTGCAGGAACATTAACACTAAATGGTTCTGGAGCATATTTAGGACTTCCAAAAGCCAATAACGATGGAGAGCTTCCTAATGTGGCTGTTCCAAGTGCCATTACCTACAATGTTACCCTTACAGATAATGACATGACCATGACCGTCAGCATTGAAGCCGGATCAGGCGTATTCTGGACCTATAAATTGATTAAGCAATAAAAATAAACAAGATGAAACATTTAAAATATATCATTGGATTATTACTTGTTGGCTTCTTTACTTTCTTTAGTTGTGAGGAAGAAGACTACGAATTTGGAGATATCATAGCTCCTTCCAATCTGCAGATTACTGCCAATATTGTTGGCCAAGATGCAGATAATCCTTATGGGGATGGAAGCGGAAATGTCAACTTTTCGGCAAATGCAGACAACGCCATTACTTATCAATATGTTTACAACGGTTCAGAATCGTTGGCTCCTAGCGGAGAAAAGACCTATAGTTTTGGCAACACAGGAGTACATACCTACACCGTAACTGTTTTGGCTTTTGGAACTGGAGGCGCCACCACCAGTGCTACCGTAGAAGTGGAAGTTTTAGCGCTTTATGCACCTCCAGCAGATTTACTGACCATGTTGACCAACGACAGTTCTAGAACTTGGCGATTGAAAGCTGAAGCAGCAGGACACTTTGGTGTAGGACCAGCCGATGGAACCAGTCCAGTTTGGTGGGCAGCCGCTCCTTATGACAAGGAAGGATTGGGAGCCTACGACGATCGCTTTATTTTTAACATTGATGGAACTTTCACACACATAACCAATGGTACCGGATACGGAAAAGCAACACCTCTTGACCAAGATTTTGGAGTTGCAGGACAAACGCCTAATGCCGATGACGAATACGTTAACTACCCTCTAGATGATTATTCCGAATCATGGTCGTTAAGTGCTCCTGGAGGACAGGAAACCTTGACTTTCTCAAATGTAGGATACCATGGATTTTACGTTGGTGGCGATCATAGTTATGCCATTCTGGAACGTTCAGCCAATGAAATGATGATTAAAACGGTAGGATCTGATGGGAACGGTTGGTTTGCAATTTTGATCGCCGAAGACTAGACTCAACAAATTGATTTAAAATGAAACATATCATGTTAAATATATGTCTTAGTTTGCTTTGTGCTCTTTCTATATCATGCTCTAGTGGTGGTGATGATTCACAATCCACTGGAGATGATGATGGGGGCATTGTGCCAATTATTCCTTCGGCTTTGGTATTAAATATTACCAAAGTTGGAGCCAGCGAACAATTTCCCAACGGAGATGGCTCCGGCACCATTCAATGTACAGCCTCGGCAATAGATGCCGTGAGTTACGGCTTCCGTTTTGGAAATGGAGAGGAAATACCGAGTACCGATGGTACTATGGAATTCACCTATACCAATCCCGGCACCAACAATTACACCATCTATGTTTTTGCCTATTCCAGTACCAATGACAATATCAGCACCTCAGAAACCATCTCACTTTATGTAGACGATTCCGTGCAATTAGTTTGGTCTGATGAATTTGATGTCAACGGCACGCCTGATGCCTCCAAATGGGGCTATAATATTGGAACGGGACAAAATGGCTGGGGAAACAATGAGTCGCAATATTATACCGATAGAGCGGACAATGCTATTGTTGAAGATGGGGTGTTAAAAATCATTGCCAAACGTGAAAACTATCAAGGATCAGAGTTCACCTCAGCGAGATTGCTGACCAAGGACAAGTTTGAATTCACCCATGGTAAAGTTGAAATTCGCGCTAAACTTCCAGAAGGAGGAGGTACTTGGCCTGCACTATGGCTATTGGGTGCCAATATAGATGCGGTGGGATGGCCAGCCTGCGGCGAAACCGACATTATGGAACATGTTGGCAACAACCAAGGCTATATACAAAGTGCCATACACACCCCTTCAAGTTTTGGGAATACTTCCAATTTAGGCGGACAGCAAGTCGCTAATGTTTCTAGTGAATTTCATACCTACGAGCTAGAATGGACTTCTGAGAAAATGGTGTTTTCTGTGGACGGCAATGTTCATTACACCTATCAACCAAGCAATAAAAATGACCAAACCTGGCCATTTGATTTAGATCAATTTATCATTATGAATGTTGCCATGGGAGGAAATCTAGGCGGTACTATCGACCCCAATTTTACGGAATCCACCATGGAAGTAGACTATGTAAGGGTATACCAATAATAAGCACATGAAAACACGGTTAAATTATGTTTGGGGCTATGCCCTAGCGGTACTTTTTTGTGCCTGCGGAAATACAAACGACACTGGAAAATCAGCTGATACCAATGTAGCATCTCAACAAGGACTCAATCCTGATATTGAAAGAAAAGTAGATTCTCTTCTCTCACTTATGACCCTTGAAGAAAAAATTGGTCAGATGAATCAATACACTGGGTTTTGGGAGGTTACGGGCCCAACTCCAAGCGAAGGGAATCAAGCCTTAAAATACGAACACCTTAAAAAAGGATGGGTAGGCTCCATGCTGAATGTTACGGGAGCCAAAGAGGTGACGGCCCTACAAAAAATTGCGGTTGAAGAAACCCGCTTGGGAATTCCATTGATCATTGGGTTTGATGTGGTACACGGCTATAAAACGGTTAGTCCCATTCCATTGGCCGAAGCTGCCAGCTGGGATTTGGAAGCCATCCAACGTTCAGCCGAAGTAGCCGCTAAAGAAGCAGCTGCCTCAGGAATAAACTGGACCTTTGCCCCAGTGGTAGACATTTCTAGAGATGCCAGATGGGGACGTGTAATGGAAGGTGCCGGGGAAGACCCCTTTCTTGGCAGTAAAATTGCAACTGCTAGAGTACAAGGATTTCAGGGAGATGACCTTTCTGCCAACAGTACCATTGCAGCCTGTGCCAAGCATTTTGCTGCCTATGGATTTCCCGAATCCGGAAAAGACTACAATACTGCAGACTTAGGAACCTCAACACTATACAATGTTGTACTCCCCCCTTTCAAAGCAGCCAATGATGCTGGCGCAAGAACCTTTATGAATTCCTTTAATGAACTCAATGGCATTCCTGCCACTGGAGATGCTTTTCTTCAACGCCAAATTTTAAAAGGCGATTGGAACTTTAATGGCTTTGTAGTGTCCGATTGGGGCTCCATTGGTGAAATGATTGCCCATGGCTATGCCAAAGACGGAAAGGAAGCTGCCAAAATTGCCGCCAACGCAGGCTCTGACATGGATATGGAATCTCATTTATATGTAGAACACCTTTCGCAATTGGTAAAAGATGGCTCAGTGAAAGAGGCCTATATTGATGATGCTGCGAGACGTATTTTAAGGGTGAAATATGAATTGGGATTATTTGAGGATCCTTACAAATATTCCAACGAAACCAACGAAGCCAATGTAGTGGGTAGTGTCGAAATTAAGGAAGCAGTTTTGGACATGGCCAAAAAATCTATTGTACTTCTTAAAAACGACAAACAATTGCTTCCACTTAAAAAAGACGGTCTTAATATTGCTGTCATTGGCGCACTTGCCAACGATAAAACAAGTCCCTTGGGAAATTGGCGATTGGGAGCAAAAAACGGAACAGCCGTATCCCTTTTAGAAGGACTTCAGGCTTACAAAGGAAATACCATCACCTATGTACAAGGCCCCAATTTTGTTGAAAACGACATTGCTTTTTCGCGTCAGTTAGAATTTAACATCTCCAATAAAAAAGGCATACAGGAAGCTGTATCGGCTGCAAAAAATGCCGATGTGGTATTAATGGCTTTAGGGGAACATGCTATGCAAACAGGTGAGGGACGAAGCCAAGCCAATATTGAAATGGACCCATTACAACAAGAATTATTGGAAGCAGTTTACAAGGCAAACCCCAATGTTGTTTTGGTTTTAAGTAACGGACGTCCTTTGGCAATTAACTGGGCCAACGAGAACATCCCTGCCATTTTGGAAACTTGGCATTTGGGAACACAAAGCGGAAATGCCATTGCCCAAGTGCTTTATGGTGATTATAACCCGAGTGGGAAGTTGCCAATGACCTTTCCTAGAAATGTAGGACAAGTACCAATTTACTACAACCACAAAAGCTCAGGTAGACCTAATGAGCCTTCTCCAGGGGAAGTGTTTTGGTCGCATTATACTGATGAAAGCAATACGCCTTTGTACCCATTTGGATATGGCTTAAGTTATACATCTTTTGAGTATGGCGACCTACAAGTTTCGAATGTTGAAAATAATAGCGTAAAGGTTTCAGTTACCGTAACCAATACGGGAGCTTATTCTGGAAAAGAAGTGGCGCAATTGTATATCCATGATTTGTTTGCAAGTGTTACCCGCCCAATAAAAGAATTGAAAGGTTTTGAAATGATTTCCTTAGAACCGGGAACTTCCCAAACCGTAACCTTCACTTTAACAGAAAAAGAGTTAGGTTTCTACGATAACCAAGGGAAGTACATTGTAGAGCCGGGAGATTTTAAAGTGTTTGTTGGTGGAAGTTCAGCAAGTGGTCTAGAATCTGAATTCACAATAAATTAATCCATTCCAATAACTAACTAAATGGAGACTCTAGAGGGAATACCGTTATGGTGTTCCCTTTATTTTATAGTACTCCCCTCCTTTTAGCCAAGCATCTTTAAGTGCTTTTTTGGAAGTATCAGTAAATTTATAACCTTCTCCCTCCGAATAATTGAGGACTACATTGCCCTTCAGTTCCATGATTTCTCCTGCGCGCTCAACTTTTATGGTCATGGGCGCTCCTTCTTGAAGATCATAACCCATCATCAAGGTTTTTTGAAGATTACTACTATCAAATTCGGTTCCATTCATTTCCAACAGAATATCCCCTTGTTCAATTCCCATGCCATTGAAAAATGCATTTTTATCATCAGGAACCACAGCTATAATCTTCCCGCTAATTTGGTCCAAACCTATATAGGGCTTACCTCCCTTAAGAAACACCAAAGGGTCTGCCACGGGCATTCTCGCTCGGGTAATTCCCATTCTACCCAAATACGCATCATAATTGATAGGCGAACCATTTACTATGTAGTCGTTGATAAACTCGCCTACTTCCGGATACGTTAGTTTTACAAACACAGGGATTAGCTCCTCATCATCAAAGGCTTTGCCTGGACCATACATTTTGGCCAATTCGGCCATGACATCCATAAGGCTACGCTCCCCATTGGACTGCTCCCGAATGATAATATCCAAACACATGCCCATCAACGCTCCCTTTTGGTATACATTGGCATACTGTACCTGCATTTTACCATCCAAAACATTTTTGCTCATTTCGATAAAGGACAAATGGTCGTTATAGCGGTAGGATATTTTTATCTTTTTCATCATATTGGCTAAAAACGCAGCCTCATCTATCAATCCTTCGTACACCTGAAAATGTTGGGCAAAATATTCTGTAATGCCTTCATACATCCATAAATGCTCCGACATTTTAGGATCGTTAAAATCGAAATATTGGATTTCCTTGGAATGGATGTGCAGAGGTGTTAGCGTATGGAAAAACTCATGGGAAATAACATCTACCAGATCATTGCTGTTCATGCTTTCCATGAACACGCCCACCGTAGAATAGTTGTGTTCCAAGGCTCCAATACCCTTGGCATCATCTTTTTCAAAAGATGTAATATAATTTAACACCGCATATTTTTTGGTATTGTTGGCCTCTCCCATATAGTTTTTTTGAGCCACAATAATCTTTTTTAAATCCGGTAAAAAGACTTTTGATGTGATGCTTGTATTTTTAGGCGAATACACGCTCAACAGCACTTCCATATCATTATAATTGAAGGTTGAAACATCTAGCGCTGCATACATAATTGGAGAATCTACCAATTCAGCAAAGCGTGAGGTATAAAAACTATCTACATCATTTTTGGGATTTTGGTCCGCTAGGGCACTGCTTCCCAATAAATTCTCAGGGTGCGTTATGGTTACTTCATAAGGATACTCCAGCATTTCAGAAAAATACCCCACAAAACCACTCATATTAAGCACGAAGTTTTTATCGGCTAAAATATTAGTCCCTGCTGGAGAAAAAATGGTCTCGGAGTCTGCCGAAACGAAATGGGAAACCCCTTCATTGTCAAAAGTATCATCCACCAAATAAGTGATATGATGTAGTTTTTTGGCGTCCTTGATTTCCCAAGAATTAACATCCTTATTAGTAACTACCAATAAATTCCCTTTGGAATCGAAAGCCTTAACTTCAGAAATATAGCGCCCATAATCCGCTATGGCATAGGTACCCGGAATGATTTTCGCCATATAATAGGTCACCGCTGAACTGCCTATTGCAGGTGGCGTTACGGTAACCTTTACTTGGTCATTGGTAACATTTACGAGGTCTACGGCTACTTTTATTGCTGAAGACACCTTTGCAGTTTCCTTAGTTGTTCCACAGGACCACATTAAGGCCGAAAAGCCCACGACACACCATAACTTTAGTTTCATTGGGAGAAATATTAGTTTGTGTTGAAAGATACCCATTAATTCCCAATTACTTATTCCTACACACGAAAAAACCCTTTCCGTAAACGGAAAGGGTTCATCGAATTAAAACAACTGCTGATATTTATTCAGCTAACATAAGTGTACCAAGTTCATGATAAAAGAAATCCTGTTCATCATTCATTGATACAAATAAACCTTTTGGATATTTAGCTCCTAATGGCGTGGTGGTTACATCACAACCATCGGTTTCCTTGGTTCCCAAATTGATCGTTTTTACATAAGAGTTATCGCTACGCTTGAAAATATTAAAGCTGTGGTCCTGTTGGTTGGACACAATCAAGAAGCCTTCTCCATTATCATAGGCCGCAATGGCAATACCTTCGATATCTTCCTTGAAATGTTCACCTCCAAAAAGCGCTATCTCTCCATCTCCTTTTGATGGGTCGGCATGGTATTTTCTAATCCCAACACCTTCATCGGAATAATATACGTAACCTAAGGCATCGTCTACCGCAATGGCTTCGATTTCCTTTTGACCACTAAACGTCCCGAACTTTCTCAACAACGTAGCCGAAACTCCCAAAGAATCGGATGCCAAAGCATATTGATGCAAATACCCTTCTTTAGGTCCGTTTTTACGGCTCACGATAAATGATATCTCTGCTGTTTCTGGATTCTTGTAAACAGACACTCCCATAGTGCGCTTCATTTCAACATTGGTTTCATCTTCAAACACCTTAAAACCACCATTGTCCAACTCTGTCATATCCGGCACAGAAAACACACGCACTTGGTGCTTCTCCCTTTCAGTAAACACTATGATATCGGTAGCTGTAGAATCATTTAACTTAAAACCGTATTCCACATCCACATTGTTAGGATAACTGATGCCCACAATGCTTTTTTCTGGAATGATTTTTCCGTCCAAATCAAAAGCATACACACCGCCATTGGTTTCATCCTTATCAGTTCCAAAAACAATGCTCTTTGCTGGATCGTTTGGATTGATCCAAATAGCTGGATCGTCACTATCATGTGGTGTTTTTTCCGTTACTAAAGTTGGAGCAATCACAGGTAAAGACTCCTTACACCCCATCAATGCTAAGGCACAAACTAAACTTAATATATTCTTCATTCCTTATTTCTTAAACAGATCGTATTTCAATCCAAAAGTTAAACGCTTTTCATAGTATTCCATCTGCATTGTTCTTCCTTTTGACCCTTGGAAGTAGCGTAATGGTTGGTTGGTGATGTTATTCAAATCAACATACAAACTCAAGTTTTTGGTAATGGCAGCTGTTGCATTGAAGTCTACAAATAATTGCTCATCATAGTAACGGTCTTCGAATGGGCGTCCTCCGATTTCATCGATATAAGAATCTGAATAGTTAGCAGACAAACGTACACTAAAATACTTTCCGTTATATCCCAAAGATCCGTTGAACATGTTAGGAGCCGTGTTAGGCAAATCCAAATCTGTACGCTCTTCCCCATCTTCATTGAAAATACCATCAGCATCCGACTTTAAATAAGTGTAGTTTAAATAGATGTTGAAATTTTTAGCAAAGCCTGGTAAGAAATCCAAACGACGTTGTAAGGACACCTCAGCACCAAATACGCTGGCGCCATCGCCATTTAAAGGCTGGTAGATTTCATATCCGTTAGCATCCTCCGTTTGTCTTGTGTATACAAATTTATCGATGTTTTTATAGAACACACCTCCAGAGATGATTCCAACAGATTTAAAATAGTGCTCGGCCATGACATCAAAGTTCATAGACGTGGTTGGATCCAGTTCTGAATTTCCTAAGAAGATTTCTTCATCCTCGTTGTTCACTTCCATATAAGGCACTAAGTCTACATAGTTAGGACGCGCCAAAGTGTTGGTCCAAGCAGCTCTTAACACCGTATTCTCTCCAAATCCGTACTTTAAATGTACACTTGGCAGTACATTAGTGTAGTTGTTTTTGTCTTTGAGTACATTGGTGCCTGCAAAATCACCATCTTCATCAAAAATAATTTCATTCCCTTCACTCTCAATAGCCGTGTGTTCAATTCTAGCTCCAAACAATACACTAAATTTACTAGAAAAGTTCTGGCTCATCATGGCATACCCCGCATACACGTTTTCATTGACGTCGAAGTTGGCAGTTAGGTATTCCTCTGGTAAATCTTCTCCTTCAAAAAGGTTGGTATCGTATAAGTTCAAACCTCCCAAAAAGTTTGGATTAACAAACGACCCTACTTGGTATTGGCCACCAGCCAAGAAATCTGAATCTGAATAGTTTCTCGTTGGCACATCGCCTAAGAAATCGTAGTCGCTTCCTTCTGGGCTGAATTCTGTAAAATCGTTCTCTCTATTTTTATTCTTTAATCTGGTTTTTCCACCAAACTTCAAGAATCCTTCCTCTCCGTCAAGAAAGCTTAACGGTACTTGTGCATTTACGAAGAAGTTAATGTCCTGCTCTTCCGTATATTGATTTTCCTCTGATAATTCATCAAATTCGAAAAGTGCGAAATCAGCATCGCCAGCATCTACTGGAGAAAATAATGGCTTATCCTCATTTCCATTAAATGTCACGGCATACTCACTTTCGTAAGTCATATAACGCTCGTTTAGACGCTCTTCAGAAGCTTTGGAATACGATGCCAACCAGTCAATTTTCCAGTTGTTCAACAAATGATCCCCGCTTAAGCTATAGTTTTGCATACGTTGGTCCTCCAAACGTGCATTTTGGTTACGTCCACCTGAGATCCCTCCTTTTGTTTGACGTTTTGCCTCTACAGGGAAGTTTGTTAAGTTGCCATTGCTATCTACTGTGAAATCACCCAATTCAATATCCTCTCCATCCAAAATTTCATTTTCCAAACGGAATCTGTTTTCGCGGTCATCTCTCCAGTTATAAATAGACTTGAAATAAAGTGTGTTGTTTTGATCTAATTTATAGTCAAAATTGGCAGAGAAACTTCTACGAACACGCTGTACCAAATACTCTCTAATTTCAAATACACTGGCATAAGGGTTTACCTCTACTTCTTCCAAGTTATCCTCATCACCATTGTTGAATTCAAATTCATCTTCCCACTCTGCTTCCACGTTATCACTTCCAAAATCATTGTCGTTGATAGAGGCAGCTACCATCCAACCAAATTTGTCGTTTTTAGAACGGTCTCCCACCAAAAAGGACCCGTTTAGAATTCTTTTATCGGTAATGAAGTTGATACCCGATCCAGCAGTAGCTGACAATCTGAACCCTTGCGGCGAAGATCTTGTAATCAAGTTCACCGATCCACCCAAAGCATCTCCATCCATATCAGGGGTTACAGCCTTGTTTACCTCAATAGTTTGGATCATGTCCGAAGGAATCAAGTCCATTTGTACATTTCTATTGTCACCCTCTGCCGAAGGAATTCTACTTCCGTTTAAGGTTACAGAGTTCAATTGCGGCGACAAACCTCTTACAATAATATTTCGCGCTTCCCCTTGGTCTACCTGCATCGTGATACCAGGAATACGCTTTACAGCATCCCCAATGTTGGCATCTGGAAATTTCCCAATCTGGTCGGTAGATACAATATTGGTAATGTTGGTTTTGTTCTTCTGGGTGTTCAAGGCTCTTGCTTGACCACTTAAACCGTACCCTGTTACCAATACCTCATCCAATTCTGTATTTTTAGAGGTTAAGGTAAAATCAAGAATCACGGTTCCACCAGGAACAACAGTGGCCTCTTTGCTGATATCGGAATATCCCAAATATTTCACCGTTACAGTATGGGTTCCCTCAGGAACTTCCAAAAGGGTATAGGCTCCGTCAAAATCGGAAACAGCTCCCTTTTTTAAACTGTCAATTGCCACGGTGGCTCCTGGGACGCTCAATCCATTGTCATCTGTAATGACCCCGCGGATAATACCATTTTGTGCCAAAAGCGCATTTGAACCAAATACTAAAAGACACCAAATAAATAAACTTTTGAGTAGTTTCATTTCTGTTTGTTATATAGATTAGTTGAGAGCAAAACTATATTTAGAGCTTGGATTGGAGCTGAAATTAGCGTTAACAAAATGTAACAACCCTCTGGTTTTAGGCTATATAACAAGGCAACATTAACATTGTGGTAACATACGGGTAAACCTTAGGAAAACTCATTAGAGTTGTAAGAGAAATGCCTGTAAATCGTCTTTGGAATCTAAGGATAATTTTTTACGCATTCTATACCGTGCTATTCTCACACTGTCAGGAGTTATCCTTAAAATGGAGGCTATTTCCTTTGAAGACAAATTTAGGCGCAACAGCATACATAAACGCAATTCGGCAGGTGATAATGGTTCAACGGCAAAAGCATTCAAACCTTGGAAAAATTGTGGATGGATCTGTTCAAAATACCCTGTGAATTCCGTCCACTCATTTTCTTTGGAGAGATCAAAATCAATTTCCTTTACCAAAGCTTCCAACTTCGAAGCCACCATTGTTTGGTTCCTTCCTTTTAAATTAGACAGGGTTCGGGAAATGTTTTCCAACATTTTATTTTTATTGGACAAATGCAAGCTATAGTTGGTTAATGCCGAAAGTTTAAATTCTATTTCCCTTTGCAAGGAAGCTTCCTCCGCTGTTTTTCTGTCTAAATCGGCCTGTAAAATCTGTTGCTTGTATACACTTATTTTAGCTTCTTGTTGCTTCTTCTTTTTGAAATAGATAAACCATCCTGAAAGTCCCAAGAGAATAAAAACACTCGTGAGGGTCATAATATTTTGTCGAATGCTTTGGATTTCATTTCGTTGATTCAACAGAGCCACTTGCGCTTCCTTTTCCTTCACTTCGTACAGCACCTGAAGCGCTCCAACCTGCTCTGTATTTTTACGTTGGATTTCTTGTTTGTTCAGATCGGCATGGGCTTCCATAAATTCAAAGGCCTGTTGGAAATTGCCGAGTTCCGCATACACTTTAGCCATATCCTTCAAGGCACTTTCCTCTTGATGGGTATTGCCTGTACTTTTGGCCAACTCCAAAGCCTGTTGGGTATACTCCATCCCCTTTTCAAACTCTCCGTTTTTTCGTTTGATATCCCCTAGGTTATTGATAATGTTCACCTGAACACTCAAAGGACTATGAAGTGCATAATTCCTTGCTTTCGTAAAAAATTCATAGGCTTTGTCAAAATCTTCCAGATCCTCATAAATACTTCCCATATTTTCAAAGGTAACCGCCAACCCTGTACTGTCACCTAACTTCTCAAATAAGACAAGACTCTGCTGCTGATACCCCAAAGCCTTATCGTAATCGGACTCCTTTTCGGCCACACCACCCAACAAACCTATCGCTGTAGCTTTTCCTTTTTCAAATTGCAGGGCCTCTGCTAGATTTAAGCTTTCACCTAAATGAATTTTGGAAGGTCCGTACTTTTTTAAGGACAAATGCAACGCCCCCAATTTGTTATTTATGTATACTGATAAGGTATCTTGAGTAGTTTGAACCTCCAAAGCTTCGTGATAGTGCTTCAAGGCTTCATTGGCAATTCCTAAACTTCCATAAAAATCGGCCATTTTAATATGGGCCTTTACAATTCCTAATTCGTCCTGAAGATTTTCTGATTTCTGGAGTTGTGTTTTAAAATCCTTAAAAATAGAATCTACAAAGTGATTTTTGAGGCTACTTTCTTGGGCATGTACCTGACAACCCAAAAAGAAATAAAGTATAAAGATATTGGTAATTGAAGGAAGGGCTTTGGCAATTTTCATCATCATTAACATGTAAAACAACCAAAGGAACGGTTTGCATGTTACTTAATGTTGATGCCAATGTTAAATGACTGCAAACAAAAATCCCCACCTGTAATAGGTAGGGATTTTTTAGAATATATGAGAATTGTTTCTTAAGCTTCGAAAGGCTCAATAGAAACAAAAGATTTTCCACCTTTTCTTTTCTCAAATTTAACGATACCATCTACTTTAGCATGTAAAGTGTGGTCTTTTCCAGCATACACATTCTCACCAGGATTGTGTGCAGTACCTCTTTGTCTAACGATAATGTTTCCAGCTACAGCAGCTTGACCACCAAAAATCTTAACACCTAAGCGTTTCGATTCTGATTCTCTACCGTTTTTCGAACTTCCGACTCCTTTTTTATGTGCCATTTTATTTCGATTTTATGTTTTGTTATTAACTTAAAGCAGCGATTAATTCAGCTTTCTTCATAGTAGAATATCCTGAAACGTCTTTTGCTTTCGCCATTTCTCTTAATTCAGCAACAGTTAAAGCGCTTAAATCTTGAGACGCTTCAGCCTTAGGAGCTGCTACTTTTTTCTCAGCTTTTGCAGCTGGCTTAGCACCAGAAGCAACGATACTTTCAATAACAATCTCTGTTAAAGCTTGTCTGTGACCATTCTTAACACGGTAACCTTTTCTACGTTTCTTTTTGAAAACGATTACTTTATCACCTTTAAGGTGCTTTAAAACTTTTGCTCCTACTTGAGCTCCGTCTATAGCTGGGGCGCCAACAGTAATGTTCTTTCCGTCACCAATTAGAAGTACATTATCAAAAGATACTGCATCTCCTTCTTCAGTAGCTAAACGGTGAACAAACACTTTTTGGTCTTTTTCAACTTTAAATTGTTGCCCTGCTATCTCTACAATTGCGTACATAGCGTTACGTTTAAATTAAAATGTTTATTAAAAAATGAGTGCAAATATACTCCTAAATAATTAATCTACAAACCTTTTATACGTTTTGAGGCGTATTATAGCTTTTTTTGAAGATTTGCATGAAGGATAAGGTAAGAACAATACTTGAAGTTAGGCCTTCTATTAGAATGATAAACACCAGAATTCCAGGCCCTGCACCGTAGTTCGCAAACCATTCTCCGAGCAGGTATTTTGTAAATTCAGGATCTATATGATACATGTAAACCGCCATAAAACCAGTAAAAATTAGAGTCCCTACAACCCCTGACATCAACCCGGTTTTAAAACCATCTATATAGGTAAAAGCTTCTTCTGAGGCAAGTTTGTAGTTTTTAATAGCGTAGTAAATGCCAGCAGCCATAATAATCCCGTTAAAAAGTCGCAGCCAAGGATTTTGATGTAGCCCAACCAGGCGTACCAATAAAAAATAAGCCGTCAAACCAACCGCAATAATAATTCCGAATTTTACGGAAACAGAAAAAGGTGTCTTCATAATCCAATCCATTAAAAATCAACCACCTTTAAATTTCGTGAAAATTTATGTATTAATATAATTTTTATAATACTTTTTACATAATTGCTATACAAAGCCAACTTTGATTTCTATTTTTGCAAGGAGTGTAACATTTTCAACCCACGTTAGACTTACATTGAAACTTATAATTTTAAAACTAAAAAACGCACAATGAAAAAAGGCTTATTTTCTTTAGCTTCTTTGTTGCTTATTGGTAATTTGACCATGGCACAAAAAGTTGAATTTGAAGAGTATGACTTAGATAACGGGATGCACGTCATCTTACATCAAGATAATTCTGCTCCAGTAGTAACTACCTCTGTTATGTACCATGTTGGAGCTAAAGACGAAAATCCAGACCGTACTGGATTTGCCCACTTTTTCGAACACTTGTTGTTTGAAGGAACCGAAAACATCGATAGAGGAGAATTTTTCAAAATCGTTGCTGCCAACGGTGGAAAAAACAACGCCAACACTACAGATGACCGTACATATTACTACGAAGTATTCCCTTCCAACCAAGTAGAGCTTGGATTATGGTTGGAGTCTGAGCGTTTAATGCACCCAGTAATCAACCAAATTGGCGTAGACACCCAAAACGAAGTTGTTAAGGAAGAAAAGCGCATGCGTGTAGACAACAGCCCTTACGGTAAGTTTTTGGAAAATGTAAAGGTAAACCTATTCAAAAAGCACCCATACCGTTGGACTACCATTGGTAAAATGGAGCACTTGGATGCTGCCACTTTGGAAGAGTTCCAAGATTTCAACGCAAAGTTCTATGTACCTAACAATGCTGTTTTGGTTGTAGCTGGAGACTTCAACAAAGCAGAAGTTAAAACCATGATCGAAAACTACTTTGGAACAATTCCACGGGGAGAAGATGTGGTTAGAAACCTTCCTAAAGAAGATCCTATCACAGAGACCATCCACGCTAAAGCTTACGATCCAAACATTCAAATCCCAGCGATCATTGCTGCTTATAGAACACCTTCTTTTAAAGATAGAGACGCTTATGTTTTGGATATGATTTCAACTTATTTAAGTGGAGGAAAATCTTCAAAATTGTACAAAAAGATTGTAGACGAGAAAAAAATGGCTTTGGAAGTAGCTGCTTTCAACTTTAGCCAAGAAGACTACAGTGCTTATATCTTGCTAGGATTACCTTTAGGAGATGTAACTCTTGATGCGATCATCAAAGAAATCGACGAGGAAATTGTGAACCTACAGAGCAACCTAATTTCTGAGCGTGACTACCAAAAACTTCTCAACCAATTCGAAAATCAATTTGTAAATGCCAACTCAAATGTTGAAGGTATTGCCAATTCTTTAGCAAGATACTACATGCTTTATGGAGATACCAACCTTATTAATAATGAGATTGATATCTACAGATCTATTACTAGAGAAGACATTCAAGCCGTTGCTAAAAAGTACCTAAACCCTAACCAACGTTTGTTATTAGAGTACTTACCAGAAGAAAAAAGCAACAACTAAAAACATAAATTTCACAGATGAAAGCAAAAATATCAACTTTATTAGTCTTGTTTTTAATGTCTTTAGGTGCCACTGCACAAATTGACAGATCAAAACAACCAGAAGCGGGGCCAGCTCCAAAAATCACCCTCGAAAAACCAAATGAATTTGAACTAAAAAACGGTATCAAGGTGCTTGTGGTAGAAAACCACAAATTGCCAAGAGTATCTTATTCACTTCAAATAGATAACAAGCCT
Organism: Mangrovimonas sp. sgz306409; assembly: GCF_059735265.1. Classification (NCBI taxonomy): domain Bacteria; kingdom Pseudomonadati; phylum Bacteroidota; class Flavobacteriia; order Flavobacteriales; family Flavobacteriaceae; genus Mangrovimonas; species Mangrovimonas sp. sgz306409. The sequence goes on from NZ_JCAPEU010000001.1 coordinate 291,525, forward strand.
ATCATTGAAGGCGACAAAGCTGGCGTATCCAGTTTATTGGGATCTATGTTAGGAAACGGGACAACTACCATCTCTAAAGATGCCTTTAACGAAGAAATAGACTTCTTGGGAGCGCGTCTAGGGTTTAGCTCACAAAGTGCTTACGGAAGCTCTTTGTCTCAATACTCTGAAAGAATTTTGGAATTGATGGCAGATGCTGCAATCAACCCATTATTGACTCAAGAAGAGTTTGAAAAAGAGAAAGCAAAAGCTTTGGAAGGCCTAAAATCTAGTGAAAAAAGTGTTGACGCCATTGCTGGTCGTGTTGGTGGTGCTTTATCTTACGGTTTGGATAACGCTTATGGAGAGTTCATGACAGAGGAAACTTTGAACAACGTAACTCTTGATGACGTTAAGGCTTTTTACAACAAATATTTTACTCCAAACCACGCTTATATTGTAGTAGTTGGAGATGTAAAAGTTAAAGACGTTAAAAAGCAAATCAAAAAGTACTTTGGAAAATGGGAAAAAGGTCAAGAAATCACTACTGCTGTACCTGCACCAAAAGCTAACGTAGCTACAACTGAGATTGATTTCATCGACATGCCAAATGCTGTACAATCTAACATTTCTGTGACCAACAATGTAGATTTGAAAATGAATGACGAAGACTACCTTGCAACAAAATTAGCCAACTACATCCTTGGTGGTGGCGGTGAAGGTTATTTGTTCATGAACCTACGTGAAGCTCATGGATATACTTATGGCGCTTACTCAAGCATTGGATCTAGCAGATACAAAACATCACGTTTTAACGCTTCTGCTAAAGTTAGAAATACCGTAACAGATAGCTCTATCGTAGAAGCTTTAAAAGAAATCAACCGTATCAAAACAGAACCTGTAGATGCAGAAGCACTTAAAAATGCAAAAGCTAAATACATCGGTTCCTTTGTAATGAACTTGGAAAACCCTTCTACTGTTGCTGAGTATGCCCTTAACATTAAATTGAATAACCTTCCAGAGAACTATTACGAAACTTATTTGGAGCGTGTTAACAATGTAACTGTTCAGGACATTACCAATGCTGCCAACAAGCACTTTGCTACAGAAAATTCACGTGTAATTGTAGTTGGAAAAGGAAGCGACGTATTGGAAAACCTTGAAAAAACAGGATTTCCTATTAAATATTATGACACTTATGCAAAGCCTACCGAAAAGCCGGTTTACGAAATCCCAATGCCTGCTGATATGGATGCCAACAAGGTATTGAACGCTTATATCGCTGCTATTGGAGGTCAGGCTAAATTGGACGCCGTAAACTCTGTATACATGTCTGCTGAAGCTGAATTGCAACCAGGAATGGTTATGAACCTTGAAATGAAAAAAACGGTAAAAAACCAATTCCTTCAAGAAATCACCATGATGGGACAATCCCAAAAACAAGTTTTAGACGGTAATTCTGGTTACTCTTCTGCTCAAGGTCAAAAAATTGACATGAACGAAGAGCAAGTTAAAGCTGTTCAAGTAGAATCATCTCCTTTCCCAGAAGTAAACTACCTAAACGGTGGTGTTACTTTGGAAAAAATTGAAGTAGTTGATGGCGAAAAAGCTTATAAAATTAAAGTTGACGCTGAAACTGCTATCTTCTACAGTGTAGAATCTGGATTAAAAATTAAAGAAGAAAAAACAACCCCAATGGGTGTTCAATCTACTTTCTATACCAACTACCAAGAAGTAGCTGGAGTTAAGTTCCCATTCACTATTGGTCAAACATTTGGTCCACGTCGTTTCGATTTCACAGTAAAAGAAATCAAAGTAAACGAAGGTGTTAGTGATGCCGATTTCAAATAAGAAACAAGGATTAACATGAATACAAAAGGGCAAAACATATCGTTTTGCCCTTTTCTTTTATCAACGATTCCTTCTATGCGAAAGATAGACTCCAAGCAGCACTATAGCGGTAGCTAATCCCTGCAACACACTGAAAGACTCTCCATCCAATACACCCCACATTAAGGCCACCACAGGCATTAAATAGGTTACCGAAGAAGCAAATACAGGGGTTGAAATCTGTACCAAAGTAGTGTACAGCACCTTTGCCAATGCGGTCCCAAAAAAGGACAAAATCGTCACATACACCAAGGACATTTTAAACTCTGGATTTGTAAAAGTAGTTTCAGTAAAAAATCCAGACCAAACCAACACCAATATCGCAGGCACAATAATCGCCACATAATTTCCAGTAGCAATTGCCAAAGGCTTTACATCTTGCAGATATCTTTTAATAATGTTTACATTACTTGCGTACATTACCGTGGCCAACAACACAAACCCTGCATATAAATAATTCTGTTCCGGATTCAGGGCTGCACCTTTTAAAATAAGCAAACAGGTCCCAATAAAGCCAATGATTACACCTAACAATTGTCGTTTGGTGGAACCTATTTTGAATACCGCCATCCCCATCAGCAAGGTATTCAAAGGCACTAAAGAATTCAGCACAGAAGTTACCGCACTATCAATTTCGGTTTCGGCTATGGCAAACAAAAACGCAGGAAAGAAGGAACCTAAAAAACCAGAAATGGAAATCCACAACCATTGTCTAGCTTTTACTTCTTTTAAATGCTTCACTCCCACAGTAAAAAGGAACAACCCAGTAATAATCGTCCTCAAAGCCCCCAATTGCCAAGGTGTCAAGCCCAACAAAGATTTCTTAATAAGTATAAAAGAACTCCCCCAAATCAATGACAGAACAACGAGGTAAATCCATTTAATATTGATTCTTTCCATGCTTCTTATTTGAAAATCACAAAATTCGTTAATTATTCTGCAGGAAACATCAATAATTATTAGATTTGTCTTACATTAACATACAGTCCCTCCCTAGGGGCACAAACGAAAAACTATGAAATCTATCTTTACTATTTTGGCTGTTGGCGCATTAACATTAAGCAATGTGGCATGCAAGGACAATTCTGCTCCTGAAGTTAAGACCGTTGCAATTGAATCTCATGCAGAAGAAGCAAAGCAATTGGATCCTAATGCAACTTACGCTAAAGCCGAATTCAGCATTGAAGGAATGACCTGTGCCATTGGATGTGCCAAAACCATTGAAAAGAACATTTCTAAAATGGAAGGTGTAAAATCTGCCACTGTTGATTTTGACAAAAAATTGGCTATGGTTGAATATGACGAAGCAAAGGTAACACCAACTTCTTTGGAAGAAACCGTTACAAAAACAGGAACCATGTACAAAGTGAGCGATATGAAAACCGTAGAAGCTTTCACTGAAACTTCCACTGCAAGTGCTCACTAATTTTCACTATTGAACACATAAAAAAAGCCGCTAATATCAAGCGGCTTTTTTATTATCTAAGCTGAAATCCTTTGGCGGCCCACCATGGATGAACCTCAATCTCTAATCTGCCTGCTTTTACCATAGGGTCCGAATTAGCCAAACTATCTGCTATCTCTATTGTTGGCACATTATAAATAGTAATCCCTCTTATATCCCCATCATCTCCAAAAGGTCCTGAGATATCTGCATAACCCAGCTCGTACATTTTCCCTAGATGTTTAAGATGTTCCTCCTGAAGCAATGCTGCTTCCTCTTCATTTTGATTTCTAACTGCTCCTTTCTTTAAAAAAACTATAAAATATTGTTGCATCAACACCGTATCTTTGGTCTTGGCATCCACATATTCGAAGGTTTGAAATCCTTTTGAGGTCAATGAATCCTTAAGAGCCCTAACTGATATTTTTTTCTCGACAGGCGTCTCTTCTTGAACCACAATGGAATCTACAACAGCTTCTACGGTAGTTTCAATATTGGACTCCTCATGTCCTTTGGAGTTGTCTTTACAAGCAAACAACATCCCAAAAACGAAGATCATTACTATTATTTTTTTCATCAACTCTGATTTTACGTCATTCTATTTCCAAGTTTTATAAGGCGATTTACTTAAATGGGAATTATAATATTCCACTTTTCCAGTCACCTCTTCTCCTAACCATGCAGGCTTCAAAAAGTCTTCATCTACAGCATTCAATTCAACTTCAGCAACTATTAAACCTTCGTTTTCATCATGAAATTCATCTACTTCAAACAAATGGTTTCCCATTGGGATTTCATAGCGTGTTTTATTGATGACACCGGGCTCACAAATCTGCAACAAAGCTTCAGCTTCTGCCTTATCGATTATGGTTTCCCATTCAAATCTGCTCAATCCATTTTCAGTGCTCTTCCCTTTTACCGTCAGGATACCTTTATCACCTGAAATCCTCACTCTAACTGTACGTTCTTTATCCGTATTCAAAAACCCCTGAACAATCTGCTTGCTACTGGTTGCTTCAGTTTTAAACGCTTCCGAGGACACTAAAAATTTACGTTCTATTTCTATCATAAACCTTTCTTTCTCCTTTTAAAAACCAATTATTAAAAGGCATTTAATGCCTAAATTTACGGCATGCAAAGTGATTTACCAATAAGAAAGATTATACATGTAGACATGGACGCCTTCTATGCCTCTGTGGAACAAATGGATAATCCTGAGCTGAAAGGTAAAGCCATTGCGGTTGGAGGCAGCAGTAAACGTGGCGTAGTAAGTGCCGCTAGTTATGAAGCGCGGAAGTTTGGCGTGAAAAGTGCCATGAGCGGCATTCAGGCCAAACGCCTATGCCCGGAACTAATTTTTATCCGCCCTAATTTTGAACGCTACACAGAAATCTCCAAAAGAATCAGGAAAATCTTTTACGATTACACCGATTTGGTAGAACCCCTATCCCTTGACGAAGCCTATTTGGATGTTACCACCAACAAAAAGGGACTTTACAGTGCTTCCATGATTGCCAGGGAAATCAGACAGCGCATTTTTGATGAGATAGGCTTAACAGCTTCCGCAGGGATTTCTATCAATAAATTTGTTGCCAAAGTTGCCAGTGATTACAACAAGCCGAACGGACAAAAAACGGTTGGACCAGAAGAGGTCTTGGATTTTCTCGAAGCCTTGGATATTCGGAAATTTTACGGCGTGGGGAAAGTGACGGCCGAAAAAATGTACCAATTGGGGATTTTCACAGGAAAGGATTTGAAATCCAAATCTATGGAGTATTTGGATGATCACTTTGGAAAATCGGGGCGCTACTATTATAATGTAGTTAGGGGAATCCATACAAGTGAAGTCAAGCCCAACCGTATTAGAAAGTCTTTGGCTGCAGAACGCACATTCAGTGAAAATCTATCTTCGGAAATATTCATGCTTGAAAAACTTGAGCATATTGCAGAGGAAGTTTCCAAACGATTGACCAAAAGCAAAGTGGCTGGAAAAACAGTGACTTTAAAAATAAAATACTCCGATTTCACCCTACAAACCCGAAGCAAAACTTTGCCCTATTTCATAAGTGATAAAAGTATCATTCTTGAAACTGCAAAGGACCTCTTGTACCAAGAAAAACTTGACAATTCCGTAAGGCTATTGGGAATTTCCATTTCCAATTTAAACACTGAAAAACACAAGGATAAAGACAAAATCAAAGACGAAGAAAGCACTGTAAGTGTACAATTGAAATTTGATTTTTAAGAAAATTTATCGTTCAAGGTTTCTACAATATTCTCTATTTTTTTGTTTTTATAGGCCTTTTCCAAAGCTAAGGCAGAAACCTGCCTTACCTTACAATCCATGATAGAACAGCGCTCGCAAGTTACCCCAACTTCTTGTGTTTTAATTCTATCGTCATTTAAAAAGTTTAGCTTCCGTTCCAACTGCTTATTAATGAGCAAACCAATGGTAATACTTCTGTATTGATGGTCTCGAAATGGATCACGCGTAGCAGACGACAATACCAAATACTTCATGTCATCACTAACATAATTAGAAATTTGAATATCAAATTCATGGTCCTTATTACTCTTGCTAATATCCTCCAAAACTTTTAGCGCCACCCAACGCCTACAATAATGCTCATTGGTTTCGTTGGCCCTTGGCGAATGTTGATGTGCTAAGTGCAGCTCCTTTTTCAAGTAAAATTTGTCGCTATTAGCCCTATGTGTAAACCTTAAAAAAAACAGGTCTTGTATATTGAATGATTTAGGCAAAATATTTGTCAACCGTTGATAAAAGGACTCTGGCGAGGCATTAAAACTTTCCATTGTTTTCAAAAACAAACTGGTATCAAAAGTGTCTTGTTCAAAGAGTGTTTCTAATTTCGTTGAAAGTTGAGCTTTTGGAAGAATCAAAGCACCTGCAAAATAGGACGCATAAAAGTTATTAAGTACCTGATCGAAACTTTTAAATTTTATCCAAGGAAAAGTGTACAACCTATCATTAATTTCCAAATAATTATAGGCAATCTCTTTAGCAAAAATAAAGGTGCGTTGTGGCTCATCAATACCATTTGCCAAGAGCAATGTTTTACTTTTGGGTACAAAAACAGACCTTAAATTACCTAAGGCTTCATGTTTGCCCAATTCATTTTCATTAATGCTATATCCATATTCTTCAACTAAAATTTCCTCTAACTCTTTGGACGAAATTGGCATTGTTAAATCCACTTGATAAGATTTTGCAAACCTTAAAACGCCGTGTTCTAAATCCTCAAAATAGTTGTTATTGGCCTCCTGAAAAGAGCGTACTGAAGCCAGAAAAAAACTCTCCCTACTAAAATTGTAATGTTTTGCAATCTCAATAATAGTGCTCACAAATGCATTCACTTTGGCCGGTGCATTGGCCACAATATCAATAAGGTTACTCTCCTTTATTCCAAAAAGATCCAAGGGAATTTCCTTTAAAATTTTTGACTGCAGCAACTCTCCAATGGGCGCCAAATTTTTGTCAAGCTTTAAGGAAACCATTTGGTCATACGGCACATCCAATTTTTCAGATAATACGGCAATTTTGTCTGGCTTGGGGTATTTTTTGCCCTTTTCTATTTCATTTAAATAAGATTTTGACAGTCCCGTAAGCTTGGACAATCCAAATAAGGATAAATTCTTATCTGTTCTAATTTGCTTCAGCTTAAGCCCAAATATGAGTTTTATATAATCTTGTTCCATACTACATTAACAAAAATAACAAAATTTGCGAATCAAACTAAAAAAGCGAAAATACATTTTTAGCGAACGTTCGCTTGTTTTTTAAAAATCTTTATTCTAATATTGTATTGTAAAATTCTGAAAACATGGAAAATACAATTTTAAAAACGTCAAAAATCAAATTGGAGAGTAGCGTTCAAAACTATTACCCTGAAATTTTAACCAAGGAAGCCTTAAAGTTTATTGCCCTGCTTCATGATCAATTTAATTCTAGGCGACTGGAGTTACTTAACGATCGAAAAATACAACAACAGCTGTTTGACAAAGGAGACCTTCCAAAGTTTCCTGAGGAAACCAAAACCATTAGAGAAAGCCAATGGACAGCTGGAGAAATCCCAATTGACCTTCAAGATAGACGTGTTGAAATTACAGGACCTGTGGACAGAAAAATGATTATTAACGCCTTAAACTCCGGAGCCAAAACCTTTATGGCCGATTTTGAGGACAGTAATGCCCCTACTTGGCAAAACTGCATGCAAGGCCAACAAAACCTAATTGATGCCAATAAAAGAACCATTAGCCTAATAGACCATACGAAAGGAAAAACCTATTCACTAAACGACAATCCTGCTGTCCTATTGGTGAGGCCTCGTGGTCTACATTTAAATGAACGACACTTATTATTAAACAATGTTGAGGTCTCCGCAAGTTTAGTGGATTTTGGTCTGTATGTTTTTCATAACGCGAAAACACTTCTAAAAAACAACACTGCCCCCTACTTCTATTTACCAAAATTAGAGCATTACCTTGAGGCGCGTTGGTGGAACGAGATATTTATGTTTGCACAAGAGTACCTTAACATTCCCAACGGTACATTTAAAGCCACCGTTTTAATTGAAACAATCACAGCTAGTTTCCAATTGGATGAAATTATATACGAACTAAAAGACCATATTGTAGGCCTCAATTGTGGCCGTTGGGATTACATATTTTCATATATCAAAAAATTCAGAAATCATACTGAATTCAATGTCCCAAACAGAGATCAAGTCACCATGACCACACCATTTATGGAGGCCTATTCTAAATTGGTGATTCAGCGTTGCCACAAACGCGGCATTCATGCCATTGGCGGAATGGCTGCTCAAATCCCCATTAAAAACAACCCAACAACTAACAATTTCGCTTTGGAAAAAGTGCGAAAGGATAAGGAGCGTGAAGCTAAAAACGGGCATGATGGCACATGGGTTGCACACCCTGATTTGGTACGCGTTGCTATGGACGAATTCGACAAATATATGCCTACCCCTAACCAAATACACTTAAAGAGAGACGATGTTAAAATCACAGAAATGGATTTGGTTGCACAGACTCAAGGTACCGTTACAGAGGCTGGAATACGTAAAAACATAAATGTTGGCATACTCTATTTAGAAGCATGGCTAAGGGGTTACGGAGCAGTGGCCCTCTACAATCTAATGGAAGATGCGGCCACTGCAGAAATATCGAGAACCCAGGTTTGGCAATGGCTTAAAAACGAAGTAATCCTTGAAGACGGAAGAGCCTTTTCCAAAAACCTTTATTCAGAAATATTTGATGATGAAGTAGAAAAAATCATCACAGAACTAAGCGGAAATAATATTAAGGATTCGAAGCTTAAACAAGCCATTAGCCTATTCAACGGCTTGGTACTTTCTGAAGAATTTGAAGAATTTTTAACGATTCCTGCATACAAGTACCTATAAAAAACAATCCTGCGATTGCGGCAACAATCAACAGGATCTAATTATTAATAAAAATAACGTATAACAAAATTATGAAAAATCTACAACAAAGCAATTACTGCTCGGCCTTACACACTGTAAAAAATCTAAAAGAAAAATACGGTGAATCCTGGAAATCAATTAGCTCAGAAAATGCAGCTAGAATGATTGCGCAAAATCCTTTTAAAACAGGTTTGGACATAGCCAAATACACGGCTAGCATCATGAGAAAGGACATGGCAGAATACGACGCTGATTCTTCAAATTACACCCAGTCTCTTGGCTGTTGGCACGGTTTTATTGCCCAGCAAAAAATGATCGCCATCAAGAAGCACCATAAAACCACTAACAAGAAATACCTTTATCTATCGGGCTGGATGGTAGCCGCCTTGCGCTCAGAATTTGGACCATTACCAGACCAATCCATGCATGAAAAAACAGCAGTGCCAAAATTGATTCATGAAATCTATCAGTTTTTACGTCAAGCGGATGCCATAGAGCTTAATGATTTGTTTAGAAGATTGGAAAACGGTGAAGATGTCCAAGAACAGATTGACAATTTTGAAACACACATCGTCCCCATCATTGCCGATATCGATGCTGGTTTTGGAAATGAAGAAGCCACTTACCTCTTGGCAAAACAAATGATCCAAGCCGGAGCTTGCGCTATTCAAATTGAAAACCAAGTATCCGACGCCAAACAATGCGGCCACCAAGATGGTAAAGTTACCGTTCCTCATGAGGATTTTATAGCCAAACTTAATGCGGTGAGGTATGCGTTCCTTGAATTAGGTGTTGAAGATGGCATTATCGTAGCCAGAACAGATTCAGAAGGTGCTGGTCTAACACAAAAATTACCGGTTAACAAAGAGCCCGGTGATTTAGCTTCGCAATATCTAGCCTTTATTGAAGCTGAAGAAACTAGTATTATTAATGCCAAAGAAGATGATGTCCTCTTTAAACGTGGTGGTAAACTAGTAAAACCTGTTAGGCTTCCAAATGGGCTTTATAAATTCAGAGAACACACAAATATTGATAGGGTGGTTTTAGATTGTATAACAAGCCTTCAAAATGGAGCAGATTTGCTTTGGATAGAAACCCCAACACCAAACCTAAAACAAATTGCCCACATGGTTAACCGAGTAAAAGCTGTTGTTCCCAATGCCAAATTGGTTTATAATAATTCTCCTTCCTTTAACTGGACCTTGAATTTTAGAAAACAGGCGTACGAAGAAATGCTTTCATCTGGAAAAGATATGTCCTTTTATGACAAGGATAATTTAATGGATATAAAATATGATAACTCAGAACTATCTTATATAGCAGATGATAAAATAAAATCGTTTCAAAAAGATGCCTCAAATGAGGCAGGGGTTTTTCACCATTTAATTACCCTTCCAACATACCACACCACAGCTCTCCATATGAATGATTTATCGGAAAACTATTTCGGAGAAGATGGCATGTTGGCTTACGTTAAAAAGGTGCAGCGACAAGAAATTCGAAAAGGTGTTTCCTGTGTAAAGCATCAAAGAATGGCAGGTTCGGACTTAGGTGATGACCATAAGACGTTCTTTTCTGGCGAACAGGCCTTAAAAGCAAGCGGCAAGAAAAATACTTCTCATCAATTTGAAAGTAATAAGAATGAAAATAAAACTATTAAGAAGCTCCCATTGACAGCATAGTTTTTCAGTTTACACATTTCAAATAAAAAGAAAGGCGTCTCGATAATTTCAAGACGCCTTTTTGATCAATTTTTGACCAATCTTTTATTTAATATTACAACTTGTAATTTCGGTAACCCTCAACGTATTTACCATTCCTTTTTCCTGAATAGGCATAGCGGCCAAACTTACCAACATATCCCCTTCGGTTAAATAGCCTTTTTCACAAGCAATGGCGTTCACATCTTCGATGGTTTCATCGGTACTTACAAACCTGTCATAATAGAATGCATTCACACCCCAAAGTAAACTAAGTTGAGTTAGAATACGCTTGTTAGAGGTAAACACCAAGATATGTGATTTTGGTCTCCAAGCCGAAATCTGGAATGCTGTATAACCACTGTTTGTCAATGTAGAAATAGCTTTAGCATTGATTTCGTTAGCCATATTGGCAGCGTGGTAACAAATTGACTTTGTAATGTAGCGCTTTGTACGAATGTGAGGTGGCGATTGTGGCACTTGGATTAAATGAGAATCTTCCACACTACGAATAATGTTAGACATAGTTCTAATTACCTGAACAGGATACGACCCAACAGATGTTTCTCCAGAAAGCATTACCGCATCGGCACCATCCATTACCGAGTTGGCAACGTCGTTTACCTCGGCACGGGTTGGCGTTAAACTGGAAATCATAGTTTCCATCATTTGGGTAGCAATAATTACTGGAATCCTAGCTTTTTTAGCACGTAATACCAATTGCTTCTGAATTAGAGGAACTTCCTGAGCAGGAATTTCCACACCCAAATCTCCACGAGCTACCATTAATCCATCACAGTAAGCCACAATCTTATCGATATTTTCTACGGCCTCTGGCTTTTCAATTTTGGCTACAATTGGAATTTTATATTCGCTGTGTTCTTTGATCAGCTCTTGAAGTTGCATTAAATCTTCAGCGTGGCGCACAAAAGACAATGCAATCCAATCTACATTTTGACCAATAGCGAAAATAGCATCTTCAATATCCTTTTCTGTAAGAGCAGGCTGCGAGATGTTTGTGTTAGGAAGGTTAACCCCTTTTTTAGACTTCAAAGGCCCTCCTTGAATTACCCTAGCCTTAACTTCGGTTTCGTTATTTGTAGATACAACTTCAAAGATCAGCTTCCCGTCATCCAACAAAATTCGCTCTCCAGGTTTGGCATCTTGAGGGAATTTCTCATAAGTCATGTAAACACGCTCTTTGGTTCCTTCAAAGCGCTCTCCAGTCGCAAAAATGATCTCGTCTCCTTCATTCACTACCACTTCACCTTTCATAACTCCAACGCGAAGTTTTGGCCCTTGAAGATCCGCCAATATGGCTGTGTTAAATCCAAATTCTTCATTCAGCTCTCGGATCATTCTGATGCGTTCTGCCACATCATTATAATCTGCGTGAGAAAAGTTAATTCGGAACACGTTAACACCTTCTTCCATCATCCCTTTCAATACTTCCTTAGTACTGGTTGCAGGACCTAAAGTGGCAACTATTTTAGTTTTCTTTCTTTGTTGCATTAATTAAAAAATTAAATAATCTTTAGATTTCAATTGTTCGGTATCTACACTGTAGGCCGTAATAACCTGTGGTATAGACTGTATTTTTTCGAGAGCCAATTTTTCATTAAACTGTTCATTCTCGTCTGTTATCTTTACTAAATAATCAACATTTTTTAGTTCAGGAATCAAATTATAGGTTTTCAACACCTTTTCCTGAGCATCAAAAAGCGACCCAGAGCTTTGCAAACTGTCTTCTTCTTTTTTACATACATTGGAAATTAAATTCCAAGTCATGTACTTCTGTTCATTATCCCATTCATAAATAGCGTAAGTAGCCGCAAAATATTTATAATCCAAATCTTGGGGTTTACGCTTCAATTTGATATCTAAGTAGGAATTCAGCAGGTAAGCCAATCTGTAATCTTCCAACCTACAATGAATGGCTAAAAGTGAAAAAGAGGCATCATAAAAATCGTCAACAAGTAATTTATGCAAAGCCATGCTCCCATCAAAATATTGATGGTGTAAATATACTATATTAAAATAATTTAAAAATGAAGTTTCCGTTAATCTTCTTCCAAAACCCAACGAAAACGTTATAGTTAATTATAATTTATTGCAATATTATGGCTATTCGTTAAAAAACTTTGAGATTTTATTTTGATAGGCAAAGAAGGCTCTTTTGGAAGCTTTTTCCTCAGCCTTTTTCTTGGATGTGGCCCTCGCCTTTGCCACCACCTTATTGTCTATGGACAATTTTACAGAAAAGTGTTTTAAGTTGTCGTTACCGGTATCTTCGTATACATTGTAATCGAAGGTTTTCTTTTCCTTTTGGCACCATTCAATCAACAAACTTTTATAGCTGATGACCTTTCCTTCTAATGTTTCAATGTCTACATGGGGATTTATGACACGATCATAAATAAATCGTTCGCAGTATTTATACCCACGGTCTAAAAATATGGCTCCAACTAAAGCCTCAAAAAGGTTTCCGTGAATATTGTTCCCAAAGTTGGATTTGGCAATTTTACTTTCCACCAAATCAATAAGCTTTAGCTCCTTTCCAAGTTCATTTAAATGCTCACGGCTTACTACCTTGGAGCGCATCTTGGTAAGATAGCCTTCATCTCCTTGGGGCACTTCACTAAATAGGTAAGATGCTACAACAGCACTTAACATAGCATCGCCAACAAACTCCAAGCGCTCGTAATTGATTGGGTTCCCCTTTTTGTCCCTTAAATTCATGGAACGATGGGTAAATGCCTTAACATACAAGCTTTTATCCTTTGGCCTAAACCCTAGAATACTTTTCAGTTGTAAAAAAAAATTCCCGTCATTTTTAGAACGGGAATTTAATATGTTACGAATGTAATTCATTCGGGAATTAATCTAATTTTTTGAATAAGACACAAGCATTGTGTCCTCCAAAGCCAAAGGTATTGCTCATGGCAACCTTAATGTCGCGCTTTTGAGCTTTGTTCAATGTTAAATTCAATGATGGGTCAATATTTTCATCTACAACCTCATGATTGATCGTTGGCGGTACAATACCGTGCTCCATCGCCAAAATAGAAGCAATTGCTTCGATAGCTCCGGCAGCTCCCAACAAGTGACCTGTCATGGATTTGGTAGAATTAATATTGATGTTTTTGGCGTGATCACCAAAAACTTCAGAAATTGCCTTAAGCTCCGCAACATCCCCTAAAGGCGTTGATGTTCCGTGAGTGTTGATATGATCAACTTCTTCAGGAGCAATTCCTGCATTCTCCAAACAATTTTTCATTACCGCAATTACACCAATACCGTCTGGATGTGGCGCTGTCATATGATAGGCATCTGATGACAACCCGCCTCCTAAAAGTTCAGCATATATTTTGGCGCCTCTTGCTTTGGCATGCTCATATTCTTCAAGGATAATAGCGCCTGCTCCTTCTCCTAAAACAAAACCATCTCTGGTGGCATCAAAAGGCCTTGAGGCCGTTTCCGGACTCTCGTTTCTTGTGGACAAGGCATGCATTGCGTTAAATCCTCCCATACCTGCAATGGTTACGGCCGCTTCGCTTCCTCCTGTTACTACTACATCACAATGCCCCAATCTAATATAGTTTAAAGCATCGATCATAGCATTTGCAGAAGAGGCACAGGCAGAAACCGTTGTGTAGTTTGGCCCCATAAATCCATTTTTGATGGAAATGTTACCAGGTGCAATGTCTGCAATCATTTTAGGAATAAAGAACGGATTAAACCTTGGGGTACCGTCTCCAGAAGCAAAGTTTAGCACTTCATCCTGAAAGGTCTCCAAACCTCCAATTCCTGCTCCCCAAATAACTCCTACACGTAATTTGTTAATGGCGTCCAAATCCAATTTTGCATCGGCGATTGCCTCGTCTGAAGCTACCATTGCATATTGGGTGAAACGGTCCATTTTACGAGCCTCTTTTCTATCGATAAAATCGGTAGCGTTGAAGTTTTTTAACTCGCAAGCAAATTTGGTTTTGAATTTTTCAGCATCAAAATATGTTAAAGGTGCTGCACCGCTTTTTCCACTCACAAGGCCTTCCCAATATTCATCCTTGGTATTGCCTATAGGGGTCAAAGCACCCAGACCTGTAACTACTACTCGCCTTAATTCCATAAATTGTTTTTAATTATTTTGCTTCTTCTATGTATGAAATAGCTTGACCAACTGTTGCAATGTTCTCAGCTTGATCGTCTGGAATTTGAATATCGAATTCTTTTTCGAACTCCATAATTAATTCTACAGTGTCCAATGAATCTGCGCCTAAATCGTTAGTGAAGCTTGCTTCAGCAACCACTTCGTTTTCATCAACACCTAATTTGTCTACGATAATCGCTTTTACTCTTGATGCAATGTCTGACATAATCTTTAATTTTAAGTTTTAATTAGTTGGCAAAAATAAAAAACTTTATTCTTATAACACACCTTTACTTTAAAAATGTGTTTCTAAAATTACTAAATTCTCATCTAAGTATTTTCATTTTACGCTTCTTATTGTGAAATATTATTCTTTTTTTTGTTTAGGTTTTTAGGGGCGCTGTTAAAACATTATAAAGAACAAAACACCAATACCTAAGGAAGCGCGCGCAACCCTACTGTTATTTTCAACGTAATATCCAAAATAGAAGACTGAAACATGAAACGTATTGTCATATTTGCATCGGGCAGTGGCAGCAATGCCGAGAATTTAATCAAGTATTTTTCGAAATCAAAAACAGCTTCGGTAGTTCAAGTTTTGACCAACAATCCGCAAGCCACAGTCTTGGATCGCTGCAAAAAACTAGAAGTGAGCGCCCTTTCGTTCAACAGAGTTTCCCTTTATAAAACGGATGATGTTTTAAATATTCTCAAAGCCTCCAAACCAGACTTGATTGTATTGGCAGGCTTTTTATGGAAGTTCCCGGAAAATATCCTACATGAGTTCCCAAACAAAGTTATCAACATCCATCCCGCCCTACTACCTAAATATGGAGGAAAAGGCATGTATGGCATGCATGTGCACGAAGCGGTTGTAGCCAACAAAGAACTGCAAACAGGAATTACAATCCACTACGTTAATGAAAACTATGACGAGGGAGCCATCATTTTCCAAGACAGTTGTTTTGTAGACACTTTGGATAATGCAAATGATGTTGCCAAAAAAATTCACGATTTGGAGATGAAACATTTTCCTGTTGTGGTTGAAAAACTCCTAACGGAAGAACATTTAAAATAACTGTTTTCCCTTTTAAAAGAGACACCGTTTACTACTACTAAAATTTACTATTATATATTAAGGTATAAATGGCCAAGAAAAAGCAAAAATACTACACCGTTTGGAAGGGCCATAACACCGGTGTGTTCGACAATTGGAATGACTGCAAAGCCCAAATAAAGGATTATCAAGGAGCTCTTTATAAATCTTTCCCCACTTTTGAGGCCGCAAAAGCTGCCTTCAAAGGGAATTACAAAGATTTTATCGGACAGCCCAAAACCTTTAAAAGCACGCTTTCTCCTGCAGAACTCCAAAAGATAGGACAACCAAATTACAATTCCATTTCGGTGGATGCTGCCTCAAGTGGCAACCCAGGCATTATGGAATACCGCGGCGTGGACACCAAGACCAAAAAACAACTCTTCATTCAAGGCCCCTTCCCTGAAGGCACCAATAATATTGGTGAGTTCCTCGCTATTGTACACGGCTTGGCAATGCTCAAAAAAAACAATAGTAACCGCATTATCTACACCGATTCTAAAACCGCCATGAGCTGGGTGAAGAAAAAAACCTGCAATACCAAGCTTCCTCGCAATGAGAAAAACAAGGCACTTTTTGAACTTGTAGACCGCGCTGTAAGTTGGCTAAAAAATAACGACTATACCACCACCATTGTTAAATGGGAAACCAAAGCTTGGGGTGAAATTCCAGCAGATTTTGGAAGAAAATAATATTCGTAATTTAGAGCGTAAAACACTATATTTGCACAAAATTTTGAAACCTCTTTATGAGCAAGTTAGTTATTGTTGGAACGGTAGCATTCGATGCTATTGAAACCCCTTTCGGAAAAACCGATAAAATTCTTGGAGGTGCCGCAACCTTTATAGGATTGGCAGCTTCAGAATTTAATGTAGACGCCTCAATTGTATCTGTAGTTGGAGGCGATTTTCCACAAGACTACTTGAACCTTTTATCCAACAGACGTTTAGATATCTCTGGGATTGAAATAGTGGAACACGGCAAAACATTCTTTTGGAGTGGCCGCTACCACAACAATATGAATTCCCGAGACACCTTGGTAACCGAACTGAACGTTTTGGCAGATTTCAACCCAGTGGTTCCTGAAAAATATAGAGATTCTGAAATTGTAATGTTAGGAAATTTACACCCTATCGTACAATCTAGCGTCTTGGACCAAATGGTGAACACCCCAAAATTGGCCATTTTAGACACTATGAACTTTTGGATGGACCATGCCTTGGAAGATCTTTTAAACGTCATCAAGCGCATCGATGTGATTACCATCAACGACGAAGAGGCCAAACAGCTGACAGGAGAACACTCTTTATTAACTGCTGCTAAAAAAATCCATGAAATGGGTCCTAAATATGTGGTAATTAAAAAAGGTGAACACGGCGCTTTGCTGTTCCATGAAGAACATATGTTTGCAGCTCCCGCGTTACCATTGGAGCAAGTTTTTGATCCAACAGGCGCAGGCGACACCTTTGCAGGGGGTTTTGCTGGATATTTGGCAAAATCCAAAGACTTGTCTTTTGAGAACATGAAAAATGCGGTCATTTATGGGTCCGCCATGGCATCTTTCAGTGTTGAAAGATTTGGAACCGAGCGAATGCAGGATTTATCATCCAATGAAATCCATAAACGCATACAGCAATTTGAAAATTTAACGCAGTTTAAAATTAACTAGCATAATACAACGCGCTCTTATACGAGTGCGTTTTTAATTAAACAATTATCCTGCTTCGGCAGAAACCTTGACAACAGACATTATGAGTGATGCTTTAAAACATGAATGCGGAATCGCACTTATTAGACTTTTAAAACCATTGGAATTCTATAAAGAAAAGTATGGAAGTGCTTTTTATGGCGTTAACAAAATGTATTTGATGATGGAAAAACAACACAACCGTGGTCAGGACGGCGCCGGTTTTGCCAGCATTAAATTAGATACAGAGCCAGGAGAGCGCTATATAAGTCGTGTGCGGTCTATTGCCCAACAGCCAATACAGGATATTTTTGCTCAAATCAATTCCAGAATCAACAAGGAATTGAGCGAGAATCCAGAATATGCCGACGATGTAGAGCTTCAAAAGCGTCATATTCCTTATGTAGGCGAATTGCTTTTAGGACATGTTCGCTATGGAACTTTTGGAAAGAACAGTGTAGAAAGCGTTCACCCATTTTTAAGACAAAACAACTGGATGCACAGAAACCTTATTGTTGCAGGTAACTTCAACATGACCAATGTAAACCAATTGTTTGATGGATTGGTTCGTTTGGGTCAGCATCCAAAAGAAAAGGCAGACACCATTACCATCATGGAAAAGATTGGTCACTTTTTGGATGATGCCGTTTCTAAAAAATACAAACAACTTAAAGCAGAAGGTTACAGCAAAAGAGAATGTTCTCCAATTATTGCAGAACGTTTAAACGTAGCTAAAATATTAAAAAGAGCCGCCAAGAATTGGGATGGAGGTTACGCTATGGCCGGTTTGTTAGGTCACGGAGATTCCTTCGTTTTACGTGATCCAGCAGGTATTAGACCAGCTTATTACTACAAGGATGATGAAGTTGTGGTAGTAGCTTCCGAACGTCCAGTAATCCAAACCGTATTCAATGTGGATTTTGATAAAGTAATTGAATTGGATCCGGGTCATGCCATCATCACCAAAAAATCTGGAGAAGTTTCCATCAAAAAGATTCTTGAGCCATTAGAGCGTAAAGCTTGTTCTTTTGAACGCATCTATTTTTCAAGAGGAAGTGATGCAGAAATATACCAAGAGCGCAAGACCCTTGGTAAACTTTTAATGCCAAAAGTTCTTGAAACAATAGAGAACGATACTAAAAATACGGTATTCTCCTTTATTCCAAATACTGCGGAAACATCATTTTTCGGAATGATTGAATCTATTGAAAAACACCTTAACGAAAAGAAAACAAAAGCCATTCTTGACGGAGGCGGTAAACTTTCTGCAGAACATGTGACTGAAATTTTATCAGAAAGACCAAGAATTGAAAAAATTGCCATCAAGGACGTTAAATTAAGAACCTTCATTACTGAAGACAGTAGTAGAGATGATTTGGTTGCACACGTTTATGATGCCACTTACGGGGTTATTAAACCACAGGACAATTTGGTAATTATCGACGACAGTATTGTTCGTGGAACCACTTTGAAAAAGAGTATCATTAAAATGATGGACCGTTTACATCCTAAGAAAATTGTTGTTGTATCCTCCGCTCCACAAATTAGATATCCTGATTGTTATGGTATTGACATGGCAAGACTTGAAGACCTAATTGCTTTTAGAGCCATGTTGGAATTGCTAAAAGAAAATGACAAATACCATATGGTTGAGGACGTTTACCACAAATGTAAAGAGCAGGTGGACTTAGAAGACAAAGATGTTCAAAACTTTGTAAAAGAGCTTTACGATCAATTTACAGATGATGAAATATCTGATAAAATTTCTGAATTGATATGTGATGACAGCATTAACGCCGAGGTTAAAGCCATCTTCCAAACAGTGGATAATTTGCATACTGCATGTCCGAAGAACTTAGGAGATTGGTATTTCACAGGAGACTATCCAACAGCTGGAGGTAACCGAGTGGTTAACAGAGCGTTCATCAATTTCTTTGAAGGAAACAAAGAAAGAGCTTATTAACAGCTTTGATATTTTAGAGCACTTTATCCGATAAAACGACTTTTTATCTAATTTAAATGCATTTCATCTAATAATTATCAACAGTTAAGCAAATTACGTATACTTTAGCATCACCATAACATAAGTAGGTTAAGTTCATGGTAGATTTGGGGCAAAAAAAGGTGAACAACAGTTCACCTTTTTTTATTTTCGGTCAATTCTACACCTAATCACCTCTATTTCAGACTGCATTTCGTCGAACAAATAACTTTCAGGGATTCCATAACATATCAAAATAAAATCGCTTTTTACCGCTTAAACCGATTTATGGGTCTTTAATCTAAAAAATTTAAATGTTAAAATTAAGACCTTATATATTTGTCAATACCATAACATAAGTAGGTTAAGTTTATGGTAGATTTGGGGCAAAAAAGGTGAACTAATGTTCACCTTTTTTATTTGTCATAGCTTCTTAAAAATACATGACATAAAAAAAGCAAGCCTTTTGGCTTGCCTTTATAAATTTAGCTATACTAAAATTATTTTGCTTCAGCATACCTACGCTCAACTTCATTCCAGTTAATAAGGTTGAAAAATGCGTTGATATAATCTGGTCTTCTGTTTTGGTAGTGTAAATAGTAAGCGTGCTCCCAAACATCCAATCCTAAAATAGGGGTTCCTTCGCAACCAATTCCAGGCATTAATGGGTTGTCCTGGTTAGGCGTAGAACAAACTTCTACTTTTCCTCCTTTGTGAACACACAACCATGCCCATCCGGATCCAAATCTAGTTGCCGCAGCTTTACTGAACGCATCCTTGAAGGCCTCTTCCGAACCAAATGCAGTTTCGATAGCGTCTTTTAATTCTCCAGACAAAACTCCTTTTCCTTCAGGATTCATAACCTCCCAAAATAAATTGTGGTTGTAAAATCCTCCACCATTGTTTCTTACAGCGGTATTGTCCATATCTAAATTGGTAAGGATATTTTCTATCGTTTTTCCTTCCAAATCAGTTCCTGCAATAGCGTTATTCAAGTTGGTGGTATAGCCGTTATGATGTTTTGTATGATGTATTTCCATAGTACGCGCATCGATGTGTGGTTCCAAAGCATCGTATGCATATTTTAATTTCGGTAATTCGAAAGCCATAATATTTGTTTTATTTGATTAATATTAATTTCATCCAAATTTACACATAATACAGCGCAATTAAAAATATTAAATAGCTATGAAATGATTGATAGTTTCTATCTTGTCAAAAATTCGTTGTATGCAAAACCTGAGCCCATTTTCAATCTATAATGCCTCTGCCGGAAGTGGAAAAACATATACTCTAGTTAAAGATTACCTGAAAATTCTAGTTACCTCCACACACCCAAAACAGTTTAAGCATATCTTGGCCATCACGTTTACCAACAAAGCAGTTGGAGAGATGAAGGAACGTATTATAAACACCTTGCAATTATTTGCAAAACCCGAGATTTTGGATCAAGGCAATAGTATGTTTGAAGAGCTTTGCATGGAAGCCAAATTGTCCCCGAAAGAACTTCATGACAAATCCAAGCGCATCCTAAATGCCATTGTACACAATTACGCCAGTTTTGACATTTCTACTATAGACGGCTTTACCCATAAACTCATAAGGACTTTTGCACACGATTTAAAACTCCCTTTAAACTTTGAAGTAGAACTGGACCAAAACACTTTATTGAACGAAGCTGTTGACAGTCTTATTTCAAAAGCTGGCACCAACAAAGAACTTACTAAGGTTTTGGTAGATTTCGCCATTGAAAAGGCAGATGACGATAAAAGTTGGGACATTTCATTCGATTTTAACAAGATTGCCAAATTATTAATCAATGAAAATGAATTGCCTTTTGTAAAAACCTTCAAGGACAAATCCTTGCAAGATTTTACAAGCATAAAAAAGGAATTGATCAAAAAAAGTTCCAACCTAGACAACTCTATTAAAACAGAAGCGGAAGCTGCCTTGGAATTGATTGATGAAAGTGGTTTGGAACATGGTGATTTCACAAGAGGAAGCCTCCCTAAGTTTTTTATTAAAGCTACAGACAGCAACTTTAAATACGACTTTGGTTCCACACAATGGGAAAAAGGATTCGTGGAGGGCGAGCGTTTATACCCTAAAAAAGTAACCGAGAATGTTGCTTCCACAATTGATGCCATTCAGCCCCAACTCATAGAACACTACAACAATATAAAAAACGCCTTTTATCAATCTAGATTTGCAAAGGCCATATACAAAAACAGCACACCTCTTTCGGTGCTCAATGCCATACAACACGAACTCACAACTATTCAAAAGGAACAGAACAAACTATTGATTTCGGAATTTAACAACATTATCCATAACGAAATCAAAGGCTTACCTTCCCCTTTTATTTATGAGCGCCTTGGGGAAAAATTTCGCCATTATTTCATCGATGAGTTTCAGGATACCTCCGCATTGCAATGGCAAAATCTCATTCCGTTACTTAACAACACCTTGGCGTCGGAAAGTGGAACGGCCATGTTAGTAGGGGATGCCAAACAGGCTATTTATCGTTGGCGAGGTGGTGAAGCAGAACAGTTTATTGATTTGTTCACAGACGTCAATCCATTCCAGGTGGAGAAAAAGGTGGAAAACCTCCCTACCAATTACCGTAGTTTTCAAACCATTGTTGAATTCAACAACAATCTATTTGATTTTATCTCGGAGCACACCTTTAACCATCCAACCTATCAATCGCTTTACCAAACCGCTTCCCAAAACACCTTTTCCAAGGATCAGGGATATGTGAACCTTTCCTTTTTGGAAATTTCCAAGGATGATGACAGGGACGAACTTTATTGTCAAAAAACATATGAAAGCATTTTAGCCTGCATGGACAATGGTTTTGAAGCCAAAGACATTTGTGTGTTGGTAAGAAAAGGCAAAGAAGGTGTTGCTATAGCCGATTTTTTAAATGAAAAAGGCATCGATATTGTCTCTTCGGAAACCTTATTGATTAAAAATGCTCCTGAAGTTGCCTTTACCAATGCCTTTTTAAAACTCTTGATACAGCCAAAAAACAACGAGTTAAAGGTCGACGTATTAAATTTTCTATCCGAAAAATTGAATCTTGAAGATAAGCATGCTTTTTTCAAGAAACACATTCCTTTGGAACTGAAAGAATTCATTCAAAGCCTTTCAGAATATGGGATTTTCCTTGACAGTTCTGCGCTCTTGCTTCTGCCAATCTATGATTTAGTAGAAATTGTCATAAGAAGCTTTCAACTCACAGATACCTCCAATGCCTATATTCAGTTTTACTTGGATTTGGTTTTGGAATATTCCCAAAAGCACACCTATGACCTTGCTGGATTTATTTCCTATTTCGAAAACAAGCAAGATCAATTGAGCATCATCTCTCCCGAAGGTCAAAATGCAGTACGGATTATGACCATCCACAAATCTAAAGGGTTGGAATTTCCTGTCGTGATTTTCCCTTATGCGGACATGGATATATATAGGCAAATAGACCCAAAGGTTTGGTTTCCTTTAACACCGGAAGATTTTCACGGATTCGACTATGCACTACTTAACTACGGAAAGGATATTGAACACTTTGGCGAGATAGGCCAAATGCTCTACGAAGTACAACAGGCTCAATTGGAATTGGACAACATCAACCTGCTCTACGTGGCTTGCACAAGACCCATTGAACAACTTTATATAATTTCAAAAAAGGATGCCGACTCCAAAGGAAACTTTAACAATAAAACATATGCCGGTATATTAACGCAATATCTGGCAAAGGAACAACTTTGGCAAGAAACAACTCTAGAATACACCTTTGGAACGCCACAAAGACAATCTAAAAAAATAGAATTGGCTGAACCCAACCTCATTCAAGAAGCCTTTATTTCCACCCCAAAAGAAGATCACAGCTTAAGGATTCTTACAAAAGCGGGATTACTTTGGGAAACCGAACAAGAAAGAGCCATCGAGAAAGGGAATTTGGTGCATGATATTATGGCCTTGGTACATTCTGATCAGGATGTAGATTTTGCTCTTAGACAATTCCTTGATACAGGAAAACTGAGTTCAAAACAACACGAAGAATTAAAACCATTAATTCTGAAAATCATTAACCATAGTTCCCTAAAACCATTCTTCAATTCAGATTTGGAAATTTATAACGAAAGGGACATTATTACAAAACATGGTGACATTGTAAGACCAGATAGAGTGGTCATCAATTCCCAAAAAGAAGTTACCATCATCGATTATAAAACCGGAACGGAAACCACTTCCCATCTCAAACAGCTAGAAGGTTACCAAACAGTATTGGAAGATATGGGCCTCAAGGTTGCTCACAAAATTCTTGTCTACGTCAATGATGATATTCATATAAAAGAATTTTAACTTTGCAGTAAATTGAAATTATCATGTACGGAAAAATTAAGGAGCACTTACAGCAAGAACTACAAGACATAAAAGATGCGGGATTATTTAAAGAAGAACGCATCATTACTTCACCTCAAAATGCAGAAATTACTTTAAACACGGGGCAAACCGTTTTAAATTTTTGCGCCAATAACTATCTAGGACTATCGGACCATCCAGAAGTCATCCAAGCAGCCAAGGACGCTATGGACACACATGGCTTTGGAATGTCATCCGTGAGGTTTATTTGTGGGACACAGGATATCCACAAAACTTTGGAAGCCAAAATTGCTGAATACTACGGCACTGAAGACACCATCCTTTACGCTGCAGCTTTCGATGCCAATGGAGGAGTTTTTGAACCATTATTAGGCGCTGAAGATGCCATTATCTCAGATTCACTGAATCACGCTTCCATTATTGATGGTGTACGTTTGTGTAAAGCGGCAAGATATCGTTACCAAAATAACGATATGGCCGATTTAGAGAAACAGTTGATCGCTGCCAATGAAAATGGCGCCCGTTTCAAAATTATTGTAACGGATGGGGTATTCTCCATGGATGGACTCGTTGCTCCTTTGGATCAAATTTGTGATTTGGCAGATAAATACGATGCCTTAGTAATGATTGACGAATGTCACGCTGCTGGCTTTATAGGAGAAACCGGAAGAGGTACCTTGGAAGAAAAAGGCGTAATGGGGCGTATTGACATTATTACCGGAACCCTTGGAAAAGCCTTAGGAGGCGCTATGGGTGGTTATACAACTGCCAAAAAAGAGGTTATCGAAATGTTACGTCAACGCTCTAGACCTTATTTATTTTCCAACTCATTGGCACCGGCCATCGTAGGAGCTTCTATTAAGGTATTTGAGATGCTTTCCGCAGACACTTCACTTAGAGATAAACTGGATTGGAACACCAAATATTTCAAAAAAGGAATGAAATCTGCAGGCTTTGACATTATCGATGGTGACTCTGCAATTGTACCTGTAATGCTGTATGATGCTAAGTTATCCCAAACCATGGCTAAGATGCTTTTAGAGGAAGGGATTTACGTTATTGGCTTCTTTTACCCAGTGGTTCCAAAGGACAAAGCACGTATCAGGGTACAGCTATCAGCTGCTCATAATCAGGCTCATTTGGACAAAGCAATTGCCGCTTTCACAAAGGTTGGAAAGGCCTTGGAAATTATTTAAAATTAGTCCAAACACTTATACTTTGAAGCAAATAAGCAATATTTTTATATATTTGTCTTTGTTAATAAATTTTAACAACTTACATTTGTTTACAATTAACACTTAAAATTAAATTATTCGAATATGAAAAATCTTAGCAGATTATTATTGGCTTCGTTGCTTTTATTAGGCTTCAATGCTAATGCTCAAGATGAAGACAATCCTTGGGCAGTAGGTATCGGCGTAAACATGGTTGATTTCTATCCAACTGGTGAAGATGCGCCTCTTGGTGGTTATTTTGATGAGTATTTCAATGTTGGCGATCACTACAACATTCTTCCATCATTATCAAGCCTTAGCGTTTCTAGATACATGGGTAGCGGATTTATATTTACTGCTGCTGGATCTATCAATCAAATAGAACACTTCGGTGACCAATCAGTTGATGATTTATCTTACTATGGTCTTGACGGGACTATCTCTTACAGCTTCTTAAGACATTCTACTTTCAACCCATTCATTGGAGTTGGTGGTGGTTACACTTGGGTTGATGAAATTGGAGCTGGTACTTTAAACGGAACTTTAGGATTTAACGTATGGTTTACTGAAAACATCGGTTTAACTGTACAATCTGCTTACAAACACGCGTTTGAAGATTATTTAGATACACACTTCCAACACACTGTAGGTATTGCTATCAAATTTGGTGGTAAAGATACTGATGGTGACGGAATCTATGACAAAGATGATGCTTGTCCAGAAGTTCCTGGATTGGAAGCATTCAACGGATGTCCTGACACTGACGGTGACGGAATCCAAGATAGCGAGGACGATTGTCCAAACGAAGCTGGTTTAGCTGAATTCAACGGATGTCCTGATTCTGACGGTGACGGTGTGCCAGACAAAAACGACGACTGTCCAACAGTTCCAGGATTGAAAGAATTAAATGGATGTCCAGATGCTGATGGTGACGGTGTTGCTGATAAAGATGATAACTGTCCTAACGAAGTTGGTCCAGCTGCTAACAACGGTTGTCCTTGGCCAGATAGAGACGGTGACGGTGTTGCTGATAAAGATGATAAGTGTCCAGACTTAGCTGGTCCTGCATCTAACGATGGTTGTCCAGTTGTAACTGAAGAAGTGCAAAAAGCATTGAACGCTTATGCTAAAACTATCTTGTTCGACACTGGTAAATCTTCTATCAAAGCTGAATCTGAAAAAGTACTTGCAGATATCATCGCAATCTTGAACGAGTATCCTAACGCTAAGTTTACCGTAGAAGGTCACACTGATAGTGTAGGTCGTGAAGATTCAAACATGAAGTTATCTGAAGCTAGAGCACTTTCTGTAAAAGACTACTTAGTTGATCACGGTATCGATGAGTTCAGATTATCTTCTAGAGGATATGGAGAGTCTAGCCCAATTGACACTAACGATACTAAAGCAGGTAGAGCTAACAACAGACGTGTTGAAATTAACTTAGTAAAATAAGAGGTTCTAAACCTTAAAAATAATAAGTGTAAAAACGCTCCGATATTCGGAGCGTTTTTTATTTTTATGCTATGACAAGTTTTATTGAAGACGTTATAGCAGACCTTAACCATAAAGGCCTTAACATACCCCAGTTAACCTTTGTATTACCTAGTAGAAGAGCCGGAGTGTTTTTGAAACATCAGCTTTCAAAACATAGTACTCAAACTTTTTTTGCTCCCGAAATTGTTTCTATTGAAGAATTTGTAGAAACTCTATCAGATCTCCAGTACATCACCAATACCGAGCTAATTTTTGAATTTTACGAAGTCTATCTAAAACTGACAGACAAGGAAAACCAAGAGTCATTTGACGAAGTCTCTAAATGGGCACAATTGCTCATTCAAGATTTCAATGAAATAGATCGCTATCTTATTCCCCCAGCTAAGATTTTTGATTATTTATCGGCCATTAAGGAAATTGAACATCACCATTGGTCATTAGATGAAAACCCTTCAACTTTTGTCAAGAATTATTTGTTGTTTTGGAACCAACTCAAACATTATTACAACGCCCTTCAAACCCAACTATTGGAGCAAAATAAGGGCTACCAGGGCTTGGTATACAGAAAAGCTGTAGATAACCTAACACAGTTTATTACTGCTAATCCGAATAACAAATATATTTTCATGGGCTTTAACGCTCTAAATAAGGCGGAGGAAACCATTATTCAAGAATTGCTACAGCAAGGACTTGCACACATCTATTGGGATATTGATGAAACTTTCATCAAAAATCCAGAGCATGACGCTGGGCTATTTATCAGACAGCACAAGGCTACTTGGCCCTATTTAAAACAACATCCTTTCAATTGGCTTCATCACCATTATACCAAACCAAAAAACATAAAGGTTACCGGAGTTCCAAAAAATGTGAGCCAAATAAAATATATAGGTGAGCTACTTTTGAAACTCGACAGCGAAAGCTTAAAAAAAGCAGCCATTGTACTGGGAAATGAGGAACTACTGCTGCCCTTGCTCAATTCCATTCCAAAAAGCATAGGGGCCGTTAATATCACTATGGGACTTCCATTAAAAAGTGTCCCACTGGTAGCATTATTCGATCAGCTTTTAAAGCTCCACATTAAAGATGGTGACAATTTCTATTACAAAGATGTGCTGGCAGTATTGTCAAATCAATTTGTACGACCATTACTAAATGATGCCAAAATCAAGGTAGCCGATGTCATTTCAACAATTGAAGAAAACAACATCATCTATCTTAACTTAGATAAACTAATTACCCTATTTAAAGCAGAATATAACTCGGTTCTCAGCCTCCTATTTGGTCCTTGGAAAGACAATCCGAATACGGCTTTAGAGAACTGCTTTAAGCTTATTTCCCTGTTGAAATCATATTTGGACCAAGATAAACCATCCAACATGTTGGCTTTGGAATATCTGTACCGTTTCAATGCCCTGTTTAATGAATTAAGCTTACTGAACAGTCAGCACAAACACATCAAAACCATTGCAACACTTTATAATTTTTACAAGGAACTTCTAAGCACCGAAACTTTAGATTTCCAAGGGGAACCTCTAGAAGGCCTTCAAATTATGGGAATGCTGGAAACTCGTGCCTTGGATTTTGAATCTCTTATAATTGCTTCCGTCAACGAAGGTATTCTTCCCGCAGGAAAGAGCCACAACTCTTTCATCCCGTACGATGTCAAACTAGAAAACAAGTTACCAACCTACAAAGAAAAAGACGCTGTATACACCTACCACTTTTATCGTTTGTTACAGCGTGCCACCAATGCCCATATTCTCTACAATACGGAAACAGATGCGCTTAATTCAGGTGAAAAAAGTAGATTTATCACCCAATTGGAAATTGAGGGTATACATCCTATTCAGCATAAAGTGGTAACACCAAAAGTTCCAAAGATTACCAAACAGTTAAAAACTATTAAGAAAACGGATGCTGTCCTAGATCAAATTAAACGGCTTTCCAATGCAGGGTACTCTCCTTCCTCCTTGACCAATTACATTAGAAACCCCATGGATTTCTATACCCAAAAGATTCTAGGCGTTAAAACCTATGAAGATGTAGAAGAATCAATTGCAGCCAATACCCTAGGGACCGTGATCCATAATACTCTTGAGGATCTATACAAACCACATATTGGGAAGTTCTTAAAACCTGAAGATCTTGAAGGCATGAAGCCCAAAATAGATGAATGGGTAAAAAAGCATTTCAAGGAAACCTATAAGGAAGGTGATATATCTACAGGTAAAAACCTTATTATTTTTGAGGTCGCGAAACGCTATGTGTTGAACACCATAAATTTAGAACTAAACGAATTAAGACTAGGCAATGAGATTAAAATAATCGCCCTTGAAAAAGGATTCAGAACGCTATTGGATATCCCCAACCTGAATTTCCCAGTATATATTACTGGTAAGGTAGACCGTATCGATGAATACAATGGCATTACAAGAATCATCGACTACAAAAGTGGCAAGGTAGACCAAAGTAAAGTAGAAGTGGTGGAATGGGAAGATTTAACCACAGATTATGACAAATACAGCAAGAGCTTTCAGGTACTCACCTATGCCCTTATGATGGACAGTGTTCCCGAAATGAAAACCGAAAATCTGGAAGCGGGTATTATTTCCTTTAAAAACCTAAATGCGGGCTTTTTAAAATTTGCCAAAAAGGACAAACCAGGTGCTTATGCAAAGAAAGACCAATTGATTACTTCAGAAACATTGGAGAATTTCTCTGAAGTCCTAAAAAACTTGATTTTAGAAATCTGCAATCCTGATATTGATTTTATAGAAAAGGAGGTATAAAAACAAAAAACGCAATCAATTAAAACTTAAAAGATTGCGTTTTCGTAAAGTGGAGCATATCGGAGTCGAACCGATGACCTCTACGCTGCCAGCGTAGCGCTCTAGCCAGCTGAGCTAATGCCCCTCAACTGTCTCTCATAACATAGCTGTGATGAGACTGCAAAAAAACGAAATATTATTTAATTTCAAAGCCAAAAAATTAAATTTATATCTAAAAAATTCAGCTGTTGATTAGAAAAGCTACCCTACAAGATTTGGAGGCTGTTGTTTCCATAACATCGGCCTGTGCTAAGCATATGTGTGCCAATGGCATTTTTCAATGGAACGACAACTACCCCAACAGAGCTGCCTTCAAGAATGACATTGATCGAGAAGAACTTTTGGTATTTGAAAGGCAAAATAACATCCTCGCTTGCATAGTAAGAAGTATTCTCAAGGACGACGTTTACAATAGTGTAACTTGGCTTACCAAGGATGAAAACAACCTATATATCCACAGGTTGGCTGTACAGCCAAATTATCAAGGACAGAGCATTGCCCAACAACTTATGGATACTGTTGAACAGTATGCCAGAACCAATTCGTTCAAATCCATTCGCTTGGATACCTTCTCACAAAACACAAGAAACCAAAAATTTTACGAACTTCGCGGCTACAAACAACTGGAAGCAATATACTTTCCTAACCAAAGTGAGCATCCTTTTTATTGCTACGAACTAGTATTGTGAGCACAGACATTAGCCTAAAAAATATCAACAAATTAGCCATACCTGCCCTCATTGCCGGTATTTCCGAGCCTATCCTATCCCTAACCGATACGGCCATAGTAGGCAATGTTCAGCATCATCCAACAGAATCCTTGGCAGCAGTGGGTATTGTCACTACATTTCTATCCATGCTTATTTGGGTGTTTGGACAAACACGCAGCGCCATTTCATCCATTATTTCTCAGTATTTGGGAGCAGGAAAATTAAATGAAGTACAATCATTACCGGCTCAAGCAATTATGATCATTACGTCCATAAGCCTGTTGATAATTGCAGCTACTTATCCCTTTGCCAAT
Source organism: Mangrovimonas sp. sgz306409 (assembly GCF_059735265.1). Lineage (NCBI taxonomy): Bacteria > Pseudomonadati > Bacteroidota > Flavobacteriia > Flavobacteriales > Flavobacteriaceae > Mangrovimonas > Mangrovimonas sp. sgz306409. The sequence continues at coordinate 321,866 of NZ_JCAPEU010000001.1, forward strand.
TATATTTTCAAATTGTACAACGCTAGCGATTTGATTTTACAGTATTGTGTAGACTATTATAGGATTCGCATTTTTGGTTTTCCATTTACATTATTCACAATCGGTGTATTTGGTGCTTTTAGAGGACTTCAGAACACCTTTTATCCAATGATTATTGCCATCGTGGGAGCCGTTTCCAATATCGTTTTGGATATCGCTTTTGTATACGGCGTAGAAGGTTTTATTCCGGCAATGCACATCAAAGGCGCTGCCTACGCCAGTGTATTGGCGCAATTGCTCATGGCTATTATTTCAGCCATATACCTCCACAAAAAGACCGTCATTCCTTTACGGGCAAGGCTTCCTTTCAATAAAGAAATCAAAACGTTTATGGTAATGGTCATCAACTTATTTGTAAGAACCATTGCCTTAAATGTCACCTTATATTTCGCCAGTTCCTTTGCCACAAGTTATGGCGCCAACTACATTGCGGCCTACACCATTGCCATTAACCTTTGGTTTTTAGGCGCCTTCTTAATTGATGGCTATGCTAGTGCCGGCAATATTTTGTCTGGAAAACTTTTAGGAGGCAAACAATACAAACAACTCATAAACCTAAGCAACAGACTCATTGTCTATGGCATCATTGTCGGATTCGTTATGGCGGGTATTGGTGCACTTCTTTACCACCCTATCGGAAGGATTTTTACTCAAGACGAATTGGTGCTGACTGAATTCTACAACATATTTTGGATGGTCTTGGCCATGCAGCCCATTTGTGCCTTGGCCTTTATTTTTGACGGGATGTTCAAAGGTTTGGGTGAAATGGCCTATTTAAGAAACCTTTTGCTATTTGCAACATTTCTAGTGTTTGTACCTATCCTTTTCACACTTGATCATTTCCACTATCAACTCTACGGTATCTTTATAGCATTGACCCTTTGGATCATTGCCAGAGGCATTCCATTAATCATAAAATTTAGAAAAATGTTTATGCCTCTTTCCAAAAACAGTTAACTTTGGCCGTTAAGCAAATTTGAGCCATGTTATTGACCACTCTACAAGTTGACATAGAAGAGAAAATCAAAAATGCGCCCGATTCCGGATATGAAATTGGCGTGTTTATTGGTTCCTTGTTACCATTTGTAATTTTGGTGGCCATTGCTTATCTCATTTTTAGATACAACAAAAACAAACAAAACTAAACAGTACCATGAATTTCCTAAACTTTTTAAGCGGCAACGGCTTGTTTTTAATCCTAGCCATTGTATTGATTGTGATTTACATCTACAACCGCAACAAAAGACGCTAAGATTAACGCGTCTTTAACCAACCTGTAATACTCAATCTTTGGGTATCCACAGGTTTTACCTCATGCTCTATCACCTGGCTTTCAAAAATCACCACGCGCCCAGGAAACGGATAAATCACTTTCTCCTGTTCCACACCATTTTCATCAAGATATAATACCAACTCGCCTCCATTTTCTGGCTGCCAATCTTCGTCATTCAAATAGCAAACAAAAGACAGTTTACGACGATCGTCATTTTGGAAGGTATCCAAATGTCGTTTGTAAAAAGTCCCCTTCGGATATAAAGCATAATGGAATTCCTTCTGTAAAATTCCCATAAAGCAGGTCTTGTTAAGATAGCCTACCAAATGATTGATCTTATCAAAAAACAATTGCTCTGTAGCATTGGCATTTACCTCATCAATCCAAAGAATCACATCGCCTCGAATGGACTTTTCTATGGTTTCATTCACACGGTTGCCAATAGCCGCTTTTTTAAAAGCATCCAATTGGTGCTTTTCCATTAAAGAATCGCGCAAAGCGGCGACCTCTTCAGCAGTAAAGAATTGTTCAACAACACTGTACTTCTGCGTTAAAATATCCGCTATAACATTCTCATATAGCGGGTTTTCAACAAAATCCAATTGCTCAAAGAGCACACTCATGGTTTCATAGATCTAAAAAAAGTGCGCAAATGTAATCTAAAAACCATTTGCTTTTACAAATTCAATACCTTTGCAATGAAATATTTTGACTATGAGCAACATTCGAATTACGAAGCAATTTTCTTTCGAAACAGGACACGCACTTTATGGTTATGATGGGAAGTGCAAAAATGTACACGGACACAGTTATAAACTCTCGGTAACGGTCATTGGACAGCCTATTTCAGACACCTCCAATGTGAAGTTTGGGATGGTGATTGATTTTGGAGATCTGAAAAAGATTGTAAAGGAAGAAATTGTTGATGTATTTGACCACGCCACCGTGTTCAACAAAAACACCCCGCACGTAGAATTGGCCAAAGAATTGGAAGATCGCGGGCACAACGTACTTTTGGTAGAATACCAACCTACCAGTGAAATGATGGTGATAGACTTTGCACAAAAAATAAAAAATAGGCTGCCCCAAAACATACAGCTCCATTCTCTTAAACTACAGGAAACCGATTCGTCCTACGCCGAATGGTTTGCGAGCGACAATAACTAACAGCACCAACTTTAGTAAACAACACCAACATACATGGAGGATTTCTTTAAAGACATTTTTGAGTACCATCATCATATGAACCAAACGTTGATAGAGGTATTCTTAAAGTATCACCAACAGGTTTCAGAGCGTACCCCTGCCATGTTTTCGCATTGTTTAAATGCCCACCAAATATGGAATTCACGTATTTTGGAAACCACCCCTTTCGAGGTAAACCAATTACACCCTTTGGAGAACTTTAAAATCATAGATACCATTAATTATAGGACCACCCTTAAAATAATTGATACTTATGAGTTTGGAGAACCGATCGTCTACCTCAACTCCAAAGGAGAACCCTATGAGAATTCGGTACAGGACATTTTGTTCCATATTTCCAACCACCATACCCACCACAAGGGGCAGTTGATTTCCGATCTTAGAAAGTACGGAATCACACCTCCTGTAACCGACTATATTTTTTACAAACGATGAACATCCCCCAAGGAAAACACATATACTTTGCTTCCGACAACCATTTGGGAGCCCCTACACAAGAAGCCTCACGCCCAAGAGAACAAAAGTTTGTCGCCTGGTTAGACGAAATCAAGCAGGATGCTGCCGCCATCTTTTTAATTGGTGATCTTTTCGACTTTTGGTTTGAATATAAAACCGTAGTGCCAAAGGGTTTCACAAGAACTTTGGGCAAATTGGCCGAAATCAGTGATTCTGGGATTCCTATTTACTTCTTTGTAGGCAACCACGACCTTTGGATGGATGGTTATTTTGAAGAAGAACTCAACATCCCGGTATACCACGAACCCCAAGAGTTCACCTTCAACGATACCACGTTTTTCATAGGTCATGGCGATGGTCTTGGCCCGGGGGACAAGGGTTACAAGCGCATGAAAAAGGTGTTCACCAATCCTTTTAGCAAGTGGCTGTTCCGTTGGTTGCACCCAGATTTAGGCGTAAAACTGGCCCAATACCTTTCTGTGAAAAACAAACTCATCTCAGGGGATGAGGATGCTGCCTTTTTAGGAGAAGAGAAAGAATGGCTGGTACAATATTCCAAACGAAAATTGGAAGACAAACATCGAGACTATTTCGTGTTTGGACACCGTCATTTACCAATGGAAATAGACTTAGGCAACAACGCTAAGTACATCAACCTAGGTGATTGGATCAACTATTATACCTATGCCGTATTTGATGGCAAGGAAATGCACTTAAAAGCCTATTAGTGCTCTTCCTTCTGGTGTTCTTCCAAATCTTTGGTAAGATCCAATTTTCTAAACGTAGGCGATACTAATCCCGTAGTAATTACGGTGATCAAGGTCATCGTACCACCAAACACTACAGCGGTAACAGTTCCCATCAATTTGGCGGTCAATCCACTTTCAAAAGCACCTAACTCGTTGGAAGATCCTACGAACATGGAGTTTACCGACGACACCCGTCCACGCATATTGTCTGGTGTCTTGATTTGAAGAATGGTTTGTCTAATCACCATGGATACCCCATCGGTCACACCACTAAAGAACAGCGCCACTACCGAGACCCAAAAGATGGATGACAACCCAAATACTATGATGCATATTCCAAAGCCAAATACTGCCCCCAATAGCTTCATCCCGGCTTTTCTACTGATAGGAATATAGGCCGTGGTCAACATCGTTAAAAAGGCCCCTACGGCAGGAGCAGCTCTTAGCACTCCAAACCCTTCACTACCTACCTTTAGAATATCTTGGGCAAATACCGGTAATAGGGCAATCGCTCCCCCAAACAATACAGCTACCATATCCAACGTCAAAGCTCCTAAAATAGCCTTGGTTTTAAATACAAAGCGTACACCTTCCTTCAAACTCTGCAACACAGGTTCCCCAATTTTAGGGTTCAATACAGGTTTCTTTTTAATTTGAAATAATACTATCAAAGCCAACATCGCCAATCCAAACACAAAACACAAAGTCCAATGCACGCCTATGATACTGATAAGAATTCCCGCCGTTGCAGGCCCCAAGACACTGGCCATTTGCCAAGTAGAGCTACTCCAAGTCGCGGCATTGGGGTAAATCTTTTTGGGGACGATCAAGGCTACCAACGAAAAGATAGTTGGCCCGAAAAAGGATCTTACAATCCCACCGAAAAACACTAGAGCATAAATCCCATACAAGATGGTTCGTGTCTCCCAATCAGCGACTACCACATCCCAAGTCAAAAGGAATAACCCTAAACTAATCAAAGAAAAAGCTGCGATACACAGGGCCAACAGGTTCCGTTTTTCCCTTTGGTCTGTAATATGCCCTGCAAACAGTGCCATAGATAGTGCCGGAATGATCTCCATCAAGCCAATAATCCCCAAAGACAACGGGTCTTTTGTGATACTGTATACCTGCCACTCTATCACGATAAACTGCATAGACCAGGCAAACACCAATGCAAAACGAACTATTAAAAAAGTGTTGAACTCTTTATATCTCAAGGCCGCATAAGGGTCGTTTTTTGCCATAAGTTAGATTTTGATGCTGTAGTACTACACTACTTTAATACAATTTATTGAATGAATCTTCTGCAATAATATCTACTTTCAAAAGTCGTGAATTCGAGTGACATTCTACAAAAATATTATATCGAGAATACGACTTCCAAAAGGTATTTTAGTTTCGATATCCTTTTCTCAATGCAATTTCGATAAACTAAGCAACCTAATCAAAGTGGTCTTCAATATCTCTAAGGTAATCACTTAATATCCCGTAACTTCATTTGCAAGGACACTGTACCATTCCAATGGTTTTCGTCTATGGAATACACGGCCTTAAAAGCTTGCTTATCCTGAATTAAAGGAAACTTATCACCAAGACCAAAGCCAATGCCCACAAGGGTATTGCCATTAGCCTGGGGATTATGCGGTTGGCCCACCACAACACGCAAATGCTTATCGTCTTCGCCCACACATTTTCCGTAGCCGGTATCTACAAGGTCTTCGGTCATGAAAATGGGGGACATATTGCCCGGTCCAAAAGGTGCGAACTGCTTCATGATACGCCATAGTTTGGCATTCACTTCGTGCAATTCAATCTTGGTATCAATTTTTATCTCAGGCGTTAACAGGGTCTTGTCTATGGTTTGCGACACCACATGTTCAAAAGCCTGCTTAAAGGCCTCATAATTTTCTTCCTTCAAGGTTAGTCCTGCCGCATATTTATGCCCTCCAAACTGCTCTATATGATCGCTACAGGCCTCTAAGGCATTGTATACATCAAAGCCACTTACAGAACGTGCCGAAGCTGCCAACTTATCCCCGCTTTTGGTAAATACCAGCGTAGGGCGGTAATAGGTTTCTATCAAACGGGAGGCCACAATACCTATCACACCTTTGTGCCAATGCTCTTGGTATACTACCGAAGTATAGCGTTCCTGCTCCTGTAACTGCACAATCTGCTCCAAAGCTTCCACCGTAATTTGTTGGTCCGCTTCACGTCGATCGCTGTTGAAGGTTTCAATTTCGCTGGCATATTGTTCCGCAAGGGCAGGGTTTGTTTCGGTGAGAAGCGTCACCGCATGATTCCCGTGTTTCATACGTCCTGCCGCATTGATACGTGGGGCAATAATAAACACCACATCCGTAATACTCAGGTTGCTTTTCTTTACTTGGTTGATGATGGCCTGAAAGCCCGGTCTTGGTTGCGCATTGATGACCTGCATGCCAAAATAGGCCAGCACTCGGTTTTCTCCAGTAATGGGAACAATATCCGCCCCAATGGCCGTTGCCACCAAATCCAGATATTCCGTAAGGTCATCTATAGTTTTGCCATCATTGGCCGATAAGGCCTGAATCAACTTAAAGCCTACCCCACAACCACACAATTCCTTATAAGGATACGGGCAGTCTTCCTGCTTGGGGTCCAACACAGCCACCGCTTGGGGAACTTCGCTCCCCGGTCTATGGTGGTCGCAGATAACAAAATCGATGCCTTTGTCCTTGGCATAGGCTACCTTGTCAATAGCCTTGATACCACAGTCCAATGCCACAATAAGTGAGAAGTCATTATCATCGGCAAAGTCAATGCCCTTGTAGGACACCCCATACCCTTCATCGTAACGGTCCGGAATATAGGTAGCCACTCTATCGGTTCTGGTTTTTAGGTAGGACGACATCAGGGCCACAGAGGTAGTTCCGTCTACGTCATAATCGCCATACACCAGAATATTTTCGCCTTGTGAAAGTGCCAGCTCAACCCTAGCCACCGCCTTGTCCATATCCTTCATCAGATAGGGATCGTGCAGATGTTCCAAAGAAGGTCTAAAGAAATCCTTGGCTTCTTCAAAGCTTTCAATATTACGTTGCAGCAACAAGGTTGCCACAATATCATCTACTTGAAGGGCCTCCTTTAGGGCCGTAATCTGTTCCTTTGGTGGTTTGGGCTTAAGCGTCCAACGCATGTTATTTGTTGTGATAATGAATAGCGGTATTTACAGTTGCAAATTTCCTAAACATTTCCATAACGCCACAATATTTTTCGACAGATAAATCTACCGCCTTTTTTATTTTGTCCTCATTAAGGTTTTCGCCGTAAAAATGGTATTCCACATTGACCGTATGGTAGATTTTTGGGTGCTCTTCTGTAAGTTCGCCAAAAGTATCTATTCTGAAATCGGATACCTGCACCTTCATTTTGTCCAAGATGGATACCACATCCAAACCGGAACATCCCGCCAAAGACGACAACATCATGGCCTTAGGTCTTAATCCCGAATTGTGCCCCCCGTGTTCTTCTGAAGTGTCCATAAACAGGGTCTTGCCGCTTGGGTTATCCGATTCAAATTGAGAGTTCCCTTTCCAGTGCGTTACAACTTTATGTGTCATCGTTTGTGATTTTTTCGTTACTTGTTAGTTCAAAAATACTACTTAAAACCCTAAAACGGAACAATTATGCCACTTGTCACACCATTATCGCCAGATTATGATCAGGAAACCAAGGAACTAGCCAAATTCTTTAACGAAACCTTGGGATTTTGTCCCAACTCGGTGCTTACCATGCAGCGGCGTCCAGCCATTTCCAAGGCCTTTATCAACCTCAACAAAGCGGTGATGGCTAACGAAGGACGGGTGACTTCTGCCCTCAAGCGCATGATTGCCTGGGTAAGCAGCAATGCCACAGGTTGCAGGTATTGCCAAGCCCATGCCATTAGGGCGGCCGAACGCTACGGGGCACACCAAGAGCAATTGGACAATATTTGGGACTACCGCACCCACCCAGCCTTTAGCGAGGCCGAACGTGCCGCACTGGACTTTAGTCTTGCCGCCAGTCAAGTACCCAACGCCGTGGATGCCTCCATCGAACAACGCCTGAATCAATATTGGGACGAAGGCGAGATTGTGGAAATGCTAGGTGTGATTTCCCTGTTTGGTTACCTGAACCGTTGGAATGACAGCATGGGCACTTCTATTGAAGAAGGTGCTGTTGAAAGTGGGACACAGTATTTAGGGAAACATGGATGGAATAAAGGAAAACATGTTTAGGGGTTGGTATTTCCTAGTGGGGATTGGGGATTGAGGTTTATCAAGCCAATCCAAGCCTGAAGCCACAAACCCTAAAACAATTGTTCCAAACTATTGCAATGAACATGAAAACCTTAGTATTCGTTATTGGATGCATCTTCTTATCAACCCTTTCCTGTAATTCAAAACTTGATAAAGGAAATGCAACATCTGAATTTTTCACAGATTCCATTTACAGCAAAAACCTTTCCGAATATAGGAAGCATATTGTGTATTTGCCCAAGGGATTTAACCCAAGCAAGCAATACCCCATTATGTATGCTACTGATGGCAATAGCCACTTAACGCAAAAGAAGCACTTATTAGATTCGTTAATTGAGCACCAGATTATAAAACCCCTAATTTTTGTTGCCAGCTTTTCTAACAGTAAAATTGCAGACAGCACAAGCACAACCACTGGCGATGGCAAAAAAGTACTGCTCACCTACCGAAATTTTGAATACATAGACAGACACCCTTCGAGAGAAGAAGATTCCTTATTGGTCCACAGATTTAAAAACCATAAAGCCTATTTTGTTGAAGAGTTCATTCCGGAAATAGAAATCAAATACCATCAAAAACCCAAAAAAGATAATCGGTACTTCTACGGTGTGTCCAATGGAGCTGGATTTGGAGTCAGTCTCTTGAACTCGCATCCAAACATCATTGGAACCTATCTATGTTTTTCAACTTTTGGAGGCGACATCCAAAGCAATACTTGGAACAGCAACATACAATACCCCAATTTGTATTTACGCTACGGAAGCGAGGAACCCTTTTTCCTTAAAGAGGATGCCGAATTTATTGAGGCAAAATATGCCGCAGTCAAGGCATTTGCCGAAATACAAGAATTTGAGGGCGGCATGATAACAGCTTGTGGAACGAAGCGTTTATTGACGTAGTTAGTAGGTTGTTCGCTTTGGAGTAAAAGAAAGATTCCTTAGTAATAGTTCTTATATCCATTTCATTTAAAATATGGACTCTACGTTCATTTTATTCATTCACTCTATTTTAAAGTATTCATGAATGCTACGCATTTGCCTTGATGCAATACTTCGCCAGGCTCAGTATAAACCAAGCCAAAAAATCAAGACGGTCTGAGGAATTTAACTGCCGCTGGCAGTTACCGTTCGCTCCCGAAGCTACATGCTAAACGCTGCGCGTTGCACTTCCGCTTCTACGCTCCCTATTTCTGCAGACCTCCACGTTCCGCCCATGGCGGAATGAGGTTTTTATCAATAGGAAACCTTAAAACATCATCACCCATCTTCTTTCCAAAATTCAAACCACATTCCGGCACGGCCGGAAGTACCTGTCGTAAGCATAGAGAGCAAATTCCGTTAAAAACTTGGGAAGCCTTGGACCAAGTTTAGGAATTTGTGAACGGTTTTGGGATTCTGAAAGAAGCACAAAAATGCCTACCGACAGGGCGTCTTTTCCTTTGGTTCGTTTTCTTTACTCACACATAATTATTACTTAATAAAAATAGGTGTTCATGAATGCGCAGCATTTGGACGAGCAAAGAAATCGAAGATTCGGCGTAGCCAAAATGAACAAACACCAACAGCCAAACAAGCACCACTCCCTCCTCACAAAAACCCCAAACCTCCGCACTAATTTCTTAACAATTACCCCATCCCTTCATATCCCTTCCTTCGCTTTTCCTTCGTGTTTCCTTCGAGGATTGTTCGGTAAAAGCCCCGTTTTACGAGGAAAACACGAAGAATCCTCGAACAAAACCCCTAGAAAGCCCCTAGAAGGGGTATTTTAAGAGTGAGAGATATGATAGAATTGATATGTTGGAATAATGGTTATATTCGAGAATATTAAACGGCATATCCCAGAATTAAATGAACCATTCTAAACCCATATAATGTTTAAAACTATTTTATCAGCTTCTATTGTAACCCTTTTATTGGTTGGTTGCAAACGCGAAACAGAAGTTAAGGCACCGCCATTGAACACCATTACAAAACTGATTCAAGTTGATTTTTACGACGACATCCCTTATCTCATGATGCAAAAAAACATTGATACTGTACTGTATGTTGTTTCAAAAGGAGAAATGAATGATGGATTAGTTAAAGGTGACACTTCTGGCATATACACCAGAGTATCTCCATTTCAAATTAACAGACACCTTAAAAGCATTATGTGCTGCTATAACGAATATTTGTATGATTCTTTAGGATTGCTAATGGAAGAAACTGAATTTACAGATTATACAATGGAATATCGATACCAATGGGAAGCAACTGAAAATAACATCTATAAAATTAGGCAAGGCCAATACAAACATGCAGATACAACGTTCTATAAATTAGATAATGGCAAGGTTATTAGCAAACAGTATACCACAGAAAATGGACCACTCTTTAAAACTTTTCACTATACCAACGGACAACTAAGTTCAACATCTGAAACAAGGAATAGTGATGTGAATCCAATTCTTAGAAGCACCACAGAATATGATTGGAACGGTGCTACCTTATCAAAAATCCATGAATATTATGTGACGGTCAATGCCATTCGAGTACAGTTATTTGACGACACCTCATTTCCTTGCTATGAAGCCTTTATATCTAATGGGGACACTTTGGTTGAAATGTCTATAATTAGGAAATAAAATACATGATGCATTAGCTTTTCTGAATCTTGGATCTCGTGCGGTAGCGTAAGGTACTGGACAGAACACCCCTATAGTCCCCTCAAGGGGACAATTATAAAAAGACTACCTTATCAAAACCCAAGTACATTCCCCCTTTGAAGGGGGACTAAGGGGGATGTGAACAGGCTGATTGAAAACCAAAACTTCATACCCCAAATTACCAAATGCATTAATTATGCTACCCCTTCTATTTGAAATCACATTACTAAGAAGTATCTTACAATGATTTTTATATTAAATACCTTAACCTAAACCCCAAACCAACCATTTATGACATTTAAACACAACCCTTTAGCCCAAAAAACAAACAAATCAATCGTACAAATAGTTCTTGGCGCAACAGTATTGCTTAGTTATTCCTGTAAAGAAACCCCTAAAAAAGAATTCTCACTACAGGGCATAACCAACGGTATAGAAAATGGTACAACCATATACCTGGGAAATAAAGAGTTTAAAGATTCAACAATCGTTAACAACAACACTTTTAACTTTAAAACCAAGTTACCCTATACTCCCATTGAGGCCATTTTAAAAACAAAGGACAATTCAACCTATAGGTATCTTTGGCTAGAAGATGCTGCCATGACATATGATGCCAGTAATGCTGATTTAAAAAAGGCAACCGTAACAGGTTCAGAATCTGAGAATTTAAAACAGAGTCTATACAGAGCTGCTGACTCCTTGCCTAATGCAGGACCCTGGGAAAGAGAGATGGACTTTATCAAGAGTAATCCCAACAGTATTGTGAGCGCAAGCATGCTTGCCCAATATATTACCATTTTTGGAAAAGAAAGAACAATGAAACTTTTTGAGCCATTTTCCGAACAAAACAAAGCTTCTAGGTTTGGCCAAAAAATTGCCCGCTACATAGCACTGAATAAAAATCCTAAAATAGGAGAGCAATTTGCAGATTTTGAAATGACCAACCAATACGGCGAGCCATTAAAACTATCCAACACCAATGGAAAAGTGATTTTTTTAGAGTTTTGGGCTTCATGGTGTGGGCCCTGCCGAGAAGAAAACCCAAATCTTGTAAAAACCTATAAAGAGTTCAACCCAAAAGGCTTTGAAATATTTGCTGTATCCTTAGACGAACATAAAGAAAAATGGATCAAGGCTATAGAAAAAGACAGTTTAAACTGGTTGCATGTAAGTGATTTAAAAGGAGATGGCAATGAAGCGTCTTTGATATATGGCATCAATGCCATCCCTGACAACTTTTTAATTGCTGAAAATGGTGAAATCATTGCTCGGGATTTATATGGGGAGGAACTGACGCAAAAATTGGAAGAACTACTTAATTAATTGTTCCAACCTCAAAAATGGCATAGTTTAGTGTTCTTATAATAAATAACCAAGGCCGAAGGACAGGTGAACATATTCAACCCAACACTCCTGTCTGAATGCATCGCGCGGTATCCAAGCACAAAGCACCTCATCAAGTTATGACGGGGTGCTTTATGTTTATCTAACATACGTCAGGTTACCTGGTTTTTCGCAATGGTAATGAGAAAACCTGTAATGAAACCTAAAGGCCTTTCAAAACCCTTTTTCTCGATACAGCATTTCTGTGAAATGCCACTCGAACTAACAGGTGTTGAGCTATGGTTAAAATTACTTCCACGCAATGCATGGGCTTTTCTGTACCCGCGGTTTGACTCCATTGCCCCTTGGATGGCTTACACATGGTTATAGCTATAGCGCATCACTGTCACTTTTTAAAATAATGGACAGCATTTTAAATCTTTCGTTAGCCTCCATAGAATAGCTTACATTCCCTGGAATAATCATACAATCACTATTTTGACAATAGGTCGACACATTGTCTATAACTACTTCGGCCTTGCCCTCAATAACCTTTATAAAGGTTGAAAAAGGAATAGCTTCTGGGTTATATACTTTACCGTAATCTAGAGCCAAAGCCATGATGTTGCCTGCTGAAGCATTAAAAATATGCTTTATAACAATAGTGTTTGAAACATACTGTAAAGTATTTTTGATGTTGAAAGGCGTAAGACTCTCAAATTCATAATTTTCCATAATTCCCGATATATTTTTGGTTAACTAATTCTGTAGGCTTGATATTCCCATATTTGGTAGCCTACTACCAATACAGTCCTCTGGTTTGGCTCCCATCTACCCTTTGCCCTATACCTTGATTTCGATGCATGCTCCCCATACCTTTGTTTTATAAGTCCTCACAGACTTGGCCGAATGGATTATAAATTTCTCCTAAAAAATTACTGATATTACTGTTTTCCAAACAAGTAAAAAGCAGTCTTCCAGACTGCTTTTTAATGCCAAACACACAAGTTGCTTGGGCTTTTCCTAGCTGATTAATAGCCACACAAGGATGGTTATACGCTCACCCATGCCCCCTATACCTCAAAGGTATTCTGTTATATGTATCACAGCATAGAGAAGCTTCCCTATTAAAGGCACAGATTTGCAATTGAATTGCAATTAGAAATTTAGCTTGAAATGCCTACTTCTATGCTTCTTTTGTCACAGCAGCATAGTTGGTTTTCAAAATATCTACAATTTCATTTTGGTCTTTACCCAATTTAGTTTCCAATCGATGGATTAATTCCGATTCTTTTCCTTGTTCAAATTTCACATCTTCCGGACTCAGCTTTGGATATTTTACTTTTAATGCATCAGATTGTTTTTCCCAATTTCCTCTTACTGTAAATAGTTGTCTTGCACCTTGCTCTCCTGCGTTGTTCTTGGTTTCCATAATTATAAATTTACTCAGTACTTATTTGCACTGTTACAAAGATGGCGCTAACTGACTGGTTCCTGTTACATATCAACCAGTTAAACTTACACATATCACAGGTTTTCCAAATTAACTTTCCTTCTTTTCCCAAGCTTCTTATAAAAGGAGGGCGCATGCCCGGTCACTTTTTTGAACTGATTAGACAAATGCCCCACACTGCTGTAGTGCAGTTTATATGCAATCTCGGTAAGGTTTAATTCATTATATAAAATCAGTTCCTTTGCCCGTTCAATCTTGTGCATAATGATAAAATGTTGGATGGTAATACCCTTTACTTCCGAAAATAGATTGGCCAAATAGGTATAGTTATAGCCCAGCTTCTCACCGATATAGTCGGAATAGTTAACCCTTGGAACCTCTTCTGAGTAGTGTATCATTTCAATGATGACATTTTTGATGCTTTCTATAAGAATGCTCCTTTGGTTGTCCATCAATTCAAGACCAGATTGGGCCAAGTTAATGCGAAGCGTTTCTAAAAGCGTGGGACTAATAATTTCTGTTATCTCCACCATTCCCAATGAAACACGGGTATAGTGCAAGCCCAGCTTCTCCAATTCTTGTTTTACCATAAGCTTACACCTTAAACTTACCATGTATTTTATGTAAAGCTTCAATAGTTCTCATAAATTGATAAACACCTCCTTTCCTTAAAGGTAGGCTTTATAAATAACTTATGGATAATCTTAATGAAAGAACCCTCTAAAATATGTCACAATTTGACAATCAAAGGCTAAGACACAGCATTAATTGGTGATACACTTGTTGGCTGCCATAAATTCTATATTGAAAATGCCAAAAGATATTTCAACTAAAATTTCACTAACTCATCCTGCAAAATGGAGATTCAGTAAAACTGATATATCGCGCGGTATCCAAGCACAAAGCACCTCATCAAGTTATGACGGGGTGCTTTATGTTTATTTAACATACGTCAGGTTACCCAGGTTTTCGAAATGGTAATGAGAACAACGGTATCGAAACCTAAAAGCCTTTTAAACCCCTTTTCCTCGATACAGCATTTCTGCGAAATGCCACTGGAAATGACGGGTTTTGACACTCTCTTCAAGAGTTTAGAGGTAAAGCCAACAACCCGCTACTTGCCCGGAACTATTTTTCCTGCAATGGCGCACCTTCAAAGCGAAGACCTTCAAAGCCTGTAACCATAAAGTTCCTAATGTTTTGGTGCCCCGTACCGTTTGGGTCGTTCAATACCTCATCAAAATAGAACTTCCCGAAGCAGGCCAAAGTGTCTTCTTGGCTAAAGCCTTGCAATTGGGCAAAGGCCAACAATTTGCAGGAGCCCGAGTTTTCTCCCGCCTTGTTATGAAGGTTACCGTTAGTAAAAGCCGTAGGCGTAAAATTATAATTGGCTTCTACCACTGCCATGGTTTCTGCAAACTCTATCTGTGTTGGTGTGCTTTGTAATTTTTGTTTGAATGCGTCAATCGTCATGTGTCTCTATGTTTATTTTATGTTGTTTTAGGGCCTATTTCTTTCCGCCTACTATAATCACAATTTCCCCTTTGGGTGGCTTTTGGGTGTAGTGGTCTAAAACCTCTTGAGCAGTTCCCCTCACGGTTTCTTCGTACAGCTTGGTAAGCTCTCTGGATATGGACACGGGACGGTCGGCACCAAAGTATTCGCAGAAATTGGCCAAGGTCTTCAATAGCTTATGTGGACTCTCGTAAAAAATCATGGTTCGGGATTCTTCGGCCAAGAAGGTAAGCCTAGTTTGACGTCCCTTTTTCACGGGCAAAAAGCCTTCAAACACAAACTTGTCGTTAGGCAAACCTGAATTTACCAAAGCAGGTACAAAAGCCGTTGCTCCTGGCAGGCATTCTACATCGATACCGTTTTCAATACAAGCCCTAGTCAATAAAAACCCGGGATCTGAAATGGCCGGTGTCCCTGCATCGCTAATCAAGGCAATGGTCATACCTCCTTTTAACCTTTGAACCAAGCCTTCTACCGTTTTATGCTCGTTGTGCATATGGTGCGATTGTAAGTGTGTGGCAATCTCGAAATGCTTCAGCAACTTCCCTGAAGTACGAGTGTCTTCGGCTAGGATTAAGTCGACCTCCTTTAAAACCTCAATGGCCCTAAACGTCATGTCCTTAAGATTACCAATAGGCGTGGGAACTATGAAAAGCTTACTCATTTTAGGCGGATTAGGGTTCAAAAGTACAATCTTTTCCATTCATGCACTCCACTAAATAAAATAATTAGGCAATGAAAAAAGATTTCAATGCCTAAAAAATGTCTATCACTCAAAAGGAAAATGGAATTGAATACTTACCCAAACTTACTCTCTATGATTTCCATAAAGCGTTCTTCGTAGGGCTCTTTACCTTGCCATTGGTTGTAATCGGGTTTTACGATGTTTTGGATGAGGTTGCTAGCCTCTTCAAAAGATTCTGAAGTATTGATTTGTGACAGGACACGATCGTAGTCTTCATTCCTACCATCAAATAGATGTTTGATAAAGGCTATTTTATCATTAAGACCTATGGCGATACCGCCACGCTTTAGTTTGTCATTAAGCGACTTTTTGGCTTCAAAGCGCGCGTTGGCTTCGGTTACAGGCTCAAACACAGGAGTCTCTTCAAAACCGGCTGTAATATCTTCAAACACATCGCTTCTATATTCATTTTTTGGCACCGCCGATTCAAACAATTCATCAATTTGATGTGTTTCCTCTGGCATTTGCGCCACAATGTCTTTGATTTTTTCAATGGCTGGCTCCATGATTTCCTCATGTTGGGTATCATCAATATCAGTATACACCCTATCCTCTACTTCTATACTATCGCTAACAGTATTGTTGAATGCCTTGTCCAACATTTCGAAGAAAGAAGAATCGCTTCCAATACTGGGCATCTCCCCTTCAAAATTGCTATGTAAAAATTTTAATACGGAAAGTTTCTCATAAAGCGCTCCTACCTCGGTGTGCATTTTTTCCACATCATCCCTCCCTTTCAGTTTTAGGATTCTGTGGGCAATGCTCATCAATTCGGATTCCAACTTCTTCTTCATAACTTTAAAAATTTAATCTAATGTGTGCTTTTGTTTTTTTGATAAATTTACGCCACCTTTATACAAAACGAAAGTTAGCCTAGTTTTAGCGTTAAAATTACAAAATGTTTCTTGAAAATACAGTAAACCCCAAAGAACAATTTGGCTGGATTGAAGTGATATGTGGCTCGATGTTCTCTGGTAAAACAGAGGAATTGATACGCCGTTTGAAACGTGCCCAATTTGCAAAACAGAAAGTTGAAATCTTTAAGCCTGCCATCGACATGCGGTACGATGACGAAAAGGTGGTGTCCCACGATGCCAATGAAATTCGTTCTACACCCGTGCCGGCAGCTGCCAACATTCCTATTTTGGCCGATGGTTGCGACGTGGTTGGTATTGACGAAGCCCAGTTTTTTGACGATGAAATTGTAAGGATTTGCAACGACTTGGCCAATAAAGGGGTTCGGGTGATTGTCGCTGGATTGGATATGGACTATAAAGGCAATCCCTTTGGCCCCATGCCCAACTTAATGGCTACTGCAGAGTATGTTACTAAGGTACATGCCATTTGCACCAAAACAGGAAACTTGGCCCAGTACAGCCACCGAAAAACCCAAAGTGATGCACTCGTTTTGTTGGGGGAAGTAGATGAATACGAACCCTTGAGCAGAGCGGCATTTTACAAATGCATGCTAAGGGACAAAGTGAAGCACATGGACGTGACCGATGCCGAAGATCTTTCACCAAAAAACAAAGAAGAACAGTAATGCCCAAAGCCCAGGAAACTACCCTTGAAATAGACTTAAAAGCTCTCAAGCACAATTACAATTACCTTAAGTCTAAACTCCAACCTGACACTAAATTTTTGGCTGTGGTTAAAGCCTATTCCTATGGGCATGATGCCAATGTAATTGCAAAGTATTTACAGGAACTTGATGTAGACTATTTTGCAGTGGCCTACACCAGTGAGGGGATTGCTCTTCGAGATGCCGGAATTACCAAACGCATCTTAGTATTGCACCCACAGCCTGCGCATTTTAAGCTGCTTATTGAGCGTTGCTTGGAGCCAAGTTTATACAATTCCAAAGTATTGAATGAATTTATTGCTGTCGCAGAAACAGAGCACCAAGTTAATTACCCAGTGCATTTGAAATTCAACACTGGCCTGAACAGATTGGGCTTTTCAGAATATGATGTAAAAGGGATCGCTTCCATTTTGAATCATACTAGAGCTGTAAGCGTGAGATCTATATTTTCTCATATGGCCGCTAGTGAAGACTTAGATGAAAAGGAATTCACTCTGAACCAAATTGAAACTTTTAAAGCCATTGCCAAAGACTTTACCGAAACCCTTGGTTATAAACCTATGTTGCATATGTGCAATACCTCTGGGATCTTAAATTATCCAGACGCCCATTTTGATATGGTACGCAGTGGCATTGGACTGTATGGCTTTGGAAATTCGGAAGAAGAGAACCAAAACTTCCAACCTATCGGGACGCTTAAATCGGTTATTTCACAAATTCACCATATCAAGAAAGGGGAAACCGTGGGCTACAACCGCGCCTTTAAAGCCGATAAATTTCAGAAAACTGCCACCATCCCTATTGGTCATGCCGATGGTATTGGTAGGCAATATGGACAAGGCAAAGGCGCCGTAACTATCAACGGTCAACGCGCTCCTATTATTGGGAATGTATGTATGGATATGATTATGGTAAACATCACCGATATTGACTGCAAAGAAGGAGATGAAGTCATTGTTTTTGGCAAGCAACCAACGGCTTCAGAGTTTGCACAAGGTGCCAATACCATTTCCTATGAAATCCTAACAGCCATCTCTCAAAGGGTTAAAAGGGTCATTCTAGAATAATCTTTTTAATTGATTTTGAGCTGATTGTTTTTTTGGTATTTTAGTGTTCTAATAACCTAATTAACACACATCTTATGCTAAAAGAATTCAAGGAATTTGCCATGAAGGGCAACTTGGTAGACATTGCCGTGGCCTTCGTAATGGGAGCTGCCTTTAGTAAGGTAGTGGCCTCTTTTACAGGAGGCATTGTATCTCCTTTAATCGGCTTAATTTTCAAATCAGATTTCAAGGACCTCAAGTATGTCATTACCGAAGGCACTGCCAATGACGCAGGTGAAATTACAGGAGAAGTTGCCTTACTTTACGGAGAGTTTTTGACTAATGTTATTGACTTTATCATTGTGGCTTTCGTGATGTTTATGCTTATAAAGGGCATCAATGCAATGAAGAAAAAAGAAGAGCCTGCTCCCGCTGCACCTTCAGGACCAACCCAAGAAGAATTATTGGCAGAAATTCGGGATTTGCTCAAAAAATAAAATTGTTAAATAATTAACTTTTTGTTATTTGTTGTAAAAAAGCCTTGGTTTTAAAGACACTGAGGCTTTTTTTGCACCCTAAATACTCAATTAATACTTAGCTTTGCTCAAAACAATTCAAAAACCCTTTAAATACAAAATGTAACATGAAAGTAGCAGTAGTAGGAGCAACCGGAATGGTTGGAGAAGTTATGCTTAGAGTTCTTGCAGAACGCAATTTCCCATTAACAGAATTAATCCCAGTAGCCTCAGAGCGTTCTGTTGGAAAGTCAATTACATTTAAGGACAAGGAATATACAGTAGTAGGTTTGGCAGATGCCGTAAACATGAAGCCCGATGTGGCCTTGTTTTCTGCCGGAGGAGACACCTCTTTGGAATGGGCACCTAAATTTGCAGAAGTAGGCACCACAGTAGTAGACAACTCGTCAGCTTGGAGAATGGACCCAACTAAAAAATTGGTAGTTCCTGAAATCAACGCCAACGAATTAACAAAAGAAGATAAAATTATCGCCAACCCAAACTGCTCTACGATTCAGTTGGTAATGGCTTTGGCACCACTTCATAAAAAATATAAAATGAAACGTGTGATCGTTTCTACTTACCAATCAGTTTCCGGAACTGGTGTTAAGGCAGTAAGACAATTAGAAAATGAAATTGCTGGTGTAGAAGGCGAAATGGCCTACCCTTACCCAATTGGACGCAATGCATTGCCTCACTGTGATGTGTTCCAAGACAATGGTTACACTAAAGAAGAAATGAAATTGGCCAAAGAGCCTCAGAAAATTTTGGGTGATTATTCATTTGCAGTATCCGCAACAGCGGTTAGAATTCCAACAGCTGGAGGACACAGTGAATCTGTAAATGTGGAATTTGAAAATGATTTTGAATTAGCAGATATCCGAACTATTTTAAGTGAAACTCCAGGAGTGATTGTTCAAGATGACACAGCTACAAACACCTACCCAATGCCAATTTATGCACATGATAAAGACGAGGTATTTGTAGGAAGAATACGAAGAGATGAATCCCTACCAAATACTCTGAACATGTGGATTGTTGCCGACAATTTACGTAAAGGAGCTGCGACTAACACTATTCAAATCGCTGAATATTTGTTGGAAAACAATTTGATTTAATAAAAATATCATAACCAAAACCACCTTAAATTAGCAAAAGTTAAAACCTTAAAACAACATTCAAATAAACAGTAAAAACATGTAATTCAACTAATTAATTGCTTTTGCTCTGCACAAACAATTATATTAGTTGTCCAAATTTTACTGCGAATGTTAAAAAACTATGTAAGGGTATTTGGCTTTTTTTGGGTGGTCTTGGTATTTTTTTCTTGCGCCAAGGACGATGACCAGTATATTCCCATCGTCGAGCCAGAAGAAATCTCTCCCGTAGTTTTCGACATTGAAAACGTTCCTTATCCCACACTTTCCGAATACAATTTTTTCGAAGGAAACATCGCTGATTTAAATCCTGTTTATGGAGTGTTGCCTTACGATGTTATTGCGCCACTATTTTCGGACTACGCCCATAAAAAGCGCTTTGTTTGGATGCCCAAGGATTCTCAAGCTCATTATATCGATGACTACTCCATTATTGAATTTCCATTAGGCACCATTCTAATCAAAAACTTCTACTATGACGAAGTTCTTCCTGAAAGCTCTAAAAAACTAATAGAAACTAGACTTCAAATTAAGAAAGAAGAAGGTTGGATTTTTGCCAATTATGTTTGGAATGAGTCGCAAACAGAAGCAACTTTCGATCTTACAGGAAGCTTTAAATCTTTCCAATTTAAAGAAAATGGTGTGCAAAAAAACATCAATTATCGGATACCAGCTAATCCAGAATGTCATACATGCCATAAATCGGAAAATGACACGCCCTATCCTATAGGAGTAAAACCACAAAACCTAGATAAAAGTTATACTTACCAAGATGGCAGTACGATGAACCAGCTTGAAAAATGGGTTGAGTTTGGTTATTTAAGTCCTGATTTCCCAGACACTATTGACCATATGGTTTCTTGGGATGACGACTCAAAGGATTTGGAAACCAGAGTGCGTTCATATTTAGATATCAACTGTGCACACTGCCATTCCGATTTGGGTCATTGCAATTACCGAGCTCTTCGCTTTGCATTTAATAAAACAGATGACCTAACGAATTTGGGGTTATGTATGGTAGCTCAAGACTCATTCGACTCAATGCCTTCCGACATTATCAGTCCAGGTCATGCTGATAATTCGATATTACTAACTAGACTCAATACAACAGAAGAATCCCTTAGAATGCCAATGCTAGGAAGAACCTTAAAACATGAAGAAGGAGTTGAACTGCTAGAAACCTGGGTCAATTCTCTAAATATAAACTGTGAATAATAATTAATCCATTTAATTATGAAAAAACAATTACTCCTGTACACCTCCTTACTAGCCTCAATGGCTATAAGTGCCCAAAGCTACGATTCTTGTGAGGATGCCTCAAACCAACCTTCTGCAACTGAAGGAACCTATACTATCGACGCGATAAATGGAGAAGCTCCTTCAAATTACTGCATACCAGATGCAGAGGATGCAACTGCAGCCGAATGGATAAAATACATCCCAGAAGAAGACTACACAGTATCCGTAAGCTCTAAATTAAATGCTAATAATGATTTAAATACACGCCTTCATATTTTCTCTGGAGATTGTAATTCTTTAACCTGTATCGCCGGAAACGATGATCATGGAATGTCAATTAATGAAAGTAATTTATCAGTAGTAACCTTCGATGCACAAAGTGGTACATCATATTATATTGTTTGGGACAATAAATGGGATGATAGCCCATTTGAATTTACAATCACGGAATGTACTATAGATTTTAGTGACCAGTTCGAAACTGCTACTGGAACAGATTATGCAGTGGTAGACATGAATGGTGATTTTTTGGATGACACTGTTTCCGTCAACAACCAACCTGACAACTATTTAATAAATATAAATTACCAACTGCCTGAAGGAGGTTTTAATAATGTAACCATCTTAACAGAGGAACCAGACTATCCTCCATCATGGAGTTTAACTGCTGGTGATTTCGATGCAAATGGGTTTAACGATCTTATGTATGGTTCATCTAATGGAGTCACATTTATGCAAGCCAATGATGATGGGACATCTTTTAACCAAGTTTCAGGAACTGAATATGTTTTTTCTCAAAGAGGCAATTTTATCGATATTAATAACGATGGACATTTAGATGCCTTTATGTGTCATGATTTGGCACCAAGCGTTTCCTATATTAATGATGGAAATAATAATTTAATTTATGATAACACCAACGGTCTTGGTGATTATGCTACCGGCGGCAACTACGGATCTGTTTGGATAGACTATGATAATGACTACGATATGGACATGTTTATGGCCAAATGTGGAGGTTCTGATGCCCGACGCACTAATCAATTATACCAAAACAATGGAGATGGCACTTATACGGAAGTTGGCGAGGCTTCAGGACTTGCCGATGTTGTCCAAACATGGTCTTCAGCCTGGGGAGACTTTGATAATGATGGCGACATGGATGTTTATGTAGGCTCTTATGAAAACAATAACGACCCTTTATCAGTTAACAACCATAAACTAATGATGAATAATGGAGATGGCACTTTTACAGATGTGTCTGTGAATATTGCAGATACTCATGCCAATTTTGGACGCGAGAATATTCCAGGAGATTTTGACAATGATGGAAATCTTGACATTTATACCAATGGCGATATTCTATTTGGAAATGGAGACATGACCTTTAGACTTGTTCATGACTTAAATGTCCCAGGGGCTGGTGGGATTGGAGATTTAAACAATGATGGCTTTTTAGACTTCTTTTATCTTAATAAAGTATATTTCAACAATACCAATAGCAATAATTGGATTAAAATAGCGACTGTAGGCAAAATTCATGAAAGTGAAGACATGAGCAACCGCAATGGCATTGGAGCTAGAGTTGAAATAAGTACAGCTTCCGGCACTCAAATTAGAGATGTAAGAAGTGGAGAAGGCTTTAAATATATGCACTCCCTTAACACCCATTTTGGAATTGGCTCAGACACAACCATAGCTTACCTTAGAGTTTACTGGCCATCTGGAAATATTGACGAAATTCTAAACCCATCTATAAACGAATTAATAATTATAGAAGAAAACCAAACTCTAAGTCTTGAAAATTCAATAGTGGACAATTTGATCATTTACCCTAACCCGACCAAAGACATGTTATATTTAAGTTCTGCCTTGGAATTGGAAAATACCGTCTATACGGTTTTTGACCTCCAAGGAAAACGGGTTTTAAATGCAAAACTAATAAACAACTCAATTGATGTGTCTACTTTGGCAGAAGGAAACTATATTTTACGACTTGTCAATAACAACTTCATAAAAACCCAGAAGTTTATCAAACAATAACCACTCGGGAACATAACTTAAACGCTCAGTAAACTGAGCGTTTTTTTATGCTATTTTTGCAGCATGCTTCAGGTAAAAAACTTATCATTTCACTATAAAGACAACTCGGTTCTAAAAGATGTTAACTTTGAAGTTGGTGTTGGCGAACACCTTTCCATAATTGGGGAAAGTGGCTCAGGTAAAAGCACCCTTCTAAAATTGCTCTACGGTGAACACGATTTGGATCAAGGCGAAATTTTTTGGAAAAACATACAGATTTTGGGGCCAAAATTCAATTTGGTCATTGGCTACGATTTTATGAAATATGTGGCCCAAGAATTTGATTTGATGCCTTTCACTTCCGTGGAAGAGAATATTGGAAAATTCTTATCCAACTTTTATCCTGAAGAGAAGCAAAAAAGAGTTGCTGAACTCTTGGAGGTTGTAGAATTGACCAACTTTGCCAAAACCAAAGTAAAGACCTTAAGCGGAGGGCAAAAGCAGCGTGTAGCATTAGCCAGGGCCTTGGCAAAACAACCCGAAATCATGTTACTAGATGAGCCCTTTAGCCACATTGACAATTTTAAAAAACAATCCTTACGCCGAAATGTGTTTCAATACCTAAAACAACATAAAATAACGTGCATTGTTGCCACCCATGACAGTGAGGATGTTTTAGGATTTTCGGACAGAATGATTGTTTTGGACAAGCATCAAATTGTAGGCAATGATTCCCCGGAAAATTTGTTCAACAACCCACAGACACCTTTAATAGCGTCCTTTTTTGGAGAATTCAATATCATTGAAGGAAACATTGTTTACGCTCATCAATTAAAAGTGGTTCCAAATTCCAACCTTAAAGCAACCGTCAAACAAGCCTATTTTAAAGGGGATTATTATTTGATTGAAGTAGATTTGGATGGAAAACCCATTTTTTTCGAACATCCCGAATCAATTGAATTAGGCACCCCTATTTATATTGAAAAACAACTATAGGCTTTCCTCCTTCAATACTGCTTCAAGTTGTTCCAATTTACTTGGACTTGGAGCGTCTATAATTTTTATATTTCCTTTTTCATCTACTAACAAATATTGCGGAATAGCTACAGATCCCACATAAGGTGAAAAGTTATTCGCAAAGTGAGCAAAGAATTCTTGACTTGCTAAATGGTGATAGCCTAAAAGGTTATAATATTTAATCATATCCAACCAACGTTGCTTATCCTCTTTCCTATCTAATGACACGTATAACTTTTTGTAGTTATATTTCTCCAATAGTTGGTTTAGAGCCTCATTATGTTCAAATTCCTTTTTACATGGCCCACACCAAGTCGCCCAAACATCTAAATATAATTTTTCCCCTTTAATTTTAGAGAGCAATGCTTTAAGGTCATTAATGTTTTCATTGTCCAAAAATCTTACCTTTGAGGGCATTTCACCCTTTATTTTATCATAAAACTCTACAATCTCATTAATTTCTGGTTCTATGTAGGGTATAAACTTGCTGTTAGGATATGAGGATTTAAAATCTTTGAAAGCAACTACCAAACTCTTTTCAAACTTTTTGACCTTTAATGCAGAAAACAAGTAATAGGCTATATATCGTTCCTGATATTCTGGAGATAAATTTTTATTTATGGTCTCAATCATAACAGGATGCAAACTGTCCTTTTCATACAAATCATCTCTTTGTTCCCAATTAAACTGACTTTTTAATTCAGGCCATATAATACTACTCCTTACATAGTTAAACCAATTTATTGGTGTATCCTTGATGTTATATGGATATTGACGAAGGGTAATAGTGAAAATAGAATCGATTTCCTTTTTCTCCGCGAAATTACCCTTTCTACTTGACCCCGAAACCAAGCTAACCCGTGCATTGGCATAATAATAATTGATATCATTCAGGCTTAACTCGTAAAATTGCGGATCTATTTTTTCTGCATTCAATAAAGATTCTAATTGCTTGAGCTCTGCATTCCTCAACTCTAACAAACTGTTTTCCAACATTGTAAAAGTACTATCCTTTACAAATCTATTATGAAAAATAACAGCATCGGTATCAATTCTGTCGAATTGATTAAACAACTCTTGGCCTTCTCCATTATCTTTTGAAAAAGAGACTATATCATTATTAATTGCAATATGGTATGTTTGATTTGGTAATAAAACCATCCTGCACCAATTGTCCCCTACCTTAAGCTTTACGTATTCAGGTTCCAGGAGGTCAACATCTATTCTAAACTCTTTATTGTTGTTTCGGAGAATACTATCTTTTTTTGCCCCCCATAAAAATATGCCATCTTGAGGTCTGTAAAAATCTGCATATAAAAGACTGTCTTGGTCGGTAGTTATAATAATCTGTGTTTTTGGTTTTTCAATGGCCTTTTGACAACCAAAAAACATCCCTGTAAGAAAACATATTATTGTAATATTTTTCATAATTATATAAATATAGTACTACAATATAAACTATAAATTAAATACTAACTATAATACTCTGATAATATTAAATTGAGTTCCTCTAAAAACAAAGCTATCACCCGCTTGTTTCCCCAATAACAATTGCCCAATTGGAGTGGCTGCAGAAATAGCATAAAAAGACGTGTTTTCAATATTCAGTTCTCCCAAACTTACAGCAATAAAATAATTTCCTTTATCGGTAAACACCACACTTCCCAAACCAATTATTTTCGAGCTACTATTAGGTTCTATTTTGGATAGAACAGCTTTGGTGCGTTCCAGTTCTGCTAATTGTTGGCCTGCCTTTTCCCGTTCCAATTGTAACATGGCACGACCAGTTTCGTGCTTATCTCCAGCACTGCTTTTAGTTTCGGAATTCAGGGATTCTTGAATATCCTGAATACTTTGTTGGCTTACTCTTAACCGCGTTTCAATTAACTCAAAACATTGCTGCAACAACCCGAGTTTTATTGTTTCCTTATTCTTCATTGGGAACGGAATAATCTAAAGGTCCATAAAAGCCCATTTGTTTGACAATCCACTGATTTCTCCCTTGAATATATGCTGTGGCAGGTTTAGCTTTGTAATGTCTTGGATTGGGTAAAATTGCCGCAATAGCGGCTGCCTCATATTGGGTTAATTTACTTGCAGGCTTTTTAAACCAATAGCGAGAAGCGGCTTCTGCTCCATAAACCCCATTTCCCATTTCAATACTGTTAAGGTACACCTCAATGATACGTTCCTTTGGCCAAACCAATTCAATTAGAAATGTGAAATACGCTTCCAATCCTTTACGCAACCAACTACGCCCTGGCCATAAAAACACATTTTTTGCCGTTTGCTGGCTAATGGTGCTTCCTCCTTTTATCCGCCTGCCTTTTTTGTTATTTTCATAGGCCTTTTCAATGGCTTTTACATCAAACCCATGGTGCTTTACAAAGGTCTGGTCTTCACTACAGATAACCGCCAACTGTAGATTTTTAGAAATTGCTTCCAAAGGTTCCCAATCGTGTTTCCACATTTGTCTCTCTTTCTCCTTTGGCTGCTCATAATACCGAATTACCATCAGCGGTGTGATGGGTACCGGCACCCAACGATAGATAATCACCAAGCCTGCAGAAAGGATAATCCACAGAAAAATAAGTTTTATGAAAAATCGTAAAAGTTTTTTCATGATATCAATCTAACAATTCTGCCATTTCACTTCCTATCAAGCTGCCAATGGCAACACCCATGCCTCCCAGTCTAACGCCACAAAACACATTGTTGGACACTTGCTTTACTATTGGTTTCTTTTGCGAGCCAACTCCCATAATACCACTCCATCTGTTTTCAATTTCAAAAGGGGTATTAGGTAAGATTGTATTTTTAAGCAAATCTTCCAATTGATTTTGCACCAATTCCGTAAGCCCAAACTGCACGGTTTCTTCTGTTTTAAAATCTAAGTTTCGACCCCCTCCAAAGAGTATTCTATCCCCTACATTTCTGAAATAATAATACCCTCTATCCAAATGAAAGGTGCCTTTAAACGGTAAGTTTTTGATAGGTTTGGTCACCAACACTTGAGCTCTAGCCGGCAATACGGTTTCGTTTAAAAGTTGGGACGCAAATCCATTGGTGGCCACAAATAATTTGGAAGTTGACACTTCAAAATCCTTCATTTTTATAACTACACCTGTATTCGTTTCCGAATAACCTTCAACAATAACCTTATTTAAGATTTTCACCCCCAATGACTGAACTTTACAAAGTAAAGCCTCCATCATTTTTCCAGTATCAATCTGACCTTCGAAAGGGGTATATAGAAATTTGTTTTGCACATTTTGAAAGCCAAATGTATTTTCCTTCAGTACAAATACATCTTCCTTAAACAAAGGATGAAGCAACTTGTTAACGGATACCATTTGCTCCAAACAAGCATCAAATAAAGCACTCTGTTCTTGAGTAAAAAGTTCGTAACCTCCGTGTTGTTTGAAATCAATAATAGTATCGCTTAAATTTTGACGTAATAGTTTTAAGCCCTCCACACGTTTTTGTACCAATTCAAACACCCTCTCCTCATCATGAAACTCCAAATCCTCCAAAATCTCGCTAAGGCTCCCAAAACAGGCAAAACCGGCATTTTTAGTACTAGCCCCTTGAGGCAAAATCCCCTTTTCCAAAACAAGCACCTTGGCCTTGGGATATTTTAGCTTTAAATGTAAAGCGCAGTTCAACCCAACAATACCACTTCCAACAATGGTAAAATCCACGTTGGAGAACCAAGATTGTATTTCCCAAAAAGACCAATTCATATTACGAAGTTACTGTTTTCGTGTTAAGGATGGAAGTGACATCCTTTTTGTTTTTCACAAAAAGATACAACGGACAGCCTGCCTTTTGACCAAACACTATTGGACAAAAGAACACCATAAAAAAACTCCGAACTTTACAATTCGGAGTCTTTATTATTGTGGTAATTTATTACGCTTCTTCAGTTATAGCTTGCATTTTAAAACCTTCCATAAATTTGGTGGTATAGTTTCCTGCAAGATAATCTGGGTGGTCCATCAACTGTCTGTGGAAAGGAATGGTTGTTTTAATTCCTTCGATAACGAACTCATCCAAAGCACGCTTCATCTTGTTGATAGCTTCTTCTCTAGTTTGAGCGGTTGTAATCAACTTAGCAATCATAGAGTCATAGTTTGGTGGAATGGTGTACCCTGCATAAACGTGGGTATCCAAACGCACACCATGTCCTCCCGGTGCATGCAATGTAGTGATTTTCCCTGGTGACGGTCTGAAATCGTTGAACGGATCTTCCGCATTGATTCTACACTCGATGGAATGTAAATTTGGCTCGTAGTTTTTACCTGAAATTGGCACTCCAGCAGCCACCAAAATTTGCTCACGGATCAAGTCAAAATCAATTACCTGCTCGGTAATTGGGTGTTCTACTTGAATACGCGTGTTCATTTCCATGAAGTAGAAGTTACGGTGCTTGTCCACCAAAAATTCGATGGTTCCCGCTCCTTCGTATTTAATGTATTCAGCAGCTTTTACAGCAGCTTCACCCATTTTATTTCTTAATTCCTCTGTCATAAATGGCGAGGGAACTTCTTCAGTCAATTTTTGGTGACGACGTTGGATAGAACAGTCACGCTCGGACAAGTGACATGCTTTACCTCTGGAATCTCCAACAATCTGGATCTCGATATGTCTTGGCTCTTCGATAAGTTTCTCCATATACATATCATCGTTTCCAAAGGCTGCTTTAGATTCCTGTCTGGCGGAATCCCATGCATTTTTAAGGTCTTCAGCCTTCCAAACAGCACGCATTCCTTTTCCGCCACCTCCGGCAGTAGCCTTCAGCATCACAGGATATCCAACTTCCTTGGCTAACTTTTCGCATTCCTCGTAACTAGCAATGATTCCTTCACTACCAGGAACACATGGTACACCGGCTTCCTTCATGGTTGCCTTTGCAGTAGCCTTGTCCCCCATTTTTGAGATCATCTCAGGAGAGGCACCAATAAACTTGATATCGTGTTCTTCACAGATTTTTGAAAACTTGGCATTTTCAGACAAGAATCCATAACCTGGATGAATTGCATCTGCATTGGTAATTTCTGCAGCTGCAATGATATTTGCCATTTTCAAATAAGATTCTGAACTTGGGGCTGGACCAATACAAACCGCTTCATCGGCAAATTTAACGTGCAAACTATCGGCATCTGCTGTAGAATATACAGCTACCGTTTTAATGCCCATTTCCTTACAGGTTCTAATTACACGAAGTGCAATTTCTCCTCGATTGGCAACTAATACTTTTTTAAACATAAATTCTTCAAATTTTCAATATTCAAAAAACAAACCCCGAAGAACCTCTTCAGGCTTGGAATTGAAAATTGGGATTTTACATTAAGATGGGTCCACTAAAAATAGAGGTTGATCAAACTCTACTGGAGAAGCATCATCCACCAATATTTTTACGATTTTACCTGAAATCTCAGATTCTATTTCGTTGAAAAGTTTCATAGCTTCGATTACACAAAGCACATCTCCTTCTTTAATGCTGCTACCAACCTCTACGAATACAGGTTTGTCTGGAGCTGGCTTACGGTAAAAAGTACCAATAATAGGAGACTTTATAGTTACATATTTTGAATTCTCGTCCGCTGGAGCCGCTACTGGTACAGCAGGCACTGTTGCCTGTACCTCCGCTATTGGAGCAGCTTGTGCGATTGGATTGCTAACTGGTATTTGTTGTAGGATGGTAGTAGATTCACCTTTATCTTCACTTCCTGTCTTAATGGTGATCTTGATATCGTCCATTTCCAATTTAACCTCACTTGCACCCGACTTGGCCACAAACTTGATTAAGTTTTGAATTTCCTTTATATCCATAATAGTTTAATTATATTATTAGTTTAGTTTAAGAATTAGGAATTATAGGCCCATTTTAAATAGACCGATCCCCAAGTAAATCCGCCCCCGAAGGCAGCAAATATTAAGTTATCTCCTTTTTTGAATTGTGATTCGAAGTCGCTTAACAACAACGGTAAAGTAGCCGAAGTTGTATTTCCATAACGATGGATATTTTTAAGAACCTTCTCATCTGGAAGGTTCATTCTGTTAGCCGTAGCATCAATAATACGCAAGTTAGCTTGGTGTGGCACCAACCAAGCCACGTCCTCATGACTAAGGTTATTACGTTTCATGATTTTTTCAGCTACATCGGCCATATTGGATACGGCAAATTTAAATACCGTACGTCCATCTTGATGAACAAAATGTTGACCACTCTCTACAGTCTCAACACTTGGAGGCAAAATAGATCCTCCTGCTTCAATTTTAAGATACTCTCTTCCTGCACCGTCGCTTCGCAAATATTCATCTTGAAACCCTAAACCTTCTGTATTTGGTTCAAATAATGCTGCACCGGCACCGTCACCAAAAATAATACAGGTAGTCCGGTCTGTATAATCAATGATCGAAGACATTTTGTCGGCTCCAATCAACAGAACTTTTTTGTAACGTCCAGATTCTATATACGCCGATGCTGTAGACATTCCGTAAAGGAAGCTAGAGCATGCTGCTTGTAAATCGTAAGCAAATGCATTGGTAGCTCCAATTTCTGAAGCTACATAAACCGCAGTAGATGCCACCAATAAATCTGGGGTAGCCGTAGCCACAATCACCAAATCAATTTCCTTGGGATCTATCTGTTTACGTTCCAATAAGTTTTCTGCTGCTTTGATGGCAAGGTAAGATGTTCCTGCCCCTTCTTTTTTAAGTATTCGCCTTTCTTTAATACCTGTTCTAGAGGTTATCCATTCGTCATTGGTATCAACCATAGTTTCTAGAACTTTATTTGATAGCACAAAGTCTGGCAGATAGGCTCCTACAGCTGTAATTGCCGCTGTGATTTTACTCATTCCTTATTTATTAGTTGTCCGAAATTTTGGCAAAAAAGGCCAAAAACAAGTAAATTTTGACGAAATTACTACTTTTTTAGTCAAATATGACGCAAATTAACTTGTTTTTGAGACTTTAGAAAATTAATCATAAAAAAAACGCTCATTGCTGAGCGTTTTATTATATGCATGCATAATACTTATGCTAAATTCTCTTCTTTTTCAGAGTTGTCAATTAGCACTTGACCTCTATAGTACAACTTTCCTTCGTGCCAATGAGCTCTGTGGTATAAGTGCGCTTCTCCTGTAGTAGGACACGTTGCTATCTGAGGAACAGATGCTTTGTAGTGTGTTCTTCTCTTATCTCTTCTTGTTTTAGAAATCTTTCTTTTAGGATGTGCCATTTTATATGTTATTTATCCGTTAATAGTTTTTTTAATGTATTCCAACGAGGGTCAATCTCCTCTGATGTCTTATGCTCCTTTTCGCCCTTTGGGCTCAACTCTTCCAACTTTTTAAGTACGTCTGACTGCAAAGTGCCATCCAAAACTCCTGGATGCACACGCTTTGCCGGCACGGATAATATAATCAATTCATAAATGTACTGCGCCACGTTTAGTTCGTATTCTCCATGAGGCAAGATCAATATATCTTCATATTCATCATTGTACTCCTCTCCAAACTTCACAACTAAATCAAAGTGACCTTTAATGTCTTGGTCAAATGGCTCATTGGTTACATCGCAATTGACATTTACGGTACCTTCAACTATAAAATGCAACTCCATTAAAGTGGACTTTTTCTCAAAATCCAAATGGGTGTTAATTTTTACATCGTTGAACTCTTCGTACTCAAAATGTTCAAAGAACTTATTATCAATTTGATAATCAAAATGATGCTTTCCAACCTTTAAACCTACAAATTGTATGGTATATTCTTTTAAGGGCTTCATAGTCACTGTCATTTTGAGCCTGCAAATATATAAATTTTTTATTTATTACTACTTGTTATAAACAAAAAATGTTCATATCTTTTTTGGCGCCTTTTTTAACGGGTTTTTTGAGAGTATTTCGTACTCACTTCTATTTTTATAAATCTGTAACGCGGTGAATACCGCTTCTTTAAACGAACTTTCATCCGCTTTATTGGCTCCGGCAATCTCATAAGCCGTTCCATGATCTGGCGAAGTCCTAATTTTATCCAATCCCGCGGTAAAATTCACCCCCTGTCCAAAAGAAATAGTCTTGAAAGGGATTAAACCTTGATCATGATAAGACGCCACCACCGCATCAAAATTTTTGTAATTATTGGAACCAAAGAAACTGTCTGCCGAATATGGTCCATAAACCAACTTTCCGGATTCCCTAATTTTCTTCAAGGTTGGTCCCAATACTTTATCGTCCTCTTCACCAATTACCCCATTATCACCAGCATGTGGATTAATGCCCAACACAGCTACACGAGGTCTATTAATATTAAAATCCTTCACCAAAGAGGTATACACCGTATTTATTTTCTCTTGAATTAATTGTGGTGTAATTTTTTTTGGAACAT
This sequence comes from Mangrovimonas sp. sgz306409, assembly GCF_059735265.1. Lineage (NCBI taxonomy): Bacteria > Pseudomonadati > Bacteroidota > Flavobacteriia > Flavobacteriales > Flavobacteriaceae > Mangrovimonas > Mangrovimonas sp. sgz306409. The sequence goes on from NZ_JCAPEU010000001.1 coordinate 354,532, forward strand.
CCTTAACCGGAACATGATCGGTAAGCAATCCTACCTTAAGATCTTCGGTTACCATAAACATCAAACTCTTACCGCCCAATTCCTTTGCCAAATAGTCGGTATGGCCAGGAAATTTAAATGTTTCGGACTGAATATTATGCTTATTGATTGGCGCAGTCACCAAAACATCTACAGTTCCCTTTTTAAGTGCTTGGGTGGCAGCCTCCAAAGATCTCACTGCATAAGTCCCCATTTTCAGATCTTCCTTACCAAAATCAACAGTGACATTTTCTTTCCAAACATTCAAGACATTAATTTTCCCTTCCACTATTTGGCCAAGATCATGGATTCCATGTAAATTAACGCTACTTCCTGTATGTTTCTTATAAAATGACATCACTTTTATGGAGGCAAAAATTACAGGAGTACAAAACTCCAACATTCGTGGATCCTCAAACGTCTTTAAAATAATTTCTGGTCCTATGCCATTTAAATCCCCTACTGAAATCCCAACTCTTATTGTATGTTCTTTTTTCATTAAATATGGTTCAATTTTCATACTGCCCCGTGAACATGACTTTCAAACGATAGCCAAATTCTAAAAAATGACAGTTCATTTAAGTAAATACCGTAATTGTACGTACTTTTATACCTGCAAATTTAACCATTTATTCGACATTATGTTTACTGGAATTATTGAAGACTTAGGCGAAATTACAAAACTGAATACAGAACAGGACAACCTTCATATAACCTTAAAAAGCAAGATTACCCCCGAACTCAAAATAGATCAAAGTGTTGCCCACAATGGTGTTTGCTTAACAGTAGTAAATATTTCAAATGAAGAATATACGGTTACAGCCATTAAAGAAACACTGAGCAAAACCAATTTAGGCTCATTAAAAGTAGGTGACCAAGTCAATTTGGAAAGAGCCATGAAATTGGGAGACCGCCTGGATGGTCATATTGTTCAAGGCCACGTAGACCAGATTGCAACCTGCAGTTCTGTAACCAATGAAAATGGCAGCTGGGTATTAACCTTTAGTTACGACCCATCTTTACATAATATAACTATTGAAAAAGGATCAATTACCGTAAATGGAGTAAGCTTGACCGTAGTAAACTCTAGGAAAGGAGAATTCAGCGTTGCTATAATTCCTTACACATTTGAACATACCAACTTTAATCAGTTTGATAAAGGAAGTGTCGTAAATCTAGAATTTGATGTTGTGGGAAAATATATTAGTCAACTACACAGATTGTATCAATAGAGCGTTTCTATTTTTCCTGTTTGATTTTCATTCTCACACCATAGAATCCTGCCAAAGCCAATAGCCCTGGGACTAAACCATCAATAGGTAAACCAACAGGCGCAGGAGGACCTGCAGGTTGAGGAGGGGGAGGAGTGTTCTCGCCTTGTGCAGAGCATATAAAAGTCACCACCACAAATAAGGCTGAGGCAAATATTTTTTTGTTTTGTATTTTCATTATCACTTTAATGCAAAAGCGAGCTTTTCAACTCCTAAATTAACAATCGTTTTTATCCTTACTATTAATCAATTCTGAAAACAAATGTTAAAACGAAACGCCTCATAGGGTAAAATTCTTATAGGATTCGAGGCAATTTGGTTTGTAAAATTATAAAAAAAAGTGACCTTACAAAATAAAAGCAAAAAAAATATTCCATAAAAAGCAAAAAAATCCGATAAAGTGCATTTTAAAATTTGAACCCAAAAGATAAGTAATGACCGATTCAATGATAAAACAAATAGGTTAATCCAATGTTAGGTTAACCTCAATAATTCCCTAAAATATTTAATGTTTTCTTATTTTCAGTAGTACCACCCAAATTGAAACACGCTTTTAAACTACGAATAAATTGATTTAAAAAACTGAATAGAAACATATATTTACGTACAATTTTTCTCACTCTCATCCTTTAACCGCAAAATGACAAGTTTATTAGCAAAAAAAAGTGCGATTTATTGCGCTTTTCATAAAAAGTAATACTAGTCACAAAATCCCAAATCCTTTAACCAATCATCCAACGCTTTGGTCCAACCTGTACTACTTCCTCTTCCTTTCAAACCAAATCCATGTCCACCTTGATTATAGACATGAAGTTCCGCTGAGATATTATTTTCAACAAGACTGCTGTAGTATCTCAAACTATTTTCAACAGGTACCGCCCCATCATCTGTAGCATGCACCAAAAAAGCTGGTGGTGTTTGCGCATTAATTTGTTCATCTGCAGAAAACTTTTCGATTTCTTCTTTAGATGGATTTTCACCAAGAAGATTGGTTTTCGAACCTTTATGTGTCACACCTTCCTCTATTGAAATTACCGGATAAACTAATATTGAAAAATCAGGTCTTAATGACACCGTCCCTTCCTCATAAACAATTTCATTGTAAAGCGTAGAAGCCGTTGCAGCTAAATGCCCTCCTGCAGAGAAGCCCATAATCCCAATTTTATTTTCATCAATATGTAATTGATTGGCATGGGTTCTCACATATCGAATAGCTTGTTGTACATCCTGTAATGGTCCAAAAGATTTATCTTTCATAATACCATAATGCGGAAGTCTATATTTTAAAACAAATGCTGTGATCCCTTGCTCATTCAGCCATTTCGCAGGTTGAATTCCCTCTTTATCAAATGACAAATATCCGTAACCACCGCCCGGACAAATAATCACCGCTGTACCATTACTCTTTTCAGGTCTAAACACTGTTAACGTTGGCTTTGAAACCTTATACACTTTAATCACCTTGCCATCCTTCACCTCTGCTTCCTCTTGATACCCCTTATCTTCAATAGCATTAGGAACACCATTTGGATACAAGTCAATTTCCTCTTGCGAAACCATTTTAAATTGCACAACCAACAACATTGCTCCAAAAACTAGCCATTTAATCCAATTCATCTTTTAAAACTTTATTTTCAAAATTATACTTCTATTTCAAATAATCCGCCAAAAAACTATTAGAATCCTTCAAAGCTTGTACAAAGCGTTTCGCCACTTCATTTGCGCCCAGGGCCGATAAATGCGTATCATCCGTTTTTCCTTCAGGATAAAAAGGATGTTCCCCAGAAGCGAAATGAAGATGAAGTTTTTTGGAATCCTCCACTCCATAAGACTCTTCCATTTGTTCTGTTAAATACTGCATATCGACAAAAGGAATCTCAAATTCCTGAGCAATCAACCTTACCTCCAGAGGATACGCACCATGCGTATCTGCCAAAGTACCTTGCTCGTTAAAATTTCTCCTTACAATAGAAGAACACAAAATTGGTCTTGCTCCTTTATCCTTCGTTTCCTGAACCATTTTTATTAAATTATACCGATATGCCGTATGAGGATTGGTATATCTTTTTGGATCGTTTTCCTTTTCATCATTATGCCCAAACTGAATAACAACCACATCTTTTGGTTTTAATTTGGCAACTACCGAATCCCAACGTCCTTCAGCAATAAAACTTCTGGTACTGCGTCCGTTTACTGCATGATTTTCCACAGTCACCTTATCGTTGAAAAATGGCGGCAACACTTGCACCCAACCATGCTCTGGATTTTCTTCTGGATCCTTCTTATCTGCCATTGTAGAATCACCCACAGCATAAATTGTAATAGCCCCTTGCGGTTCTACAACCTGTCCACTTAGCTTTTGACAGCCTATCAACACTGTTAGCAGCAACAATATTTTAAAATAGTTCATACCACTCTTGTTCATTACTTTTTGGATATTCGCCCAAGATGTTCCTTTTCGTATATTTCTTTGCTTCTTTCTTATTTAACTGATGCGACCACGGCACTCTTTGTACTGGATGAAATCCTTCTCCCTTACAATTGTATTCGGCATAAAAGGCATTTTTTTCTGCTTCAGGTTTCGACCAATTATGCCAACCTTCAGGAAGAATATGCCCTTCCATTTCGCAATTCAAAAACACGGTTTGCGCATAAATACGCCACGGCCTTCCCAAATACACTTCTGTCACACCTTTTTCTGCAGTCAACTTACAGTTTAAAAAAACATATCCAAAACTAGCGCCTTTAGGAGTAGATGCCGCCGTTATATATGAATCCTTTTTACTGTGTATTACACAATTCTCGAAGAGTGCCGTAGCCCCTCCAAAAATAAAGTCAGTCGTGCCATCAATATAACAATTCTTATAATATTGCTTCCCAATCCCTGAGGCATACAAAGTATCCTGATTTCCTAAAATATTACAGTTATTTATTATAACACGATCGGAAAACACGGATAAAGCAACAGCCTGCCCAACATCACCCGACGTATTTTGAATGGTCAAATTCCGAGCTTCAAAATCGTTAGCCTCCACCAACATGGTAGGAGTAAAAAAGGTAGAATTTCTTCCAAGATTAATTTTATCAAAATAATCGTCGTAGGTGATAATTGTATGCTCCTTACTTTCTCCAACCAATGACAGGTTAGTATTCCACTCATGTATCTTTACCTTTTCATAATACACCCCATTTTTCACAAAAATGGTTATGCGATCATACGGAAACGACTTTGTATTATTAATAGCCTCTTGAATACTGGCATATTCTCCAGAACCATCTTTAGCCACCACCATATAACGTTCATTCATTGGTTTTTTATGAATGATTTGCGCTTCTTTCCCGTACTTCTCTTTCCATTTTGGGTAACGTTTCAACACCTCTTTAGGCTCATTAGTGTACCACGCATAACCATTTCTTCGCTCAGCACCAATTTCAGCCATTGAATACTTTTTAATCCCATCACGATCGCAGAAGAAAGGCCTGTTATCCTCCAATTCCATAAAGCGCGCCCAAATAGCTTCGGCATTAGGATCCTGAACCATTATTTTATCAGTTAATTTCCCAGAATCATCATAATACCGTTCTTCTCGCAAACCTTCAATCTTTACCTTTTTAAACCAAACCACAGCCGCATCTACAGCCTTTACTACTTCAGGGGAAGGCTGATCTAAAGCCATTAAAAGCAACACAATGTTAGCCGATTCCTTCCCACTTAAAGACGGCAATTCATAAGCCCTTGCCTTAGCAGGCGAATAAGTTGTCTCATCATGTTGGGCACACCATCCTGTTAAAACCCCATTTTGAACATACTGTGTTTTTAAGATACAGTCAATGCCCTTTTCAAAAGCAATATTTACCTTAACTAAAGTTGTTTCATCTGGTTCTATGGAATAATACCCCGACTTATTTTTTAATTCCAAAAGCAGCTTCATGATATTGGCCATGGAATCGTCATTATAGGTGATATATGAATAATACCCCTTTTTAAGTGGATAAAACTGAGGCCAGCCTCCGTTGTCATATTGGGCTGCCAGTAAATAATCCACGCCTTTTAGAAAGGCCTCTTTATATCTTTCATCGGGAATTTGACGATACATTTTAGAAAGAAAACGCATTTCCTGAACCGTACCACCATTATCTGTCGTACAGCCTTCGCCCTGAGTTTTCAACTCCTGCAACTCCTTTTTTTCATTTGAATTCAAAGGCAAATGCATTTGGATGTTTTTGGGCCAACCACCGATATCCCGTTGGTATAACAGAACATTTTCGGCTATTGTCTTGGCTTCTTCCGAAGCAAACCATTCACCTTCTTCCTGATAAATTATTGCCCTCCAAGATTGGTCATGTACTTGGGCCAATACGCTCAAGTTCACCGTTAAACTTATGGCTAAAAATAAAGTATAATATATCTTCGTTAATTTCATTTTGATTCAAAACTGAAGACTAGTCTTCCTTTTAATTAATCTTTCAAACTTTCTAATGGAATCCTAGTAAATTCTACATCTTCCTTATTCGTAGTATAGGAAACATAAAGATACCCATCATGCACCATCGATTTGGGATAATGGTACCCCAATCGTTTGTATTTTCCTTCATAACGCAGTGGTTGAATACCTTCCTCTCCCCTTCTAAGCACAAATGACCTATCAAAAAACTTTCCATCTTTGCTCAAAGAAATTGCCAAGGGCATCCGCATTTTTGAATGCACAGGATTATTTACCAAATACGCTGTACCATCTGGCAAATTACCAGCACTTTGTTTGGAGCGCGAATCTGGCATTTCGGTTAACATTGGACTCGTCCAAGTTTCACCAAAGTCATGACTTACAGATGCCATAGAAAAAAACGAACTGAACTGATCTCTAAAAACCATCACCAATGTCTGATCGTTTTGACTAAAACAACTTGGTTCGATTTCCCGAGATACATCATTTTTGGAGGAACTATTTGAAAAATCAGCCCTAATCCAACCTCTTACACCCGAAGGATCATCCGTAAAAATGGGAGCAACGTGTAATCCTGGTTGAAAATGAGCTGCATTAATAATCCTTCCATTTTCCAAACTACGTGGGTCTTGCTCAAATACGCCTTGCATAGAAGAACCATCTTTCATTAATACCGGCTTTTTATTAGACCAATGCATGCCGTCCACACTCGTTTTATAATAGGCAAAACCTCCTTCGGGCACTAGTTTTGATGGCCAAACATTGAAATAGGCCACCAAAGTATCCCCATTTCTCCACCATCCACCAGAGGTGCTATAGCCCTTAGGTTGTGTCTCCGCTAACACCATTGGCTTAGACCAAGAACGACCATCCTTACTTCTACTGTAAGCTACCCATGTATCTTCTGAGTCTTCATCTTGTTTGGAGCTTTGCCACTGACAATACAAGTAGCCATTAAAAGCTGTCATAACAGCGCCATTACTAAAATGATCGGCACTATCGGACGGTTTAAACACAGAAAAAGTTTCAATTCCCTTAGGTGTTTTCAAACCCAAATCAGCAACTTGCAAAGAATCAAATAAGCCTGATTTCACGGAAAAAGGAAGTTCGGTAGATGACTCTAACTTGCAGCCTTGAAACAACAAGCAACTACCCTCCAAGAACAACGATAACATCAATATTGCCGTTGATTTCTTCATTATTCGGTAAATCTAATCCAATCAATATCCACACTACCTGCATCGTTGATAACACCATCGCGCAATGCCAAAAAGCCTATTTTACTTCCTATCCATTTCCCTTCTCTAGATTTAAAAGAAGTTCCTATCGATTTAAATTTCTTACCATTTTCACTATAGAAGAATTCACAAATACCATTTTTTCTAACCTTCACCTGAAGATAGAAGGTATTATTTTTTAATGCTACGGAAGAGTTTTCCTTTTCAACACCATTTTTATCGGCATTCATGCAAGTTACCTGAGACAACCTTAATTTACCTGATTGCTGTTCCACCTTAAGATAACTATAATCCAATCCCATGATCAAAAACCCAACTTGCTCACCATCAAAACGAGCATTGAAAGTCATTTTGGTGGTTGCCGTAAATTCTTCCGAAGGAAACTTTTGAAGTAATAAATTGGGAGCATCCATTAAATTCTGAGCGTCTCCTTTGGGCATGCAATACATGGTGTAATGTCCCATACTTGTTGGAAAACCCCAATACACTTTCGGGTTGGCATGCCACTGCCATTGCAATCCTAAAGCAGGATTATTGAACTCATCAGAATCTGGAGGTGTTACTTTGGAATAAGTCGCTCCTACATTTGGTTTTTTATAAGAAACCATAGGAACTCCAATACCGTCACCATCCTTATCCTCTCCAATAACAGGCCAGCCATCAACCCACTTCATAGGCTGCAAATGGACAATTCTACCATACGTGCCTTTATCCTGAAAATGTATGAACCAATCTTCTCCTTTTTGCGTTTGCACCCAAGCTCCTTGATGAGGCCCATTAATGGAAGTCTTTCCTTGATCCATTACCTTGCGCTTTTCATAAGGCCCATAAATTTGCTTAGACCTCAGCACAGTTTGCCACCCAGTTGCCACTCCACCTGCAGGTGCGAAAATATAGTAATAGCCATTGTGTTTGTAAAATTTAGGTCCTTCTATTGTTGGTTCTTCCTCATGTCCATCTATAATCATGACCTCATCATCATTGGCGACCGTACCTTCAGCATTCATGGTGCAAATTACCAGTAGACTTTTAATCCCTGCCCTACTTCCTGCAAATGCATAGGCTAAATATACTTGGCCATCATCGTCCCAAAGAGGTGTCGGATCAATCAAACCTTTTCCGCTTTTTACCAAAATAGGCTCAGACCAGTTAGCCTTGGGATCTTTAGTCTTGACCATGTAAATACCATAATCCGGATCGGGATAGTAAATGTAGAATTCACCATCATGATATCGAATGCAGGGCGCCCAAACGCCATTTCCATGTTGGGGCTTATCAAACACCTCATAAGGCGGTTGTTTTGGCAATGCATAATTGATCAATTCCCAATTCACTAAATCTTTGGAATGCAAAATGGGCAAGCCAGGCACACAATTAAACGATGAAGAGGTCATATAATAATCGTCTCCCACCCTTACAACATCAGGATCGGAATAATCGGCATGAAGGATTGGGTTTTTATAGGTCTCATCACCATTGTCCGCTACCCAAACCTGAGATAATGGTGTGGAATTTTGCGCAGAAAGACCCAAGTATAAGCAGGATAAAAATAAACTAATTGCTAGTTTCATAAATGTGAGGAAAGCTTTTTGATTATTGATTCAATTCCAAAGCGGCCATGATAAATGGTCCAGTCCCCTTAGGATCATTAGCTCTAATTTTTTCTCCGATGTAGTATTCAAAAGTACCGTCACGGTAAGGATTTCCTCCCAAACCTGCTACGGCACAACACTTATTAAGATTTACCATGCCATCGGCTTCAACAGTTACAAAAGTGTCCAAAACACCCTGAAACCCTTTTTGAGCGTAGGCCAAATATGATTTTGGCAGATAGCCTTTGTTAACTCCTTTAGCCAAGGCATAGGTGAACATGCAGCTACCTGTAGCCTCCAAATAGTTTCCTTCTCTTTCAGGCATGTCCAATACTTGATACCAAGTACCGCTCTTGTCTTGATATTTCACAATAGCCTCGGCGTATTGGTTTAGGTACTTGATAATTCGCTCTCTTCCCGGGTGGGTTTCTGGCAAAAAATCCAATACATCCACTAAAGCCATCCCGTACCAGCCCATACCGCGGGACCAAAAGTTTTGGGACAGACCAGTTTCCTTGTCGGCCCACTTTTGCTCTTTGCTCTCATCCCAACCATGATAATACAATCCTGTTTTTGGATCTCTATTATACTTTTCAATTAAATCAAATTGAAGCACGATTTTGTCAAAAGTTTTTGCTGCCTCGGCACCATCCATAAATGTTGTGGTATACTTGGCATGAAAAGGCTCTGCCATAAAAACTCCGTCCAACCACATTTGGTACGGATATATTTTCTTATGCCAATAGCCTCCCTCTGAAGTCGTAGGCTGCCCCTCCAATTGCTTATGAAGGGTGTCCATGGCCATTTTGAATCTCGGCTGCTGCTTTTTATTGTACAAATAATACACAGCATCTCCAGATTTAATCATATCCAAATTATAATTACTAAGCTTATAGGTATCAATTGTTCCATCTTCGGCAATCATCCTGTCGGCATAATCGTAGATATAATCAAACAAACGTTCATCATGATTTTGCTCATAAACCCTAGACATGGCCTGCAACACCAAGCCGTTCGTATAACTCCATCTTGGCTTGTCACGAAAATCAAGCTTAGTAGGATCTGGAAAACGCACAATTTCGGACAAGGCCATACGCTCAGACCATTTTAAATTCTTTGGAATTGTCATTTCTTTTTGAGGTTCTTCTGCAGCTACAACCTCCTTTTTATTTCCTTTACAGCTCATTGCCCCCATTAAAACGGCGAGAACAAGAACTGATTTTACATACTTTTTCATTTGTTATTTCTCATATTTTTTAATCACCAAATATTTCAATTCGGTTTCTCCGGCATTACTAATACCGTGCATGCTGTTTGACGGACAATACAAACTGGTATTGGCACCCACCACTACTTCCTTTCCATTTAAATGAAATCTGGCTGTCCCTTCCAGAACATAAAAGAATTCATCTTCGACATGTTTATGAGGCGCATGGGTTGATTTTCCTGGTGCCACCACACTCATTTTAATGGTCCTTCCGTCTAGGAAATCCTTGTCTACAAACCAATATTGATAACCAGCTTTGGTAGACACTGTTTGGTCTTTTGAGAAGGTATTGACGCAATCCTCAATAGTGAATGATGTTTCTTGTGCACAAAGCATTTGGATTCCTAAAAAAAGCCCTCCAAAAAGAAACATTTGGACACCTCGTTTCATTACAAGGTATTGTTATTTAATTCTGACAAAAGCCCATCTAAATACGTCAAGAAACCTTCTTTTGTAGTAATACCATCTTTTTCTTTTTCCCAAGCTCCTAAGAAATAAAATGACACTGCTTCTGTTGTTGGTTTGAACACCACAATGTGGTCATGAGGTCCTTCTACAACTTGATCCACTGTTGACTTTTTATAGAATACGGCCATCCCCAAATTATCAGGTACCAAACTTTGCTCACCATAAGTTGCAATGTAGACCCAATCTGAAGTATCGCTTTCCTTCTGTATTAAATCAATTCCATCAAACTTTACAATTCCGGTACAAATTCCTGAAATTGCTTTTGAAGGCGTCATGGTATGTTTAGTCATTCTACTATCAGGCTGAATGCTCAATTGTGATTTTAAATCGATTTTATCATCCATGGTCTTCCATCCAAAATAGTCTACATTCACCACAGACCTGCTTGCCATATTCTCAACATTGGCAAAGGTAGAATCCACTTCATTGAAGTGCAATACTTCCTTGCCATCATATCTTCCTAAAGAACCAACTCCCATGGATTTTCCTGCCTTTAAGATGTCCATTCCCCAGGACTGCAATTCATGGTACGAATCAAAACCATCTTGCCCAACTTGAGACAAGACCATCTCATCGGTTACCTTTCCAAAAATGTCAATGGCATTTCTCCAATCCAGATATAGTCTGTAACCCACTTTACTGCTTTCCCAACCTGGACCTTCATAACGGATATACCAAGAATGGTCTGTATGTTGCTCTGGAACCTTTAGAGATGCTACATTTTTAAATGACGTTCCACCACTGTATTCCTTATGATCTCTAGGACCATCTATCCACTGGCCTCCTTCGGCAATGGAAATCTCGGCATAGGTTTTAGGCGTTTCAACTACCTCTTTTACCACTTCGGGTTCTTGAGTTGCTTCTGCTTCTTTTGAAGCTGATTTATCTTTACAGGACACCCCAAAAATCATCAACAAAAGGAGTATGGTACTTATTCTTGTCATAATATTTTATTTTTAATTATTGGAAAACACGGTTTTTAAAAATTGATCCACACTTAACAACACCTCATCAAACCAAGGCTGAAACAACCAAAAGGTATGCGGTGCATTGTGTATGGATTTTATCTCATAATATATATCATTTTGTTCTAAAATTTCAACAAACTCATCTCTTCCCGCTTGAAATCTCTCAAAGTCACTTTTGATGAAAAGTGAAGGCGGCGTATTTTCATTGACATGCGAAAGTGCCGAAGCTTGATTCCAGATTTCAGGACGCTCTTGGTAAGTGCCTCCCAACCATTCTGAAGACAAAGTGCCTTCCTCTGATTTGGGATGATGAAATGCCAAAACCCCATCTAAATTAATTAATGCTTCAACATTAGATGAAATTTCTGAAAGGACATCTATATCCTCAAATACTAAATTTCCATTGGTAGTGGCAATTAACGAGGCCATTTGAGCACCCGAAGAACACCCCAAAACAGCGATCTTGGAAGCATCCACCCCGAAGGATTCCGCATTAAATCGTACATATTTTACAGCCGACTTGACATCTTTGATTCCTTCTGGGAATTGCGCTTCAAGCGACAATCGATATTCAACTGTAAAGCAAACCCATCCCTTTTCTGCCAACTGTTGAGCTAATGGCTGCTGCATGGTTTTATTCCCAGATTTCCATCCGCCACCATGAACCAAAATAATTGCCGGCCTCAGTTCCTTTTGAGGTTTAAAAAACGCATCCAAATGTAGATCTCGCCCACCAATACTTTTATAAACAATATCTCTTTGCGCTACCACTTCAGACTCGGCTTTCAAGGTGACCAATTCAATTTCAGGGTATTTTTTTTGAGCTTTCAAAAAGGCACTTCGAGAGGTATAACTAGTATCTAATGGCTCCCTATATTGAGCCATGGTTTGCCCCATAGCAAACAACACTAATACTATTTTTAATAGATTTTTCAAAGTCATTTTCAAGTTACAGCTTTCAAAAAATAGGAGCTTGATATAAAATTATCAAGCTCCTACCCAACTAATTCAAATATGCAAACACTTCTAATTGCATTTCAATTTAACCTCTAACAAATATGCAATTACAATATTATGAACAGGTTGGATGTTATGGAAAATCGGCACTACCCGACTATTGAAATCTTTTATCTCTAAATGATCAAAATATCCCATACATACTCCTACCATACTTTAGTTACACACCCATCTACAAACTTTCATCACATCTGTTGCTTAGTTTGTGATAAGTTCCCCATTGATATGGGTATTGATAAACTTCATGTTTTCCACATTTTCCAATGAATACACCGAATCTACTTGTTCGATAACAACATCCTTAAATGTGATATTTTGCACTGGTGAATCTGGATATCCTTTAGCCAAGATTCCAAATTTACCCCCATTCTTAACCTTTATATTTTCCAAAGAAATATTTTTAACCGTTGGAATAAATTCTCCTGTTTGGTTAGAATAAGTCGCATAAAAAAGGTTCACTCTAAGCACGGCTTCCTTGACCTGGCCAACTTCTACATTTCTCACATACACTCCATCTACAACACCACCTCTTCTGGAATTGGTTTTAATACGAATGGCACGATCCAAATGAGGACTGTCCATACTACAATCTTCTACATATACATTAGACACTCCTGCAGACATTTCACTTCCAATCACTACACCACCATGACCATCAATCATTTTACAATTCTGCACCACGATATTTTCGCTTTTGATGCCAACACGTCTGCCTTCGGCATCTCTTCCTGCCTTAATCGCGATACAATCATCACCAGTATTGAATACACAGTTTTTAATGATGACATTTTTGGAATATTCAGGATCACAACCATCATTGTTAGGTCCATGACTTTCGACAGTTACACCATCTACAATTACATCATTGGACTTTATCGGGTGAATCACCCAAAAAGGGGCATTGACAATTTTCACCCCTTGAATAAGCACATTGCTACACTCAAATGGCTCTAAAAACGTTGGACGCAAATAGTGTCCTTCACCAAAAACACGTTCGGCGACCGGCACTCCCGTTTCTCCCATTTCCATCAATCTAGGCAAATTCAAACTATCGCGTTGGGAAGCCATCCCTTCTATCCAACCATACTCCTCTTTTTTGCACCATGGCCACCAATTCTCATTGGAAGCCTGCCCGTTTAAAGTTCCTTCTCCGGTAATGGCAATATTCTTTTTTTGATAAGCATATATTAAAGGTGAATAATTCATCAACTCAATACCTTCATAAGACGTGTGCACCAATGGATAATCTTTAGGATTGGTACTGAACAAAATTTCGGCACCAGCTTCCAAATGCAAATTGACCTTATCTTCCAAATGAATTGGGCCTGACAAATATTTTCCCGAAGGCACTACAACTTTCCCTCCTCCTTTTTGAGAACATTCCTGAATAGCTTTCCTAAAGGCCTCCGTATTTTCTGTTGTTCCATCTGCAACTGCTCCATAATCCAAAACACTAAAAGTCACATCCGGAAAATTGGGAACTTTAACCTGTTCAACAATTTTTTGCATCGCTTCCCAAGGCCCATCCTGCTGGCTCATTTCTGTAGTTTGCTGCTTTTTTTCAACACATGAAAAAAAGCACACTATCGCCACAAACACAAACATTACGAGATTAATAAAACTAAGTTTAGATAGATGTGCTTTTAACATATGGTTCATTTCAACTTTCTTTAATTTCTTTCTAAAATGCAATCGATTACCCAAACCTAATTAAAATGTCATGAGCAACCAAATTTTTTTCAAAAAATATTATATTAGTAGCAAATAACAGATTCGATTTTTTTTAATTATCTATTTTTAAGCTGTTTTTTTTATAAATTGTAAAAATTCACGCGAAAACAACTAATTTCAAAACATCTAGGTAATCGATAACATTGCAATGAGCACAAGTCCAATGCTTTTGCTTATGTTTGCACAATCATTATGTAACGTTACTTTTAATGAACAAGAAAACAACTATCTACGACATTGCCAAAAAGCTGGACATTACAGCTGCCACGGTATCCAGAGCCCTTAACAATAACCCAAAAATTAGCAAAGCCACAAGGGAGCTGGTACTAAAAACAGCGCAAAAAATGAACTATGAGCCAAATAAATTGGCCGTAGCCCTTAAAAGCGGCAAGAGCAATAACGTAGGTGTAATTGTCCCTAGAATTGACCGTAATTTTTTCTCAACCGTTATTCGTGGCATTGAGGAAGAGTTGCACCCGCATGGGTACCATGTTATCATTTGCCAAACCCATAACGATCAGGATTTGGAAGCCAAAAATCTAGAAGCTCTGTTGAACGCACAGGTTGATGGCATAATGATTTCTGCCTCCAACGTTGCTTTAGATGAAAATCATATCATCCATAAAATCATCCAAAAGAATGTTCCGTTAATTTTCTTTGACCGTAAAAAGAACATTCCGGGAGTAAGCTCAGTAACCATCAATGACTATGAAGCAGCATACAATGCTACCAAACATCTTATAGACCAAGGATGCCAACACATTGCCCACATAGGAGGAGATCGCAGCATTGAAATTTACGACGAGCGTTTTTCAGGATACAAACAAGCTTTGATTGATAATGGCTTTGAATACAACGAAGACTATGTGGAATTGGTTAGAAGTAAAGTGGAAGAAGGTAAAAAGGCTGCCAAAAAGTTAATGAAACTAACCCCCAAACCGGATGGCATTTTTTCATCCAGTGACCCCGTTATTCTGGGAGCGATTCAAGAAATGACAGCACAAGGCGTAAAAATCCCAGAAGATTGCGCCGTAGTAGGGTTTAGTAACGAACCTTTTACAAAGTTTATGGAGCTACCTATTACTTCTGTAGACCAATCGCCTTTGGAAATGGGAAAAATAACCGCACAAGTATTTTTGGAACAGGTGAACAACACCAATAATGTAAAGGTTGAGAAGAAAGTGGTTCTAAGTCCTGAATTGATGATTAGAAAATCTTCATTAAAAAAAGGCTAGACCAGCCACCGCTCCTAATTAACATAAAAACATTTATATAACTGTATATTTTCAGTTAACTATTCCCATTGGATACAAATCCAAAATTAAATCCAAAACCTGATATAGAATTTGTCTTTTATTTTCAAAGATGATACCAATAGACACCTCTCAATAAACACATTCTTCCTCTCCCAACAATTTGCATCAACACTCCTTCATCAATTACAGGCAATACGTTTTAACATATTCACAATCGATTACTCTCTATAATCCAAGAATTTTAGACTCCATTCTTATACAATCAACATGAAATTGGAATCCAAGTTTATAAAATAACACCTTTACCGTTAAAATTAGTATGAAATCATATTTCGGTTAAAAAAACTTTATAAAAGCCACCCTAGCTGCAGATTATCACATCGATATTTCAAGGCCTTTCAATTCATAATTTTTAAAAAAAATTAACAAAAAATTGTATTTTTCAAAATATATGATAACTTTGGGTAATCGATTACATATCATACTAATATTCTAAACTAACTCATTTTATGCACAACAATTTAATTGATGCTTTGTTTTTACACTCTCTAAGGAGAAAAACAAAGGGACTTTATCCATTAAAGTTTCATTCGATAATACTATTGTTCACATTCCTTTTTAGTGCGGCAACTTTACACGCACAAAGTATTACCGTTAAGGGAACGGTGACGGATGGCGAACTGGGAGGCCCCATGGTAGGCGCCACCATTTTGGTTAAAGGCTCCACCAATGGAACAACAACCGATTTTGATGGGAATTACTCCCTAACAATTGAAAACGCCAATGCTACCCTAGTATTCTCATATACTGGATTTGCTACTCAAGAAATCCCTGTTGCAGGACAGACAACAATCAATGTTACTCTTGAGCCTAGTCTGGAATCACTGGATGAAGTAGTAATTATTGGGTATGGTACTTCAAAAAAATCAGACCTAACTGGTTCCGTAGTAGCCATTGACGGGGATGACTTAGCTGCCCAACCGATAGCAAGCGTTGCAGAAACCCTTACCGGTCGACTTGCCGGGGTACAGGTAGTATCTTCAGAAGGTTCACCAGATTCTGAAATAAACATTAGGGTTCGTGGTGCCGGATCTATTACTGGAGACAGTTCTCCTCTAATTATCGTAGACGGCTTCCCGGTACCAAGCATGAGCGATATTTCTCCTTCAAATATTGAAAACATCAGTGTTTTAAAAGACGCTTCTTCAACTGCCATTTATGGATCTAGAGGTGCCAATGGGGTTGTAATCATCACAACAAAAAGTGGGAAATCTGGTAAAATTTCTGTGAGTTACAATATGTTTTATGGCTTTAAGGAAATTGCCAATACAATTGACGTGTTAAGCCCTGAAGACTTTGTAAAATGGCAATACGAATATGCCTTACTAGATGACCAACCAGAAACCTATGAAGAATATTTTGGATCCTATGAAGATTATGATCAATATATAGGTATGGAAGGCAATGATTGGCAAAGACAAATTTATGGGCGAAAAGGTGAAGTACAAAGCCGTGATTTAGCCATTAGAGGAGGAAGTGAGTTGATCAACTACAACTTCAACTACGCCTTATTTGATGAAAAAGCCATTATGGTTGGCTCAGATTTTAAAAGAAATAACGTCTCGTTAGCTTTAAAAAGCAAACCAAGCGACAAAGTAGATTTATCTTTTACTGTACGTTATGCAGATACTGAAGTAAATGGTGGTGGTGCCAATGAGCAAAATGAAGTATCTTCAGCAGATGCGCGTCTAAGACATAGCGTTGGATACTCTCCAATTCCATTACCTGGCTTAACAACCACCAATACAGATGAAGCCTTATCTTCTTATTTGGTGAATCCGTTTGTTGCTGTAGATGACAACCAACAAAGAAAACTAAGCGAAAACCTTAACATGACGGGGAGCTTTAGCT
The DNA here is from genome assembly GCF_059735265.1 of Mangrovimonas sp. sgz306409. Lineage (NCBI taxonomy): Bacteria > Pseudomonadati > Bacteroidota > Flavobacteriia > Flavobacteriales > Flavobacteriaceae > Mangrovimonas > Mangrovimonas sp. sgz306409. Next base: position 371,714 of record NZ_JCAPEU010000001.1, read on the forward strand.
GGGACATCCTCGAAGAGCTTACTTACAGAACAGAAGTAGGTTTTAACAAAAGATATGATTTAGATTATCGTTTCTACGGAAGATCTACCTACTACGCTAGAAACAGGCCTGAGGTTGAAAATCAAGAAAAGCCAGCATTGAGAATACGCGACCGCAAAAGAGAGGGCTTTAGAAATGCTAATACTCTTAACTATGACTTCAAGAAATTACTAGGGGACACTGACAATCATCACCTAAAAGTATTATTGGGAGAAGAAATGATTGTGAACAAAAACCACTTGGTAGAAAGCGAAATTCATGGGTTTCCAAAAGATTTTGATTTTCAAACCTCTCTTAATTTAACAACGCAAGGAGACCCTTTTTCAGTAGATAATTTTTATAGTGCTGATGACAAGCTACTCTCCTTCTTTGGACGTGTGAATTACGACTTTAAAGACCGCTATTTATTAACGGCTACTTACCGTATGGATGGTTCTAGTAAGTTCTTAGGAGACAACCGTTGGGGGTACTTCCCATCTGCAGCATTGGGGTGGAAAATTTCTGAAGAAGCATTTTTAAGTGATTCTTCTTGGCTAGATTTATTAAAATTAAGATTAAGTTATGGTGAAGTTGGAAACAACAACATTCCTACCGCACAAACTTCTCTGGTCTTCCAGTCTTCAAATACATCGTATTTAAATGACATCCCTAATTATTGGGCAGCATCCAACATTATGCCTAACCCAGACTTAAAATGGGAAACTACCGTATCTCAAAACTTTGGTCTTGATTTTGGTTTTTTCAAAGGGACTTTGAGTGGTTCATTTGAACTCTACAAAAACATCACAGAAGATCTGTTAATTAGATTCCCAACACCAGGTACGGGTTATGATGCCCAATATAGAAATATGGGAGAGGTTCAAAACACTGGTTTAGAAGCCTCCTTAAACATTGCAGCCATTCAGAAAGAAAACTACGGATTGAACCTTTCTTTCAATATGGCTATGAACAAGAATAAAATCAATTCATTGGGAATCATGGAAAACTTTGGTGAAAACACCAATTGGGCTTCATCCCAAATAGGGAATGATTATGCCGTTTATGTAGGTGAATCTATTGGAACCATGATTGGCTATCAAAACGATGGAAGATATGAAGTATCAGATTTTAGTTATGATGCAGCCACTGGAGAATACACTTTATTACCTGGGGTTGTAGATAGCGGAGCTGCATTAGAAGACGAAGTGCAGCCAGGATCTATGAAATTAAAGGATATTACTGGTGATGGCATTGTTAATCAAGATGATATAGGCATTATTGGTGATTCCAATCCAGACCTAACCGGAGGTTTTGTACTTAACGCCTACGCTTATGGCTTCGACTTGACTGCAGCATTTAACTATAGCATTGGAAACGACGTCTACAATGCCAACAAAATTGAGTTTACAACCTCCAATGAAAATGGTCAGTACAGAAACTTGAGCACCCAAATGGCCGATGGTGTTAGATGGACCAATCTAAATCCAGAATCTGGACAACTAGTTACCGATCCTGAGGCATTAGCTGCACTAAACGCCAACACAACCATGTGGTCACCTTACATGTCAAGATATATGTTTACGGATTGGGCAGTTGAAGATGGTTCTTTTTTACGATTAAATACCTTAACTTTAGGCTATACCATTCCTAACGATTTATTAGAAGCTACTGGAATCACCAAATTAAGGTTTTATGCTACGGCTAATAACGTATTTATAATTACCAATTATTCAGGACTTGATCCAGAGGTGTCAACTAGAAGAAACACACCTCTAACCCCTGGGGTGGATTATTCTCCATATCCAAGAAGCAGACAATTAGTATTTGGTTTTAACCTAAACTTTTAATTCAAAATGATTATTAAGATGAAACAGATATATATATTAACCGGAATTTTGCTCATAGGCTTATTTTTTGGTTGTGAAGAATTTGAGGAAGATTTTCTTGAAGCTCCTGCCCAATCCACCTTGGATGAATCCGTAATTTTTTCCACATTTGGTTTGGCAAAAGGGGCCGTGGATGGAATAATGGAACCCATGGGGCAAACAAACTCCTACAGAGGTAGATTTATTCCTTTTTATGGCTTCAATACAGACTGTGAGTATCATTACAGCTCAAACGATGGTGGAAGCTCACAAGCGCCATTGATGATTTATGATGCCACTCCAACAAATTCTCAAATGAATACAGACAATAATGCCTGGGCTATGATGTTTAAAGGAATTGAACGTGCCAATATTTGTATTCGTGGTTTAAGAGAATTCGGAAATCCAGTTCCTGGCAGTGATATGGGGCAACTTTTAGGGGAGGCATTAACACTTAGAGCTGTCTATTACGCCGACCTAATGAAAGCTTGGGGAGATGTTCCTTATCGATTTGAGCCTATTACTACAGAAACCACGTATTTACCTAAATCCAATCGTGATGACATTTACAAGCAACTTTTGGTCGATTTAGCTGAGGCTAGCACATTAGTAGCTTGGCCTAGCGAAACTGCAAATACAACTAGTGTAGAACGCATTAACAAAGCATTCGTAAAATCTTTCAGAGCTCGTTTAGCTATGGTGGCTAGTGGTTACCAACAATACCCTGATGGTGTTAGAAGAAGTAATGACCCTGAGCTATCAGTTCAAAACATGTACACACTGGCGCTTCAGGAAGCTACGGAGGTGATTCAAAGTGGTACTGCCCAATTAAATCCTTCTTTCGAAGGCTTTTGGAGAAGTTACAATGAAGAAAACATATCCGCAGGAGGTGAGTCTTTATGGGAAATTCCTTTTAATGCAGGTCGAGGACGCGTTTTATTTTCTTTTGGAGTACGTCATAGAGGACAAGATCAACATACCGACCAACCTAGAGGAGGCGCAGCTGGCCCATTAGCCACCGTATTCTATGATTACGATGAAGCCGATACACGCCGCGATGTAACTTGTGTACCGTACGAGTACGGAACACCAAATGATGTACCGTTTGCGCAACAGGAATTAACAAATCTAAACACTTGGTATTTTGGAAAATACCGCTATGAATGGATGACAAGACATGTGACGTCCACCAACGATGATGGTCTTAATAAAATTTACATGCGATTTGCAGAAGTATTATTAATTGCTGCCGAAGCCGCTAATGAACTTAATGGACCTGGCGCTGCTGCACCGTATTTAAAAGAAATCAGAATGCGTGCATTCCCTTCTGAACTTCACCCAGAAAAAGTAGACAATTATGTTAATAGTTTAGGTAGCCAAGAAGCCATGTTCAATGCCATTGTTAAAGAGCATCAATATGAGTTTACTGGTGAAATGGAGCGTAAACAAGCCTTAATTCGTTGGAACCTTCTTGGCGCTCAATTGGAAGAGGCAAAAACAAAAATGACCAACTTATTAAACCGTACCGGTGACTATGCCGATGTTCCAACAACTTTATATTATAAATACGAAGAAGATGGAGAAACCCTAGACATCTACGGACTTAATAGAAATGAAACAGAGAATCCTGGTCCAGAATATTTCACTAAAGATTGGACCACGATTGAAGATAATTTTATCGAATTCATTTTTAAACCAGGTGTAGACCCTGATACCAGACAATTTTGGCCTATTTGGCAAACTTTCATCGATGGTAGCAACGGTCAGTTAGTAAACGATTATGGATACTAAAATGCAACTAACAAGAAACAATAAACTATGAAAACAACACATATATTGAAATCATTCTTCGCTCTCATGGTACTACTGGGTTCATTCGCTAGTTGTACCAAGCAAGAGCCATTGATTGAAGAATTACAAATTGACAGAGAATTCATGCCTACTGAATTGGAGGCTTTCATTAGAAACCAAATAAACATTGAGCTTAATTGGAATACCGATGATGCTGTAGACACCTACCTAGCGGAATTTAGTACATCTGAAGACTTTAGCACAATTGCAGAATCCGTAACCGTAAACTCTGATGAACTTCCGGTATTAGTACCGTTACAAGCAGAAACGCTTTACTACATTCGTGTAAAAGCCATTAGCAACAGAGGTTTGGACGATTCTAAATACGCCACAATTACTGCTGAAACAGAAACAGAACAGATATTTCTTGCTGAGGAACCAGGCGATATTTTGGCAACAGAAGCTACTTTACGCTGGATAGCGAATAGCGAAGTAACACATATTTCACTTCAACCAGGCGATATTGTACATGACATCACCCCTGAAGAAATGGCGAGTGGAATTGCTGTTGTAACAGGTCTTACCGGTGAAACAGAATACACCGCGCAGATTTTCAACAATGCCACCGTACGAGGTAACACAACTTTCACTACTGGGATTGATATTGGAGATGGCCAATTGGTAACGACAGAAGATGATTTATTGCAAATGATCGCAGATGCCGAGCCTGGAGCAACTTTAGTATTGGATGCCGGAGACTATACAGCTCAGTCAGGTTCTGTTACTTTAGACAAATCTATTACCATTACAGGGCTTTATAGCTTTGACAAACCTTTATTAATGTTGAGTTTTTCTATAGTTGGTGGTGCTACCGATGTTAATCTAATCGACTTGGACCTTACAGGTGATACTGCCAATGAACAAATAGATGTGGTAAGATATACTGGAGCTGGTAATTTCGACAACTTAACAATTAGTGGTTGTAATATTCATGACTACGACAGATCCTTTGTTGCTGGAAATGAAACAGGTGCCATTTTAAGTTCGCTTACAGTTGAAAACTGTATTGTAACCAATGTTCTAACCAACGGAGGAGACTTTATAGATTTTAGAAACTCCGATGTATTAAACGTTAATGTGAATACCAGCACCTTCAATAATTGTGCTCCAGGTAGGGATTTCTTTAGAATAGATGCCGCTGGAGATTCTAACGGTACTGGATTGACCTGTAACATCAACCTAGCAAACTGTACGTTATATGCCTGCTCAAATAATTCCAGCAGAAGAATCTTCTATGTAAGGTTTGCTAGCAACGATATTACTTCTACCAACAATCTAATAACAGATACCGAAGTAGAAGGCTATTCAGATAATAGCGCTACAGATGAGAGTATCACCTTTGCAGATAACAACTATTTCAATGCACCTACATTGTATGATTCGTCGGTTGCAAGGTATGATGATTCTACTACTTATACCACTGTAGACCCAGGGTTTGCAGATCCAGTTAACGGAGATTTCTCTGTGAGCACCCAATCTATTATAGACTATAATATTGGGGACCCACGTTGGCATAATTAAGAAATTATATTCTTTCAACTAGTCAAAAAAAGAGGGGTGATTTAAAAATCACCCCTCTTTTTTTACTTTATAAAGGATGCGTCCTTCACAACTATATTCTATTGAATATAGTTTCTGAAACACTTAGCCTTTCCCTCTCCGAAAGGAAACCTGTCAAAATGGATCTTTTAAGACCTTTCCCCGCCTTCTTTTCATCAAAACCCATATAGACATAACAATAGTGGAATACGAGGCTCAACACCTCTAAAACCAGTAAAAGCTCCGATAAGGAGTTTGTAGATTTTAGAACTCATCAAATTGGAGTGGAAATACATTTATGGGGAGAAAAGGAAACTGCCATTACACGTTTGGGAGTAATTTCCGAAGGAAAATCGAAGGCAATGCTTCTTACACGATGTTGTGCCCAGTTTTCATCTTTTCAATACCGATTATTTCTGTCAATTTTTTTAGTCCATTTTTAGTTATAATTCGAAAAATCAACTCAATAAAAACAAAACGAAGAATGAGGATAAGCAATAGTGTTGGAGTTAAAAGGCCCAATGAGTCTTTTAAGCCATTTTTTATTATAGAAGTTGTCATCCCAATAATTGGAAATAGAAATAAAGCCGATAGAATAATCCTTATTAATTTATTAATTCTGATTTCTAAAATTCCATTTTCTTTTATTAGTTTTCCCTTAAAAACACAAAAGGAACCATATAGTTTTTTCGAAAGTTTTAACTCAAATCCTGATTCATTAATTTCTCCAATGAATGATTGTTTATCCCAATTAGAAACAAATTGTTCGTTTGATATAGTTTTCTTTTGCAACTCATTTAGTGATACCGAATAATCTTCCTGAAGTTTAATGAGATATTTTTGAGTAGGAAAGATTGTCATCGAGATCAGCCATATTATTTAATTGGGCACAACATTAAAACATAGAATATAAACCAATAGTCTTATTGAAAACCACCAAAAAGTAGCTATCAGTCTTGATACTCAAAAGCCCCAATATCAGGAGCTGCACCTAAAAACGGCAAGCCAACATCAACCCCTTGATCAATTAAGTCACTACCTGATGATAGTTTTAAAAAATCAATATCCGGCAAACTACCATCGGCATTTCTTGGAGACGCTAAAAGATCCATATCCAAACTCACAAAATCTGAAGCATTTGTTGTTAATCCAGACTGCCATCCATTATTGGAAATATCTGTTTGGGTTGCCGAATATAAATCGGAATTGTTCCCTTCAAATGACAATGAATTCTTAATCAATAGGAAGTTCGCAATATTGGTACTACTAAAACTGATATTACGTCCGTTGTTATATGCCGAACAATTATACAATTCTATATCACCTCTATTACTATTGTGATCAAAACCGTCATAAATATTTCCCGCAGCAATACAGTTTTTATAAACACCATGATGCTTTAGAGTTTTGTCATCGCTACCGCCAGTTTTAAATCCGTTACCGTCGCCAACTCCAGCACTACCATCCATTAAGTAGCCATTTTTAAAGGCCCAACAATTTTCATAATAGGTAGTAATATTATCATTATCGCGCAAATAACCGTCCCAGCCATCATCCAAATTTTGCCAAGCCCTACATCCAATAAATTTATTGTCAGTTCCAGCTGTTAGTTTGCATGCAAAACCGTCGGCATTTTCAAGTGAAGAATCGGCATTGTAAAAGGAATCACAATTTAAGATCGTGTTATTACTTCCACCTCCTGAAATTTGCAATCCAGAATCGGCATTCTCGCTAAACGTACAAAATTCCACAAGATTATAGTGTCCCGTTATATACATTCCGTTGTCCCCAGCTCCAAAAACATCAATCCCTTTAATATGCCAATTGTCTCCGGAAAGTTGTATCCCTCTATTACTTGAGTTTTCAGACATCGCAGAGAAATTGAATTGTGGACGCTCAGAGTCATCTGGATCACCCATGAAAATAATGGCATCTTCTGAAGTTCCATCTGCACTAAAATTAATGGTAGATGCAAATTGATATTCACCTCCTTTAACATAAATAATATCTCCTGCTGAAGCAGTGATAATAGCCTCGGTAATTTCCTGACTGGTCTGAACAACTATTACTGGGCCAACTCCTACTCCTGATATGGTAAATGAACGTTCTCCAAAAACACCCGAACCATCTTGAGAAGTAGCCGTAACATTTACAGATCCATTAGACACAGCCGATAATAAACCATTGTTGGAAATTGTAGCTACCGAAGGATCTGAAACAGACCAAGTCAGCGAGGTTTCTGTAGCATTCGCAGGCACAATTTGCACAGATAATTGACTACTTAACCCATCTGTTATTGTTTCGCCAAGTATGGTTATAGAAGTGACTTGAATCTCCTCAACATCCGAAGAATCATTACTACAACCAACCGCAAATAACACTAAAGACAATACAAGTAACTGAAAACTAAACTTCCTCATACCAGGCAAAGAATTAAATTAATATTATAGAGACACCCCTCTTTTCCAGGGTATAAAATCGTTTTGATTGAGCAGCTGCGCTTTGGTTTTCACCTCTCCGCTCGCTACCGCTACAATATATTCCAACATCTCATCAGCCATTTCTGCAATGGACTTTTCTCCACGTATTACACCGCCTGTATCCACATCAATAATGTCCGGCATTTTCGTTGCCAATTCTGTATTGGAAGACACCTTTACAATTGGTGCGATAGGATTCCCTGTAGGTGTTCCCAAACCTGTGGTAAACAGCACCAAATTAGCTCCAGAACCTACCAAAGCTGTCGTACTCTCTACATCATTACCAGGCGTACACAACAGGTTCAATCCGGCTTTATGAATGTATTCGCCATAATCCAACACATCGACAATAGGTGAAGTCCCTCCTTTTTTAGCTGCTCCAGCCGATTTCATAGCATCTGTAATCAAGCCATCTTTGATGTTTCCAGGAGAAGGGTTCATATCGAATCCAGACCCTGCATCTACCACCGACTTTTCAAAAGCCTGCATCAATTGCAAAAACTTATTGGCAGATTCTTCTTCAACACATCTATTTACCAATTCCTGCTCTACCCCACATAACTCTGGAAATTCGGCAAGAATAGCAGTGCCTCCCAAAGCCACCAACATATCAGAGGTATAGCCCAATGTTGGATTGGCAGAAATACCTGAAAACCCATCAGAACCACCACACTCCAAACCTACTTTCAATTTAGAAAGCGGTGCAGGTTCTCTTTTAATGTTATTGGCCTCTTTTATGCCCACAAAAGATTCTTTGATAATGGTAGATAACATGTCATCTACCGTTCCCATTTGCTGTTGTTCAAATATTTGAACAGGCTTTTTATTATTCGGATTGATGGCTTCCAATGCATCCTTAAATATCTGAATCTGCAAATTTTGACAGCCCAAACTCAATACCGTAGCACCAGCTACGTTAGGATTGTTCACATAGCCCGCCAATAGTCTCGCCAAACTTTCAGAATCCTGACGAATACCTCCACAACCACCGGCATGGGTGATAAATTTCACTTCAATATTGTCAAATACGCGGTTGGAAGTCGCATTTTTTAGCTGACTTTCATCCCCTTCATCTCCATTCACCAAAGCCCTTAACAGCAACTGCTGTTGGCTTACTTGCTGTTGCAAAAGTTCCTTTTCAAAAACTTCCTTAAGCTTTTCGATATTTCTGTTTTCACAGAATACCAAAGGGAAAAACAACCATACATTTTCGGTTCCTACTTGTCCATCTTCCCTGTGGTAACCCATAAAAGTTCTGTCTTTCCATTTATTAACTTCAGGAACCGACCAACCAATATCGCCCGTTTTCTTATATACTTTTTCACTTTGGTGCGTTACATTTTCGGTGGTAAGCACCTCGCCCAAAGCTATAGGCTTATTGCTTTTTCCAACCAGTACACCATACATAATGATACGGTCATTCGTATCAAAATTGGAAAGAGCTATTTTATGCTTTGCCTTTACATGAGAAATCACTTTGATAGTGTTTCCCTCAAAGGTCACCTCCTCACCTGCATTCAAATCTATCAATGCTACGGCCACATTATCCGATGGATGGACCTTAATTAATTTCTCTTGCATAATGCTTAAATTTTGTCTTTAAACTCCTTCAAACCTTGTTCAATTCCTTTAGTCTCTATTTCTTGTAAAGCTAACGTAATGGCACCGGTCAGACCTTCTACCTTATTTAAATCTTCACCCCAAAATTCAACATTCCCCAAAGTTTCCTTGGCTACCTCATCAAGATTTGGCAACGCCCATATTCGGTTGAACTCTGCTACCACGTCTTCACTATCATTCACAGGCAATGTCATTTCTTTCCATTGGCCTTTGTAAAATTGAATCAAGCAGGCCATAGCATAAGTTAAATGCTTTGGCAACGCTTGTTTTTCGGCCACATATTCCAAAAGGCTTGGCAATACGCGCACTTTAAATTTCGATACCGAATTCAAAGCGATACTTGACAACAAATGCTTGATAAACGGATTTCTAAATCTGTCGAACACCTCATCTGCGAAGGTCTCCAATTCTGCTTTGTCCATATCCAAGGTTGGAATAATCTCCTCAAACACCGCTGCATTCAAAAATGCTCCCGTAAAGGCATCGTCTACTGATTGTTTTACAGTTTCATTTCCATAGAGAATAGACAACGGCACCAAAGCGGTATGCGCCCCATTCAGGATGCGTACTTTTCGTGTTCTATATGGCTGCATGTTGTCTACAATCTTCACATCCAAACCAGTCTTTTCGAATGGTAATTTCTTTTTAAGATCGTCACCTCCTTCAATTACCCAAAGGAAAAAGGTTTCTGCCGTTACAATCAAATTATCACTATAGTCCAACATGGCATTATAGCTCTCAATTTCATCTTTTGGATACCCAGGCACGATTCTATCCACCAAGGTATTGTGGAAACTATTATGCTCTTCAACCCACTGTTTAAAGGCATCTCCCAATTCCCATTCCTCAACATATCTTAAAATGATATCTTTAAGCGTATCCGAATTATAATTGATCAATTCACATGGAATAATCGTCAGGCCTTTTGAAGCATCTCCATTGAAATATTGAAACCTGTGATACAACAAGGCTGCCAGTTTTCCTGGAAAAGACTTTTGCGGTTGCATATCTAGAGTATCATTGGTATCGTAGGCGATACCGGCTTCGGTAGTATTGGAAATAACAAATTCCAAACTGTCTTCCTTGGCCAAAGCCAAATACTGATCAAAATCGTTATACGGATTAATCCCTTTCACAATAGAGGTCACCAATTCCTTGTCACGGATTTCCTCACCCTTCTTAATACCGTTCATAAACAAGGTGTACAAGCCATCTTGATCATTCAGCATATTCACCATCCCATGTTCAATAGGCTGCACTACGGCAACACCACCATTGAAACCAGCTTTTTTGTTAAGCTCCTGAATGGCATAATCCACAAAAGCTCTTAAAAAGTTTCCTTCTCCAAATTGCACCACCTTGATTGGCAGTTGCTCGTTAATGCTTAGGTTTTCTCTATTTAATGTTTTCATTGTATGAAATTCTACGTTCGTAATTCAAATATTAAAGGTCAAATAAGCTTGGTAACCACAAGGATAATTGCGGGAAATAAGTTACCAAGAACAAGGCCAAAATCATTGCCAAAAACAATGGTATTAAAGGCTTTATTACTTTTTCTATACTGGTTTTGGCCACACCAACCCCAACAAACAGCACCGAACCTACCGGAGGCGTACAAAGGCCCACACAAAGGTTCAATACCATGATGATTCCAAAATGCACGGGATTCATCCCCAACTTGGTCACAACCGGTAAAAAGATGGGGGTAAAAATCAACACCGCTGGTGTCATATCCATAAACACTCCCACAAACAATAGGAGTAGGTTAATGATCAATAAAATAATGATTGGGTTATCGCTAATACCTAGCAATACCGAACTAATGTTCTGAGGAATACTTTCATAGGAAAGCACCCAAGACATACTCATGGAGGTCCCAATAAGCAACATTACAATTGCTGTAGTTGCGGAAGAATCCAACAAAATACTCGGTAAGCTTTTAAAGGAAATTTCTTTGTAATAGAACCCTAGAAGTAAGGTGTACAGCACCGCAATAGCCGAAGCTTCTGTAGCCGTGAAAATACCAGAAACAATTCCTCCAATAACCACTACCAATAAAAACAAACTAGGCACCGCTACGATAAAGGTTTTAAATACCTCTCTTAAAGAACTGCGTTTTCCTAACTTATATTTTTTCTTTTTAGCCCAAAAGGACGCCACAATCATCAAGAACAACCCTGTTAAAATTCCAGGAATATAACCTGCCAAAAACAAGGCTGCAATAGACACACCACCACTGGCAAGTGAGTAAACGATCAATACATTACTTGGTGGAATTACCAATCCCGTGGTAGCAGAGGTAATGTTTACCGCTGCGCCAAATTCTTTGGAATAGCCTTCCTTTTCCATTTCTGGCCCTAAGATGCTCCCCATAGCCGAAGCCGATGCCATCGCCGATCCTGCAATCGCTCCCATCAACATGGCACCAATGACATTGATCAAGGCCAAGCCTCCTGGTAATGCTCCCACCAAAGTTTTGGCAAAGGCAATGAGCCTATGGGCGATGCCTCCCTTATTCATGAGCTGTCCCGAGAGGACGAAAAAGGGAATTGCTAACAAGGCAAAACTATCCAAACCTGTTCCTATACGCTGTGAAATAGTCGTAAAAGCAGGCATGGCAGGGATACTTACCAACATGGTCAATAAAGCCGAAATGGCAATACTCCAAGCCACCGGTACTCCAATGGCCAAAAAACAAACAAAACTGAGTACTAAAACTAATATTGGGATAATATCCATTATAAGGTCTTTTTAATATCTGAAACTTTGTAATAAATAATGAGCAGGCCACTTAAAGGAATCACCATATACACGAAGGCCAACGGAATTTGCAGTGCCGGGGAATGTTGTCCCAACAAAAAGGTGATATACACCAATCGTATACCACCTACAACCATAGCCGCAAAAGCAAACAGAATGATCAATCCATACACCAATAAGTGCAACCTTCTTTGAATCTTTCCACTACTTCTAGAAGGAATTACATCAATGGCTACGTGCATATTTCTTCCGGACACATAAGCTGCCCCTAAAACCCCTAACCAAATCATTAAGTAACGGGCCAACTCATCGGTAAAGGAACTGGGCGTTCCCACCACAAAACGGGTAAAGACCTGCCACAGTACATTTACCACCATAACGCTCATGATAATAATGAGCGCTTTGCTTAACACATTGTCTATTTTTTCTCTAAGCACCATATTATTCGGTTTCCTTAATTTGTTGGATTAAACGATACATTTCAGGATTGCTTTTATATTGCTCGTAAATGCCTTGCACCTTATCTGAAAAGAGTGTTTTATCCGGTCTAATAATTTCCACACCTGCCTTTTGAACCTCTCTCAAGGCTTCCGCTTCCGCTTCCGCCCACAATTCACGTTGGTATACCACCGATTTGTCCACAGCTTCCTGCAACCACTCCTTTTCTTGATCAGAAAGGCGCTCCCAAAGGTGCGTTCCAATCAACAAAACGTCAGGTAAGGCCGTATGCTCGTCCAAACTGTAATACTTACAAACTTCGTAGTGACGTGAGAGATAAAAACTAGGCGGATTGTTCTCAGCACCATCTACAACCCCCTGTTGCAATGAGGTGTACAATTCTCCCCAAGAAATAGGTGTTGGCGAACCTCCAAGGCTTTTAACCATATCAATGGCGGTCACACTTTCCATAACGCGAATCTTCAATCCCTTTAAATCCTCTGGCGTGTGAATAGGCTTATCCTTAGTGTAAAAGCTTCGGCTACCTGCATCGTAGTACGCCAAACCTTTCAGCCAGTATTTAGTACCTCCATCCAACAATTGTTTACCAACAGGGCCGTCCAATACTTCAAAGGAATGGGCGCGATCCCTAAACAAGAACGGAATTCCAAACACCTTCATATTTGGGGAGAAGTTCTCCATCACCCCAGAAGATACTTTGGTCATGTCCAAACTACCTATCTGAAGCAGCTCTAAACACTCCCTTTCGGTCCCCAATTGTTGGCTGGGGTATATTTCCAATTGCATTTTTCCTCCTGAAATTTGGGCCAGGTCCTCGCCCATTTTTTCCATGGCCTTGTGTACCGAATGGTTCACGTCCAAACCATGGCCTAGTTTAATAACGCGATGTTCCTGAAGATCACTACAGCCCATAAGCAGTAGTCCCAAAAAGGAAAAGGCTACAATTAGTTTATGATGCATGCTATTTGTTTTGTACTTTTTTAATGATGTCCAAAGCTTCTCTTACTTTAGCTTCCAGACCTTTAAAATCTTTGTTTGCCAATACGTCCTTGGAAATAAGCTGAGAACCCATTCCTACGCAGGTTACACCGGCATCAAACCAAGCTTTTAAGTTTTCTTCGGTTGGTGACACACCTCCTGTTGGCATGATAGAAGTCCAAGGCTGAGGGCCCTTTACGCCTTTTACAAATTGAGGTCCGTAAATATCCCCAGGGAACAACTTTACAATTTCACAGCCTAATTCTTCGGCACGTGCAATTTCAGTCAAGGTGCCACATCCAGGAGACCATAATACTTTTCTGCGGTTACATACCACCGCAATATCTTCACGCAATACTGGGGTTACCACAAAATTGGCTCCCAATTGCATATACAATGAGGCTGCTGCCGCATCGGTTACCGAGCCTACACCCAAAATCATTCCCGGTAGGTTGGCATTGGCATATTTTACCAATTCCCCAAACACCTCATGGGCAAAATCCCCTCTTGAGGTAAATTCCATTAAGCGGGCACCCCCGTCATAACAGGCCTTTAATACATTTTTGCTTAATTCTATATCTCTGTGAAAGAACAAAGGAACCATTCCTGTTTCTTTCATCACACTAGCCACTTCTAGTCTTGAATATTGTGCCATTTTAGTTTACTATTGAAGATGGGCCTACATGTTGGGAATTAGACTAACCCAACATGTATGTACCCAATATTTATTGTCTGTTGAATTATCTCGCTACTCTTCCGGAAGCATCTCCTCCCATCAATTTTTTAACCTCATCGATGGTTACCAAGTTGGCATCACCTTTAATAGTGTGCTTCAAGCAGGACGCTGCTACCGCAAAATCCAATGCGTTTTGATCATCTTCTGGATATTCCAACAATCCATAGATCAAACCTCCCATAAAGGAATCTCCACCACCTACGCGATCCACAATATCAGTGATTTGGTACTGACGGGTTTCAAACATTGTTTTACCATCGTATAATACCCCTGCCCATGTGTTGTGGGATGCCGAAATAGACCCTCTCAAGGTCGTGATCACTTTTTTGGCCTTTGGGAATTTCTCCATCATTTGTTGACATACAGACAAGAAGGCTTCTGCTTTTACATTGTGCCCTTCTGTTTGTACTGAAATCCCTTCTGGCTTGATTCCAAAGTGCATTTCTGCATCTTCTTCATTTCCTAGAACGATATCACAGTAAGCCGTCAATTCGGTCATGATTTTTTCTCTATGCGCCGCATCACAATACTTCCATAATTTAGCACGATAGTTCAAATCGGTTGAAATGGTGATCCCCTTGGCACTTGCCGCTTTTACAGCTTCCAAGCACACATCGGCAGCACTTTGGGAAATCGCTGGTGTAATCCCAGTCCAGTGGAACCATCCTGCGCCTTCAAATACCTGATCCCAATCGATCATTCCCGGTTGAATTTCACTAATGGCAGAATGCGCTCTGTCATACACCACTTTAGAACCACGGGATACGGCTCCAGTTTCCAAAAAGTAGATTCCCAAACGGTCACCACCAAAGATGATGTTTTGTGTATTTACCCCTCTTTTACGCATTTCCATAAGGGCACATTCTCCAATATCGTTTTTAGGTAATCTGGTCACAAAATCTACAGGAACCCCATAATTTGCCAACGACACAGCAACATTGGATTCTCCTCCTCCGTACACTACATCAAACGAATTGGTCTGTGAAAATCTCAAAAATCCTGGAGGCGCCAAGCGCAACATAATCTCTCCAAAAGTGACTACTTTTTTCATTGGTATGTATTGTTTTTTATTAGTTTATTAAAATTTAAAATATTCGTTTGCATTGTTATAACTGATGTCAGACACCAGTTTGCCAATCCATTCCATATCGTTTGGCAATTCGCCTCTGTGCATTTCGTTTCCAAACAGGTTGCACAACACTCTACGGAAATATTCATGGCGCGGGAAAGACATAAAGCTTCTGGAATCGGTTAACATTCCAATAAAGCAACTGATCAATCCCATATTGGACAGGGCGTTCATTTGTTTTTCCATCCCGTCCTTTTGGTCCAAGAACCACCAACCGGAGCCCAATTGCACTTTTCCTTTGATAGTCCCATCATTGAAGTTTCCAATCATGGTAGCCATCACCTCGTTATCGGCAGGATTAAGGTTGTACAAAATAGTCTTGGTCAATTTGTCTTTGGTATCCAAGGCATTTAAGAACTTCGACAAGGTTTCTGCTTGGGAATAATCCCCAATAGAATCCCATCCGGTATCTGGCCCCAATTGTGCCAACATACGGGTATTGTTGTTTCTTAAAGCTCCTAAGTGGTACTGTTGTACCCAGCCCAACTCGTGATAAGTTTCAGCCAAGTATAACAACACAGCTGTTTCAAATTGAAGCACCTCAGTACGGCTCAAAGCTTTCCCTTCTCGTTTTTTGGAGAAAATAGCTTTCACTTCACTTTCGGTAGCAGGTTCAAATGAAATTTGGTTCAATCCATGATCTGACAAGCGACAACCATGTTCATGGAAATAGTCGATACGCTTGCGCAAAGCCGTTTTCAAATCGTCATAAGTACGAATGTCCATTTCGGCCACCTTTTCAAGACTGTCCAAATAGGCATTGAAGGCATCGCTGCCTATCATGATGGCCTTATCTGGTCTAAAAGCGGTGCTCATTTTCACTGTAGCATCGCTTTGTGCCAATCTCGCGTGGTGATCCAAAGAATCTATTGGGTCCTCAGTAGTACACACCACCTCCACATTCATTTTCTTCAACAAGTTTTGGCAGCTATAGCCTGGCGAGTTCAACAACTCTGCTGTTTTTGCATACACAGCATCGGCAGTCTTCTCACTCAACAGGTCGTATACGTCGTAATAACGTGCCAACTCCAAATGCGTCCAATGGTACAAAGGGTTTCGCATGGTATAAGGCACGGTTTTGGCCCAATGCGCAAACTTCTCCTTATCGGAAGCATTTCCTGTGATATAGGTTTCGTCTACACCCAAGGTACGCATGGCGCGCCATTTGTAGTGGTCGCCATTGATCCAAATCTTGGTAATATTTTCAAACACGGTATCATTGGCAATATCTGCCGGCGGCAAATGGCAATGGTAATCTATAATAGGCATTTTGGCCGCGTAGTTGTGGTACAACTCTTGGGCCTGCTTCGTTTCTAACAGAAAATTATCATGTATAAATGACATATCCTTTTTTGTTTGTTGTTAATCTTCGTTGGACGGTTTCCCAATGGTTGCAAGGATTCCCCCATCCACATATACAATTTGGCCATTGACAAAGTCACTAGCTCTAGAGGCCAAGAACACAGCGGTTCCGGCTAAATCTTCAGGATTCCCCCAACGCGCAGAAGGGGTTCTGTTGATGATAAATTCATTGAAAGGATGTCCATCCACACGGATAGGTGCCGTTTGCGAGGTCGCAAAATACCCAGGACCAATCCCATTCACTTGAATGTTGTACTTAGCCCATTCGGTAGCAAGGTTACGTGTAAGCATCTTCAAACCACCTTTGGCAGCAGCATAGGCACTTACGGTATTGCGTCCCAATTCACTCATCATGGAGCAAATATTGATGATCTTTCCACCACCGTTCTTCACCATGCGGTTACCCACTAGTTGCGCCATGATAAAGGCACCAACCAAGTCTACATCAACCACACGTCTGAACTCGTCAATTTTCATAGTCAAGGCAGGTTCTCTTTTAATGATCCCGGCGTTGTTCACCAGGATATCAATTTCGCCCTGTTCCTGTACCATTTGCTCCACCATCTGTGCCGCCAAGGTTTCATCGGTTACATCAAAGAGATAGCCCGATGCTTGATAGCCCTTGCCACGGTAGTGCTCTAGAGCCGCTTCCAATTTGGCTGGTGTGGTACTGGTTATGATCAATTGTGCGCCTGCGTCTGCCAGTCCTTCGGCCATAGCCATTCCAAGACCATGGGTACCTCCTGTGACCAAGGCAATTTTTCCCGTTAAATCAAATAGTGTCATAGGGCCTATCTTAATTCGTTAGGAGTACGGGTATCCATATCGCCATAGTCTAGGTTCTCCCCAGCCATTCCCCAAATAAAGGAGTAGTTAGAGGTTCCCGATCCGGAGTGGATAGACCACTCTGGCGACAATACCGCCTGATTGCTTTCCATAAAAATATGGCGTGTATGTTCTGGCTCTCCCATAAAGTGACTAATGGTTTGCCCTTCTTCCAAATCAAAATAGAAATAGGCCTCCATACGTCTGGTGTGGGTATGGGCAGGCATCGTGTTCCATACATTCCCTGGCAATAACTCGGTCAATCCCATTTGTAACTGACAGGTTTTTACAATGCTGTTCACGATCAATTTGTTCAAGATGCGCTTGTTGGCATACTTCTCGTCTCCTAACTCAATAACTTCGGCATTTTCCTTCCCAACTTTCATGGTTGGGTATTTTGTATGGGCCGGTGCAGAATTGATATAGAACAAGGCCTGTTCTCCTTCGGCACTGGCAAACACCACATCCTTGGTATCTTTTCCAATGTATAGCGCCTCCTTCTTAGCCAATTCAAACACTTCGCCATCTACGGTCACGGTTCCTCGACCGCCCACATTTACAATTCCCATTTCCCTACGGTCCAAAAAGTTTTCAGACTTTAAGTAAGGAATGGTTTCCAACTTCAATTCTTTACCAACAGGCATGGCCCCTCCAACCACATACCTATCGTACATGGAATACGTCAAATTAATCTGATCCTCAACGAATAAGTTAGGGATTAAAAAGTGTTGGCGTAATTCCTCTGTTCCGTAGGCTCTGGCATCTACTGGATGGGATGCATACCTAAATTCTGAATGTGTCATATCTCTGTTTTATGTAATCGATTACACAAATATAGTATAAATTATGATATATCCTATCATTTTACCCCTGCCCCAACAAAAAAACCACGAATACCCTCTGTTCGTGGTTATTGCGGCATTATGAATTTCACATAAAAAATACGGTTAATTTGCGATAAATTAAAACACATCCCCTTAAAAATTGTAATTTTATCCCTTTGTTACAAATCAAGCCCTTTTTACAAGTTAATTACAATACCCCATGAGCAAAACACGCAAGCGCGATATCAGCATACATAGCAACCCAGAATTCACAGGTCTAGAACTCACAAGTCCAGGCCAATATGCCGCCGGCACACCCGCCATAAAGGTAGCCTTTGAGCATATTTATAAGGAAATGGGCATTGTACGCGGCTTGCGCACCCTGTCTCACATGAACCAAAAAGGAGGTTTTGATTGCCCTGGTTGCGCATGGCCCGATCCTGAAAAGCGTTCCAACCTTGGGGAATACTGCGAAAATGGGGCCAAAGCCCTTGCCGAAGAGGCCACCACCAAAAAGGTAGACCGGGACTTTTTCAGCAAATATTCGGTGGAGGAACTTTCACGTTGGTCCGACTATGAAATAGGTCGCAGTGGCCGCTTAATGGAGCCTATGGTACTGCGCCCCAATAGCATTCATTACGAACCCATCTCTTGGGCCGAGGCCTTTAGCCTTATTGCAGAGCAGTTGCATAGCCTTCAACATCCAGACGAGGCCATTTTTTACACATCCGGACGCTCCAGTAACGAGGCGGCCTTTTTGTACGGTCTGTTCGCCCGTGCTTTTGGCACCAACAACATGCCCGACTGCTCCAATATGTGTCACGAATCCAGTGGTGTTGGCCTCTCGGAAACCTTAGGGATCGGCAAAGGTTCGGTAACGCTGGAAGACTTTAACAAAGCCGAAGTGGTGATGGTCATTGGTCAAAACCCAGGTACCAACCATCCGCGTATGCTGTCGGCGCTTGAAAAATGCAAGAGCAATGGAGGAACGGTTATAAGCATCAACCCGTTGGAAGAAGCTGGCCTAATCCGATTTAAAAACCCACAGGAAGTGAATGGTCTTTTAGGTAGTGGCGTAGCCCTTACCGACATTCACCTACAGGTAAAAATTAACCAGGATATTGCCCTGCTAAAACTCATCCAAAAACGTTTGGCTGCTTTAGACCAACAAGGGCAACAGGTATTTGATCATGAATTCATCAAGACCTACACCCACGGTTATGATGCCCTTATCAAAAACCTTGGCAACGATTCGGAAGCAGCCCTGTTGAACGCCTGTGGCGTGCCTTCGCACCTCATTGACGAGGTGGTCAACATCCTCGCCAAATCAAGCAAGATTATCATCTGTTGGGCCATGGGCCTTACACAACATAAAAACGGTGTCGACAACATCAAGGAATGTGTCAACCTACTCCTGTTGAAAGGCAGTCTTGGCAAGCCCGGTGCCGGTACCTGCCCAGTACGCGGGCACAGCAATGTACAAGGCGACCGAACCGTAGGAATCATGCACTATGTGTCCAAAAACTACAACCAGGCCGTAAAGGACACCTTCAATTTTGACCCACCCACCAAGTCGGGTTATGATGTGGTACACGCCATTCAGGCCATGCACAATAAAGACGCTAAGGTATTTATAGGCTTAGGCGGTAACTTTGTCTCAGCTGCCTCGGATACCGAATTTACAGCAGAAGCCCTGCAACGCTGTGAACTCACCGTGCAGATCAGCACCAAATTGAACAGAAGCCACCTTATCACTGGTCAAACCGCCTTGATATTGCCTACTTTGGGTCGTTCGGAAATTGACATGAAAGGCAACTCGCGCCGTCATTTAACCGTAGAAAACAGTATGGGTGTGGTACACCAAACCAAGGGCATGTTACCCCCGGCCTCCTCGCATTTAAAGAGCGAACCCGAAATAGTCTCAGGTATTGCCCATGCTTATTTTCAAGGCAACCATCCTGTAGATTGGCTCTCTTTGGGGTCTAACTATGATTTGGTACGTGAGAAATTAGGGCAAGTGGTCCAAGGCTTTAAGGATGTAAATACCAAATCTAAAGATGGCGGCTATTACTTACCCAACAATGTACGCCGTTTAGACTTTAGCCGACTGCCCAACCAACGGGCCCAGTTCAGCATTACCCAAGCGCCTAAACACGAATTGCACGAGGGCGAATATTTATTGATGACCATTCGTTCGCATGATCAGTTCAACACCACCATCTATGGGCTGGACGACCGTTACCGTGGTATCCATAACGAGCGCCGAGTGATCTTCATGAACCCCAAGGATATGGACCAAGCAGGCTTTGCCCAACGCGATGTGGTGAACATCATGAGCCATTACAACGGTGTGGAGCGCAAGGTATATGGGTTTATTGTAGTGGCCTATAACATCCCTCAAGGGAATTTAGCGGCTTATTTCCCAGAAACCAATGCCTTGATTCCTATTGATCAGTTTGCGGATAAGAGTCATACGCCAATTAGTAAGTCGATTAAGGTGAGTTTGGAGCTTCGTAGTTGAAAACACTCTTTTATTCATCCATTTTATTTGTAGGTATTCATGAATGCTTCGCATTTGTCTTGATACAAAAGAGCCAAAAAATCAAGTCTGCATGTGCTTATTCACCCAACAACACTTCACGCCCTAAATAAAAAGAACTCGGTTTTACTCTCGTAAAACCTCAAACAGCTTTTTATTTTACGGCCGTTTCAGCGGTTGGGTCCCGAAGTCTCACATGAGGACGAAAACTTCTCTCAACATTCAAACCCCATTCCGCTGGAAGCGGAACACGGCGGTCTGCAGAAATAGAGAGCGAAGAAGCGGAAGCGCAACGCGTAGCGTTTAGCATGGAGCTTCGGGAGTGAACGGTAACTGCCAGCAGCAGTTAATTTCCTCAGACCGTCTTGATTTTTTGGTTCGTTTTGCATCAAGGCAAAATGAACGCACAGTGACAGCAATGACCCTATAGAGCACTACGTGCGGTACCTTCGAGCAAAGCAATGCTTTTCTCTCAGTAACCTCAAGAGGAGAGAACACCCCTGTAGCCCCCTCAAGGGGACAATTAATGAGCGCTATTTGATTCCCCCTTTGAAGGGGGACTAAGGGGGATGTTCTTTTGAAAAGCAAAAAAGACTAAGCAATTAGCCCTAACCGATACCCCCTCCTTTTGGCCTTTTACAACGCTTTACATCATTTTAAAACAAACAAATAAAAACCTCCCTTTCAAGACTTTTCGTATCTTAGAAAGTCTTTGCACATAGTATCCTACATAACACATAGTACCAAAGTCAAAGATTACGAACCTAAAATTCGCAGTTATGAAACCTATAAAAAAAGAAGACCTCAACCCCGAGGTATTTGAACTATACGATGCCTACGCCCATAACAAACTAGACCGCCGTCAGTTTATTGAAAAGCTGTCTTTATATGCTATTGGCGGGCTTACGGTGACCTCCCTGCTGAGTTTTATTTCACCTAATTATGTGGATACCTTAGAGGTGCCGGCAGACGACCAGCGACTGAATTCCTTTTACATCCAATACCCTTCCCCAAAAGGTGGAGGCGATATTAAAGGTCTGTTATCTGAACCCAAAGACACCAAAGGGCCCTTGCCCGGTATTGTGATAGTACACGAAAACCGTGGCCTGAACCCCTATATTGAAGATGTTGGCAGGCGTGCCGCTTTGGAAGGCTTTATTTCCTTGGCCCCCGATGCCCTCACCCCTTTAGGTGGCTACCCTGGCAATGACGACGATGGGCGTACGCTTCAGCAACAGCGCGACCGCAATGAGATGTTGGAAGACTTTATTGCCGCCTACGAGTACTTAAAAGGGCATCCTAATTGTAACGGCAAGGTAGGTGTGGTAGGCTTTTGCTTTGGTGGTTGGATATCGAACATGATGGCAGTAAAAGTACCCACCCTAGGGGCCGCCGTGCCCTTTTATGGCAGTCAGCCTAACGATGAGGAAACAGCCCAAATAAAAGCCCCCTTATTGCTGCACTATGCCGAACTGGACACCCGTGTCAATGCAGGATGGCCTGCCTATGAAGCCTCCCTTAAAAACCACAACATTTCATATACGGCCTATATGTACCCAGGCGTCCATCATGGGTTCCACAATAATACCACCCCAAGGTATGATGCGGCTGCTGCGGCTTTGGCGTGGGAACGAACTATTGCGTTTTTTAAAACAAAATTGGTGTAGTGTAGATTTTATTTCTAAATTCTTCTATGTTCATTTTGCCTTGATGCAAAACGAACCAAAAAATCAAGTCTGCATGTGCTTGTTCACCCAACAGCACTTCACGACCTAAATAAAAAGAACTCGGTTTTACCCTCGTAAAACCTCAAACAGCTTTTTATTTTACGGCCGTTTCAGTGGTTGGGTCCCGAAGTCTCACATGAGGACGAAAACTTCTCTCAACATTCAAACCCCATTCCGCAACAAGCGGAACACCCTGTCGTAAGCATAGAGAACAAATTCCGTTAAGAACTTGGGAAGCCTTGGACCAAGTTTAGGAATTTGTGAACGGTTTTGGGATTCTGAAAGAAGCACAAAAATGCCTACCGATAGGGCGTCTTTTCTTTTGGTTCGTTTTCTTTGGACGAGCAAAGAAAATGAACAGACGGAAAACACAAACACACAACTACCACCACCATAAACCCCTACCCAAAAAACAACCAATTCCCCTTTCCAAAAATCCCAAAACAAAAACCCCACAAACACCACGTTATAAACACCTTTCTGTTAAAAACAATACCAACCACAACTCCAAACACCTTCACATTTTCAGTATCTTAAAGAACATGTTAAACACTTAAAAACCAACAGCTATGAAAGTACCACAGGGCCTTGTGCCGTTACCCCAACAACACCCCTTTGCCATTAACCACCTCATGGTAAAAGACGAAGACTGGCTGGTTACCGAAGAAGCCATGGCCTTTTTAAACGTGAGCCGCAGCACTTTGTACCGACTGCGCAGCAACGGCATCCTTCCGGCCTTTAAGTTGGGGCGGGTGGTAGTGTACCCCAAGAGCCTACTGAACAAATGCATGCTTATGGGCGCCATCATTAGCATGGGCAAGGGGCCACAACCCTAGGCACGGCGCGTATTCCCACCCTAACAGCAGCACACTTATAGCCACAACAAACCGGCAGCCTGGGCCTTACAAAAGGTATCCAGCGCTGCCGGTTGTGTGTTTGCTTGTATACAGCCCCTGCTAGCTCACCACCACGGCTCCCAAGTAGGTGCTGGTAGCGGCCTCCTTTAGGTCTTGGGTAACAAAGCCCGCCCAGGCCACCACATCGAAGCCCGCAAAAAAGGCAGGCAGGTTAAGGGTAGCGGCCCCATCTTCCCTTAGGGCCACGCCCTCAAATATCTGAAAGAACCCCTCGTTATAGGCATACACCACAATCAATGCCAGATCGCTGCCACTGGCATTACCCTGCCCGCTGTTGTCGTCCCAGGTAACGGACAGCTGTTGGTTGGCCAAGGCCTGAAACTGCGGGTTGTCCATCCCTCTTAGGTCGCCTTTGCTAATGAGCACTTTAGGGAAATCCATTTCGTAGGTGCCGCCCATATCCTCGATGGCCTCCCTAATGTGGTAGCCCGTAGCCAGGTTAAACGGGCTCTTGTCGCCCTGCGGCTTGCCAAAGTATTGGCCCACAATGCTCTTAATGGGCGTTAAAAATCTAATGACCAAGCCAAACTTTTGGCGCTGTGCTTCCTGCAAGGGCGTTGCAGGGTAGTTGCTCTTTGCGGGAAGGCTGCGCATCACGTCTTTGCCTCTCCAACGTAGTCCCACTACGTTGCCCACTTTTCCTGAAAATCCGCCTAGGATTCCCTTTTCAAATGTTGCCATAATTTTATGGATTTAAGAATTAGTAATAGCACCAAAGTAGCACCCAAAACACTAGCAAACAACAGGATGACACACCCAGACCCGTTACGACACGCCAAGACCCAACAAGACCTGTTAAGACCTACGCAGACCACCCTAGACACCCCTGGACACCTACAGACCCATCCTGACCTATTGTGACACGTCCTGACACATACTGACACATAGAGACACCTACAGACCTGTACAGACACACTGGGACACGTACTGACCCACCACCCCAAAAAACAGGGGGTTTTGTTCGAGGATTGCTCTAGGTTTGTTCGTGTACGGCCCAAGGCTATGTGCTTGGGAAGGGACGTTGGACGAAGCACCCTAGGGCCATACGCTAACCGTAACCATGGTTATGGCCAATAATGCACGTTTAACGATAGAAATTACATCAAGCAACCATTGAAAGAATTTTTATACAATTTTAACGAAAACATTAAGGTTTATCATGGTTTAAAAAAATGAACAGATATCTTTGGAGTAGTAACCAACAAGCAAAAACATTGTAAATACAGTAAAGTATTTATTAAAACATATTTGCATTTAAATTTATAATATGAGTAATGAAAGAATAATATTAGAAGGATGTATCTCTCAATTTAAAGAAGACAATGAATTAAACGATCTTCGAGATGGAGATGTTTTTGAACTATTTTCATTAAACGAAATTACTAAACCCTATCAACTATCGTTTGAAAATATTCAAAATTCAATTGTGGATGGGGGACATGATGGAGGCATAGACTCAATAATATTATTAGTTAATGAAGAAGTCATTGAAAGCCTTGACGATTTGGAAGGTTTCAAGTTCAACAATAAAACCGTTACAAAGGTAATTATTGGGCAATGCAAAAAGGAAAACTCCTTCAAAGAAGGCCCTCTTGACAAATTAATAACTTCAATTCCTGAATTATTCGATTTGGGCGCAACCGATACTTCGCTATTAACTAGGTTCAATGCAAATATTGTTGATCGAGCCATGTTAGTTAGAGATGTTTGGACAAAAACAGCTGTAAAAGGAGGCAAGATCGAAATAGAATTTGTATACGCGTGTAATGCTGATGAAATAGTTGTTAATAGTTCATTTACTAGCAAAGAAACTCAATTAATTACCTTAACAAAGAAAACATTTTCTAGTGATATAGTTAAAATGTCCAAGTATAGCTCAATGCAACTACTTGCTTCATTCAGAACAACTTTTCTAGACCGCCTTACACTGGAATTTAAAGAACAACCTCTATCAACTTCATTTGGACAAAATGGGATAGGTTATATTGGAATGGTAAAACTAGGGAAATATAAATCGTTTTTAACTGCGGAAAATGGTGATATTAGAGATGACCTATTTGAAAGTAATATCCGTCATTTTCAAGGTGCAGTTGATGTAAATATAAAAATTAGCGAATCCATTAAAAACAATATTGACAGAGATTTTTGGTGGTTAAACAATGGAATTACAATAATAGCAGAGTCCCCTAATCAAATTGGAAGTAATTTATCACTTGAAAATATTCAAATAGTTAATGGCTTACAAACTTCATACTCTATTTTCAACACACATGACGGTAATTTAACCGATGAACGAGCAGTTATGGTTAAAGTAATCATAACAGAAGATAAAGAGACTATAGATAATATCATTGCCTCAACCAACAGTCAAAACCCTGTATCCGCTACGCTTCTTAGAGCAACTGACACCATCCAAAGAAATCTTGAATTATATTTCTATAACCATGGCTACTTCTATGACAGGAGAAAAAACTATTACAAAAATCAAGGCAAACCCGCATCAAGAATATTCAGCATACAATTCACGGCTCAATCAATACGGTCGATAGATGGAAGCGACCCCCATACTTCAAGAGCCAAACCTACTTCCCTACTAAAAGATGACAAAAATTACGACCAGATTTTTGATTCTAGCAAAGATTTTAAGGGATACTTAAATTCATGCTTGATTCAAAAGACATCGAATGACTTTTGGTTGTCACTTGTAGATGCTGATGAAAAAAGAAAAATAGCCAACTTTAAACTGCATATGGCATGGTTAACGCCAAGATTTATTTTAGAAACGGATGAATTGTCATTCAAGCAAATATGCGAATTTGATTTCTCACTTTTCACACAAGTGAAATATAATGAATCAAAGGATTTTTTAATTGAACAAATTGAAAACTACCTGAAGGAAAATGAGGGATCAAACCTTATTAATATGGCGAAATCTGCAAGTTTTACTGATTATCTAAAAATTAAATTAGAAGATAAATTAAAAACTCCAGCAAGCGAAAAATCACTATAAAAGATATTATTTTGGTGGTCGCCTCTAATACTACGCGCGGTACCTTCGAGCAAAGCGGCAGCAAAAACAAAAAGAAGAATGGTCAAAAATCAAATGGTCGAACTTATGATGAAATGCCTGAAATAGCATTACAACATAGCGTATAAAATTAACGAGCTAAAAATGAAACAGCTTTTCATACTTCTTTTACTTATCTCTAGCATTGGATTTTCGCAAGAAAACAAAGAGCTTTTTGATGATTTTATAAAGAACTTTGAGGATAAGGAATTTCAACTTGACAGGATTAAATTCCCTGTAGAGATGACTTCTATAGACAAAGATACTTTTGAAGAAGTCAATACAGAAATAACCAAGGAAGATTGGACGCATACACACTTTTATCAGCTTCCTTTATTAAATGGTCAAGATGCTTACCCGCAGCTCTACGATAATTTTGAAAGACAACTAAGGGACACAGATGAAAGGGTCTTTTGTTGGAAAGGCTACACAGATTTAAATGTCAATTATTTTTTCAAGCGCATTGAGGGAAAGTGGTACTTAATTAAAATTGAAGATTTTTCTATTTAATCTTATCTAACATCCATGTTACGTGATGAACACCCCTATAGTCCCCTCAAGGGGACACTAAAAGACACAATGAATTCCCCCTTTGAAGGGGGATTAAGGGGGATGTAAAAAAGCAATTACCAAACACCTTTTTAGCATTAGAACTGAATAGCCAGCTACGTGATGGACATCCTTGTTCCTCAATGAACACCCCTGTAGCACTGCGTGTGGTACCTTCAAGCAAAGCAGTGCTTTCCTCTCGCTAACCTCAAGCGGATTGAACACCCCTGTTACGTGATGAAAACCCCTATAGTCCCCTCAAGGGGACATTAAAAAGGCGCAATTGATTCCCACTTTGAAGGGGGATTAAGGGGGATGTAAAAAGAGCCATAAAACAAACAGATATGTAACTACACTACAAAAAACCATATCTTTATGTAATGCGCAATAAAATCATTCCATATAACCCTGAACTGAAAGCCTTTGCCCGCCATTTACGGAACAACAGTACACTTTCTGAGGTGTTATTGTGGCAACACATTAAACAAAAAGCTTACAGTGTGCAATTCCATAGGCAAGTACCCATGTTGGACTATATTGTTGACTTTTATTGTCACGAACTCATGTTGGCCATTGAAATAGACGGCAACAGCCATGATTTTAAATACCACTACGATGCCAAGCGCCAAGGCAGGTTGGAAGCCTACGGGGTTCGGTTTGTGAGATTCACCGATATGGAAATAAAGCAAGAGATATTTAGTGTTCTGTTGGCTTTGCAACAAACAATAGATGCTTTGAGGAGTGAGTAAAAATAAGTAATGAACACCCCTTTTAAGTAACGGACACGCCTATTAAATCATGGACACCCCTATAGTCCCCTCAAGGGGACAATTGCGGAGTGGATTCCCCCTTTGAAGGGGGACTAAGGGGGATGTAAAAAAAGCAATTATTAAAAACATCTTTTTAGCATTAGAACTGAATACCCAGCTACATGATGGACATCCATGTTATGCAATGAACACCCCTGCAGCACTGCGTGTGGTACCTTCAAGCAAAGCGGTGCTTTTCTCTCGGTAACCTCAAGCGGATTGAACACCTCTGTTGCGTGATGAACACCCCTGTAGTCCCCTCAAGGGGACAATTACTGAAAGGGGACAATTGCGGAGTGGATTCCCCCTTTGAAGGGGGATTAAGGGGGATGTAAAAAAGGAGCTATAGAATTAGCAGGCTTCATTCACCTAAAAAAGGGTATCTTTGAGGGATCAAACAACCAAGGCGTTAATGCGCTTGAAACACCCAATTATAGGACCTATTTTAAAGATTTTCAATTAACAAGCATGACCTATTTCCCCAAAACACTTTTAGCTTCCCGTAATTTAGGATTCCTTTTGTCACTGTTCGGTGTACTGGCATTAGCAACAAGCTGCCAGACCAAAGAGGAGAAAAGACCAAACATCCTGTTTTGTATTTCGGACGACCAATCGTACGTACATACCTCGTTACAAGGTACCAATGAAATTAAAACGCCCAATTTGGATAGGATTGCCCAAAGCGGGATCATGTTTCAAAACGCCTATTGCAATGTGGCTTCCTGCTCGCCATCGAGAGCTTCTATTTTAACAGGGAAGAACATTTGGGAACTTGAGGAAGGCGGCTTGCTGTTTGGAGCCCTACAGAAAAAGTTCGTGACCTTTCCACAGGTATTGCAGCAACACGGCTATGCTACCGGCTATACCGGTAAGGGATATGGCCCTTCCAAACTTGAAGAGCCTTACCAAACCCAACCAATAGCCCAAGGCTATAACGCTATTAAAATGAAGGCCCCAGAAGGCATTTCGGATATTGACTATGCCGAGAATTTTAAAGCCTTCCTTGCACAAAAGGACAGTGAACAACCTTTCTTTTTCTGGTATGGCGGGAATGAACCCCACCGCGGTTACAAGCAGGGCATTGGTGCCGAGAACGGTAAGGACATTTCCAATATTCAAGTACCGGGATTTTTACCAGACAGTGAAGCCGTGCGTAGTGACATTGCCGATTATTACTATGAGATTGAATGGTTCGATTCCCACTTAGGGAAAATGATCAAGATGCTGGAAGCAACAGGCGAACTGGACAATACCATCATTATTACCACCGCCGATAACGGTATGCCTTTCCCTCGTGCCAAGGCCACCAACTATGAGTATGGCACACATATGCCCTTGGCTATTTTTTGGGGCAATAAAATTAAGTCAGGCTTAAAGATTGAAGACTTTATCAGCTTTACGGATTTTGCACCAACCCTATTGGAAGTAGCTGGGATAGAGATTCCAGAAGGCATGAGCGGCAACAGTTTTAAAAACGTGATGCTTGCCAATAAAAGCGGGCAGGTAGATGCTAAAAGAGACCGAGTGTTTACGGCATTGGAACGCCACACCTACTGCCGCCCAGACGGAATGCCTTACCCTGTAAGGACCATCCGCAAAGGGGATTGGCTGTACTTGGTAAACTTTGAACCAGACAGATATCCTGCTGGCGACCCAGACTTTCTATCGCCGCACCAAGGATATGTTGGCGATATAGATGCCGGACCATCCCGCGATTACATCCTTGCCAACAAAGAGGTAGATTCCTTGAAACAATTTTATGAGTTAGCTGCCGGAAAACGCCCAGGCACCGAGCTGTACAATGTAAAGGACGACCCTTATCAATTGCACAACCTAGCCGCTCAACCAGAGTATGCCAACCTATGCAAGGAACTGCAAACCGAGCTGTTTGCCTATTTGAAAGACACCAACGACCCTAGAATGGAAGGCCTATCGCCTTGGGACAACTATCCCTACTTTTTTACGGGTTACGATACCAAACACCTAAAACCTATTGGTGAAAGGGATGTAGAATAAGGTTGTGATTTCTATTGGGAGTTTTTGAAAGCATACTAATGTTGTAGCACTGCGTGCGGTACCTTCGAGCAAAGCGGTACTTTCCTCTCGGTAACCTCAAGGGGAGAGAACACCCCTGTTGCGTGATGAACACCCCTATAGCCCCCTCAAGGGGACACTTAAAAAGGTACAGTTGATTCCCCTTTGAAGGGGGATTGAGGGGGATGTGAAAAAGCAATTACTAAACACCTTTTTAGCATTAGAACTGAATACCCAGCTACGTAATGGACATCCTTGTTCCGCAATGAACACCCCTCCAGTCCCCTCAAGGGGACAATTAATGAGCGCTACTTGATTCCCCCTTTGAAGGGGGATTAAGGGGAATGTAAAAAGAGGCTATGCCATTAGGAAAAAAAAGATATATTTGTAAGAATAGTCAACAATAAAAACTTACAAAACCCTATGTTTAAATTAAAACCAACCCTCATTTTAGCACTCTTAATATCCCTGGAATGTTTTAGCCAACAAACAGGAAGCAACAATATACCAAGTATTGCAATAAGAACTGGTGTGGGCATATTGGGAACCATTTTAGCCATGGTAGTGTCTTGGGAACGCAACAAATCTATTCTATGGGCGATATTCCATGGTATCTTTGGTTGGTTCTACGTCATCTATTTTGCCATAACCAGAAAACTACAACAGTCCTCGCAGAAAATGGTATAAAATAAATTTGCCGTGTATTATGGCTATCTTTAGCTAAAAGTATGGAAGGCAAAATTACATATCAATTCACCAGCCGCATTTGGAAACATGAAGCTCCTGGAGGCTGGTATTTTGCTTCATTGCCTAAGGACATCTCCAAAGAAATCAGGGCACAGCTGAAATGGCAGGAAGAGGGTTGGGGAAGAATGACTGCCGTTGCTATTATAGACACCTATGAGTGGCAATCAGCCATTTGGTTTGACACCAAACTGGACACTTATCTCCTTCCTATAAAAGCTGAAGCAAGAAAGAATGCTCATATAGCCCTTGATGAGGAGATTGTTATTTCGATTAGGGTTTAAAAGGAAGAAATCATCTTCATTTTGGTTGATGCTTAAATCATACTTCATCGATACCCTCCAAAGAGGATGCAAAGATGATGTATAGAATTAACTAAAAAAAGATATATTTATAAGAATAATCAACAATAAAACCATCCAACCATGTCCTTCAAACACACCCTAGTTATCCTTTTCAGCCTTTTTATGGCCAATGTTTACAGTCAGCAAAACGCCCCAGACAACTGTGTTGAAATAACGCGAGAGACCTTTGCCCAATTAAGAACAAACAACCCCGATATAGGCATAAGTACCATATTTGAAAACGGGCAACCTTTTACAAAAAAGGACTCCGACTCTATAAGGGCATTGTCCAAACGCTACAACATCAAGCAACTCATTTACCACGATACCTTGGCCAACAGTATGGTCTTGGTGAACAAAGTGCTTTCAGAAGCCGAAATGAATGAACGCGACAAGCTTCGAGACACTCAAATGAAAGAAGAGGAGCAAGAACGCAAGCAATTGGACGGCACCGTACTGAAAGAGCTGACTCTTGTAGATATAGACAACAATACCCACACCCTTGAAAGCCTTAAGGGCAAGGTAGTGGTATTGGACTTCTGGTTTATACATTGCAAATCCTGTATTGAAGGATTCCCAGATTTAAATGCTTTGAAAAAGAAGTTTAAGGACGAACCTGTGGAATTTTTTGCAATAACTTTTGATGACAAGACTGCCGTAGAGACCTTCCTTAAAACCCACGAGCTTGATTTTACCATTATTCCAAATGCCAGACCTGTTATAGACCAATTCAAGGTATCCTACTACCCTTATAATGTGATCATAGATCAAAATGGCAACATGGAATTCATTGAAAACATTATGTTATTGGATGTATACAACAATTTGAAACGCAAAATTAAAAAACTGTTGTAACATCTGAAAAGGGCACCTGTGAAAAGGGAATCAACTTACAGCAAAAAAAAGTATCTTTATTCCCAACACAGATTCTTGACATCCAGCCTAAAGCATGATTCTATTCTTTAAAAAACTTAGGCAGCAACTGCTCAACAAGAATAAATTCGGGAGATACCTCCTCTATGCCATTGGGGAAATTGTTCTGGTGGTCATTGGTATTTTAATTGCCTTGGCGGTGAACAACAGTAATGAAAAGCGCATCCTCAAGAACAAGGAACAGACCTATTTACAGGGCCTACACGATGAGTTTACCACCAGCCAGTTGAAACTTAAGGAACTGATTGCGGTAAATAAGCGCAATTTTGAAGGTGCCAAAACACTATTGCAATATACAAGGCATCAAGAGACACCACCTACCGAAAGAGTGTTTTCAGAATTGCTGTTCAACAGCTTAGCATCGGATATTTCCTTTAACCCCAACAACTCCCTGTTGAATGAAATCATCAACTCCGGAAGCTTAAAGGATCTGTCCAATGCCCAATTACGGATTTTATTGACCAATTGGATTGCCACTATTGAAGACATTGGCAAACAGGAAACCGACTTGGGGATTCAAAGAGAAAAAGTACTGGATCTTTTTAGGAGCGATGCCTACAGTTTAAAAACCATATTCGACCTAACAGGCGCCAGTCAAGAAATAGATCTGCAGCCTACAGCACAACCTATAAGCAATCTGGAATTGTTGCAGTCGCAGGAATTTGAAAACAACCTTTTAATGTTCGCCCTATCTAGTAGCGCTATGGAAGCCACACATTACAGCCCCCTTATGGACGATTTAAATGCCATTTTGGAGTTGATTGATGCGGAGCTGGAATAAACAACCTTAACTCGTGATAAAAAACATATCGAGACATATTTTCTGTGTTCTAGCATCTGTAACTGTTATTTTAATTGCCATTGCATCTCTTCTGTTTTGCTTAACACCAAAGGAAGAGATTGGGAAAGCGGTTGCTTCTGATATTGCCTCCCCACAATTGGAAGACTACTCTTTAGGGCGTGATGTTTTCAAAAGACATTGCATTACTTGCCATGGGATAAGCAGCATTAGCGACCCTGATTTATTGCAGAACTTAGATAAAAAAATGGAACAGGATTATTTCTTCAAGTTCATCACCAAACAAGATTCCTTAATTGCATATAAAGACAGGTATGCCACAGAAATGGGCTCCTATACGGAGTTCCAAAATATCGCCATTAGCCACACCTTCGATACAGTTACCAAGTACAGTACAAATAAACTTTACGAATATATTGTTGCAGCTAAAAGCGGAAAGCTTGGCTTATAATTCTAGTAAAACAAAGCTTACCTCCCGGTAATCCTCATGGGTGACAGTTTAAATTCCCCCTTTGAAGGGGGATTAAGGGGGGATGTAAAAAGGGCATATTATCCTAAATCAAAAAAGGGTATATTTATACAAACCAACCCTTTGGATATGATTACATTCTTTAGGAAGATACGTCAGAACCTACTTTCGGAAGGACGCACTGCAAAATACTTCAAATATGCCATTGGTGAAATTGTTCTGGTGGTAATTGGTATTTTAATTGCGCTACAGGTAAACAATGCCAATGAACGACATAAAGAACGCCAAACAGAGCGCTTGATATTGCAAGAAATACGCGATAACCTTAACTACGACCTCGAAGATATGGAAAGTAATATTGCGCATTTGGAAAACAAGATTGCCTCCTGCCAGCTACTGCTAAAATCTTTAGAGCATAAAACACTCTATCAAGACTCGTTAGGATATTTCTTCTACTATTTAAAAGTCAATCCGCATGTCAGCCATAAAACCAGCGGCTACAATCTGTTGACCTCTAAAGGCGTGGATATCATCGAAAATGATGCGCTTAGAAAGGGCATTACCAACCTCTATGAAGAGGGCTACGAATACCTGACCAGCTACGAACGCGAACGCCTTGACTACAATGCCTTTTTAGAACCAAGGATTGTGCCCTATTACAGTGCTTCGGCAGTGCTGTCCACAAAAGCTCCAAAGGCATTTAAGGGACAAGCTACAGTAGAGAAAATGGCAAAGATTGGGTTCTTTAGAACCATTAGAAATTACGAAGCTATGCAGGACGATTTGGAGCTACAAGGCATATTAAAAGACATGGAAGTATGGGAAGCCTTTGGCCTCTTAAAACATAAAAATCTCAAAGCAGACACCCAAGAGCTGATTGCCCAAATAGACAACTATTTACAGAAGCACTAAACAACAAAACATGGATATAGAAGCATTAAAATACCCCATTGGCCCTTACACGCCCACAGCCAATCCAGATACTACAATATTGGAATCGTGGATCAAGAACATAGAAAACTTCCCCTCCCAATTGGAAGACTTGACAAAGGATGTATCTGTAGCGCAACTCAATTGGAAATACAGACCCAATGGATGGACCGTAAAGCAAGTAATCCACCATTGCACGGACAGCCATATGAACAGTATCATGCGTTTTAAGCTGGCCCTAACAGAAGACATGCCAACCATTAAACCTTATTTTGAAGACCGTTGGGCCGAATTGCCCGACGACCTTGATGATGACATTTCGGGATCGATGGCACTGCTGAAAGGGCTGCACCAAAAATGGACAACACTATTAAAAAGTTTATCTCCAGAACAATTGGCACGTGAGTTCATTCACCCAGAGCACGAAAAACCTTTGAGTCTCACACAAACCATAGGCATCTATTCGTGGCACTGCCAACACCATTTGGCACATGTAAAAAATGGGCTGACATCTAACGGCATTTATCAATAAATAAACACAACATGAACCCAAAATTGGTTAAACTATTCTTACGACTTTCTATTGCCACTGCCTTTTTATCGGCGGTCGCAGATCGCTTTGGCCTATGGCCAGAAAACATATCGGTTTGGGGCAATTGGTCCAATTTTTTGGACTACACCCAAGCCATCATTCCTTGGTTACCTAATGGCATGATTTCTATAGCAGGAACATTAGCCACCGTATTGGAAATCCTATTTGCACTTTGCCTAATTATTGGCTTTAAAACAGAACTGTTTGCCAAATTAAGCGGCCTGTTATTACTCCTGTTTGGCATTGCAATGACCTTTTCAACAGGCATTAAGGGCGCCTTTGATTATTCGGTATTTACGGCCGCAGCAGCAGCCTTTGCCTTAAGTGCTTTGCAAGAAAAACATTGGGAATTGGACAGTTTGATTTTTAAGGATAAGTAGAAATAGAGTAGTGTATGACAGTATCATGTAAAGATTACAGTTTGATAATGACATTTTTAATTTTAGCGACCTTAATTCCGATTTTAACTTCCTGTAAAGAATCTAAAACGCCTATTAACGAAAATTTAATCGGATTTAAATCTGAAGAAGTAGGTGAACCAGGAGCGATGTTTAAGAATGGTAATTGGATTGATTATGAATTTGACACTGATAGAATTGAAGTAAATTACTTTGAAGATATCATTATAGCTAAAACTTTTTCTGCAGGAAATGCTTGTGGAAACTATCAACTGAATATAAAATTTAAAAGTGATACAATTAAGCTTTTATATTCTTTAGGTAAAGAAACGAAGGATCTATGCGAGTCTCTTAAGATTGAAAGATTGACTTATGTTATTAATAATCCCGAAAAATCAAAATGGAAAATAATAAAATAACAGTTGCCAACAAAGTTGTTATATATACTCTTCATTATGTAAGAAAATAAAGCTTAAATGTAAGGTTAAGAAGTCCAAAATAGGGATAACATCCGTATTTATAATTAGATATCCTAAACCTACCTACTATGAAACCGCTTCTCACCCTATGTTTTCTATTCGTTTGCTTATTGTCCCATGCCGAGTATAACAGGGGCACCGTTTTTTTTAAAGACGGCTCTCTTTCCAAAGGCCTCATTAAGATAAAAACAGAAGGCGGTATTAAATTCAAAGTCAATGAAGATGCCGAGGTTGTGGAATACGACTATCACAGTATTGATGGCTTTGACACCGAAGGAAAACACTACAAATACATTTTGGTTCAAGATAAGGAAACGCCAAAACTATTACATGAAACACTAAAAGGGTCCATTACCTTATATTGCGATGAGATGTACAATCAAAACTTTAACTTTCCCAATGCAGCCACGGTTATGGCAAGCATGTCCACCAAAGGAAACAACGACCCTTCCTATTATTACATAAAGGTCAACGACGACATTATTCGCATTGGTATGAGAATCAAAAAGAAGCATTTGAAAATCTTCAGTTCCTGCACTTCACTTATGGATAAAATTGAATCCAAAGAATTAAAAAAAAGAAATGTAGAGGGCATTATCACCTACTACAATGAGCATTGTTGGTAGGCTTTATTCAGTTCAGTTGAAATCATAAACCTCTTCCTCTATTTAAATTTACCGACGATTCCAAGCACAATAAGGCAATGGAATTTCTTCAGAAATGATGTAGTTTTGTCACAGCGTTAGCTCAATCTCAAAACAGCAATAGACTTTGAATTTAGGCAACGCTCCTGCTGAACACATTGCATGACTAAAGAACACTCCGCCATACGTACCGCTTATTTTAGCATTATTGGCAATACCTGTTTGGCCTTAATAAAAGGGATTGCGGGTATTTTTGGGAATTCCTATGCCCTTATCGCAGACGCCATAGAATCTACCACAGATATTTTTTCGTCGCTTTTGGTGTTATTCGGACTTAAATATGCCAGCAGGCCTGCAGATGACAACCACCCTTACGGTCATGGCAAAATAGAACCTTTGATTACGTTTATTGTAGTCGCTTTTTTGGTGACTTCGGCCACCATCATTGCTTATGAAAGTATCGAAAATATTCAAACTCCCCATAAGGTTCCCAAAGCTTGGACCTTATTGGTGTTGGGAGGCATCATTATTTGGAAGGAAATCTCTTTTCAAATAGTGATTAGAAAAAGTAGGGAAACACACAGCAGCGCCCTAAAAGCCGATGCTTGGCATCATAGAAGTGATGCCATTACTTCCATCATGGCGTTTGTTGGTATTTCCATTGCGCTTGTTTTTGGAGAAGGTTATGAAACCGCCGATGATTGGGCGGCCCTATTGGCTTCCGGCTTTATTCTGTACAACAGCTACCTGATATTACGTCCTGCTTTAGGCGAAATTATGGACGAACACCAATATGACGACCTCGTTGAAGAAATACGCTTAAAATCACTGGAAGTAAAAGGCGTTTTAGGCACCGAAAAATGCTTTATAAGAAAATCGGGGATTACTTACCATGTGGACTTGCACGCTAGGGTTGACGGCAACATTACCGTAACCGAAGGGCACGATATTGCCCACGACCTAAAAGACTACCTAAGGGAACACATCCCTAACATTGGGCACGTACTCATCCATATTGAACCCAACGAGTAAAACTTTAGGAACACCGCTTTTTTTAGTTGAAATAAAGTGTATGTAGTTGTTCAGAAATAATTTATATTTAAGCAACGCAACCTAACCGCCTATTGAAAAGATAGTTCTGCTTAGGTTTTAATCAACCATACTAAAAAACTAATCAACTATGGCAGAGCTTAACGACTGGACTCGGGTACATTTCAGCAGGCCGCTGGACAGCCCTTATATGTTTTATGTAGTGTATGGCGATTTTGATGTGGATTTTAAACTATCGGGAGCACAATACCATACCAAAGGACTTCCACAAGGTATCGACTTGATGCAGTATGGTCCCAATGCCCACCCCGAAGTTCCTAAAAGCTATTTGGAAGGCTACTTTTGGGAAACACTAAAAGAGGACAACCCTAACCTAGCCCTGCAAATTGAAGCAGCAGAGCAATGCTATATTTTTGTAGGCAATGTCCCTGACACCAATACTTTGAACTATTACAGAGACGTGATTGGCTTGGTGACCTATTTATTGGATCACGGCGGTGTAGCTGTTTACGATTTACAAACGGTGACCTTTTGGGATAAAAAGGACTGGAAAGACAACATCTTCACTCCCAACACCCCACAACCCAAAGAACATGTCATGATTCTTTGTTATGACGAAGATGACGACAATACCAAGTGGTTCCACACACGAGGAATGCGAAAATACGGCAGACCCGACATCAGCATTCAAGAAGTTCCAGAAGATAAGGAAGAAGCCATTATAGATTTATTAGGCAAACTAATAGAGTTTCAGGCGCAAGGAGGCATTGTAGATGAAGACTACAAAATAGACATGGAGACCTTGCCCAAAACCATGTGGTGCGAACCCCAAGGCGACTTTGAAGATCCTATGTTTAACAATACCCATGTAGAGATTTATTGGGAATAGCACTCCATAAAAAAAACAAACATTCAGCTGACTACCAAAAAGTTAAGACACTAATTTTGTAAATTAGTCATTGAAAAGTTTTCATTCGATAACTCTTCTTTTACAATGACTATTATTTAACATCCAACAACTGTGTCATCATGAAAATCAACAAACCAATAGTAGTCTTGCTTGCACTGATTATGTTTATGAGCTGCAAACAAAAGGAAACTAACACAACCGAAACACCAGTAAAAACCAACAGCGAACAGACCCTTTATTTTGGTGGAGACATCATTACCATGGAAGGGGAGCAAGCCCAATATGTCGAAGCTGTGGTGAGGGAAAACGGCAACATAGCGTATGTTGGCACAAAGGAGGAAGCCCTTAGTAAATACCCCCAGGCTTCCCAATACAATTTAGAAGGGAACACCCTCATGCCTGGTTTTATAGAACCCCATCTACACCCTTCTATCGCCGCTATCATGCTTCCCAATGAAACCATTGCACCTCATGGCTGGGACAAACCTACGGGAGCTACAGAAGCAGCCAAAACCCCCGAAGAATACAAAACCCGTCTCAAAAAAGTAATAAAAACCAAAGCACAAGCAGACAAAATGCTCTTTGTTTGGGGCTACCATCAATTATGGCACGGCCCCATGTCCAAGGACACCTTAAACCTATTGTGCCCCGATGCGCCCATTGGCATCATCCACAGATCTTTTCACGAAATCTATTTGAATGACAAAGCCGTAGAGCTCTTCAAAATCAAAGAAGCCGATTTTGAAGGCAATCCGCAGGTAGATTGGAAAAACGGCCATTTCTTTGAAGGCGGCTGGTTGGCCCTAGTACCAGCTATTGCTCCCTACCTCATCAACCCAGATTCCTATAAAAAAGGATTGGCCATGATGAGCCAACTCATGCTTAAAAACGGCATCACTACTATAGCAGAACCCGGGTTTCCCAGTTCCGATTTTGATATGGAATACAACCTATTAAAAGATGAAATGGACAAAAACCCACCCTATGATGTGTTTTTAATTCCCAATGGTACACAGCTCTATAGTATGAACGGAAACGACAATGCCAAGGCTATGGAAGCTATGGAGGCCATGCCCACCAAATACAATACAGACAATATCACCTTCTTGCCAAAGCAGGTAAAACTGTTTTCCGATGGCGCCATTTATTCCTTGGCCATGCAAATGAAGGAACCCTATTTAAGTGAAGAATTTAAAGGAGAATGGATGACCCCCCTGCCGTTATTTAAAGAACAATTGAGTTTTTATTGGAACAACGATTACAAAATCCATGTCCATGCCAACGGCGATTTGGGCATACAACAAGTATTGGACTACAACAAAAAGGATCAAAAAAACCACCCAAGAAAAGACCATCGCTTTACCCTTCATCACATGGGCTATTTTGACTCAAGTATAGCCCAACAAATGCAAGCACTTAACATGGAAGCCTCCGTAAACCCCTACTACTTATGGGCCCTGTCAGACAAATATTCTGAATTTGGACTTGGACCAGACCGCGCCGAAAACCTAGTAAGAATTAAAGAACTCAGCCAACGTGGCTTTCCTGTATCCTACCATTCCGATTTTGCCATGGCTCCCGCAAACCCATTGCTATTGGCTTGGACTGCCATCAATAGGGAAACCGCCGAAGAAAGCCACTTTTCACAAGATCAAAAAGTAGATGTTTTTACAGCCATGCAGGGCATTACCATAAACGCTGCACGAACCCTGAACCAAGAAAACACTATTGGCTCCATTAAGGAAGGTAAAACAGCCAATTTCACTATTCTAAAAAAGAACCCTTTTAAAGTGGCTCCAGAAACCATTAAGGACATTCCCATTCTTGGTGTAGTTCACAAAGGAAGACTCGTTTCAACAGTCGCGATTAAATCATAAGAAAACAGACAGTCCGCAAAACAGACAAAACACCTTAAATTGCTTTATTTCTGATTTTTAACTAACTTTAAAAAGAAAGAAACGAAGACCATGCCAACCACAGTAGTTTCAAATCAGGACCACCACAAGAAATTCGAGCATTATTATTTTGCTGCCACCGCCATTTTATTTTTGATATTTTGCATTGTTGGATTCAGTGCCGGCATTCGGAACAAAGCTTCACAAGGCATCAATATGGCAGCCTCCCGCTATATATTACATGGCATTTTTGGATTCCTTTGGATACTACTTTATGTTATTCAAACCCAATTGGTATTTCGCAAAAAAATACAGTGGCATACCAAAGCAGGAAAGGCAGCCTTTGTAATTCTAATTCTATTGACCTTGAGTACGCTATACCTTATCATTTCAGCTAGGACCAGCCACCCTGAAATCCCAATTGAAGGACTTAGTTTTTTAGTGGGCATATTTGGGTTTAGCCTGCTCACAGTGATCCCCCTTCTTTTTATTGGTATTGCCATGAGAAAATCGCCATTCCACCACAAACGATTGATGTTTTATGGCACCTTACTACTCGCCAATACAGGGATAGATCGAATTCCATTAGCCTTTGGAATTCCAGATAACCCCATCTTTACAATGGTTGTTGACCTAATAATTGCACTGCCATTGTTAATTTATGATTTACGAACGGCCTTAAAAAAAGAAAAACGCTTTAGTGTCTTATTTTACTTTTACCCACTATCCATGTTCATGGTTAATGTATTTGTTTTTGCACCGCAAATATATGCTTCCAAAACCTGGATGAAGTTTGTAGATTGGATCTCCTTTTCAGCATAAATACAAGTCTTCTAAATCGCTAATACACAACATTTAGAAATTTCCAGTCGCTTTTACTATCTTAGAGGCATTAACCAACAACAGGCGAGTATATTCACGTCTGTTTCAACAACAATCCTATGACATTCAAACACCAATCAACACTTTTGGCAATTGCCTTAACAGCCTCATTAAGTATTGTATCCTGCAAAGAAGAAACCTATCAAACCGCCAGTGCAACTGCTGAAGTAGTCACACCTTCACCTGAAAGCGTTATTGAAAAAGGAAAATATCTTGTTGGGGTTATGGGCTGCAACGACTGCCATTCACCCAAAAAAGTAGGCCCAAACGGCCCCGAACTTATTCCTGAACTATTGTTATCGGGCTACCCATCGGATAGACCTGTAGTTACATTTGACAGCCCAATGATCAAGGAAGGTTTCGCCATGTTTTATCCAGACCTTACAGCTGCGGCAGGTCCTTGGGGCATCTCCTTTGCCGCCAACCTAACGCCGGACGACACCGGTATTGGCAGCTGGACCGAAGCGCAATTTAAAAAAGCGTTGACCGAAGGCAAATTTAAAGGGATGGACAATGGTCGTATGCTTCTTCCTCCTATGCCTTGGATGAATTTTGCCAATATCAAGGATGAGGACCTTCATGCCATGTTCATGTATCTAAAAAGCATCAAACCTGTGGAAAATGTGGTACCGGCACCTGTAGCTCCTGACCAAATGTAAGTCCATGTAAAAAAACATGTCTGCATTACAACATATCAAATCCTATTGGGTGTTGGCCATCGTAATTTTGAATTCTTCAAGCATTTGGGCCCACCCAACGGGAAATATGATTGTAGTGGACAAGCAAGTATTTTGGTCCTATATCCATCCTATTGATGATGTGCAGCACCACGCTTGTATCATGGTATGGGAAAATGGCAGTACTCCTCGAGTATTCCTAAAATCTGAATATCCGGTGAGTGATTTTATGCTCTATGCCAAAGGTCAGGACATTTACATCTTGGAACGGCGATACCTACAAGCGTCCGACACCTTTGAAATTCGTCTCCTTAAAACAACTAAAAACCAAAAGCCGAAAGTTCTTTGGGAGTGGTTTGAAGACCAATGGCACATTGGAGAAGCTGGGTTCTTCATGCTTTCGGACACCCAAATGGTCTTCGGTAAGTACCCAAGTGTTTACATTCTTCAAAAAAATGGAGAGCCTTCCTTATATT
Organism: Mangrovimonas sp. sgz306409; assembly: GCF_059735265.1. Taxonomy (NCBI): domain Bacteria; kingdom Pseudomonadati; phylum Bacteroidota; class Flavobacteriia; order Flavobacteriales; family Flavobacteriaceae; genus Mangrovimonas; species Mangrovimonas sp. sgz306409. The sequence goes on from NZ_JCAPEU010000001.1 coordinate 414,024, forward strand.
TTGAATTTGAAGCCCCCATCAACCGCATTAGGGCTTTACCTGACGACACAATACTTCTATTGGGAGATACCTCCTGTTTCATGGCAACCCAAACAGGAAGCATACTTCAAGAGTGGAATAATATCACAGAACCGAAAATTACCAATGCCCCTCTGGACCGCAACAAAGTGTTTGATGTTGATTTTCATGAAGGACAATTGCTCATAGCCTACTGGGGAAGACGAAGTTTTGAGATAATTGACGCCCAAGGCAATAAACAGATATTATACAAGCACGACCCTCCTTTAACCCCACATTGGGTAGCCTTTATGGGTAAGGACCAACTATTGTTTGCCTCAGAACTCATCTTTGACGGCAGTACCCCCAAACCAAACCTTATCAAACTAAGCTCCAATGGTACATCCACTAAAATTTGGTAGGATATAAACTTAATATGTCCAAATTACCTATTTTCAAAACAATAAAAATATAATTCACTGCAATTCAATATTTTGAAAGAAATATTTTATTAAATTAGATACCCCCTACAACTAAACTTTCTCAAGCCCTAATCTTAACGGTCGTAAAATCTCTTATTAATAACCAATAGATACTATTATGAAACATGTTGTTACTACATTACTCTTGAGTTTAAGTTTACTGGGCTTCTCCCAGGAAAAGCCTAATATTTTAGTCATCATGGTAGATGACGTAGCTCCCAATTCGCTTAGCTGCTACTCCTTGGGCATGCAATATCCCACACCCAATATCGACAGGATTGCCAAGGAAGGGGCCATATTTACAGATCACTACTCCCAACCAAGCTGCACTGCTGGTCGAGCCGCCTTTATTACCGGACAAAAACCTGTAAGAACCGGTCTTACCACCGTAGGGCAACCAGGAAACCCACTCGGCATCAAACCCGAAGACCCTACCATTGCCGAACTTTTAAAACCTCTTGGCTATATGACAGGGCAATTTGGTAAAAACCATTTAGGCGACCGCAACGAACACTTGCCTACCGTACACGGTTTCGACGAATTTTACGGCAATTTGTACCACCTCAATGTATCGGAAGAACCAGAACAAGGCGATTATCCAAAAACTGAAGAATTCGCCAACAAATATGGCCCTAGAGGCGTCATAGAATCCTATGCCAGCGACAAGTTCGACAAAACCGAAGACCCTCGCTTTGGAGTGATCGGCAAACAAACCGTTAAAGATGTAGGCCAATTGACTTCAGAAAAAATGAAAACCTTTGACGAGGTCTTGGTGAGCAAAAGCAAAGACTTTATGCGCCGTGCCAAAGATGCCGGCAAACCCTTCTTCATTTGGCATGCTACTAGTAGAATGCATGTGTACACCCACCTTAAAGAGGAATCCAAAAATTTGGCCACAGGCATCAGTACAGACATGGATCTTTTTGGTCACGGACTTATTGAGCACGACGGCCATGTTGGGCAGTTGTTGGATTACTTAAAAGAATTGGGCGTAGACAACAACACCATCGTCATCTATACTACCGACAACGGCCCTGAACAAAGTACGTTCCCAGACGCCGGGGTTACCATGTTTAGAGGTGAAAAAATGACCACATGGGAAGGCGGGTTACGAGCGCCTTTTATGGTACGTTGGCCAGGACACATTCCTGCAGGCTTGGTCCGCAATGGTATTTCTGCTCATGAAGATGTTTTGCCAACGTTAATGGCTGCCGTAGGATCTCCAGATATCAGTACCAAACTAAGAAGTGGCTACAAGGTAGGCGACATGAACTATAAAGTTTATATCGACGGTTTTAACAATTGGGATTATTGGGCAGGACGAACAGATACCTCAGCCCGTAACTACTTTTTCTATTATTACGAAAGCAGCCTTACCGCCATGCGTGTGGGCCCGTGGAAAATGCACTTTGCCACCAAGGCACGCTATTTTGACGACATGATTACCCATACCATGCCACGACTGTTCAACTTAAGGAAAGACCCTTATGAAAAATACGATGACCTTACGGCCTTTCATCTAATTATGCATAAGTCTTGGGTGTTCCAGCCAGCTATTGGTTACTTAAATGCCCACCTTATGACCTTTAAGGATTATCCTCCCAGACAAGCAGCAGCTTCTTTAGACATTAATAAGGCCATCGATAAAATATTAAAAGCCGATTCTAGGCAATAAACATATTATGTATCTAGCATGATGCAAGCGTTATGTAGCACAGTCCCTAACCTGTTTCTGCATAACGCTTTTGTGTTTTAAACCATTCATAACAATCAGAATAAAAAAGTACTATCTTTAATCTTATGTAAAATCACTAATAAACGTCAGTTCGAGTGAATTTCTACAAGAAATTTGTATCGAGAACTGCACGTTTCAATATTAAAAGTTTTTACCCTAGGCAACACCAAAGTATGGCAACAGCAAGCTCCCCAATATTCTCCAAAAAACACTCCAACTACTACAGCTTGTTTTTAGCCTTCCTCCTGTTGTGTTCCTGTAAACAACCTCAGCAAACCAAAATATCTGAAGCTCCTAACGTTGAAACAGACACCACAGTGTTTTCCATTTTTGATACAGCGAAAGGTCCTAAATCCCTATATAAGGGCAGACCGCTTCCAGACGATTTCCATGTGGATTTGTTTTATAATGACCAACTCTGCCATTGGGTACGGGATTTGTTCGAAGATTCCAAAGGCAATCTTTGGATGGCTACCAACCACTATGGAGTCATCAAATTGCAAAACAACCAAGTGGAATATTTCACTACCGAAGAGGGCTTTCAAGCCAATAGGGTCAACCAAATTACCGAAGACGCACAAGGCAATCTCTGGTTTGCCACAGGCAATGGCATTATCAGTTACAACGGTAACAGCTTTACCAGCTACAAAGAAGAAAATGGATTGCCAAGCAGAGAAGTTTGGAGCATGATCATAGATCGCAACGGACTATTCTGGCTAGGAACTTCCAAAGGGGTGTATCAATTCAATGGAGCAACGTTTAAAGCCTTCCCGATTCCTAAAGCTACGGTAAAGGATACCACATCCATCATTTCGTATGATAGGGTGAGTACCATTTTGGAAGACAGAAAAGGTAATTTATGGTTTGGCACCGATGGTTTTGGTCTCTGCAAATACATCCCAAATGCCACGCATACCGCAACAGAAAGTGCTTTCACCATCTATTCCAAAAGCAATGGTCTTCAGGACAACAATATCAATGGTCTTTTGGAAGACCGCAACGGCAACCTTTGGATTGGCAGCATGTTTGGAGGACTCAGCCGATTTAATGGCCAAAGCTTTGAACATGTCACCCAAAATGGCACCATTCAAGGGGAAGAAATTGGCGCACTTTATGAAGATCCCCAAGGAAACATTTGGATTGCCCCAGAACACCACGGCATCTACCGTTTCGATGGAAAGGACTTCTCCCACTACACCGAAAAAGACGGCTTGGAATCCCAAGGTATCATCAGTATGCTTCAGGACAGTCAAGGCAGATTTTGGCTAGGTGGTTGGAAAGGTCTCTTCCGTTTTAGCGAGGACCAAGCCAAAGAAAACAACACTTCCTTTTACCACGTGGGCAAATACGGCCCATGGAACTAACAAATAGGTAATCTTCTATTTTTAAAGAGTTACCTTATTCATTTCCAAAGAAAAACGCTACCTTAGTAGTTCCCTCTGTAAATCTTAAGCTACCTACGTTTCATCTTAATATAATGAAAACATACAGGTATTATGAGACTACTGCTATTACCGTTTCTTAGTCTTTTCCTCATACTGGGCTGCAAAGACACTCCAAAAGAAGACACCACAACCGACAATACTCCTGCCGAAAAAGAAGCTATAACACCAAGTGTGCCAACCAATCCTTTAAAAAATGTGTATTGGGGAGACCAGCACTTGCACACTGCTTGGTCTGCCGATGCTGGTGCCGTAGGGACCCGCCTAGGACCAGAAGGGGCCTTACGTTTTGCCCGAGGGGAAGAAGTCATCAGTGCCACCAAGCAAAAAGCCAAATTGAACCGCCCCTTGGACTGGTTGGCCATTACAGACCACTCCGATGGCGCTGGGGTAATTACTGCTGTTATCGACGGAGATGAAGCCGTTATGGGCGACCCTATTGTAGCCCAATACCATGCCGACATGGAAGCCGGAGGCGAAAAAGCTGCTGCGGTAATGATGGACCTCATCAACCGTCAATCCAACAACAACCTTCCTCCCGTTTTTACAGATCCGGAATTTGCCAAGTCTGTTTGGCTAAAAAATATCGACATTGTTGAGAAGTTTAATGACCCAGGAAAGTTCACCGCATTTATTGCCTACGAATGGACTTCCAATTTTGGGGGCGGTAACAACCTGCACCGTAACGTGATTTACCGCGACGGTGGGGATATCGCTAAACAGATGAGTCCGATGACCACCTTCGATTCGGAGAACCCAGAAGACCTGTGGAAATGGATGGCAAATTTTGAAGCCAAAACTGGCGGTTCCCTATTGGCTATTCCGCATAACGGAAACCTATCAAACGGACTCATGTTTAAAACTACGGCTTTCGACGGGTCTCCATTGACCAAGGAATTGGCCACGCTTCGAAACAAATATGAAGTCCTCTACGAAATCACTCAAGGAAAAGGCACCAGCGAAACCCATCCCATTTTATCGCCAAACGATGAATTTGCCAATTTTGAACTTTGGGACAAAGGGAATCTTGTGATGGTGCCTAAAACCAAAGACATGCTACAAACCGAATACGCTAGAAAGGCCTTAAAAGATGGTTTAAAACTGGAAAGTGAACTGGGGGTGAATCCCTTTAAATACGGTTTTGCTGGAGGTACCGACTCCCATACGGCGCTTACCACTGCCGAAGAAGACAATTATTGGGGAAAATATGCTTCCTCTGAACCCAGTGCCGAACGTTGGTCTGAAAAAGCTTTGGATTTTCCTTCCGGATTTGTTCGTGGGTGGCAGTTGGGTGCTTCGGGATATACAGGTGTTTGGGCTACATCCAACACAAGAGAAGCCCTTTGGGATGCCATGAAACGCAAGGAGACCTATGCCTCTACCGGTCCTAGAATGACCGTGCGCTTTTTTGGAGGCTTCAACTATACCGATGCCGATATTGCCGATGCCAACAGCGTACAAATTGGTTACGACAAAGGCGTGCCTATGGGGGGCGACCTTAAAACAGCCCCAGAGGGCAAGGCACCTACCTTCTTGATCCATGCCGTAAAAGACCCAACCAGCGGAAATCTAGACCGTATTCAAGTAGTGAAAGGCTGGCTGGATGCCAGTGGCAATACCCACGAAAAAGTCTATAATGTAGTTTGGGGAGATGCCGACAAACGCAGCTTGGATGCCAAAGGCAACTTACCTCCTGTAGGCAATACCGTAGACGTGAAAAATGCCTCATGGGAAAATACCATTGGCGCCACCGAATTGAAGACCTTTTGGCAAGATCCCGATTTCGACCCAACGTTAAAGGCCTTCTATTATGTAAGGGTTATTGAAATTCCAACCCCCCGTTGGACCATCTTCGACATGAAGAACTACAACCTTACCATGACAGACGATGTACCGCGAACCATTCAGGAACGGGCCTATACCTCGCCTATTTGGTATAACCCCTAATCTATTGAGACACCTGCATTTTTAAAACAAAGTATAGATTATTATGAAAGCCATTATTTCAAGCCTCATGTTCTCGGTTATCATTGTGGTAGGCTGCAAGGATACTCCTAAAGAAACAAGCATTGCTCTTAATTCTTCCCCTGAGGAAACCACCATGACCACTAAGGTACCTTCCAATGCTTTAAAAAATGTGTATTGGGGAGATACCCACAACCACACCGGCAACTCTTTTGATGTGTTCCTATTCGGAACCCCAAATTCAACCCCAGAAATTGCCTATCGGTTTGCCAAAGGGGAAAAAGTGACAAGCCCTACCACGGGCAAACCCTGGAAATTAAGCAAACCTCTAGATTTCCTTGTGGTGGCCGACCACTCCGAGTTAATAGGCTCTATTCCATTAATGTATGAAAACACAACGGGTATTTCAGACACAAAAACCGGAAAAGCTTTCTTAGCAATCGCTCCCAACAAATCGGAAGAGAACATGCAAAAAATATACGATATCCTAAATTATGCTGCGTTCGACCAACCCAACGATGCCAATCTCGGCGCTAAAGATTTAGTCAACGACATTGGAGGCAACAAAGTAAAAGAAGCTTGGACACGCTATGTAGAAACAGCCGAAAAGCACAACAATCCAGGAAAATTCACCACACTCATAGGTTGGGAATGGTCTTCCAATAACAGTGGCGCCAACCTGCACAGAGTGGTTTTTATGCCTCAAGGCGGCGATGTGGCCAAACAGTTTATTCCATATAGTGCTCTAGATAGTGACAACCCTGAAGATCTTTGGGCCTGGCTGGAGACCACAAGTCAAAAAACAGGTGCCGAATTTGTAGCCATCCCCCATAACCCCAATATTAGTTTGGGACTAATGTTTCCCGAAACTCGCTTGAATGGTAAACCTATTGATAAGGCATATGCAGATGCTCGAATGAAGTGGGAGCGTTCTGTAGAGATTACCCAAATTAAAGGAGATTCTGAAGCTCACCCAGCCTTGTCACCTAATGATGAGTTTGCCGATTTTGAAACCTATGATTTTGCTTTAACACCAGATGGCACACGACCTGCCCCAACCAAAGCAGACTATGTGCGCTCTGGACTGAAAACCGGATTGGAACTTGAAAAGAAAATTGGAGCCAACCCTTATAAAATTGGATTTGTGGGCAGCTCCGATTCCCATACAGGAATGTCTGCCATTGAAGAAACCAACTTTGCTGGTAAAGGCCAACATGATTCCGAACCCAAAAAACGTGCTCACCCTACAGGCATTGGGTCTTCCAAAGGCTGGGATATGGGCGCTGCTGGATGGGTAGGCGTTTGGGCCGAAAGCAATACGCGCCAGAGCATTGTGGATGCCTTTCAACGTAAAGAAGTCTATGCTACCACAGGGCCACGCATCACCTTACGTGTGTTTGGCGGCTATAATTTTGCTGAAAACGACCTGAATGCAGATATGGTAAAAACAGGCTATGACAAAGGGGTTCCTATGGGTGGCGATTTAAATAAAACTGCCAATGGTGCGGCTCCTGGATTTTTGATATCCGCATTAAAAGACCCTGACGGCGCCAATTTGGATAGGATTCAAGTGGTTAAAGGCTGGTTAAAAGCCGATGGCACAGCTGAAGAAAAAATATATGATGTCGCCTTATCCGACGGCAGAACAGACGGTAAGCAAAAAGTAGGCAACACTGTAGACCTAAAAACAGGAAAATACACCAATTCCATTGGAGATACCGAACTAAAAGTATTTTGGAAAGATCTAGATTTCAACCCTAGCCAAAGTGCCTTTTATTATGTGAGAGTTCTGGAAATCCCAACTCCTAGATATTCTTTATACGATGCTATTGAACTGGGTATTGATGTAAAAGAAACAAATCATCCCGCGACCATTCAAGAACGCATTTATAGTTCCCCAATCTGGTATAACCCAAACTAAATTGAAAACGTTTTATTTCAAAATTAAAACCAGTTATTATGAAGTCATTATTATTAAGCACTGTGCTATCCATAATGTTTTTGGTAGCGTGTAAAAATGACCCAAAAAGCAGTAGCGACAAAAGTGTTATTGAGAAAATTGATTCTACTTTAGTTGAAACAACCATTAAGGTAAACCCTAATAAAGAGGTGTATTTTGGGAACCTTCACGTGCATACCAGTTGGTCTTTTGATGGCTATATCAACGGCTCTGTAACAGGCCCCGATGATGCCTATCGCTGGGCCAAAGGCGAAAGTATTCCTGGCGGTGGCGATGGGACACCTCTTCAAATAAAAGTCCCATTAGATTGGTATATCGTGTCAGACCACTCAGAGTTTATGGGGGCATTGCCTTTAATGGCAGACCCAAGCAGTCCGGCAAGCAAACACCCACTTGCCGCAGATGTCACAGGAGACGATCCTAAAAAATCATTTGATGCCTATACCAAAATTTTGGATGACATCTCAAATGGAAGGAACGATAGTATTTTAGGCAACCCAGAACTACAGAAGAACATATGGGCAGAAATCATTGACATTGCAGATAAACATTACGAGCCCGGTAAATTTACCACCATGGCAGGCTATGAGTGGACCTCCAATCCCAAATGGAGAAACTTACATCGCATTGTTATTTTTAAGGACACCAAGCATGTGGCAGACGTACCCTTTTCAGCCATCGATTCGGATGTCCCAGAAAAATTATGGGCATGGATGGATAGCCAACGCGCTCAAGGCAATGAGCTATTGGCCGTTCCACATAACGGAAATGCCAGTGACGGTTTAATGTTTCCTGTTGAAGAATCTTATGGCGGCAGTAAAATTGGCAAGGCCTATTCTGAAACCCGTATGCGTAATGAGCCTGTTTACGAAATCACCCAAATTAAAGGCACCTCAGAAACGCACCCTGCCTTATCGCCTAACGACGAATTTGCCAATTTTGAACTTTGGGATTATACTTTGGCTTCTACTGCAACCCCTCCAAAAAATAAAAAAGGCGGTTATATGCGTGAAGCCCTGATTCGTGGTATGCAATATGAAAAAGCAGATAAGGGAAACCCGTTTAAATATGGTTTCATAGGAGATTCAGACACTCATAATTCAGCATCGACTATAGAAGAAGACAACTATACGGGGAAATTCGGCTTTGAAAACGACCCAAAACACCGTTTAGACGGACCTCCGGGAGTTAGTGATGCCGCTGCGAAACAGGTTAGACAGTTCAGTAGTGGTGGCGTCGCTGCGGTATGGGCCGTATCCAATACACGGGAGGCTGTTTTTGAAGCTATAAAAAGAAAGGAAACCTATGCTACCTCTGGGCCCCGCATGAAAGTACGTGTGTTTGGCGGTTATGGCTTCGATAAAAATATACTAAGCAGTGCTGAATGGGTACAAACGGCCTATAGCGCAGGTGTCCCAATGGGAGGCGATTTGAAAGCATCAACAGGTGAAGCCCCTTCATTTATCATTCATGCTTTAAAGGAAGCCAATGGTGCAAATCTTGACCGTATCCAGGTGATAAAGGGATGGATTGATGACAAAGGTGCGGCTCAAGAAAAAATTTACAATGTTGCGCTTTCCGATAACAGAACGGTAGATGCCATGGGCAAAGCAGCTCCGGTAGGCAATACTGTAAATGCCGCCGAAGCTAGTTATACCAACGATATTGGAGCCACCGAATTGAAAACCGTATGGACCGATCCCGATTTTAATGCTGAACTGTATGCGTTCTACTATGTAAGAGTCATTCAAATTCCCACGCCCAGATGGAGCACCTACGATGCAAAAAAATTAGGAAGAGAACCTCGTAAGGATTTGCCTGCAAGCATTCAAGAACGTGCCTGGAGTAGTCCAATATGGTATAAACCAAACTAATTCTAAATGAAACAACTACTTAAAGAACCCCTGATCCACTTTTTCCTGCTAGGCGCCCTACTATTTGTGTTGTATAGTCAAGTAAACAAAAGCGATACCGAACAGGATATCATTGTTGACAATGCAGATGTTGAACATATGGCCGAACTTTGGCGCATGCAATGGCAACGACCTCCAACCTCAGAAGAGTTACAGGGCCTTATCGACAAATATGTGAACCAAGAAGTCTTGTACCGGGAAGCCCTCAGGATGAACCTAGACCATAACGACGAGATTGTAAAACGCAGGCTCGCCCAAAAGATGGAATTCCTTGGGCAGGACCTTTCCGGTTTGGTGGCACCAGCTTCCGAAGAGAACCTAAAAGCCTATTTTGAAGAGCATAAAAAAGACTTTGCCACACCTTACAGGTATAACCTGTACCAAATACTGTTTACGGCAGACAATCATATGAATCCTTTTGAAAAGGCCAAAGCGGTGTTAAAGGAATATAGTGATTTAGACACACAGGACATGCGCGAAAAGGGCGATCCCTTCCTTTTGGATTATGCCCTTCAAGACACCGATGCCTTTTACCTGAACCGCGAATTTGGGGAACAGTTTACCCAACAGTTAGAAACCTTGCCCACCGGGCAATGGACAGGACCCGTCGTGTCTGGCTATGGGGTGCATTTGGTTTTCATTGAATCACGAACACCGCCAAGCATTCCAAACTTTGCAGACGTGAAGGACAAGGTACAGCGCGACTACGAATACCAAATGGAGCAGGAAAGCCAAGCAGCCATCCTAAAAGCGCTTAAGGACAATTACAAGGTGCGCATTACAGCAGACAACCTTGAAAAAGCAACTATTGACGAACTGGCCCAAAACCAACAACCATGAAACGCTCCCTACGCTATATTCTATTGACGCTTGCGCTATTGTTGACCCTCCCCATTGGTGCCCACGAGATCAGGCCCGCCTATTTACAGATTGTACAGCAAAGCGACAACCAGTACCAAATTTTGTGGAAAGTTCCTGCCATGGGAGACCTATCACTAAAGATATACCCACGTTTCGAGGATGGTTTTCAGCTTAGTGAAGCTGGAATCCCAAGACCCGTAAGCGGTGCCATGATACACAACTACATCCTAAGTGGTAACCGTCCATTGGAAGGCAGTCCTATTGAAATTGTCAACCTCAACAAAACCATGGTAGACGTTTTGGTTAACATTACCTACCTCAACGGCGAAAAGGTCTCCCTGATGCTGCACCCAGATGCACCCATGGCCCTTTTACCCGGGAGCAGTAGCAAATGGCAGATCGTACAAACCTACACGGTGTTGGGTGTGGAACACATTTGGTTTGGTATCGACCACCTATTGTTTGTCTTGGCCCTCATCATCATTACCAAAGGCTTTAAAAAATTAGTGACCACCATTACCGCCTTTACCCTGGCACACAGTATTACTTTAAGTATGGCCGTACTGGGCTTTGCCAACCTTCCCGGCCCACCAGTGGAAGCCATCATTGCCTTGAGTATTGTGTTTTTAGCTTTTGAAATGACCAAAATCCATCAAGGAAAGCCCACCTTAACTGCCCAAAAGCCATGGTTGGTCGCTTTCAGTTTTGGATTGCTCCACGGTTTTGGATTTGCAGGTGCCCTAACGGAAGTAGGTCTGCCACAACCTGAAATTCCTTTGGCATTGGCCTTTTTTAATGTAGGTGTAGAATTGGGACAGTTGGCATTTGTAGTTGCAGTATTGGGTATTTTAAGGTTATTGTCACTAAAAAAAGACTGGCCTCTGGTTGTGAAAAACATTCCGGCTTATGCCATTGGAAGCATTGCTGCCTTTTGGACTATTGAACGTGTGGTAGGATTTTTTGGTTAACACATAAAAATTTTCCTTTACTACACAGAAGCCTTATCATTGAAAACCTGTTTGATGTAGACTAGAACGAAACCCAGTTTGCCACCGAAAGTCGCTTGTTTAATGAGGCTGTACCCGTAGAGGAAATTCACTTTACCCCAGGCACACCGTTTTTTGCCAAAAGTACCGTAAGTTATAGGTTTTAAATAAGCCCCCTTTAGATTTATAAATGCCCTGAATGGGGCATTTTTTGTTTGGGATAGTATGAGGTTTTGGTAAGCAATGGTCTGTCATTATAACGGATTATAAGATATAAAAGAACTTTTCTCTATGTTCATTTTATTTATTCACGCTATTTTAAGGTGTTCATGAATGCTTCGCATTTGAATGAGCAAAGAAATCGAAGATTCGGCGTAGCCAAAATGAACAACCGAAAACAGCTAAACAAACACCAACCCATCCACCCCTTAAAAGTCTCTATTCACCCACCTTTACTCACTCCTTCTTCGTGTTTCCTTCGAGAATTGTTCGTAAAAGCCCCATTTTACTGGGAAAACACGAAGAATTGTCGAACAAAACCCATAGATAGGCAGAAGAAAGTAAGACAAAATCAAAAAAAAATCTCACAATATTTTGCGTAACTCACAGAAATACAATAATTTAAAAGCCCAATATTAACCATTTAACTAAACTTTGCATCATGGCACAACTTCCCAAAGGGATTATGGGAGGCGTTTCAGGAAAATTAGGTCCTCTATTAGGCAATTCCTGTAAAGGCATCAATGTGTTGCGCAACATACCGGCGAACACCAACCACCAACCCACCCCAACTCAACAATTACAACTCCAAAAATTTAAAACAGTTTCTGCGTTTTTAAGTCCGTTAAAGCAATTGCTCACAGAAACTTTTGACGCTACGGAACTACAAAAAACAGGTTATAACACCGCCATGTCGTACCATTTGCGCGAGGCATTACTACAACAAGGAAACAACTTTAGTATAAATTACTCCAAGGCCCTTGTTTCCATGGGTTCCTTGAGAGGCCTGGAAGATGCGACCATACAACTTTCCTTTTCCAGTCAACTGCAACTGCAGTGGACAGACAACAGCCATAAGGCCATGGCATATCCCACCGACAAACTAATTATCGTTCTATATAATCCACAAACCCTCAATTATCTTTGGCAACTCACGGAAACCCCTAGAAACGCGCAACAATTCAGCATGTCGCTCCCCGATGTTAGCGAAGGGATGCAATGGCACGTATGGGCCGCCTTTATGGACACCAATACCCAAACGGCGTCACTGAGTGACTATTTTGGGGTGGTGGAAGTGTAACTTCTATAACTTTTATGCAATGCAGAACGAATTGTGAGCATCCCAAAATAGGATGCTCATAATTTCTTGATCGCCGCGCGATACAATCGAGCGGGAGCGGCTTTGTGTGCTGACGCGCGAAATCGCAAATTCAGCGCAGCTAATGCATCGCGTGGTCAATAGCCATAGGTTGAAACTATTTCAACAGAGGTCCAACACCGCTTACATGGATGAAGCAAAGCAGGGGTTTGTTAAGATTTATTATATTTAAGCTACCTGTTACATATTTCGAATTGCCATGAAACCATCCTTCTCCATAATCATTATTGGTATTGCAATGATACTTTGTGCTTTAGGATGTACTACCAAACATCCTGATGCTACGGTATTGAGCAACCTGAATGTTATTGATATAAAAAGCGGCAACATAGCCTATGGGCAAGATTTATGGATTGTGGACGAGCACATTGAAAAGCTTACTTCGCACAGAGATAAACTTCCCAAACAGGCTACAGCAATAGACTGTTCGGGTAAGTATGTTATTCCGGCTCTTTGGGATATGCATGCGCATACAGCCTCCTTCAATTGGGTGCCAAAACTTCTTATTGCCAATGGCGTATTGGGGATACGGGAATTGGACGGGAACGGCAAATTATATCATTTAAACCAGAGGAAGAAGGGTGTTTACAACGGCCTTGAATTTTACTGTGCGGGCAATACCATTGAGGGCGATGGCCCCCATGGCATGGCTTTGGAGCTTGACCACAGCTATACCCCCGAAGAAGGCAGGCAGGAGGTACGACGGCAAAAAGACCTTGGCTTTGATTTTGTTAAGACTAGATTGGGACTCTCTAGGGAAACCTTTTTTGCCATAGCTGATGAATGCCAGAAACAAAACATCCCCATGGTGGCGCACCTAAGTCTGTCGGTAACCCACGAAGAGGCCATAAAAGCGGGCGTTGCAAGCATAGAACACACGGTTGCCTTACAGGAAGCCTTAACAAACAAACAGGCCTTGGCCCTAAGAATTGACCACCGAGACACTACTTTTTTTGATAGCGAGGGCCTTTTTAATGTTCCTAAGTATTATGCACAATTCCTGGATTCTCTAGATTCCAATTTATATCCTAAAATCTCTAAGATTACCAGTGCTGGCAACACTTGGTTTTGCCCTACATTGGTAATGTGGCGGGGTTGGGCCGGGAACGACACGCTCTCCTACCATCCGGAAAAAAACAAATATATCCTAAAGGATGAACTGGACACTTGGTATGACATAAACGACACTTCCAATTCCGAAGAAATCGTTGCGCCAGATGATGCATATAAAGAAGTGGCCTCTAGGTTATTTGATGAAATTCTAAAAGTCATCAAGCCTATGAATGATGCAGGCACCCATTTTCTTGCCGGCACTGATTATATAACGCCTTTTATATACCCAGGCTATGACCTCCATGATGAACTTCAGTTATTTGTAGCAGCTGGGCTTACACCTTTGGAAGCACTACAAACGGCTACCATAAATCCCGCCATATTTTTAAATAGAATGCATGACCTTGGTACTGTTGAGAAAGGAAAAATAGCCAACCTAGTGCTATTGGACAAAAACCCTTTGGAAAACATTGAGAACACTGAAACCATTTTTATGGTGATTCAACATGGCAATATCTATGATAAGGAACGCATCGCGGCTATGCTGGATTCCATTAACAACTGAGTCAATATTAAGATGACACTTCTTTTAGAGACATTACAACTACTATTCTTTCTGTAGAACAATTAAGCAGGCCTAAAAATTCACTATCTTTAATAGACCATATTTAGGCTGATTGACCAAAGCAACATCATCGGCCTTTACTTGTTTTAAATCCCTCTTTAAAAATGACACTTGAAGATTTAGGATACAATAACAGTTTGGAAACCTATCGCATACAACATAGCCTTGACAGCTTTGAAGTAGGACGGGTAATTGCCGAACACAAGGAGCGCTATATTGTAAAAACGGTAGAACAGGACTATGAAGGAGAAATATTGGGCAACTTAAGGTATACGGCCCAAAGCAGAGCAGATTTTCCTGCGGTTGGAGACTGGGTCGCCATTTCCGACTACGATACCGATAAGGTCCTTATCCATGCCGTGTTTCCAAGAACTTCCATTTTGCAACGGCAAGCAGTGGGCAAAAAAGGAGATGCACAAATCATTGCTACCAACATAGACACAGCATTTATAGTACAAGCTGCCGACAGAGATTTCAGTATCAACCGAATTGAAAGGTACTTGACTATTTGCAATGACTCAAAAGTAGATCCGGTAATCATTTTGAATAAAATTGATTTGGTATCAAAGGAAGTTCTTTCGGAACTATTGGAAAGCATTGCCAAAAGACTGCCTAAAATTCCTGTTTTTGCCATAAGCAACACCTCCCAACAAGGGATTGATATCGTAAAAGCCCTTATAGAAAAAGGAAAAACCTACTGTTTGCTCGGCTCTTCCGGGGTAGGAAAGTCGACACTTTTAAATACACTGTCAGGACAAGAATTGATGAAAACCAATGCCATCAGCGAGCATACCAGCCGTGGGCGCCACGTTACCACACACCGGGAACTGCAGGTACTTGACAACGGGGGCATCATTATAGACAACCCCGGCATGCGGGAAGTAGGCATTACCGATGTTACCGAAGGTTTGGAGCTCACTTTTGAAACCATTTTGGAACTAGCTAAACAGTGCAAGTTTAAAGATTGTACCCACACCTCCGAACAAGGTTGCGCTGTTATTGCCGCTGTGGATAGCGGCGAAATCGATGCGATGTCCTACGACAACTACCTAAAAATGGAACGGGAAAAAGAACATTTTGAAGCCACTATTGCAGAAAAACGCAAAAAGGACAAAGCATTCGGAAAAATGGTCAAGGAATTTAAGAACGCAAAAAAGCGAGGTAAGCACTAAAAGCTTCATTAGACAATTACACCACAGCATTCCACATTCACACAACAAACTGACTTCCCGAGCACATAGAGACACAACTATTGGTTTAGTGTAGAAAAAAATTTATATTTAGGAGGCATTGGAAGCTTTCGACCTAAATATCATCAACCTATTGGCAGTACTTGTAGCTGCTTGGCTTGGAGGGGCCGCTGCCAGACGCATTGGCTACCCCTCTATTTTAGGCGAACTTGTGATTGGTATCCTATTAGGTCCCGGGCTGTTGGGGTGGTTGGAGTATACAGAAACCATTAGGGTGCTTTCTGAAATAGGCATCATGCTGCTGATGGTGTATATTGGTATTGAGATTGATTTTAAAGACCTAAAAAAAGCATCCTGGCCTGGACTTTTGGCATCTATAGGTGGCTTTGTTGTGCCATTTGCTTTAGGCTATTATGCCACTATTTGGTTTGGCGGCAATGCCATGGCCGGCATGTTTGTTGGGATGGCCGTAGGCGTGACCTCCCTAGCCACCAAAAGCAGAATACTGGTAGATCTAAAACTCTTGAACACACGGATTGCCTACGTGCTTATGGCCGGCGCATTGATTTCGGATACTTTGGCACTTTTGATTTTTGCCGGCATCCTTAGCGTGGCTGCCATGGGAACCTTTGACGCCTCTGAACTTTTAATTGTGGCCCTTAAAGCCATTGCCTTCTTTTCAGTGACCATTCTTATTGGCATCTACCTATTGCCCAGATTGGGGAGGTATCTTTCTAGGTTTAAATCGGCCAGTAGCACCTTCTTTTTCACCAGCATTATTATTGTGGCCCTAGCCTATGCAGAATTGGCGGAGTTGGCAGGCATGCACAGTATTTTAGGAGCTTTTATGGCAGGGCTCTTTATCAAGGACAATTTATTTCCCAAGAATATTTCAAAAGAAGTACATAAAGCCTTTTATGATGTTTCCATTGGCTTTTTGGCGCCTGTATTTTTTGTATCGGCCGGTTTTATGGTAAATCTAGACGTATTTCATACGGACCTCCCCATGCTATTGACCATTATTGCCATGGCCATAATTGGAAAGATCTTAGGGGTTGCTCTATTTTATCTGCCAACTAGGCTGGGCTGGAGAGAGGGTGTTACCATTGGGGCAGGAATGAATGGCCGTGGAGCAGTAGAGATTATCATTGCCGGTATTGGGTTGGAAATGGGCATTATTGACCAAAAGATATTTTCCATACTGGTATTTATGGCTATATTAACTACTATGACTGTTCCTTTTTTATTGAAATGGACCACCGATTGGCTGAAGAAACGGGGGGAACTGGTAGTGATCAACAAACGTGAAGGCCTATTAATATTGGGAGCTAACCCCTTAAGCCTTTTGATTGCCCAATACTTAAAAGACCAAACCAAAATTACCTTTATAGACGCCAACCAAGATATTGTCAAACAAACCAATGAACAGGGTTTTGTTTGCTATCACGGGAATGCCCTACAGGAAGAGGTATTGGCAGAAACCGGTGCCGCTACCATAGAGACCTTTATAGCCGCAACAGCTAATACGGAAGTCAATATCCTTGCAACCCAATTAGCGAGTGGCAGTTTTCAGATACCCAACACACATGTCTTACTTTCCAAAAGCAACTACCTAGCAGGAATAGATATTTTGGAACTGTCCAATACCTCCAGTCTCTTTGCCTCTGGGGTAGATGTGAATTATTGGTTCCAAAAGATT
Organism: Mangrovimonas sp. sgz306409; assembly: GCF_059735265.1. Classification (NCBI taxonomy): domain Bacteria; kingdom Pseudomonadati; phylum Bacteroidota; class Flavobacteriia; order Flavobacteriales; family Flavobacteriaceae; genus Mangrovimonas; species Mangrovimonas sp. sgz306409. Next base: position 431,310 of record NZ_JCAPEU010000001.1, read on the forward strand.
TCTTCGGAAGAATATTCTAAAGGCATTGACCAAATTTCAGTTCCAATGGATAGCAGGGCATGGATAAAAAAACAGATGGCATCTAATTTAAATGTCTTACCACTTTTGATTGAAGGTCCCTCTGGGCATAAAAAACTATTTCATTTTGGACATCAACTACAACCTTTGGAAAAGGTACATTTTATAACATGAAATAACAACTCGCATTTCAATGCTGCAGTAATCCCTCTATTGAACTGGCAAAATACAAGCCTTGCTCAATTGTTTCATACTCATTTCCAATCCCTGTTCCAAAGTTTGTTGCATGACCTTGGACGTATTATCATGGCACTGTAAACAGGCCCCGACAAACAAGAGGCGCTGTTGTTCAGCTACATTAAAAGGCCTAAAATTGGTTCTTGTTGAGGCTGGCTCTTGGGCTGTCCCCTCCTTCATAAAAGGTATCCATGCATCTTCCGGCAAACCATCATGAGGATTTAAGGCATATTCTGGAGTAAAGACCCATTCCCCTATTTCTTTATTTGTTTGATATACCAAAGTTCCGTTGCCATAGCCCAAAGTATAGGGATTGGCATGGCAGGATTTACAATCGCGCACCGCTTTTGTAGTAGTATGTGGTGCATTGGGCGCAAAGAGTCTATGAAAGGACACATCGGTATCGGGGTGACCACTGTAACTACCTTTATCTATAGTCATGACCATCCCCGGTATGGCGGGTTCAACCAAAATACCGTCGTTATGTTCCCTAACTCCTAAAGCCGGTTGCGAGGCCGAAAACTCAGCAACATATTCCTTCCATTGGCCTTTCACCAATTTCTTATCCAACAAATCGAAGGCTTGGGCTTCATTGCCATCAAACTTATTGTGACAACCAATGCAACGTGGCGTCCAAGAGGAATGACAGGCACTACAACTCACATTTTTATGGGCATTGTCACGAGAACAAACAGCCGATTGCGGATCCAAAGGATGCAATTTCTGATCCTTTTTTCCTATTAAAAAAGCATTCCCCAAAGAGTCCACATAGGTATTTATTAAGGGACGCCCATCTTTTTCCTTAACTAAAATTTCTTTATCACGGTGCTCATAGCCCCTGTGTAAATAGACCAATCGGCTTTCCCTATCAATCGAATCGAAAGGAACCGTACGAAGCTTGGATTTGAAATGGCAATCATTGCATTTCAGGGTAACGGCATCTTCGCCGTGGGAATAGATCTTACCATCGCCCATCACCTCGTGAGAGGAATGACAATCAATACACAATAGACCCTTAGTATGGTGCACATCTTCCTGCAACTGTTTATAGACCCTTTTGTCTTCCAACACCATATGCCCCTTGGCATGGGCCACCTCAGCTTCATCCAATAAAGTTTCCTGAAGCCCTATATAATTGGTGGAAATCCTGCTGGAACGACTATGACAGCCAAAACAATGGGTATCATCCATAAACACATCACTGGAAGGATGCACTTGTGGCAGCTGGGTTTTGTTGGATGCCATGTAACTAGTAAGGTCGGCTTTGGCTTGTTGTGAATAATTTAAATGACAAGCATTACACCCTCCCCCCCGACTTAATTGGGCAATAGGGCCATAATCGGTTTTTTGGGCACCCAAATGGCAATTGGCACACAAATCCCGCAAGTGTTTATCGGCAGCCGAATACTGCAAGTCTTTAATATGGTAATGGGCATTCAAACTATCTGATTCACCAAATACAAATTTATCAACCGCCACCAACCCACTATTGGTAGTCATAAGGGAGTGCTCTACATTGTGTAATTCGTTGGCATGACATTTTCCACAGGTCTTTTGGGCATCTGCTAAATTACCGGGCACCAAAACCATGCCTTCATGCGCTTCCTCTTTATTAAAGGAACCCGTGTTTCCCAAATGGCAATTGGCGCAACCTATGAGTTCTGGATTGTGGTATTCTGAAAACCCCTTGGTTTGCTGATGGCACTGCAAACAGGATTCACCTCCAGAAACGACCTTACCTTCATATTGCTCCCCTGAAAATTCCTGAGACCTAAAAACATCCGTATGCCTCACAACATAAAGCAAGCCAAATAACAAAATGGCCAGTACCAAAATCCATCTGAAATAGGTCTTTTCTTTCATAGTGAGCGCTTGTTCAAATTTACAATAAATCTTCCCCCGAAACACTATCAAAAAAGGGCTTCCACTGTAACAATTGTTACAAGAAACCAGGTGTAGAAATGATACTTTTAATCTCTCTAAAAAGATTGAAAAATTCCTTAACTTTAAGAACCAATCCAAATAGCTATGGTGACATCCAGAAGAAAATTCATCAAAATTTCAGCTTTAGGGTTAGGGGGCTTAGCACTTTCCTCTTCAGCAGTCAATTTATTAGCACCCAATCCATTATTGGATGCTGCCGTAAAAGAAAATATTGCCAAAAAACTTTCTAGAACTGCTACCTATTGTGAGGTATGCTTTTGGAAATGTGCCGCATGGGCCTATACAGACGAAACTGGCGACATCAAAAAAGTGATTGGAAATGATGATGACCCGCACTGTAACGGAAGACTCTGCCCAAGAGGTACGGGAGGTATTGGTATGTACAGCGATGAAGATCGTTTAAAAACGCCATTAATAAGAACCACTATAAACGGTGAAGAAACCTACAGGGAAGCCAGTTGGGAGGAGGCCTTGGACCTGATTGCCGAGAAATTCACGGAAATAAAACAGAAATACGGACCTGAGTCGTTTGCCCTTTTAAAACACGGGTCTCCAGGAAGTCATTTGGAACACCTCTTTAAAGCCTATGGTTCCGATACCATTGCTGAACCGGCCTACGCGCAGTGTAGAGGTCCAAGGGAAACAGGCTTCGGACTTACCTTTGGCTCTTGGGTGGGCTCTCCAGAACCTACCGATATTAGAGACACCAAATGCCTGGTCCTTATTGGCTCCCATATTGGGGAAAACATGCACAATACCCAGGTTCAGGAAATGTCTGACGCCATCGATAATGGTGCTACCATTATTACCGTAGATCCTAGATTTTCTACAGCGGCCAGTAAATCGTCGCATTGGTTACCTATCAAACCCGCGACTGACATTGCCTTACTACTTTCTTGGATGCATGTGTTGATTGAGGAAGAGCTTTACAATAAAAAATACGTTGAAAAATATGCCATTGGTTTCGAGGAACTAAAAGCCCACGTAAAACCGTATACTCCGGAATGGGCCTACGGCATCACCACCATAAAACCGGATAGCATTAGGGAAACAGCTCGCCTTATGGCTGCGGCAGCCCCAGCTACTATCGTTCACCCAGGACGCCATGTGACTTGGTATGGAGACGACTCGCAACGCGAACGTGCCATTGCCATATTAAATGGCCTTTTGGGCTCTTGGGGCAATAGAGGTGGTTTCTATTTTAAAGAGAAAATTAGTATTCCAAAATATCCGCATCCAGCCTATCCAGAGCCTAAATGGGGCTGGCATGAAATAGGTCAGCAATATCCATTTGCTGAAATGGGCAATACTTCGGAAGTAGTCAAGGCTACAATTCCCAATGAAGATAATCCATATCCTATTAAAGCATGGATGATTGCCGGAACCAACTTAATAAACACCCTGCCACAGCGGGAACAAACCCTTGAAGCGATTAATGCGGTTGAATTTTTGGTCGTGGTAGATACCATGCCAATGGAAATCACAGGCTATGCCGATGTGGTGCTTCCGGAATGTACCTATTTAGAACGTTATGACGGTATTCGCTCTGCCACCAACAGGCATCCATCTATTGCCGTTCGTATTCCAGCTGTAAAGCCTAAATACAATTCCAAACCGGCTTGGTGGATCAGTAAACAAATTGGCGACCGTATTGGTTTGGGAGACTATTTCAATTACAACGATTTTGAAGAGGTCATTGAATGGCAACTCAACAAATTGGGGACTTCTTTGGATGAAATGAAAAAGATTGGTGTTAAGAATTTTGAAAGAACTTCTGGACCATTGTTCCTGGAAGAAGGACAGGATTATGTATTTGGTACTCCAAGTGGAAAAATAGAGTTCTATTCTCAGGAATTGGCAGATTTAGGATTCGATCCTATGCCTGTCTACACGCACCACCCGCAACCACCTCAAGGCTTTTATAGGTTGAATTACGGAAGATCCCCAATGCACACGTTCAGTAGAACGATTAACAACCCTTATTTAAGCGATTTAAAAAGTGAAAACACCCTTTGGGTCAACCCTAGGGTAGCCCGAATCCTAGATCTTAAAAAAGACCAGCCCGTTTGGCTTAAAAACCAAGATGGCATACTATCTGCTTTCCCTATAAAAGTGAGAGTTACAGAGCGTATTCGTTGGGATTCTGTGTATATGTACCATGGCTTTGGCCATAACAATAAAAAATTGACCCGCGCCTTTGGAAAAGGTGCCAGTGACGCCGAACTTATTTCCCAAATCGTCGTAGATCCACTAATGGGTGGCACCGGCTTAAGAGGAAACTTTGTTTCCATTTTAACCGAAGACCCACATAAAAATACAATGGTATGAGATATGCAATGGTGATAGACACCTTAAAATGTGTTGGCTGCAGTGACTGTGTGGTCGCTTGCCAAACAGAAAACAATGTGCCCCATGGCTATTGCAGGGATTGGATTACTGAAGCTGTTAGCGGTTCCTACCCTAATTTAGAATTGGAATTGCGCTCGGAACGTTGTAACCATTGCGCCAATCCGCCATGCGTAAGATGCTGTCCAACTGGGGCTAGTCATGTTGTAGAAGGCGGTATTGTTTTGGTGACTGCAGACCAATGTATCGGCTGCGGGGCTTGTATAGAATCCTGTCCTTACGATGCCAGATACCAACACCCCGATGGCTATGTAGACAAATGTACGTTTTGCCACCACCGATTGGAAAAAGGGCAACAGCCCGCATGTGTCTCTGTATGCCCAACAAAATGCATGTATTTTGGCGATTTGGACGACCCAAATAGCGAAATATCCCAATTGTTGAAAAACAGAAAACATAAAACCCTATCCCCAGAGGCAGGGACCGATCCTCACGTGTTTTATCTCATTTAACGCTAAAGTACCATGGAAGAAGAACTATTTACAAGCGGCCGAAACATTCCAAACATTGATCCTTCATTACAAATTTGGCATTGGCCCATCTCCCTGTATCTATTTTTGGGAGGACTTGCTGCAGGCATCCTATTCTTTGCAGCTTTATTCTACCTTATGGGAAAAGAAAAACAGTATCCCGCTCTGAAAGCAGCCGCTGTTATACCGCCAATCGCCCTATCCATTGGTCTCTTGGCATTGGTTTACGATTTAACCCATCCACTATACACATGGCGATTATACACCACTTTTAGGATAGAATCCCCTATGTCCTGGGGCGCTTGGGTATTACTCATTACCACACCGCTGTCCTTTTTATGGTTATTCAGCTTTTACCGAAGTGCTTTCCCTAAGTGGGAATCAAAACTCAAACTCTTTAAAAAATTTAAGTTTTTAGAGAAATTCGAAAAATTCCTTATCGCCAATAGGACCTATATGGCTTATGCCCTTATCCCCCTATCGATAATTTTGGGGGTGTATACAGGTATTTTATTATCGGCCTTTAATGCACGTCCTCTGTGGAACAATGCTATTCTGGGGCCACTGTTCTTAACCTCTGGTTTATCTACGGGAGCCGCAGCCATTATTTTACTGTCCAGAAATAGAGAAGAACGCCATCTGTTCAGCAAAATAGATTTAGCCTTAATTGTCATAGAAATTGCCCTGATTACCCATATGATTATGGGTTATTATGCTGGCTCGCAAGTACAATTGGAAGCCATGGACCTTTTGGTTGGCGGTGAATTTACCCTAATGTTTTTTGGCTTCGTGATCCTTTTGGGCTTACTCGTTCCTGCTATTTTGGAAGTCATTGAATTATTAGGTTATAAAGTCCCCGTAGCAGTTCCGGCTATTTTAGTCATCATCGGTGGGCTTATCTTTAGGTTTATTATGGTAGAAGCAGGACAACTTACCCGATACCTCTATTAAATTATTTGTTATGAATACAAAACATAAAGCAAACCCACACCTATACTGGAACCCATATTTTGGAGGTTTCCTTTTGGGCATCATCATTATTTTCACCTTTTACCTTACCGGTAGAGGTTTGGGAGCCAGTGGCGCCATGAAAAGCAGTGTGGTAACAGTCGTTGAAAATGTCGCTCCCAAACACGCCGAAAGCAACAGTTATTACAGTCAGTTTATCAAGGAAGGGGACTCCCCAATGAACACTTGGCTGGTATTTGAGGCTTTAGGTATTTTGACAGGCGCGTTTATTTCAGGGAGCATCAGTGGGCGCATTAAGTGGCGCGTTCAACATTCCCCTAAAATAACGACTAAACGCCGTTTGATTTTTGCGCTTATAGGAGGTATTTTATTCGGACTCGGCGCTCAAATTGCAAGAGGATGTACCAGTGGTGCCGCTTTAAGCGGTATGGCCGTATTGTCAACAGGAGGGTTTCTTACCATGCTGGCCATTTTTGGATCGGCCTATGCCTTCGCTTATTTTTTTAGAAAGAACTGGATTTAAAATTTAAAAGATAGAATTATGGGACCTTTAATTCCTGGCGGTTATATTCCAATGGAATGGGATAGTATCATAGCAATATTCATTGGCATTGCCTTTGGCTTTGTGTTGGAAGCTTCAGGCTTTTCATCCTCGCGAAAATTGGCCGGTGTGTTTTACGGCTATGATTTCGCCGTATTGAAAGTATTCTTTACCGCAGCAGCCGTATCAGTGATTGGCATTTACTATATGGATTACTTGGGATACCTTGATATTTCAAAACTCTATGTGCACCCAACTTATTTATGGGGGGCCATCATAGGCGGCGTCATTATGGGAGTTGGTTTTGTAACCGGCGGGTTCTGCCCAGGCACCAGTTTGTGTGCCGTAGCCATAGGTAAATTGGATGCTTGGGTTTATGTAATTGGCATCATGATTGGCGTTTTTATCTTTTCGGAACTCTTCAATCTTTTTGAACCCATCTATGACGGCTACAACTTTGGCAATATTACATTGATAGATTCCTTTGGTTGGAATCCCTATTGGGTCATTTTTGTGTTTGCCATTATTGCCGTAGTGGCGTTTGGCATTGCCGATATGGTTAGAAAAAGAGTAAAAAGTGTGTTTTACTAATTAAACTTGATCCTCATGGACAAAAAGAAAACCGTAAAATTCCTCTCGTATCGCTATCAAATACTGGCTGCAACCTTGATTATTCTTGCGGCTGGATTGGTATTACTACCCAAATATGAAAAACAGGAAGGCATTCGCTCCAAACAGTTATTAAGCCACGCCATCAGTCCGGAGCGTTATATTTCCACCGATGACATTTCACATAAACTCATTAGCCAAGATCCTTCTTTTATTTTGGTAGACGTGAGGGATGAAGAAAGCTATAATAATTATAGCTTACCAAATGCCATTAATATCCCGCTGTCAAAATTGTTGGACGAAGACTCTCTTACCTACCTCAACCAAGACCAGTTTTACGTGGTGTTCTATTCCAACGATACCTTTCATGCCGACCAAGCTTGGATGTTGTGCGACCGCCTAGGGTTTAAAAATCTACATGTTTTACAAGGAGGACTCAACACTTGGTATAATACCATTATCAACCCAACTAAACCAAGTGAGGCCATGCCTGAAGCGGACTTTAAACTGTATGCCACCAGAAAAGCGGCCAGTATGTATTTTGGCGTAGCATACCCAGATCAAAATTTAGGTACCGAGTTGCCCTCTGCTCCTTCAACGCCTAAAAAAGTAATAACCGTAGAAAAGAAAAAGAAGCGCAAAGCAGAAGGCGGCTGTTAAGTCTGAAATTGACCTTATACCTAATACCATGAAAGAATTAGAGAAAACCAAACGAATATCCATTGCTGCCACGCTATTTATTCTAGCCGTATTGATAGGTTTTTTAACCTATAAACGCCCCAAAAACACTTATGCTTTCAACACTAAAAGCACTTTGGAAAAAATCACCTCAACAGATTATTTCCTCCCCTATTCCCTTATTGAAAATGAAGATGTGGCATTTATAGACATTAGAAACCCATATGAGTACAACAAAGGTCATTTACAAAATGCCATAAACATGCCTTCCGTGGATATTATGAGTGAAGCCTCCCAAAAACTGCTGCAGGATTTAAAAAAATCAAATACACCTACGGCGCTTTACGGAAGCACTCCCGAAGAAGCCAACATTCCTTTTCTTATCCTCTACCAGTTGGGATTCGATAATCTTAAAATCCTACCTGTAGAACTCAGTTACTCGCAAAACAAACTCATCACAAAAGAGTCAAAAACAGAAACCCTACCTTACGATATCAATGAATTTATCATGGATTCCCAAAAGCATTTGGATAGCTCCAATACCATAGTCCCTCCAACAGCTGACGTCCCCAAAAAAGTGATTACAGTTGAAAAGAAAAAGAAGCGCAAAGCAGAGGGCGGCTGTTAAAAAATATATACATACTATACTTCTTTTGCTTTAAAGTTCACCTCCCTTATTTCTAGAGAAAAACAAAAATAAGGTTCTAAAAACGGCCAAATATTTGATATTTTTAACCTATAGTTTACAGCCACTTAGCTAATATGAACCGTATGAAAAAAACTGTTTACGATCTAGTATCAAAAGCCGTTAAAACTTTTTCAAAAAGTGATATTGTTGCAAAGAAAATCAACAATCACAACAAAGTTCTCTATTATGAAAGATCGCAGCATCTTACATTTCTATTTCAGAAACAGATTCAATATGAAGAACAGATCCAGAACAAAATTAAAGCCTATATAAAGCCTGGAGATATTGTTTTTGATATAGGGGCTAACATTGGTCAATACGCTTTGCCTTTTAGCGAAGCCGTTGGCAACTCAGGAACCGTCTATTCCTTTGAACCCGACTTTAAAAACTATGCGTTTTTGCAATTCAACACCAACATCAATAAATGCACCAACGTTAGGTGTTTCAATTATGGGCTTGGTAAAGAGAACACCCAACAGGAGTTTTTTAGGGACACCGAAACGGGAGGAAGAAAAGGCTCGTTTAAAAGAAAATTTGTGGAGGATAGTTATAAAGGATTTACAGAAGAGGTTTCCATAAAAAGTCTGGATGGCGTAATTGCTGAGTTCGGCCAACCCAATCTAATTAAAATAGATACCGAAGGTTGTGAAGACGATATCATTTCAGGTCTAACCATCGATTTGAACGATTGTGTTTTTGCTGTGGAAGTTAGGGAAGACACCAAACACTTTATCTTTGACTACTTCACCCAAAAAGGATATGATGGTATTTGGATAGACCATAAAGATCGCCCTATTAACAATGCCGAAGATATTCCTGGCTATGCCAATCTTATTTTTAAAAAATGACCTATCAACAAAATAAAAACCTCACAACTAAAGGCAATGGTAAATAAGCATTAAATAACCATTAGCAGTTACAAATCAATCTAAAAAATTGCTAACATGGTAAATGGAATTAAATCAATTGCAATCGGAGTGCTTTTAGCAACCTTAGGATGCCAAGAAGAGCCTGAGCCACCTAAAGAACCTTGGATTGATAAGCCAATTGCACAATGGCCAAGCTTTTCCCTCACCAACCAGATTGAGTTTAAAGACAAAGTTTACAAAGATTTCGCCAACGCATTCCTCATTGATACCGGACAAGATACTTTAGGAGTGTCCTGCAAACATTTGTTCATGGTACTTAAAAACCAACTAGGATTAGAGACCATAGATTTGGGGCCAACATTTCAGGATTGGAAACTCTACCCCAAAAACAACAGTAACAATACTGTAGCCGTCAAACACTTGATCAACACCAACCCAAAAGAAAACATTGGAGAATTCAATACGCTTAAAGTAAGGGATTGGATTCTCCTTGAAATTGAAACCCCTCCTTCAAACCTTTACCCTCTAAAAATACGGTACACACCAATACAGATAAATGAAATTGTGTATGCAGTGGGATGGGGAGCGAAACAACAAGATAATAGTGCGCCTGCCTTGACAAAACTGCAATGTGTAGATAATCTAGGAGACCATTATTATATGAAATCCTTCGATACAAACCCACAGCCACAAGGAAGGAGCGGCTCACCTGTCATTGACAAAAACGGTTATTTAGTAGGTATTATTTCTGGCGCCGAAGGAAAGCTAGCCGTTATTGGCAGCGTGCATTATTTAAAGAAATTATTTGAGGATTATAATATAGATTACCGTAAAGCCAATTATAAATGAATAGACCTTGAAAAGAAACAGACAAACCCTACATTTGATACTTTAAACTTCCATAGTATGCTAAAAGTAGCTGCAGGCATTCTCATTGATCAACAAAACATCTTTATTGCAAGGCGTGCCTCACATAAAGATTTGGCTGGTTATTGGGAATTTCCAGGCGGAAAGATAGAACCCAACGAAACCGCAGAAACCGCCTTGATTCGTGAGTTTCGGGAGGAATTTCAAGTAGAGATTAAAGTCCTCAGGGCTTTTCACAAAAATGAACATATGTATAGTTCCAAGACAATATTTTTAGAATCTTACATGGCCCAACATGTCTCCGGGGAATTTCAACTGAGGGACCATGATCAATTGGCTTGGGTCTCCCTACCCGAATTAAGACACTACCAAATGGCTCCTGCGGATGTGCCAATTGTAGAAAAATTACAACGTACTTTTAGAGAAAATGGCACACCTAAATAAGAAAATCAACCACTTGAGTCTTTTAAAACAACAAGAAATATAGGAGTATTTAATGACTACACTCCTTATCTCACAAGAAAAGCGCCAAAGAAAGTCCTCAAAAGAAAAGATTTGAGGACCATTCAAGTCATTCTTATTAACGGCTCATTGTTTACTATTTTGATTGCCAAACAGGTTAGCAACACCAATCATCTCCCTTTGCAAACGAGACCGAATGGAAGAGCTCAATATTTACTTTAATATCATTTTTACCAACGTCCCTTTATTGGTAACTATTTTGGCCATATATAAACCATTGCTAAAAGCCGAAAAATCAATTTCGTTACTTGAGGCATGCAAAATTTCCTGTCCAGATACATTATAAATACTCACCTCATGAATTTCAATAGATTCCGGGTGCTGAATCACTAATACATCTTTAACAGGATTTACAATGCTTACAGCCTCAAAATCCACTTCAGAAACACTTAAGGCCGTACATTCAGGGCTTAGTTCTGTTTGTTCATCTATATGTAAAAAAATAGGATTTATAGTTTCACCTTCATCAATGAGCACACAATTAAGATCGGGATTATCGGTGAATTTTAAATTATAAAGTCCCCCTAAATCTACATTGGTTAAATTCACTTCATTTAAATTGTTATTGGCAGCGGAAATAAAGGATATTATATTTTCGCTATTACTAAAATCCAAGGAGCTAATGTTATTGTAATCACAAGTAAAGTGATTCATATGTTCTAGGTTATTGGAAACATCCAATGCCATTAAATTATTATAGGAACAATCCAATATCTCTAAATCGGTACAGGTTGAAATATCCAATAGATCAATTGAATTGTTACTGCAATACAATCGGCCCAAGTTGTTATTGGAAAGGTCCAATTCGGTTAGATTATTATTATTGCAATACAACCAATCTAAATTTGGGTTATTGCTAACATCTAAAGCCTGCAACCCATTGCCATTACAATACAACCTATATAGGTTGGTTGAATTTGACAGGTCTAAAGCAGTAATGCTATTACCATTGATATTTAGTTGTGATAAATTATTATTTGACACATCAAGAGAGGTAAGATTGTTCCCGTTGAGAAACAACGTCTCTAAAGCACTGTTATTGGAGACCTCCAAAGCAGTTAAACTGTTGTTTTCAGCCACTAGCCACACCAGATTTGCACAATTACTAATGTCTAAAGAGCTTAGATTATTGTCGGAACATGCCAAATACAATAAAGCGGTGTTATTGGAAATATCCAATGCACTTAAATCATTGCCATAGATGAACAACTTTTCGAGATTTGTGAGTGTGCTCAGGTCCACCGAGGTTAAATTATTCAAATTACAATAGAACTCGGTAAGTGATGTAAAATCTTCGATCCCCGACAAATCACTTATGCCAGCATTACCTAAAGTAAGAAATGTAATCCCATCGATACTACTGGTAAGCACCTCCCCATCCAATACATCATCATACCCTAGATCAATCAATCTTTGCTCAAAATTGCTATCGGGTATTAAAGTCACTGCAGTTTGCGCATTCAAACCCGCACAAAGACATATAAAAAGGGCACAAAAATAATAGTGTAGTTTTCTATTCATAATTTCATTTTTAAAATATTTAAAACAACAGGTAAAACCCCAATTAAACTATGATTTTAAGTTTAAGAAATTTCGAAAACTAACAGACCAAATAATTGAAAGCCATAGCTTCCATTATGAACCAGTCAAATACCTGCAAGAGACTTCAATAGTTACTTAAGTATCTTTTTCACCAAGGTCCCCTTATTGGTTACTATTTTGGCCATATACAAACCATTGCTAAAAGCTGACACATCAATGTCGCTACTTGAGGTATGCATAATTTCCTGTCCAGACAGATCATAAAGGCTCACCTCATGAATTTCAATAGATTCCGGGTGCTGAATCACTAATACATCTTTGACAGGATTTACAATGCTTACAGCCTCAAAATTCACTTCAGAAACACTAAGAGCAGTACATTCGGGGCTTAGCTCTGTCTGTTCATCTATATCCAAAAACAAAGGATCCACACTTACCCCTTCATCCACAAGGATACAGGTAAGATCTGGATTAGAAGTGAAGTCCAACTGAATGTATCCGGATAAATCCAAATTACTTAAGTTTACCTGTGAAAAATTATTATTGGAAGCCGATATTTTAAACACACTATCCGTTCCCAGTGCACTAAAATCCACCGAAGTCAGCTGGTTGTTATCGCACACAAACTGAAATAAACTATTTGAAGTAGCAGAAGACGCTCCTGACACATTTACAGTTGTTAAAATGTTATTTGAACAATCAATGGAATAAATACTTTCACATAACGATATATCCAGTTCAGCAAGTGCATTATCCATACATTTTAACTCACCCAAATCTGGGTTATTACTGAGATCCAATTCGGTTAAATCATTATTGTGACATTTTAATATGGATAAATTTGGATTGTTACTTACATCTAGAGACGTTAATCCAGAATTAGAACAGTCCAAAAAATTCAACGAAGGTAGATTAGAGAGGTCTAAAGAATTCAATGAATTCCCCTCTGTATTTAACCCTGTAAGAGCACTATTGGACAAGGCAAGTTCTGTAAAAGAGTTATTATTTAAAAATAAGCTTGTTAGTGAGGTATTATTACTTATATCTAAATAAGATAAATTGTTATTGTAAGCTTTCAAACTTATTAGTTGACTACAATTACTAATATCCAAACTAGACAAATTATTTCCTGTAATATCTAAATGTTTTAAAAGCGAATTATTGCTAAGATCTAACTCGCTAACATTGTTACCATTTAAGTATAACTGTTTTAATTGAGTTAAAGCACTAACATCTATTTCGTCAAGGTTATTATAATACAGATACAAAAATTTAATTGACGTAAAATCTTCGATTCCCGTAAGGTCGCTAATATTTGCACTTTGTAAATCAAGAGAACTAATAGTATCAATGCTATTAGTAAGCACTTCCCCATCCAAAACATCATCATATCCTAAATCAATCAATTTTTGTTCAAAATAGGTGTCTGGTATCAAAGTCACATCAGTTTGCGCATATACCCCTGCAAAAAAGCCTATAAAAAGGGCGCAAAAATAACAGTGTAGTTTTCTTTTCATAATTACATTTTTCAACCTATTTAACATCAATCATTTATAAATATATGTAAAAAATGTTAAAACAACACTTATTTCGTAGCCACCAAGTGATTTCAAAAAGCTTCAACACCAAAAATCTGTAAAGACAAAACCCCTTTTCACCCCCTAGTTGTTCACTCCTCGCACTTCTCTTCCCAACTCTAAACTTTCAGCGACCATGCTTCCAAAAATTTTATCTATTTTGGCTACCATCTAACTAACATTACACATTGCAATGCGAATCGTAAGAAACATTTTATCCCTTATTTTAGGATGGCTTGGCGGAAGCGCCGCTAACATGGGCCTGGTAGCCTTAGGACATTCCTTATTCCCTTTGGAAGGACTCGATCCCAATGACATGAATGCTCTAGCGGAAGCCATGTCTACTATGGAGCCCAAACATTTTCTGTTTCCATTTTTGGCCCATGCCATAGGAACTTTTGTAGGCGCCATTATAGCCGTTCGCGTAGCTGCGAGCCATAACATGATTTTTGCCATGGCCATAGGAGTGCTGTTTTTTATTGGCGGCATCATGATGGCCTATATGCTCCCCTCTCCTACTTGGTTTACAACTTTGGATCTGGTGGTTGCATACATTCCAATGGCTTGGCTTGGAGGTAAAGTCGCTTTAAAAAAAGCAAAGACATCCATTTAACATGAACAAAAAACACATCACCTTTCTGCTACTTACCATATGTGCAATAGCTATGCAAGCACAGGATGTCATTTTGCAGACTGGTGATGTATTATTTAGGGAATCTGCCGAAAGCAGCTTATCCAAAGCTATAGATGCGGTGACCCAAACCGATAAAGCCACCCATTTCTCCCATATGGGATTGGTTGAAAAAGTGGACGACAGCATTTTTGTATTGCATGCCGATACGGAAAGTGGTTCCAGCAAGATTAGTTTGCGAGAGTTTATCTACCCTCCATCAGACAGCTTACCACAAGAGAGAACGGTGATCGCTTATCGCTTGAAACCAGAGTATCAAAAAGCGATTCCTGACGCTATCAGCAAAGCCAAAACCATGTTAGGGAAGCCCTATAACTTTAGTTATGTCATGAATGACAGTAGCTATTATTGTTCTGGATTTGTGTACAGAGCTTTTGCAAAAGACAGCATTTTTAAATTGAACCCCATGACCTTTAAAGATCCAGACACCGACAAATTCAATCCCTCTTGGATTGCGTTTTACAAAGAACTGGGCATGGAAGTCCCCGAAGGCCAACTAGGCTGTAACCCTAACGGTATGGCCGCTTCTGAAAAGTTAATGCTGCTTGGAAGAGTTAGGTTATAAAAGATGATAGTAAAGACAGTTTTGCTATAATAGAATAATATTGCTATCCTAAATTTAAATATGAAAAGACCACTCATCCTAACAACTCTACTTATTACTCAGTTTATTTTTTCGCAAAATATAGTTATAGCTGACACCATAAATAAATCTCCAATTCCATTTGCAACCATAAAGTACAACAAAACAGATGGCAATTACAGCAACCCAAAAGGGATCATAGATTTAACCCAAGTATCATTTGATACTTTAGAAATTTCTCATTTGGGTTATAATACGGTCAAGATACCAAAACTTCAAGTTATAGACACTATTTACATGACTCCTCATGCAACACAATTGGAGAGTGTAACTGTAAAGGCTAAAACGGATGAACAAATTACATTTAAACCTTTAAAAAAGTCTTCGCTCTGGAAAAGCTGCATTTTAACACCTAAATTAGAGTTGTGCGCTTTGGTATACCCCAAGACAGAATATTGGGATTATTATTTAGATATGGTCTCCTTTTCCTTTTACAACGACATCGGTAAAAACGACATAAAAAAACTACATGACGAAATTGATGCCTTAATAAGAATAAATATTTATCACAACAACAAGGGTAAACTTGGCGAACAAATATACAGCGGTACACCTATAAAAATTAATAACATAGAAAAAGACGAAATTCAACATGACATTTCATCCTTAATGCTGAAAGCTACTCCTGACGGTTATTGGTTTACCCTAGAAATGCTTGGATACTACAGCAACAATAACGAAGTAACTATTGATGGAATTCCTTTTGTAAGACCCCGCCTAACACAAAAAGAGTCCAAATTTTGTCAGGTTGAAACATACCATAAATATGTATTCAATGAAAATGATAATTTTGTACACATAGATAAAGTATTGAAAATGGGAGGTTTTTATGGAGAGAATGAACACAGGTATTTATCTATTGGTTTTACAATATCCAAATAATCTACGTTTGCAACGGGGGCTTTTTTTTGCTCAACCATAAATCCACAAAACCTCTTTGCTTAAAGATTTAGGACAATTTTAGCTCTTGTCACAGACGAGTGCTAGCTCCGATTATCGGATGTTATCTTTTGAAAATAACAACCTGTAACTTTATTTTTTATCAGCAAATCTTTTACTTTTTCAGAAATACAAAATGACGAAGGGTCAAATTCCTCGTAACAAAATACATTGACATTTTTAGGCATTTTATTTCTATCAATAATTGGATTGATTAGATTATCTCTCATTTTATTTCTATCAAGCACATCTATTTTGATTTTGAAATGCATTATATAATATTCATGACTTTCGGAGCCCTTTAAAACACTAGTTTTCACAAACTGAATTTGACTTTCATCTACATAATCTTGGATTAATCTCTGCATTTTTGTCGAAATCAACCTTATAGGCTGATATGGCATTTGGTAATCTGCAAGTTGTTTTCCTACTCCTCCTTCAAAATTGAATTTAATTCCATCTAGCATACCTTTGTAAATTTCAACACCATCTTCAAGTGTCTCTAGTAGGTCTGACATTTCAATATTTTCTGTATCTACTATACCGTACTTTCCCTTTGTCTTGGCGTATTCTTCACCTAATAGGACTCTATAATATTTTTCCATTTCTTTATTTATACAATTCTAATTAATTATACAACATCCCCATATTTTCAAAAGAGTTACTCTCTTATTAGAAACCTACGAACAAAGATTATGGAAATGTTCATTTATAATAACATTCTTAAAGAAACAAAAAAGTCCTGTCGTAAAACAGGACTTTTATATATTATTGCTCTTCACAAGTTAGATTAACGGAAGAGAACAAGAAGAGATTCCTTCTTCGTTGGAATGACACAACTCATCTCTACTCCAATCCTTTAAACTCCAAGCTTCGTGCTTCAAACTACTAACGTCTCACTTAAAACAAATCTGTCAAGACATCTTCAGCCACCAAATGAGGCAAGGTCACTTTTAAGCTAGGTGTACGCTGCATCTCGCGTTCAATGGCAAATCTTGCTTCTTTGTTTCTAGCCCAACTACGTCGGGCAATACCGTTATTGACATCGTAAAACAACATGCTTTTGAGGCGTGCTTCGGCCTCCTTGGTACCGTCCAACAGCATTCCAAAACCTCCGTTGATCACTTCTCCCCAGCCAACACCACCACCATTGTGGATTGACACCCAGGTAGCGCCTCTAAAGCTGTCACCAATCACGTTTTGAATGGCCATATCAGCCGTAAACTTACTTCCGTCATAAATATTGGAAGTTTCACGGTATGGAGAATCGGTACCACTCACATCGTGGTGGTCGCGTCCCAATACCACAGGGCCAATTTTTCCTTCTGCAATAGCATTATTAAAAGCTTCGGCTATTTTGGCACGCCCTTCGGCATCGGCATATAGAATTCTGGCTTGTGAACCTACCACCATTTTGTTCTGCTTTGCATTTTTAATCCAAGTGATGTTGTCCTGCATTTGCAATTGGATTTCCTCTGGGGACACTTCCATAATTTGTTGCAATACTTCCATGGCAATTTGGTCCGTAGCATCCAAATCCTCCGGCTTTCCTGACGTACACACCCAACGGAACGGTCCAAAACCATAGTCGAAACACATTGGGCCCAAAATATCCTGAACATAGGAAGGATATCTGAAATCTATTTGATTTTCGGCCATCACATCAGCCCCTGCACGAGAAGCTTCCAATAGAAAGGCATTTCCATAATCGAAGAAATACGTGCCTTTGGCTGTATGTCTGTTAATAGCCGACGCATGTCGACGTAAACTTTCCTGAACCTTTTCCTTAAATACTTCGGGCTCCTCACGAATCAAGCGATTGGATTCCTCATAACTCACATCCACAGGATAGTAACCACCCGTCCACGGAATGTGTAAAGAGGTTTGATCTGACCCGACATGGATAAAGATGTTTTCTTCATCAAAACGCTCCCAGACCTCCACAATATTTCCAATGTAGGCAATGGAAACCACTTCATTGGCCTCTTGGGCTTTTTTCACACGAGTAATCAAAGCTTCCATAGAATCAATCAATTCATCTACCCAACCCTGTTGGTGACGTTTGGTGGCCGCTTTTGGATTCACTTCGGCACACACCGTGATACAACCCGCAATATTCCCTGCCTTAGGTTGCGCACCACTCATACCTCCCAAACCGGCAGTTAAAAATATTTTTCCAGCGGAAGACTCCTCTTTCTTCAATATTTTTCTAAAGGCGTTCATCACGGTAATCGTGGTTCCGTGTACAATTCCCTGTGGACCGATATACATAAAAGAGCCTGCAGTCATCTGACCATATTGGGTAACGCCCAAAGCGTTGAACTTTTCCCAATCGTCCGGTTGGGAATAGTTAGGAATCATCATCCCATTGGTTACCACCACTCTTGGCGCTGCTTTAGACGATGGGAACAATCCCATAGGATGGCCAGAATACATGTGCAAGGTCTGCTCCTCTGTCATCGTGGCCAAATATTTCATGGTCAACAAGTACTGGGCCCAGTTTTGGAACACGGCACCGTTTCCTCCATAGGTAATCAATTCCTCAGGGTGCTGAGCTACGGCAGGATCCAAATTATTTTGAATCATCAACTGGATAGCTGCCGCCTGTGAACATTGTGCCGGATACTCCGAAATAGGTCGTGCATACAAGTCGTAATCGGGTTTGAAGCGGTACATATAAATGCGTCCGTATTCTTTCAATTCCTCAGCAAATTCAGGCGCCAAAATCGCATGCCAAGCTTCTGGGAAATATCTTAAAGCATTTCTAACGGCTAATTGCTTGTCTTCCTTTGATAGGATATCCTTTCGTTTTGGAGCTCTATTAATACCTTCCGGATAGGCTTTTTTTGCCGGTAACTCTGTTGGGATTCCTTGTAATATTTGTTCTTGAAATGTCATATCGTTCTCTATTTTACTCGATAATCGAGATTTGAATACTCCGAGACCTGCCTCGAAATTAAAAAATTGTACCTTCTAATGCATTACGGGTTTGCCCCAAGGCAATTTACTGCACCCTAAAGGCTTGTTCTTTTACAAATTGAATGATGGCATAAATATCGTCCTTCAACACACGGTCATCTTCCAACTTGGCCACTTTACTTCTGATCAACTTAAAGTTTTCTTCCACAATATCGGAAAAGGTATTTGGACGTCTAAATTCCAAGGCTTGGGCTGCGTACATCAATTCGATGGCCAAAATCTTTTCAATATTCCCCAAAATTTGGTTGAATTTACGCCCAGAGATACTCCCCATAGACACGTGGTCTTCCTGTCCTAAAGAGGTTGGCACACTGTCTGCGGAAGGCGGGAAACACAAAGATTTGTTTTCGGTTACCAAAGCCGCGGTAGTGTATTGAGGAATCATAAATCCAGAATTCAAACCTCCAGATTCCGTCAACAAACGAGGTAATCCAAACTTCCCTTCCAACAACAAATAACATCTTCTATCGGCAATATTTCCTAATTCCGAAGCTGCTATCGAGGCATAATCCAAGGCCATTGCCAAGGGTTGCCCATGGAAATTTCCTCCTGAAATAGCTTCGGTTTCACTCAACACAATTGGGTTATCGGTTACGGAGTTCATCTCAATTTCTGCCAATTCATTTAAGTGATAGAAAGCATTTCTTGAAGCCCCGTGCACCTGCGGTATACAACGCATGGAATAAGGATCCTGCACGCGGGCACAATCCAAATGCGATTTGATATTTTGCGAATCCTTAAACAGTCGGCGCATGCGCTCGGCTACTTTTAGATTTCCTTGAAACGGTCTAATGGTATGTAATGCTTCCTTAAATGGCGAAGCACTTCCTTGGTAGCCCTCAATACTCATAGCACCAGACACATCGGCCAAGTCCAAAAGATATGCCATTTTTTTAAGCCCTTTGATGGCATGCGCCAAAATGAACTGAGTGCCGTTGATCAATCCCAAACCTTCTTTAGCCTGTAATTGGATAGGCTCCAAATTATGTGCTTTTAAGACCTCTGCGGCAGGTTTAATGACATCGCCTACCCAAAACTCACCTTCGCCCAACAACGGCAAAAATAAATGCGATAAAGGCGCCAAATCACCCGATGCTCCTACCGAACCTTGTTCAGGAACTACTGGCAACAAATTATTTTCAATACAGTACAACAATCGGTCGATCACTTCCATTCTCACACCCGAAAATCCTTGACATAAGGCCTGCACCTTACAGATCATCATGATTTTGGATAATTCCTTATCAATCGGGTTTCCCACACCAACGGCATGGGTAATTACCAAGTTCTCCTGTAATTTACTGGTTTCCTCTGGGGTAATCTGTACATCGCACAAGGGCCCAAATCCTGTATTGATTCCGTACACGGCCTTATCGGAATTGGCCATGATTTCCACTTTCTGTCTGCAAGCATCTACTTTAGCTTTGGCCTCTTCTGTTACAATCCCTTTCAAAGTTCCTTCTGCAAGAGCCATTACGGTATCAACCGTAAGCTTATCTATACCATATTTAAACATCATTCTCTCTCGTTTTCTATTAGTTTTTACAAAGTTATCGCTATTTTTGATAGCAAATAATATCATTTACATCACTCATTGATGCCTGTAAGTAATCAAATAGAATTGCGTCACCTGCACTATTTTTTGGCTGTCGCCGAAGAATTGCACTTTAGAAAAGCGGCCGATAAGCTGTTTATTTCCCAACCAGGCTTAAGTAGGCAAATCAAACAGTTGGAAGAATTGTTGGGCATCACGCTTTTTGAGCGTCATAACCGAGATGTAAAACTTACCAAGGCTGGGGCCTATCTTCATACTGAAATCAGCAGAAACTTATCCCGACTAGATGGCATTTTTGAACATGCCAAACTCTTGCAGGACGGCAAGCAAGGCCGCCTGAATTTTGGTTATGTAGGCTCGGCGATGCAGGAGCTTATTCCGAAATTGCTTTTGGCTTTTGAAGAAGAACACCCCAATGTGATATTTAGCCTTAAGGAAATGGACAACCAAAGTCAAATAGACAGTCTTATTACTCATGATATTGACATTGGCTTTGTGAGATTGGAACGTGTACCTAGAGGACTTTCGATCAAACAGATTTTAAAGGAACCCTTTTGTTTGGTACTTCCGAAGGATCACCCATTGGACAACAGCAATTTTAAAAGTTTGACCCAATTAAAGAACGAATCCTTTATTCTTTTCGATCCCAAGTACAGCACGTCTTATTACGAAAAAGTAATGCAAATTTTTGATGACAGTGGTTTTAGCCCCATCGTGTCCCATAATACCATCCACGCCGATTCCATTTATTCGCTTATCAAGAATCGATTTGGGGTTTCCATTGTTCCTAAATCCCTTCAAGTGGGCCATGACCCTGGGGTGAAATTTATCGAACTTTCAAAGATTCCACAACGCACGGTATTGTCTATGATTTGGGATCCAAGCAACATGAATCCTAGCTTGGAGCACTTTATCCAACTGATCAAATAAAAAAAGCACCTATACCGAGTATAAGTGCTTTTCTTATTATTCCCTTAATAAATAATAATTTATCTCTTGATTGAGAAGTGTGCTTGGAATTGTTTTTGCACTCCAAACTCCTCATAAGTCAACACAAACCAGTAGTCAGTTGACGGTAATGGTTTCCCGTTGAAACTTCCGTCCCAAGGCATTCCTGAAGGTTTGATTTTAGCCAGTATTTTTCCATACCTGTCATAAATCAATATTTCGGCCTCCCTATGATCTTCAAGCGCAAAGATGTTCCAAAAATCATTGAAAGTATCTCCATTAGGGGTAAACACTTTAGGATAATCGATAATTCTAATATTCTCAATTACCAATGGATCACAAGAAACCTCTCCTGTCATATCATACACATACACCGTATGCAAACCTCCGCTAACATTGGTAAACACACCTCCGTTATCAACAATAGGCCCGTCATCCAACTGATACCAATACTCTCCGTATCCTTCCACTTCAACAATAATGCTTGGATTTGGAGAAAAGGCTCCAGATTGGTTCACACTTACCAATACCGCTTGACTGGATTGGAACACTTCAAAAGCCTGGCTGATTTCAGAGGTACAATTGGTCTCCGATTGAATTTCTTCAATAGATACCGTATACAATCCTGGAGACGCTGTATTTACGGTATAGGTCCCTTGGGTAGCGCCAGCAATTTCGACACCATTCAAATACCAAGTATAGGCATAATTGGCATCCTGTAAATCACTTACCAAGGTCACAGAATTTAACACCTCTCCTGTTTCATAATCCACACAAATAGTATCGTTACCATCTTGCGAATAAATTTCAGGATTCAACAACGGCGCCACTGTATATTCAAAAGAAGTAGTATCAAAACACTCGTCAGGAATATTATTGTTGACCACTCTAATGTAGATTGTCTCGCCATAAGCCATTGAATTAACATAGCCAGCAGGATCTTCAATTGGATTACTACCATTAGCTGCATCGGTTTCCGAAAGGTAATAACTCACAGAAAAATCGGTTGGATTTTGCCCATTCAGTACTTCTCCATCCAGACTTGTTAAGTCCAAGGCGGCATAGCCGTCATTCTCACCATCATAATCACAAACCGTCATTGGCTCTGGCATGTTGGCAATGGCTGCCGCTTCCACATTCAATTCAAATGGGAACGTCTCGGCACAACCGGAAGCACTGCTAGCAATTACCACATAGATAGTTTGATCGAAAGCAGTTGTATTTGTATAAGGATTACTTGAAATTTCATTTGTCGCAGCAGCATCTTCAAAGAAAGATACTGTATAGTCTGCAGAACTTTGTCCAGCCCCTAAAATATTGTCCGTTTCAGCAATTAAATCAAAAGCATAAAAACCGCTTCCGTCTGTACTACAAACCGTCATACTGTTCTCTGCAATAATTGGTATTGGCTGAACTTCCAAATCGAAACTAAATACCGCATAACAACTCGTTGTTCCTGCATTGGCACTGGTGACATTTACATATACCGTGCTTGTTCCTGCAACATAATTGCCAGGATTTGGAATTGGATTAGCACCAGATTCCGCCTCTGCTTGAGTAGTGTGATAGGAGTAATTCAAGTTAGCAATCCCATTGGCAATGGTAGTTTCATATTGCGTTAAATCGAACGGCTCTTGACTGTCATTAGGAGTCTGCAAATCGCAAAGTACTATAGGATCCAACACTGTAGTACTTGGGTCTGGCAATACGGTTATTTCCAAGACCAATGCTGCTGTATTGGAACACGCCGAACCTTCCGTAGTTACTCTTATCCCCAATACCGTTTGAGGGTTTGGAGATGTAGTATAAGCACTAGCATTTGTTATTTCGTTGGTATCATCGATGGCATCCTGTTGCGTGGCATGGTAGCTCACCACATAATTGGAAGGATTGGTGGCATTGGCCAAGATATCGGCTTCATAATCCAACAAGTTGAAAGTATATTGTCCATCTCCATCCGTATCACATTCAGACACGATATATTCTTCTTCCAAAGCCACTATGGTTTCCACCACAATAGTTTCTACTTCATTGAGGTCTAGCGAACAAAATGGTGCAGTATTACTAGTTACCGATTCGATGGTCACATCTGTAGTGCTCATTAAATCGGGAAATTGCAAACTAAAGTTCCCTGAAGCATCCAAATTTATTGTGGTAGAACTGCCACTTCCTATATGGTATACAACAGTAGCATTAGGGTCTCCTGAAAAGGTAATTTCTCCAATTTCTCCTTCGCAAATTGGAGAGTTGTTGGTTACCGTTAATTCAGAACCCGTATACACCGTAATACCCAAAACTTCACTCAGGGTTTGTGAGCAAACCACATCGCCATTACTATCAAGGATTCTGGCATACTTTAATTCGAAAATCGTATCCTCTGTATAGGTTTGGGTTAAAGTAGCTTCTCCTGAATCGTCTAATACTAATTGTTGGGTAGTACCGGCATCAATGCTATAACCTACCGTAGCACCAGGTGTTCCTGTGAATGTGAAAGTTACTTCTTCACCAAAACAGACAGCAGTATTATCTACAGTAACCGTGGCATCAGGAATTTCCGTAACAATTAAATTGAATTCCACCAAATCATAGCAACCGGACACATTTTCAACCTTAGCATAAATTTGCTGTGGATTTGAGGTATTGGTATAAATACCCGGCAGAGGATTATTATCATCTGTGGCATCCGCCAAACTAGCATAAAACTGGATGGTATTGTTTGCCAGATCTGAGTTGATATCCGATTTGACAGCATTTAAGTTGAAGATTCCCGTAGCCCCATTAGTGCTACAGGTCATCAAATCATCTATTTCGTTTGCCACTGGGGATTCTGGAAAGGCCCCATTTCCATCCATGGCTGATCCTGTCCATTGAATTTCAAAACCACCGCCATCATATGGTCTATCAATAACAATATAATAGCTATCCCCAACACTCACATTCAACCAATACACATATCCTGAATCTCCATTAGCACCAGGTCCCTGAGTGGTACCTAAAGTACCATCAATTCCAGTATTATTATAGGTTAAACCAGCTTCTAATGGATTGATAGTATTACAACGAATAGGATTACTCCAAAATTCCCCACAATTTCCATCATTGGCATCATATACCCAAAAGTCATAATCTACAGCCAAATCAGCATCGTCCGGGATTAAATCAAACCCTAGATTACCAGCCTGTACAATATCTACTTTTAACCAAATGGTATTGTGTTCAATACTTCCACAAGCAGCAACTTCATCAATATCTCCAGCCCCCTCTGCATTACTACTAAAGCTTCCATTTCCACATACAATAACAGCATCGGCACAATCATTTGGGGTTAGCTGTGCATTAGCTTTTAGTAAGCACATTGCAAAAAAACCAAACATTAAAAATTTCTTCATTCTAACTTTCTTCATTTCATAATTTAAAACTCCAATAGTCAACCTGCAATCTCAAAATTTGCAAATTGACTATCAGAAGCTTATAGATATTTTTAGTTTTTTTGGCTGGTCGGCAAATTTATACTAAAAAATGGAATTACTTTTTAACGATCAGGAATTCTGAGCGTCTATTTTGTGCATCCTCTTCTTTAGTACACTTAGACTTACAGTCTATTTTTGGTTCTGAACTTCCCATTCCCTTAGCTGAAAGTCGTTCCTTGGCAATCCCTTTAGAAATTAAGTATTGTACCGTGGCTTGCGCACGTCTTTCAGAAAGTTTTTGGTTATAATCGTGATTTCCTTTGGTATCGGTATGTGAACGCACCAAGATTTCCATTTCTGGGTATTCTTTCATGACAGCCACTAATCGATCCAACTCAAAGGCTCCTTGTTGGGTGATGTTACTCTTATCAAATTCAAAATAAATATTGTTCAACTTCACCTCTGTTTCTGTAATCAATTCATGCTCTGGCTCCAAAACCACAGTTACATTGGTAGTCCCCCCTTTGCTTGGAGCTACTTCAACCATTGCCGTTTTGTATCCCTGTCTTGACACATTAAAATAGTATGCCGTTTCGCATTCTATTTTGAAAGTAGCCGTACCGTTTGCGGCATTAACTTCAGTAGCAATAACATTGTTTTGGCTGTCCAAAATTGATACTGAAGCGTTTGCAAGTACAGAGCCTGACATGGCGTCCTTAACCAAGGCCACAGCCTCGGCAATACAAACAGGAATTGCTGTATAAATATTGTCTACTCCTGTTCTATTTGAAGAAAAATAGCCAACATTGTATTTGGTATTTACACTAAAAGAGAAGTCGTCACTTTTAGTATTTACAGGCTTTCCCAAGTTAATGGCATCTTCATTTTTGCTCAAGTCTACCTTAAAAATGTCGAAACCTCCCAACCCTTGCTTTCCTGTAGACGCAAAGTATAAAATGTGCTCTTCACTGATAAATGGGAATCCTTCTTTCCCGGCGGTGTTAACATTAGCACCTAAGTTTTCAGGAGTGCCATAAGCACCACCATTAACACTAACTTTCCAAATATCGGTATCCCCAAAACCACCAGGCATGTTAGAAGCAAAATATAAAGTTTTACCATCGGCGCTTAAGCTTGGGTGACTTACTGAATATTCTGTACTGTTGAATGGTAAGGCTTGGATGTTACCCCACTTACCATCTTGTTTGGTAGCACTGTACAATCCTTGTTGCCCAACTTTCACCTTGTTCTTCTTTACTTTCTTATAGTTTCCAGTACTCAAGCCATCACGAGCAAAAATCATGGTGTTACCATCGGCACTCAAAGTAATAGGCCCATCGTGGAACGGCGTATTCAAGCTTTTTAATTCTTCTGGCTCAGACAAAGTACCGTCGTCATTTCTAACAGATTGGTAAATATCTAAATATGGGCTATTGGTCCAAGTGTCCTTTTTGTTACCTCCTCTTGAACTCACAAAATACAATGTATTATCGTTGGAAAGCACACTACCAAAATCACTTTGTTCCTGGTTGTTGATGCTCACATTATCCACATCAAACAATTTTGATTGATCAGCCAAACGTGGTACATAGTTTGGATTTTTCAAGTGGTTAATGGCACGTTGATCTTCTGGCATCAGTTTCGCAAATACATCCATTTGCTTGTTGGCCTCTTCGTATTTTCCTTGCGACTTTAAAGTTTGTGCATAGCGGTAATAGGTTTCCGCATCTTGAGTAGATTGGGTTGCCATAGCATACCATTTGGCAGCCTCTTCGGTATTGAATACATTGTAGTAACAATCCCCCAACTGCTTATACACATAGGTATCGGCTTTTTTATTGTCTACCAACTTCAAATAGGCATCGATAGCATCCATATACTGGTAGCTTTCAAACAATTGGTCTGCCTTCTCTGTTTGAGCGTTTTGTCCGTAGCTAGCTGCAACACACATCAGCAAGCATAAAAGACTGTATATTTTTTTCATTTTTTATAGGCTTTTTTGGTTAGAAAAATCTTGGTGAAACAGACACCTTCTTAGCAAAGTTCAGGTCGAATAACACCATAATTTCGTGCGACCCCGAAGTACCTCCACTTAAGTCAGACGTAATTGCATCGTAGGCATACCCTACTCTTAAATTTGGTGTAATGGCAAAGTTTGCCAATCCTGATACTGAATCATCCAAACGGTAAGACGCTCCCAATTCGAAACGCTCAAAGAACAAAACATTGGCTGATACATCTAGAGAGGTTGGCGCATTGAAGGCCGATTTCAACATAAAGGAAGGCTTGAACTTAGTATTTTCTGAAAGGTCAAATACATATCCCCCTGTTAAGAAATAGTGTAATTCTTCCGAACCGAATGTGTATTCCTGACCATTGTTGGTCACATCCAAGTGGGTGCTCTTCAACATGTTTGGCACAGAAAACGCCACATAATATTTATCGGTATAATAGAAAAATCCTGAACCAATATTTAAATAGGTATTGCTGGTGTTTTGGCTAAAGGCTTCATCATCACTCACAAGTAATGATGAGTTGATATCACTGAACAAGCCAATGTTTTGAAAGGTTGCGCCAGCTTTCATACCAAATGCCAAACGGTGCTCACCACCTAAATTCAAAGTATAGGAGAAATCGGCGTATACATTGTTTTCTTCAACTGGCCCGATGTTATCAGAGATGACAGACAATCCCATCCCTACTTTTTCCCCTACCGGACTATGGATAGAGAAGGTAGCCGTTTTTGGCGCTCCTTCTATATCTACCCACTGTGATCTGTACAAAACTCCAATAGATAAATTGTCTTTAGAACCCGCATAGGCAGGGTTGATCACGTTCATATTGTACATGTACTGCGTGTACTGTGGATCTTGTTGGGCCTTACCACTTACCATAAAAAGCAGTGCAAAGACCAAGGTCACATATAGTTTTTTCATCTGTATAGTTTATGCTATAATTGGAAGCTATCTGCCGTATGATAGGCAGATAGCTTATATTAATTTAGGGTTACTTTGCTCTGTTTATATAAACCCATCCGGTCTCATTGGTACCATTTTGGGTTTCGATACTGTAGAAATACGTACCTGTTGGCAACTCATCTCCATCATTGGTCTGACCTCCCCATTGGTTGGTATAACTTCCACTGAAGTTATACACCTCTGTACCGTAACGGTTAAAGATGCTCAATTTCACCACTTGGAAACCTGTTAAGTCAAACGTATCGTTTTTACCATTGCCATCAGGTGAAATTCCTTTAGGAATCTCTCCACAAGAGAATTTTTCAACAGTATAACTAGCCGATGTACTACATCCTCCCAACGTTACGGTTACCGTAAATTGTGTTGGTACCGTAGCATCTGGATTATCAAAAGTTACATAATCGGTTACATTGAATGTATTAGAGTTTTCCCCTACTACCGTTCCATTGGCATCCGTCCAAACGTACTCTACATCATCTGGGTTATAAGCCTCACCTACTGGTGCAGCGGTCAATACAATTTCAGCATTGTCACAGTCTTCCGTGATTTCAGAAGTTAAGTTAGCCAAGATTGTAACTGTGTATGAACTCATACCACCCAACAAACAGATATCCGCATCTTCAACAATTTCATAAGTAACGGTATACTCACCAGGTGTACTAGCTGCTACATTGATTTCACCCGTATCAGGATTGATGTCCAATCCAGCTTGAGAACTAAAGCTTCCACCTAAGGTGAATTCTTCAGATAATACCGGCATTGCAGATCCACTATCTGGACAGTACACATCCTCATAAGTAAAGTCTGTAGTTGGTGTTGTAATATCATTTACTTCCACCACAATTTCAGAACGAGGTCCTTCACATCCACTAGCATCAACATAACCTACATAGTAAGATGTTGTGCCTGCTACCGACGTATCAGGTGTTGGTGCCTCAGTAGAACCAGTACCTCCCACAGCTTCGGTGTACCATAACAAGGTATAGTCACCTTCAACAGTCGCCGTTAATTGCTCAGCAACAGCTCCTACACAGTACATGATTGGCGACTCCACTACTGGACTCTCTTCAATACCGTCATACTCAACCGTTACCATATCGTCACAGTAACGCGTTTGCCAAATAAAGGTATACGTTCCAGGCACAGCAAATCCGCTTACGGTTACCTCTCTTGATGACGCATCAGAAAACAATACCGGCCCTGGGTTATCTTCAGCAGAAATCCAAGTTCCTGTACCCTCTGCACTCATTTCGATACTGTTGTTCGCACAATCCAACTGATCATTTGTGAAGGTATTGATGCTATTGTTGGCCATAAAATTAGTACCATCCAAAATTACACCGTACCCTGAGTATTTATTTCTGAAAATAAATCGTGTGGTCGTTTGTCCTTCCGGAACATTATAGGTTCCTGAATAATTACCCCAAGATCCAACCACTCCGGCTTCTTCACGAATATTCACATACGGTCCTTCTGGTGGTCCTGCAAATAACTGGATAGTATTTCCAGCTGCACGTGGTAAATGTGCAAACGTATAGAACATCTGAGTAATTTCTGAGGTATCAAAATCTCTATAAATTCCTTTGATAGGATCATTTTCTTGAGAGATATCTGCAGCAGGTCCTAACAAGGTTATAGCTTGTCCTCCTTCGTATATTGTAAAGAATGAGTTATTAACCGCTTCCCAGAAGAACAAGTAAGAAGCACCTTCTTCTGTTATTTGCACAGATGATGTCCATCCTGGAATCACAGCTTGATCCACTCCATTCAAATAAGAACCTGAATACGAAGGGATAGATGGATGCTCAAATCCGCCGTTAGGTGCACTCATAGCACACAAATCTTCCGGCGTAGTGGTACATAATGTAAACGTTCTAGTACTTACCTCCGGAGTTGTTAAACTCAAACGTAATTTATAGTTATCACCCACTACCAATTCTGTTGAATAGCTGGCCACAAACAAATTATCAAAGGTACAGCCCATTTCTTCCAAAGAGCCATCAGTCAATTCCTTGTACAAAGTCATGGTGATGTGAGGGAATGGCTCTACAACCATAGCCGTTCCAGCGTGTAATGGCGTTTCAAATCCATCAATCATAAATATCTGTACTCTAGAAGTCGCTGTAAACTCAAACCAGATATCAGATTCCACTTCATCCCCACAAGACAGAGCTTCTGGTGATAAGCTGGCATTTCTAAAGCTAATATCTACAATAGCTTCCTCACAATCCTCACCCTCATTAATAGGGATATTCAAGGCAGTAGAGATATCATCACCAACAGCAAACGCATAAGGTCCAGACCAGTAACTAGTCTCTCCATCGCCACAAATAGCTCTTACAAAATATTCGTAAGTACCCACATTGTCAAACACAAAGTCTGATGCCGTTGGCACGTAAGAAGGCGTATTCACCACAGTTCCAGATTGTGGAAGTGTTCCATTGTCTACAGGCTGCACCGCCACTTCCCATTGGGTTTCGTCACCACCTGGAGTCCATGAGAACTGAGCAGCACCATTAGCTGTAAGATCTGTAGGCTGAGGACAAGCTACCTCACCACATTGGGCTATTCCAGTATAGAAGGTTTGTTGCGGTGGAAGACCTGTGATTGTAGCCACTTCTTCCCCTTGATAATCTTCTAAAATAACTTGCCAATCTGAGAATTGATCAGGGTTGTAACCAACAGTATTGAAATACAATTCAAATTCTACACCTGTACACAAGAACAATGTAAACTCTGGGAACGTGTCATCACCATTATAGAAATATAAGGTTTGCACCAATTGTCCATTTTGATATACATCTACAGAAGGGAACTGAGGAAAGTTTTCATCAATCAAGGTAATCGTGTATTCACACAAGTTATCCAAATCACATCTGGTAGTTACCTCCATTGGCCCTACCCATTCACTCTTATCTGTATCACTACAAATGGCGCGAACGTACACATTATATTTGCTAGCTTCTGTTAAACCTGTCACCGCATATGGATTGGCATCTGCAATATAGGAATAGGCTGGGTCTACATCACCTACAGGCGCATCCTCTTCAAAAGGAATTACAGCAATTTCCCATGAATCCTCGCTTCCGTTGCTATCCCAAGAGGCCGTAAAGCCTTCATCTGTAACAGAACTAATAGCCAAGTTAGAAGGTTGAGGACAACTAGGAATATCCTCAACAATTACATTATCGATAATCAAGATCTGTCCTGAACTTGCTATTTGGAACCCAAAATTAAGGGCTCCAGATAAAGGAATATTGATAATCTTTTCAATATAGGTCGTATTATCAACAGGACCATCTGCTGCAGAATCATACAGCTCAATGTTCATTGATGCCGGATCATTTCCTGAAGTGGACATGAACACTTTAAAGTGATCAGGGTACCCTGCATTGTACGCTGCTCTGTAGAAGAAACGCAATCTTTGGTTGGCCTGAACATTAATAGTGGGCGTAATCAACCAGTCGTTAATGCTTTGTGGGGTAAAAACAGCTGCCGATTGATCACCTTCGTAAGAATACATCACGTTATTTGTCTCCCATCCGCCTGTTGGAATGCTCCAACACGCCTCTGTTTCAGAATCGGAATTAAAGGTTTCAATAAATGGTGTATCAAATGCATTACATGCAGTGATAAAAGTTACTGGTCCAACCCATCCACTACTTGAGTCTCCACAAGAAGACTGAACATACACCTCATATTCTGTTCCTGCTTCCAAACCAGTTGCAGTAAACGTTGTTTCGTCAACCGTTGCCGTTGTATTACTTGGCAAACCAACACCTGCAGGTTGTACTGCAACATTCCAAGCCGTTTCATCATATCCTGCACTCCAGTTGATATTGGCTGAACTTCCCGTAACTCCAGATACAACAATATCTGTAGGTGTTTGACAGTCATCCGCCGCTTCAATGCTTACGTTATCCAAATGCAAATGTGAAAAGCCATTTTCTGCATCAAAGGCTGGTGGTACTCTAAAGGCAACATATATTGTTCCTGCTTCTGCTTCAAAATACAATGTTTTGGTTTCAAAAGCAGCATTGGTAATTTCGAACAACGGATCCAATACGGTAAAACTTGAAGGATCCGTATCTGTAGTAGAAATTAATACTTCCATTCCAAATCTACTGGCAGGGAACAAAGCACTAAACAATACTTTATAATCAAACTCCAATTTGTTCAAACCACCATTCACATTAATGGCAGGAGAAATAAACCAATCGTCAAAACCAGTTGGTGGCGCAAATATGGATGTTTGCACAGCCGCCATATCTGGCAAAGTAGTCCATTGTACGTTATCTCCATTGGCATTGTTTACAGACCAACAGAATTTATAAGAATCTTCATCCTCGTCATTGAAAGACTCGAAATAAGGCACATCAAAACTATCACATAAAGTGGTAAACTCAAATGGCCCAACCCACTCACTGTAATCATCTTCCCCACAAATGGCTCTAACATAATATTCGTAATGCGTAGCCGAATCCAAATCATTAGCTGTATAAGGATTTTGATCTGTAATTACTCCAGGCTGCGTAAAATCTCCCGGCTCTGTAGGCACACCTGCACCTGGCGCCTGCACCATAACTTCCCACTGAGACTCATCAGAACCTAAAGTCCAGCTCAATTGAGCCGATGTAGTTTGAATGTTCGCTACAGTCAAATCTGAAGGCTGCGGACAGGTAGGAATATTTTCAATTAAAATATCATCAATAGACAAACGTGTTGCCTGTTCCAAAGGATTAGGAGTCACCACCCAAGCAATGTTTACTTCACCAGTTACAATTGGAAGTTCTACTGTAATTTCCTCCCATGCACCGTTAGTAATCACGGTTTCCGGCAATACTTCAGTTGTAAAATTCTCTGCTCCAATACCTGTAGTCGACAATTTAACAGAATAGGTAGAGGTTCCGTTGGTTGCTCTATGCTTATAGATCAAACGTTTTGGCTGCGCCGTAAAGTTCAATCTTGGAGATGAAAAGATATCATTGTTATTCCCCGGATTGTCCAAGGTTGCAATGGTAGGATATCCTGTAAGGTAGCCCCATTGAAATTGATCTTCATTTACGTTGATACCGTACCAACATGGTTCAGGAGTACTTGAGTTTGCTCCTGTAAAGTCTTCAAAAAATGGTATTGTAAAGGTCTCACATTGCGTGGTAAAGGTATAAGGGTTAGCCCAGGCACCTGTAGCACCCCCACAAATGGATCTTACATAAAAATCATAAGTTGTTCCAGCTACAAGTCCAGTATCAATAACATTACCTGTTAAAGAAGAGGTCGCTACAATACCTGTAGTAGGCGCTGGATCTCCAGTTGGTACCACTGCATACTCCCAAGAATCTGCAAATCCACCAACATTTTCCCAAGACATAGACACGCTAGTGGCCGTTAAATCGCTATAGTCAATTCCGGTTGGAGCCGCACAAGAGGACCCTTGCATTTCAAAAGTGAAACAGATTCCTGCATTCATAGTAAGGTTGGAAGAGATCACAATAATATAGGTATTGCCAGCTTCTACCAAAAAGCCTTCCAAAGAAGCGTTCATATTACTTGTTGTAGTATTGATTCCATCCAAGCAAGTCACTCCAACATCCTCACAACTCTCATATATTAATACTGTTGAATACGCATTCCAGCAGTTTTCACCGGCACCGGCGCCCGTTGCTGTACTTTGATAAAAGTTTACCAAGCCATCTTCTTCTGGCGTATAGGATAAAAATATTTTATCTCCATTCAACATATTCCAAGTAGCTGGTACACCAGAAATACAGTTTGACCCCGCGGTATCGTAAACAATATCAGGATTACTGTAGTTACTTAAATTATCTTGAAGAATAAAAGGTTCGGTTAAATCTGAAATTACAATCGCCTCGTCACAAGACAGTCCCAGCTCATTGGTTGTAAAGTTTACAGGTCCAACCCATGCACTTACGGTGCCGTTATCACAAACTGCTTGCAGATATACATCGTACGATGTACCACCTTCTAAGCCTGTAATAGTATACGAGGTTCCGTCTACAGGCGTAGTATCTTCATCAGGCAAAGCTCCTGCTGGCGCTACATCTAAATTGAAATTGGTAGCAGATGGGTGTGTCCAAGTTACCAAACCACCTTCGGTAGTTAAATTTGAAATGTCAATATCGGCTAATGCTACATCAGCACAACCTTCCAACACTTCTACATTATCTACAAACCACTCATCGCCAGTTGGTGCAGCACCGTTTTGTGTATTAATAGCCACAAACGCTACATACACGTCTACACCAGCAATACTTGACATGTCTACAATCTGCTGCTCGTATTCTGTACCTAAATCGTCCTCAGTAAACGTGGCCAAAGTCACATTAAAACCAAACACATCTGGCTGAGCGGCCGTAGACACTCTAATTTCATAGGTGGCTCCATTATCTACAGCATTTGCTTGCTTGGTGTAGAAATGAAGTTCTCCATTGGCTGGAATGGTAAATTGTGGTGTTACCAAGAAATATTCGGCAGTATTGGTATCTCCAATATTATCTGCACTAGGATTTACAGATACGGCATTAGTACCTAAATATCCGTCTGAGGTCATCCCCCATTCGGTAGCACCTACTCCATTATCTAGAAGTGTCCATGTTGCAGGCACACCACTTTCAAATGATTCGTTAGCCAATTGTGAAAATCCTTTGGTCGATAAAAGGAAAAACATCCCTATCGTAAATAGGAGTTTTAGTTTCCCTTTAAAGAGGTCCATTCCAGTAGACGTGTCAACATCCACATGAAAATCTCTTCGCAAAAAGAGGGCGGTTTTTGCTACACTTGATTGTAACTTGTTTTTCATCGTTTGCAATTTCAATTAGTATTTCTGCTCTAAAACTATACATAAATATAACATATATATAGGTAAAGACTTTAGTATTTACTGAAATTTGAAAGCATAAAACACCTTTCAAACAATTGAAAAACAAAAGAATAGCCAAAAATCAATGCAATCTTAAGGAATTGTTAAGGCTTCCTCTTCTGAAGGGTCTCAACCTGCTTTTTGAGGGCTTTAATTCGGGTTTTTTGTTTCATTTCCATAAAAACAATGGCCCCTAGAAGTATGATTCCGGCCGCTAAAATAGCCTTTACATTAAATGAAAACTGGGATTCAATAGTGGCAATTTCGGCATCCCTCAAGCGGTCATTTTCTTGAATGGCATCACTGATGGAATTCCTTTCAGATCGCTGAATCTCATCCTTAGTCTCCAAAAAATAATTGTAGTAAACTTTGTATTGCTCCCAATTATCCAAAGCCAAATAGTTTTCAAAAAGTCCTTGGTAAATGCCTTGGTTCAACACCAAGTCGCCAACATCTCTAGAATGGCTAAGGGCATTTTGCAATAGGTCGACAGCCTCTTGATACCGCTCTTCACGCGTATATACTTCGGCCAATCCTTTTTGTGCAAAAGACACCAAACTGTTGGCGCCCTTTACTTTTGCCAGTTCAATAGATTGGTTATAACTCTCTTTGGCCTCTTCGTATTGCGATAAGGTAGTGTAGCAATTCCCTTTATTATAATAGGCAATGCTTAAGTTGGTTTCATAAAACAGTCCCTTTGCCTCATATTCCTTGATGCCCTTGTCAAAAAAGTTTAAGGCAATATCGCAACTCAAGTTTTCTCTATAGATAAATCCTTTTACTATATAGGTCTTAGCCAAAAAGGTGCGTACCGAATCTCTCACAGGATAGGCCAAACAGGCCTTTTCGGTTTTGTCCAAAAACTCTATAGACTTGTCATAGATATTCATTTGCTGATAAAGGATGCCCGTCTTGGACAAAATCTCTATCGCCAATAAAGGGTTATCTACCAGCACCATCAATTCGTTGGCCAACGAGATATACTCCAAGGCTTTTTGATAGTCCCTTTTGGAAGAATACGCAAGCGATACCAAGGCCAGAGCTTTTACCCTAATGTCCATTTCATTGCCTTCATCTCCATAAACCTCTAAGCCAAATTCAATACAACTCTCGGGGTCCTCATAAATCTGGTTGGTCTTCAATGCTATCAAATCTTCCAGATCCTTATCACTTAAAGCATTCTGTGCATAACCTTTCAGCATCCCAAATAGGACCAGCATACAAAAACCCAAAAGCCATTTCCTGATGTCCATAATCTAGTTGTTGCTTAATTCTTCGTTACGCTCTTCCCTTAACAAATTGATATAGGTTGCCGGTGGCATACCTACAATAGACTTAAATACCGTAGCAAAACTACTGTGCGATGAAAAGCCACTCTCCTCTGCCAATACACTTATTTTATAATTGATATAGTTAGGGTCTTCCTTCAACTTCTCAATAATATAGTTAATACGAAGCTTATTGATAAAAGTATTAAAGTTGTCGTTATAGTGCTTATTGATAATTTCCGACAGGTATTTGGTATTGGTTTCAAACTGACCAGCCAATACTGCTATAGACATGTCCTTACTCAAGAACTTTCTGGAATTCTGGAACTTCTTCAATTTGGACAAAATTGCCTTTTCAGTGTCCTCTGGAATCACCAACTTTTTGGCCGCTTTGCGTTTGGCAGGTTTAATTTTGGCCAAATTGGTATGGTTGATCTCCAAATACCGAATGATTTCTCCCAAACGTCGTTTTTTATAGTAACTTCTCAAAAACACCAATAGCCCCATGCCTATCACCAATAAAAAGCCCCCAATAGCCAAATAGATATATTCAGTGAATTTGTTCTTTGTTGCGGCAACGGCTCCCTCGTTTTCCTTTCCTATTAAATTGTAAATAGTATTTACCGCTTCACGCTCCTTAATTTCCACTTCCCTGTTCAACAACAAAAACTCGTAATTATAAACTTTGTGCTGATTGTTCTGCCCCGCCGAAAGGTAATTGAGTCCCAATTCTTGATTGATTTCTTTCAACAAAGAACGGTTATCCAAAATTTCGGCAAACTTTAAAGCGACAAACAAGGTTTCCTCACTTTTTCTAAAATTCCCCTGTTTGTGGTACAAGGTCCCCATAGCCTTAAAAGCCATAGCCTTGCCGTATAAATTACTACTGTTGGATTGGTCTATCAATTGCAGGGCCTTATCCACTTCGGCCAAAGCCGCCTGATAATTTGCCCCATACTGCAAAGCAGTCTCCTTGGCCAAATAAAAATCAATGTAATCTGCAGGTGAACTCTTTAGGAAGTCACCAAATTCCTTTTCCATCTGGTCCAAAAGCGCTAAAACTTTTGCCCTATCATCAGCAACTTTCAAGTCCAACTGTTCCAATTGCAACCTAAAGCGCAAGGAATCCTTAGTAGTTTCCGAAGCGACCTCATCAATCCACTTGGAGGTATGTTCACTATAGGTAGAAATAGCCCCTTGCAATTGCAGCTCACGCAACAATTTAACCTTAAACACGCCTATGGCCGCCCTATCCTTATAGTTGTTTTTTGGTACTTGAGCACTCGCCTTAAACAGCCAGTCGGCAGCTTGTTTATACTCGCCTTTTACCCAATAGCACTTGGCCAAAAGAAGCCCCATTTGTGCCTGAATCTCATCATCGTTCTCATGACTTTTTATAATGACCTCAGCAATTTTAATGGCTTCCTCAGGGTTGGAATACACCAATTCATTGGCCTTAAGCTGCAAATCATCGGCTTGGGCATACAGAACAGCAGCCTCCGTAACACCCCACGAAAGCCCAAGGACAAAGGTGATGGCATAAAGGCGTTTAAAACACAAATTCATTGGCTTGCGTAGTCTGATCTGTTACTAATTAATTGAGGTGCGCTACAAATATAGCTTTAAAAACATAATTTCTACCATCTGTTTACACTGACCATCTAATATGATTATTCTTACATAAGCCACTAGGCTTTTCACAGCCCATTGTTACTGAGGTTTTCCTTTTCTACTTTTCAAAAAATAAAAATATACACCCTCCTCGCCCATTCCTTTCAAAAAGCACTTTTTTGTAGAAGACTTTCAATTTATACTATCTTTATCGGCACAAGCACTACGGACAATTATTATAACGCCATCCATGACCTATTGTTTTACCTTGGATTTAAAGCCTGACCCAGAACTTATTGCCGAATATGAACATTGGCATTCCCCACAAAAAATAAAACCCGAAATAATTGCGGGTCTACGCAACATTGGCATAGAAGACATGCAAATTTTCCGATGGAACACCCGTATGTGCATGGTCGTAACCGTACCCGATGGCTTCAACTGGGAAGCCCAAATGGCTAAACTAGCCGAAATGCCAGGACAACGGGAATGGGAACTCCTTATGGACGCCTACCAACAGCGCCTCACCAATGGCGAAGACAAATGGCTTGAAATGACCCCAATTTTTAAACTTACCGATTGCTAACTCACATGAATAACACCACCAACGGGCCTGTTGTAGCGCCCAAATATTTATTACCCTTTATTTTATTGTCCCTTTGCTTTATGGGCTGGGGTATTGCCAACAATTTAACGGATCCGCTGGTAAGAGTTTTTAAGGCCGTGTTTGGAAACCTCAGCACCTTCCAAGCGTCCCTCATTCAGTTTACCTTCTACTTTGGGTATTTCTGTATGGCCATACCTGGAGCCCTTATCTCACGCAAATACTCTTATAAAACTGGAGTATTGGTAGGCCTGGGACTATATGTGGTGGGCTGCTTTTTGCTATACCCTTCTACTTTGTTGCAGGAGTTTGTGTTCTTTTGCCTGTCCTATTACATTTTAGCCTGTGGGCTTGGCATCTTAGAGACCAACGCCAACCCCTACATGCTTAGTTTAGGCCCTAAAGACACCGCCACAAAGCGCTTGAACCTTGCCCAATCCTTCAACCCCGTAGGTTCGGTCATTGGGGTGTTAATGTGCCAAATCATGATCATGGCCAAAATGCCTTTAGATGCCGAAGGCAACATTTCGATAGAGGCCTCACAAATTCAGGAAACACTTAACATTGTTATTTTCCCCTACCTCTCGGTGGCAGGCGTATTGGTATTGGTGTGGATTTTAATTGCCGCTACCAAGATGCCCAAGGAAGGCAGCCCCGACCAAAAAGTAAGGATGAAGCAGACTTTTATAAAACTCTTTAAACAAAAGAACTACCGTTTTGCGGTGATGGCCCTATTTTTCTACGTAGGTGCGCAAATTTCGGTGTGGACCTATACCAACTTTTACATTCCAGAAGAACTGGCCACCACACAGGAAATGGCGCTACAGTACCATACCTTGGCCTTGATTCTTTTTGGGGTGTTCCGTTGGATCTTTACCGCTCTTATGCAACGTTTCCGTCCGGAGAGCCTATTATTGGTGGCCGCCATTATTGCTATCATCCTTACACTGAACGTTATTTTTATTGGTGGCCTTGTGGGCGTGGCCTCGCTTATTGGCATTTCGGCTTTTATGAGCTTGATGTTCCCAACCATTTTCGGGATGGGTTGTGAAGGGCTCAACGACGACGAAACCAAGGTTGGCTCCTCCGGCCTTATCATGGCCATCTTGGGTGGCGCAGTGTTGACTCCCATACAAGGCGGGCTTCTAGATGCGTTCGGAACGGCCTATTCCTACCTTATCCCCTTAATTTGTTTTATCGTGATTGGGGCGTATGCTTGGTATTATAAGGGATTGGGGAAGGCAAGCAACCTGTAAAACATATATTTAAACCTCAATGGAATAGACATCCCTATAGCCCACTATAGGGGACATTAAAATTCCCCCTTTGAAGGGGGATTAAGGGGGATGTCAACACAAGCCATAATAACCCGAGGAAGCAGAAGGCCCAGACACGGCATCACCTTCATTTCCAAGACCATTTTATCTGTAAGAAAATTAGTTATATTAGTGCCCTTTCATTAAAACCCCTAGCCACATGAAAAAATCGCTTGTAGTTATTGTCCTGTGCACTTGTTTGTTCTCCTGCAAATCGGCCTTGATGAACATGCTTATCAAGGACCCAAAGGTTGAAAACACTGAAACCATTAAAGCCTTTCAACAGAAACACGATTACCCAACTAGCAACTCTTTAATCTTGGCGGCAGATACTACAGCCATTGTTAAAGAAATGTTCAAAGGCCTCTCCTCTGGTTATCATATTTTTAACTCCAAAGGCGAGCTACTATGTTACAATGGCCAATCCACTTGCGGCGGCCAGCAATTCATGGAATTTTTAAATACAAGTTCCGAAACCTTTGTGCATTGCGAGGATAAAGACCTCACCCTTGATACGGTATTGGCACAGACCTACGATTTAAACAACCAACCAGTACAAAGAGCGCAGTTTGAAAATACCGATTACTATATCGTGAGCTATTGGGCCAAATTTATGGGCGGCAAACGAGGCTATGAGGATGACGTTTTGTGGATGGAAGAGGAACTGGCCAAAAACACTACCGACACCAGTGTCACTTTCATAAAAATAAACACCGACTTACAGGAAAGCTGGGGCTTGAAAGCAGGCGAAAAGGTAAAACTGAAACTGAAGCTAAAGGACGACTCCATGACACTTGAACTTTCGGACCTCCCTTATAAAAACCCGCCGTCAACCATTAAAAGTTAAGGGGAGCAAATACCTTCATGAAGGATAACACCCCTATACCACTACGTGCGGTACTTTCTAGCAAAGCGGTGCTTTCCTCTCGGCAACCTCAAGGGGACAATTGTTAAGTACATTCCCCCTTTGAAGGGGGATTAAGGGGGATGTCTTTTTAAAAACCAATGAACCTAAAAGATTACTGCCATAGACTCCATTCAAAATACCGGTTCCTAACATATATTTATCTATCTTAGAAGTCAGTCACAGGAATCAACAAAACACATTTCGTTAAAACAACTTGGTTTACTGTATGAAACACCCCTTCTCCATTCAGCTTTTTGCTTGTTTGATGCTATTGCCGTGGTGCCTTTTAGGGCAAGCACAAACTAATGGCGACACCCTTAGCACCGCCACCATCCTCTTTAGGGTCACCCACCCCAAGAGCCAACAGGTATCCTACCTGTTTGGTACACACCATGCATTTGGAAAATCGTTTTTTGATTCGCTGGTTCCTGCCAACAACGCCCTGGCCTCCTGCAATGTACTCATCAAGGAAAACCTGAACCTTCCAGGACAGGAAGCGCAGGACATCATTAATGCACGCAGCACCACCACGTCATGGACCTCCTATTTAAATAAAGACGACCTAAATTTTGTAAACACCCTTTTTGCCAACAGCCCTACCAACTACCACAAAATGACCCCTACCGAATTATATGTATTTCTTAACAGGCATTTTAAAGAGCAGGTATGCCAGAGCAAAGACAGCACAGATACCTATCTGTCCCTAGACGACTATATTGGCACCAAAGCCCAAGACCACCAGCTTAAGCTGATAGGCCTGGAAACAACCGAGGCCCAAATTGCCCTTATCAACAAAGATGTAGAAGGCATGCCAAAAAAAGTACACAAAAAACGATTGGCCAACATAATTGCCAAGCTAAAAGCGCCAAACCCTAACAACTGCCAAGAAACCGATTGGTACCGCCAAATGGATATAGATTACCAATTCCATACACCTTGCCAAAACAGTTTGATCCTCACAGACAGAAACAAGGCATGGCTTGCAAGAATCACCCCGCTTTTGGAAACCAACAATTGTTTTATTGCCGTTGGGCTAAGCCATTTAATGTACCAATGCGGCCTTATTGTACAATTGCAAAACCTTGGCTATACCATAACACCTATTTCATTAAAATAAGCGCTCCACCTAAACTTGCACCCCGTTTTTTCTGAAAAAGTATTCTTAGTCTAAAAATCCCCTAGAGCAGCTTTTACATACTTCATAAACTCTTTTGAAAAATGGCAATTTAGGCCCATAACTTATAATACCTCTACCTAACTTAACTACTCACAAAATGACCAACCTATTTAAAAACTTAACCATAATCCTAAATTTAGTATTAATAACCGCCTGTAGCAGCGATGACAGCAAAGACAGCACCCCCTCTGTAGACCCACTTATTGGAACATGGCAATATGTAACACAGTTTAAAAATGATGTTCAATATACCGCGAACGACTGCAGCCCTTCAACCATAGTCTTTACCCAATCTGGAAATAGAACAGATGCCTATTATGATACAAACAATACCGGAGACTGCGTTGTAGTTGACACGGTAAACATGACTTGGCAACAATTAAATGATGGTACATATCAGTTCACCCAAAATGGCTGCTTTTTTTCTGAAACAGTATTGTTTTCTTAAAACAATAATACCTTAACGTTAGAAAACACGGATGAGGATGGAAGTGGCAATGTAATTACCTATAGTTTTAAATATACAAGGATTAATTAGGAAATAAACCTTAGCCCCCATACTCAACAGTCGAGTGCTTAAACTCCCAAATTGATATATCAACATATTTTTAAATAATACTTCAATTAAGGCCCCTGCAACTCAGCACTTCAAGCTAAAAAGAATAATTACGCAATTACTATCGTTGTTTTCTTACAAAAAACTTTACTTTTAAGCCGCCTACTAAAAAAAACATGTATAAAATATTATTTCTATTCCCCGTTTTTGTTTGCCTTTTTACTTCCTGTAAAAACAAGACAACAAATAATTCTTGCAGTGAAAAAAACATCTCAATTTCACCTTTAAAAATTGCGGAAGGCTGGGGCTATGATATACTGGCAAACAACAAAGTCATCATTCACCAACCTTATATGCCAGCAATGAGCGGCAATAAAGTATTTGAAAACAAAGAAGCCGCTCTATCGGTAGCAACATTGATGAAAGACAAAATATGCAACAACATATTTCCTCCGGCAGTCACTATTACAGAAATAGATAGCATTATTGCGCTTCATAAATAAAACCAACATCTACTTATTATGACAACACTATTTAAGACCCCACGTTTACTAAACTGCATACTTCTTTTAATTACAAGCACTTCCTTAATAGCTCAAGAAGGAAGCTGGGTGCAAAAGTCTAATTTTGGCGGCGGTGGCCGCGCTAGGGCCATTAGCTTTTCAATAGGAGACAAAGGCTATATAGGTACCGGAAGATTAGAAAGTGAATATACTGAGAAAAAGGATTTTTGGGAATATGACCCAGCAACCAATATTTGGACCCAAAAAGCAGACCTTAGCAGTGTAGGAAGAATTGCTGGGACGGGCTTTTCAATTGGCACCAAAGGATATGCTGGATTAGGATATTCCGGTGGTCAAATAAAAAGTGATTTTTGGGAATATGATCCTGAAACCAATACTTGGACACAAAAGGCATACTATCCTGGTGAAGGAAAGAGCGAAAGCGTTGGATTTTCTATTGGAAACAAAGGCTATATAGGAACAGGCTCTTCCAGTAGCCAAATTGGAAATGAAACCAATGCATTTTGGGAATATGATCCTGAAACCAATACCTGGACCCAAAAAACAGATTTCCCTGGAACACCTAGAGATAGAGCCGTTGGTTTTGCATTAAACTCAAAAGGCTATATAGGAACTGGCTATAGTCACGATGGTCAATTTCCTAGTAAACATGCCGATTTTTGGGAATATGACCCAACATCAAACTCATGGACAGAAAAAACTTCTTTACCAGAAACTAAAAGTGACGCCATAGGCTTCTCCACCTCATCTAAAGGCTATATCGGAATGGGTTATTTAAATGATGTTGATTTTTGGCAGTACGACCCTTTTGCAGATAGCTGGACTTCTGTTGCCTCGTTTCCCGGAGAAGGAAGAGTTTTCGGAACAGGATTTTCAATTGGAGATACTGGCTATATAGGTACAGGTTATAGCATTCCTGTTTCAGATGTTATTAGCTACGACGACTTTTGGAAATATACCGAAGAACTTTTGGGTGTCGATGACTTAACTCTAGAAGAAACAATTAAAATTTACCCTAGTCCAACAACTGCTATTGCAAACATTTCAATAGATCCATCCCTTATTCAATTTATTGCGGTTTATAATAGCACAGGACAATTACAATTGGAGACTTCTCAAACAAACTCAATTGATTTAAGTAACTTTAAATCTGGCATCTATTTTTTCAAAATAACTACAAGCACGGGAGAAGCATTTAAAAAAGTATTGAAAGAATAGAAATAATACACCATTAAATCTAAGGTTACAAACCTATACGACTAACTAGCCATTATAATTTTACATTATTAATTATTACAATTCAATGGAGCATGCTCACCGCTATACACCCCAAACTACCCATGCGGGATAAGTCCGCAACCAAGGCGTTTTATATAGACCAACTGGGCTTTAAGGAATTTGGAGCCCAAGACTATGAAGGCTACCTCATGCTGGAAAAAGACCAGATACAGTTGCACTTCTTTGCATTTAAAGATTTGGATCCCGCACAAAACTATGGGCAGGTGTATATTCGTACCACCCAAATAGATTCGCTATACCAAACCTGGGTAGCCAAAGGCGTGTCCATACACCCTAACGGCCCCTTACAGACCAAACCTTGGGGACAACGCGAGTTTGCACTTTTAGACCCCGACAACAACCTGTTAACCTTTGGGGAAGCCGTGTAACGCTTTTGGAAGGGAGCCGCAA
Organism: Mangrovimonas sp. sgz306409; assembly: GCF_059735265.1. Taxonomy (NCBI): domain Bacteria; kingdom Pseudomonadati; phylum Bacteroidota; class Flavobacteriia; order Flavobacteriales; family Flavobacteriaceae; genus Mangrovimonas; species Mangrovimonas sp. sgz306409. Next base: position 475,922 of record NZ_JCAPEU010000001.1, read on the forward strand.
CCTATGAGCGGCCCCATAGTTTCCGCTTATCCATTAAAGCTTGCATTAGTAAGAAAATAAACTAGATTTGCAAGTAGGCTTTCTGTGAGCATTTTACAAGAACACGCCTTGAAAGCCACATCCCCTATCATAGCAACCCAAGGATAGGCTGGCATACCAACAAGTAATCTGTACGACCATGAAAAAATTCATGCTTTTGGCCATTGGCATCCTCCTGTACACCTCTTGTGGACAAAATAGAAATGACAAGGCAGCCCTTGAATATGCCTTAGAAGAAAATGGGCCAGTAATGGCCAAACAGTTGCGGTTGGCCGGTACAGAAAACAACACGCTACCCAAAACGGAGACACCACAGGATACCTTAAAAAAAATCATCAAAGACGGGCGTCTAGGCTTAAAAACAACGGCACTTGAAGCCAGCAAAGCACGCATAGACAGCTTGCTAAAACCTTACAGCGCCTATTATGCCAAAAAACTTCAACAATACCGATTACGAGTGGCCATACAACCTTAAAATAAGAATCTCGAGCGCCCATTTTGAGCATTTTATAAACACTCTTGAAACCGGCAACAACGAAGTGCTCTACAAAGAAATTGATGCTAGGGACGTTACATCCCAATTTATTGATTTGCAAACCAGACTTGAAAATAAGCGCAATTACCTAAAACGCTACCAAGATTTACTAAAAAAAGCCAATAGTGTTAAAGAAATATTGGAAATAGAAGAGAAAATAAGAGTTCTGGAAGAAGAAATAGAAAGTACTATGGGCCGTCTGAAATACTTGAACAACCAAGTAAACTACGGTACCTTAGACCTAGAAATAAGCCAACCAAAAGACTTTAATTACAACCCTAGGGACAGGGATAAATTCTCAGAAAAACTTAAAGAATCCTTTTCCAAAGGATGGTATGGCTTTGTCGATTTTATATTGGCTCTCTTCTATATATGGCCTTTCTGGATTCTGTTGTTTCTAGTGTTCTATGCATGGAGACGTTACAGACGAAAGAAAAAGAAGAATTTATAAATATTTAAACCATAAACAATGAACATTCCAAAATTAAAACTTAACCAAAGTATCTTAAAATATGCTTATTTTATATGCACCATTCTCATACTGGTATCTTGCAGTTCTGATGATTCTGAAGAGTCCGCTTCCAATAACTCAACCAATTTTGAAGTTGATATTCTTGGCACCTGGAACCTCACCCAACATAGCTCATCAAATAGCATTGCCGAAACAGGCACTACCATTAGCTCAACAGGCAGCAACTACAACTATACAATTGAATTTACGGACAATCCAAAGTATATAAATACAAATGGTAGCTATACTGTAAACATGACTGAAACAAACAGCGATAATGAGAATAGTAACTATACATATATGGTAAATTCCAACGAAACACAACAAGAAGGATTTCACATTGGTGAATGGAGCATTGTTGATGGTAATTTAATAACCAGAGTTTACGACAACGAACCTTTCGGCCCTGGTTCTTATGAACAAACAACTGAAATCCTTGAGTTAACAGCCAACAAACTTGTGCTAATAACCGACGATTCACCTTCAAGTTCCGAAAACTATACAGTAATAGGACACACCACCCTCATTTACGAAAGGTAACCATACAATTCAAGATGATATCCCACATATAGAATTCCCCCTTTGAAGGGGGATTAAGGGGGATGTGTATTGCAAAACATAAAAAACAGCCACAACAAATTACGGTCGGCATTGATAAATAAATCCGCTTTATGAGAAAACAAATAAAAACACTCGCTTATGCAATCATCATTTTATGTTTTGGCTGTAAAAATGGCATTATGCAAACCTTCACTATTATTGCAGATTTAAGGGAGGAATTTCACATTAATGCAGTGGAGCTATCTCAGGACATGAATGGACAGCACTTAACCTTCATTTTGCGTGATTTAGACTTTTCTGAATTCAATGAAAATGAACTAAAAACCAAAGCCTCGGAAATACATACATATGTAATAACTAACTACCCTAAACTAAGTACTGCTGAAACTATTAGATATAATTTTACAAGTCCCGTAGATGTTGGATTTGTAGTATTTAATGATAAAAGGGAAATAATAGACTTTGCATTCCTTTAAAAGGATGGAAACTCACACAAAATAGACTTGACCTTTGATTAATAACCCTTACCAAAAACTTTTGCATAATTGGTAGTTTTGACTGTTCACTGAAATGAAACGTTTAGCCCACATAACATGCATTACCATACTTGTCCTAACAATGAGCGGCTGCAGCCGCGTTAAGGACAAGACCAAGGAGCTTTCAAACCAAGTTAAGGAACAAGCCAAAAAGGAACTAAAGGCGCAATCCAGAAAAGTGATTGACAAGGTATTTCCTCCGTTTGACCATAAAACTCCCGACACGGAGCACAACAAAGCACGGTTTAAAGACTTCCTAAAAGTGTCCCTAACGGAAGACATCCAAAACATTTATTGCTTTGATGACACTATTGGTATTGATGCCTCCTATATGTTTTCATTTAATTGCAGCCCAACAACTTCAAAGAACATTATTGAAGTGCACCAATTAGCTTTAGACACACTCGATAAGGACAACGCATTTGGCCTTCAGGAGGACTTTGCTTGGTGGGACAAAAACCATATTGCACAGCTACAAAAATACAGTTGGACGGATGGCAATAACTATTTTAAATATTATTGGTACGATGTCAAAACCCAAAAAGCCTACTACTTCGACTTTGACCTGTAGGCCACAAAACCCATTTTCAGGTAGCCGTCTGTGGCACAGAGCAACAACATAAGACAAAACCAAATTTTGTAAGAATATTATACTATATTAGTCATGGTTTTCTTAGAAACGCCCTCAAATCATTACTAAACCAACACCGTTGTCTACACCTATTTCTATGAGAAACTATTTGTTTTGTCTCCTTTCTATTTGGTTATTAAGCTGTTCAAATAAAAAATGCGAAATCTATGAAGCTGATTATATTCCCAAAAATTTAACCGAGGCACTGGAATATCTTGACTGCAAAATGCCCGATGAGGATAAAGCGGTATTTGCAGAAACAGATGAATCTGAAATTATAGGAATCTACCATATGTCCTTGGGTAGATTTATTAGAAATGACTTTAGCCTTTGGAACGCAGACAATGAATTGTATACATTTTTTAAGAATGAGGACATAACCAACCCTGAAACCATCTCCTCCATACTTATCACTTCTTTTCACCGAAAATTAAACCACAAAGACATTGCTTTTGAAACTCAAGTTCAAGAATATCATGAATGGCTTCAAAAAGTAATAAAAGAAAAGAAGGAGAAAGAAAAAAAAGATTTGGAATACTACGAATCCTTTAAAATAAATGATACTGTTGAATTTGATTTTGACGTTAATTTTAACGGAGACAAAAAAATGGAGCTTCTCGAATACGATTACCATGAAGGAAGACATTGCTGCCCTTGTAAAGGAAAAGGAACGGTGGCAGGCAAAGTTGGGAATGACCAATTCTATGGTTATGAAATAAACATCAAATTAATTGATTATTGCGATTACGCCAACCTATCGAAAGATGGCAAAATTGTAAAAAAAGGAGACACCATAAACTATTACATTATGAGACATAACATCCATAGAAAAGCTAATTAATGCTCTTATTAAGACAATTTTGAAGCTCTAAATATCCCCACTACTAACAGTCAACTTTATGAAAAACCCATTTCAACAAGTAATGTCAAAACGGACGAACGAGGAACTCATTAAAATTGTAACCGTAGACAAAATTAAATATGAACCTAACGCAGTGTCCGCTGCAGAGGCCGAAATTGAAAAGCGAAATATTGATCCTTTACTTTTTGAAAAAGTAACCGAAAAAGTCCAAGAACAAAAGCAACAAAGCGAAAGGGAAAAACTAAATGTAGCTGGTAGCAGTATTCGTTTCATCAACTTTATAGTTGATATTATAGCTTTTTCAGTTCTTATCTATATCACAACCTCATTGGTGGGATCCTTAGTTAATCCATTAACAGAAAAAATGGCAACACTGCTTTCATATGCAACCTCCGGCACAACCTTTTTTGCCTATTACGCAATTATGGAAACAAAGTTTCAAAAAACTATCGGTAAATTCCTTACTCAAACTTCCGTGGTTACGCTTGATGGACAAAAGCCTACAGATGCCGATATTATTGCTAGAACCATCTGTAGATTCCTTCCTTTTGACAGGCTTTCCTTTTTACTGATTAAAAACGGTATTCATGACTACTTATCAAAAACAACCGTAATCAAAGACTCGGCTAATTAAAAATATTACTACAAAAAAATACAATCAAATACATAACCAAACAAAAACCTCCACTATGAAAAAACTACTTTTGCTTCCCTTAGCGCTTAGCTTATGCAACTGCAACTCTGAAAAATACGAATTACTCAACGGCAAATGGAACTGCCACAGTTGGACCATAGAATCCAGCGAAGACAACCAATGCAGCAGCAATGTCTATTTTATGTTTTCACCAGACAAGACCTACAGCTCCAAAATTGGCAGCCTTGAAGAAAAAGGACATTTCATGCTGTCTGGAGACAAATTGATCTGCACTCCTGAAGGCAAGATGGATATTGGCGTTGAAATAAATACCCTTACTCAAGACACCTTAAGGTTCACCATGAGTAGAAGCGGACAAAAAGAAATTGTGACTTTACTTAAAGAGTAGCAACTAATTTATTGTACCAGTCACAGACTGGTACACTGTTTTACAACGACGCCTTTCTCCTAATATTAATACGCATGGCATCTTCTATGGGTGTTTCAGATACCAAGATAAGGTAACCACCGCCACCGGCACCGGCAAGCTTCCAAGCGAGGGCTTTATCTTTATATTTGGCAATTTCCTTGTTCACCTTTTCGTTTACCATGGCTGGAAACATAGTAGTTTGTGCATCAAAAGATTTTAAAAACCCTTCTGCAAAAGCCTTAAGATCGCGTTGTTTGATGGCATCCCAAACGGCATCAGCTGCCTGGGCAAGAGCCTTTACATTGGTTTCGTCTATGTAAGTTTCATTTAGTAAATCGAGATCCTTTTCCCTTGGCCAAAGCAGCACCATATAGATGTGTTCTTCCAACCAAGACAACGTTGCTTCATCGTGAATGGATTCAAACTTTAAGGGCCAATAGGCATTGTCATAATAATGTCTTACCAAACCAGGCATACAGATCCCTATGGCATCCTGCGCTCCCGAAATAAGGGTAGACCCAGGTGTATTTTCAAACTTAAAGAGAATTTCAGCCAACTTTTCAGGCTTCTCTAATGGCAAATAATAAGGCCATATCTTTTTGGCGGCATTACGCGTAGAGGTAGACATCCCGCAGCGCTCGTTATACTCTACAATAGGTTCCAAGGACACGGTCAAGGCCCAACCTGGGTGATATTTGGACACGTAGGGTTGGTCAATCCAAGTGCCCGCCAAATCAATTCGGTACGGTAAGGAACAATGTCCATTGGTTCGGATAGCCGTGGTAGAGCGTTCGGGCAAACCAGCATCGGGAGTACGGCGTAACACATGAAGCTCTATATTCAGCTCGTTGCACAGTTCTTCCTTGGCTGGCGAAAAGCCGTCTTCATTAACCACAAAAAAATCGGGCTGCAACTGCCTAAGATCTTTTTCAAAATCCATCATCCCAGACCCTGAATTTACAAAGGCTTCCTTCACATATTTTACGGCATTGATCATATAAAGGCGTTCCTGCTCTGAATTGATGGTATGGCGCCCCTTTAATTCCTGGATAGTACTATCGGAGCCAATGCCCACATACAAATCGCCAAAAGAAGCGGCTTCCTTAAAAAATGCAATATGCCCGCTATGCAGCATATCGAAACATCCCGATACAAATACCTTTTTATTATTGGTTGCACTCATAGGTCTAGTCCCTTATAGGGTTTTGAATTTTGGTGTTAAGAGCTGGCAAGTTATTTTATTTAGGGCAGTTTGGCAAGCCATACTAGTAGTGTTTTAGGGTACTTTTGATCTATTTAGGAAACCCCAGACTTTGCGAAACCCTTAACTATTTAAAGACAAACCACCTAAAGAAAAGCCGCTACATATTCAATTTATACCCAAACGACAATTTCGCCATAGAAAGATTGAACTTATAATTATGACCAAAATCCAAAGAATTGGCATAAATACCCGTTTCATACATCAAGTTAATGTAAAAGCGCTTCACATTATAGCTTAAAGCCACACTCGCATCCAATTTATACAACATAGGCATAGAACCACTACGGCTGCCGTCTTCCAAAGTCACCCTATTGTTCATTAGGGCAATCCCGGGCATTAAATTACAGGTGGCAATCATATTATCAGGAAGTACAAAAGCGCTCATCACCCCTGCCAAAAACCCCAGGGCACGCCCGCTATAGCGTTTTACTCCCTGTACATCTTCATAATACAACCCTACACTTTCCGGAAAAATGGAACCATCCGAATCAAAATAATCGAACATCACAAAAGAACCAATTCCACCTGTGATATACACATCTTTGTTTCGGGTAGGCAACCCTGCTTTCAATAAGGAATAAGAAAACTCAATATCCGTAAACGTGTAAAGATGATTGAATCCAACCGTTCTAGATTTGATATCAAACCTAAATTCTTTGGGTTCGTCAAAACTGTTCTTTACATTATAACCGTTATAAATCTGCAAGTAAGCATTGATGTAATTCCGCTTTTTGAAGATGATGGTACCTTGGGCATCAAATCGGTTGGTTACCTCTTCCTTGCCATTTTTAATATTAATGGCCAAATCCAACAACACCTTACTATTGGCCACCCCAACCCCAACCCCATAACGGTTTTTAGGAACGTACCTAGTCTTAAAATCTTCATTGGAAATCTTAAAACGCTTCACCTTATAGTTGGAAAACAAGCGAAGGGAATAGTTTTCAGGATTGTGGTCTATAAACAGGGAGTCTATCGCTTTACGGAATTTAGTTCTTTGCCCCTGCGCATGAAACGCAAAGGATAGCAATACAACAACAAGCAAAAAATAGCGTCGTCTCAAGGGATCAAGATCAATTAAAAGGTATTCCCTCAAAGGTAGCATAACGCAAGGACGCATACAATAGCTGAATAACAACTAATGCTCCGAAATAAAAAACCTCTTCCTAATTGTAAAAGAATCAAGAAGAGGTTTGCATAAAGGGGCGCCTTTGCAGGTCATTATGACTAATATCAACTAGCTTTCAATCTCTCAAATTGCAAATCTTTGATAAAGGCATCAATTTGTGCCTTTTGAAGTCCTGGCACACAAATAACGTGGGCGATAGCACCTTCTGAAGCCAATTGATAATGTTTACACAACACCTCCGAAGGTTTTTCCAACACAACCGTAAGGGCATCGTTGTTCCGCCATGCCTTCACGCCAATAGCCTTCAACTGTAGTTCGGTATAAGCCGCCAATTCCTGACATTCCTTAACCCGTTTGGACAAACCGTCCTTTCCAAACTTGTTAATGACATGCCACATAAATAGAGGGGTCAATCCATTCCTGGAACCAGTAATCGTGGTATCCATAGTCCCTACATAGGAAATGGAATTGGCAATCCGGTTACGGTGCTGGCGCTTTACAAGCACGACACCACAAGGTATGGGCCCTCCCAAAAACTTATGTCCTGAAATGGCGATACTATCCACACCTTCGGAAAAATCAAACTTTGGCTTGGGCTCTACAAAAGGGGCAATGCTTCCTAAAAAGGCAGCATCACAATGGATGTAATAATCCTTGATGGCATACTGGCGAATAATGCGTTTTACCTCATCCAACTGGTCTACAGCCTCCGTCATGGTAGTTCCAATATTCAAAAAGAAAATGGCAGGCAAATCACGACGCAACATTACCGATTGCTCTAAATCCTGATAATCAATTTCTCCATTCTCCTGACTGCGTATCACAATATTTTTAAGGTTCAGCAAATGCAAATTCTTTTTAACACTGTAGTGCGTAGACTCGCTATAATAAACCACGGCATTGGGAAAACGCTCCCTTGCCAGGTACAAACCATATAAATTACCCTCAGTTCCGCCGTTGGTTACATAACCCCAAACTTCCTCCATATTTGAAGAAAGAATGTCGGCGAAAAAGACAATACACTCCTTTTCAACATCCTTGGTATCGATGGCCAAAGTAGAAGGCGCCTCGGGATCACCAACATTATTTAAACACACATCCAAAAAAGGAGCAAACTCTTGAAAGGAAAAATCTTTAGCCAATGGATAACCCAAAAAGTTTTGGGTACTATTGGAAATCCTATTCAACACATCATCTATTCTATTCATAATCATTATTTTCTGATGCAAAGGTATCATTAAAGTAATTATTCATACATACCAATTCTTTTTCAGAATATTATACCATAAAAGACAATATTTAAAGTATTTTTCATCTGGTTTTCATTAAATTATGTCCTCATATAAAAATATATTCCATGATACGCCTAGATGATATTGACCGCATGCTCATAAATGAGCTTCAAAACGACAGCAAACAATCCATAAAACAGCTTGCAGAAAAGGTCAACCTTTCCATTACCCCCGTTCACGAACGCCTTAAAAAAATTGAAGGCAGCGGGATTATTCAAAAATACGTGGCTATAGTAGACCCCGAATTGGCAGAGAAAAACCTCATTGTATACTGTCAGGTTACCCTCGTAAAACACCAAGGCTCCGATTTCGAAAAATTTGAAGCCTACATAGACGCTTTGGATGATGTTTTGGAAGTGTACTATATTGCAGGAAACTACGATCTTTTATTAAAAATTCTATTGAAGGATATGAAGGCTTACGAAGAACTCATTTTACAGAACATGTCCAGATTGGACATCATTTCGCATATTCAAAGTTCTTTTGTGATCAGACAGATTAAAAACGAAACCCGCATAAAGCTTTAGCCATAAAAAGAGAAAATAAAAAAATAACGATTCAGCCTGGATTTAATAATCAATCACTACATCCTCCACAGCCACTGCAGCCATCTGAACCACAACTGGAATCATAGGAGCAATCATAAGAACATCCCGAACCTCCTCCTCTTTTATTTCGTCCAATGAATAATATGATAAAAAAAATGACAATAAATATGATAAAAGGCCCAGGTGTATCATTATCCTTGGCACTCATAAACAAATAAGGAATTAAAATAATCACTCCAAAAAACTTCAGTGCAACTCCTAACAATTTTGAAGGCTTCTTAACAAGCCAATAATTATTGACATTTATTCTTCTATAATTAACATCTTTAAACCTTTTCGTATGATCCAACCATATATCCGATGGAGGCTCTTGGACGAACTCCTTCTCATACCTTTCAAAGGTAAAGTTGTAACAATTCGAGTATTTTTTTTGTTCACTTTCACCTCCTTTGGTAGGACTATGATGAATTTCCTTTTCTAGAGTGGTTTCGCAAAAATCCTTCCAGTAAGATTTTGTATAAGTCAAATGAAGGTGCCAAGCTTGGTCCACAGCGTCAGAAGGCGTAATTGGCTCGCTACTGATACAGCATAGGTATATAAACTTCTTGTATTCTTCTATTACCCTGAAGGAAAATTCAATATCCCAATTATTATCCCTCGCAAGTCTTTCAGAAAAATTGAAATCAATATTCTCAAAATCTAGCCTAAACGCTTCTATTTTATTCCAAAGTTGTCTATCCGTCATGTATTTAAATTACCTGCATTTTGTTTAAAAGTAAGAAAAGTTTCAACTTTCACAAGTTAGTAAACTCCTTATTCCTGTTTTAAAACAATGGAAATCAAAAACACTACATTTCAAATACATGAACAAACTTAAACATCCACAAAAAACCCTATATTTAACCTCCTGAACTACAAAACACTACACTGTTTGGTTTCTTAAAAAAATTGTCCAACCTAAAATGTGACGTATGAAATCAAAAATCAATCACTCATTAGCATTCCTTACCACCTTCCTGTTGATAACCAGCTGCAAAACCGAAGTCAATGAAACAATTACCGAAACGGAACCTCTAAAATCCGGAATCCTCAAGGAACATATGGACACCTCAGTAAAACCAGGGGATGACTTTATGGGCTATGTCAATGGTAAGTGGATCAAAAACACCGAAATTCCTGCCGACAAATCTTCTTATGGCTCTTTTTATCTTGTGCATGAAGAAGCAGAGGAAAACGTCAAGGCCATCATAGAAGAAGCGGCCAACAATGGATTTATATTGGGATCGGACGAACAAAAAGTAGGCGACCTTTACAAATCCTATATGGATATGGACACCCGCAATACACTAGGTGTTGCCCCACTACAAAGCGAACTAGATAAAGTGGACGCCATCCAAAACTACGATGATCTGGCCAGCTATTTTGCCTATGCCAACAAATACAGCATCAGGGTCCCTTTAGAACTCCTTATATATCAAGACTTCAAAAACCCTACCATCTACACGGTTTACACTTGGCAATCGGGTTTAGGCCTTCCTGATCGCGAGTATTACCTTAGCAACGATACTCGCTCCAAAGAAATTAGAACCAAATATGTAGCCCATATTGCCAAAATGTTTGAATTGGTAGGGGTACCTAATGGAAAAGAAGCCTCCGAGACTATCATGGACCTAGAAACCAAACTGGCCAGCAAACAGATGAAAAAGGAAAAAACCCGAGACTTGGAGAGTTTATACAACATGTTTCCCATAGACACTTTATCCAACATCATGCCCAAGTTCAACTGGTCTGCATTTCTGCAAGAAGCAGGCATTCAAAACGAGAAACATCTTGGAGTCCTTATGTTGGATTATACCAAAGCCCTGGACCACATTATCACCTCAACTAGCATTGACTCTTGGAAAACCTATTTAAAATGGGGTGTGATTAACCACAATGCCTCACGTTTAAACGAAGCCTTGAACAAACAAAACTTTGCCTTTTACGCTCAGGAATTATATGACATTCCAAAACAGCGCCCTTTATGGAGAAGAGGCGTATCAACCGTAAACAGCACTCTAGGGGAAGTGGTAGGTAAAGTATATGTGAAAAACCATTTTTCGCCCGAGGCAAAAGAAAAAATGGAAACCTTGGTTGCCAATCTCCTAAAAGCCTATAAAGAAAGTATTACCGAATTGGATTGGATGAGTGCCGACACTAAAAAAGAAGCCTTAGATAAATTGAGCAAATTCACCCCAAAAATTGGTTACCCAGACAAATGGAAACCCTACGATATCCACATCAAAGCAGACGATCTATTCGGCAATTTGCAAAGGGCAGACCTTATGGAATACAACAGGGAATTGGCCAAACTAGGCCAACCCATAGACAAAACCGAATGGGGCATGACCCCACAAACAGTCAACGCCTATTACAACCCAACGCTTAATGAAATCGTCTTTCCCGCAGCCATCTTACAACCGCCATTTTTTGATTTAGAGGCTGAGGATGCCGTAAACTACGGTGCTATCGGCGCTGTTATAGGCCACGAAATAGGACATGGTTTTGACGATATGGGAAGTACTTTTGATGGGGATGGGGTCATGCGCAATTGGTGGACCGATCAGGACAAGGAAGAGTTTAAAAAGCGTACTGCAAATTTGGTAGCACAATACAATGCCTTTGAAGCCCTACCCGATGTATTTGTCAATGGCGAATTCACCCTAGGCGAAAACATTGGAGATCTGGGAGGCCTATCCATTGCCCTTAAGGCTTATCATATCGCCCTGGGAGGTAAAGTGGCTCCCGTATTGGATGGCTTTACTGGAAATCAACGTGTCTTTCTAGGCTATGCACAGGCCTGGAGAAATAAAATGAGAGATGAAGCCTTACGCATGCTCATAAACACCGACGAACACTCGCCTGCAAACTATCGTGTAAATGGCACTGTTAGAAATGTTCCAGAGTTTTACACCGCCTTCAACGTACAGCCTACAGACTCTTTATACCTGTCACCTGAAGAGCGCGTTAAAATTTGGTAGACTATTTTAATTTTAAGCATTCAAGCTCCTATTTTGCATTGAATAGGAGCTTGAATTTTTCATCTATATTGAACTCTTATTTATTCTTCGGAAATTCCTTTACCGTAGATTGCAAATGCACAATTTTCCATTCGCCATTTACCTTCTTCCAAATTTTAGTGACCACTTCTTTAATCTCTACCTGTTCATTCTTATCGTATGCAATAATCCTTACAACATAGGCACTGTCGGTAGTCAAAGGATACACCGTGAGAGACTCACTTGAAGGCTCCGGAAAGGGACGTGGAATCTTTTCGCAGAAAATAGCAATCATACTTTTTGGAGGCGAGGGGTTGCCATTGGCATAAAACGTAATTTCGGCATCCATCAGGGACATCACGGTTTCACAATCACCCTCCTTAAAAGCCTGTTGCTCTATTAGGCTTAGGCTTTCAATCTCCCTTTTCACTACATCCAAATCATTTTCCGCTTGAACTGAAAACACTGAACAAAGGGTCCATCCAAATAAGAATACAAGGTGTTTCATAGGTCTCGGTTTTTTATACCATGCAATAAACCAAGATAATAAAAATGTATGAATTTACTTAACAACTCAAAATTCCGAACCCTTCAAAAAAATCACCTTGTCAATCCTCCCTCATAAACCCGCAGTTCCAACAAGTCATAAATAGCACTCAGCTTTTCAGGCTCAGTATTGGGTAACTGCTTTAAATGGGTATCAAAAAAAGAAGCGACTAGTCTACTGGTTATCTCCATGCCTTCATAAGGATTGATAGTTCCAGTGCCAGCCAGCGCAGGCACGGGTACCATAAACGGAATGTCCATAAAATTGGGATGTCCAGACTGCAGGAGCTTGCATTCATAAAACAAATCTTGACTCTTATGGGCATACACATGGGCATTGATATCTTCATGCTCTGCAGGCCAATCGGCAGAGAGATAGAGATACGGCACATGATAACTGCTGTCTATCATCGTCCCCCACTGAATCCCATCCAAATTGGCCGCGGCCTTTATGCGCTTGTCGTTCATGGCTACCTTTCCTGCCGCACCACCTCCTACCGAATGCCCAAAAACCCCAAGCCGTTCCAAATCCAAGGCTCCCTTAAGTGGTCCTTTGGCATTCCATTCCTCCAATAAATCTATGGTGCCTATCACATCCTCAGCCCAACGCTCTTGAATAGCGCCTTCAAAATAATCCTTGATAGCCTCCCTAACAACAGGATGCCGCTCCTCATAATTCAATCCTTGTTTAAAAGCTGTAGCAATCGGTTCTATAGTCGCCATGGCATTCGCCGAAATCCTTCGTTGATAATCATAATCAAAAGAAGCAGAGTGCCCATCCGAAAAGCTCACCCCCAAACTTTCATAAGTATGATTCATATTCACAACAATATATCCTTGACTGGCCAGCTCCGTCAACAAGGCATAATACCCTGTGGCCTTCGAGCCATACCCGTGCGAAAACAACAACACAGGAAAGCGTCCATAAGCCACCGAAATCCCCGGATACACATACGTCTGCACCTTATCCAAATAATCCAAGGCCGCTGGCGGCAAGCCGTATTTGGTTGCAAACCCCGCCCGGCTTGCTTTGTCCACATAAGGCTCTGCTTTCATATTCGTGATAGCCGCCTCACTGGGGTACCAAATCTTATACAACAGTTCCCTTTTATCGTTGGGGGCTTCGGTAATCACTTCGTCCCTATCGGTCTGCTCATAAATCAAAGCCGTCCCCACTTGATAGGAGCCTCGTGGTTCTGGTAACGAAAACACCGGCAACACTATAGGCAGCACCCATCCTATTACCAACCACAAACACAACAAAACATACCCAAGCCCTCGAAACCACGAGAACTTTACGGGGGCAAAACCATCCACCACCTTCAGCCTCCAGGAAATAAAAACCAACAACACATAGGCCGGGACCATCTGCCAGCGCCACCCTTCCACAATCAAGTGCAAGGCCAACAACACCCATAAAAACAATAAGGCATAATCGGCATGGATGCGGCGCAGCAAAGGACGCTTCGCAAAAGGCAATAGGGTGACTGCCGCCAACAGGAGGATTTCAAAAATTCTCATAAACAATAAAGGAGCTCTAATTAAAACAAAGTGAAGACAAGCAGGTTAAGCCTTAGGCTCTTGATTGGCAATCAAACCTCTCAACACCAAAATGCCCAAGCGGCAAACCACAAAGGTAAACAGGCCAAAAGTAGCCGTAAGCAAGGACACCTTTAGGCCACCAGCAAAAATAGCAGGTTCGGCATCGCCCATGGCTTCAATGGAATCAAAGGCCATAATCAAACCAATAATGGAGCCCAAAAAGCCAATCACCAGGCCCAATAGGCTGCTATCGATAGCCAAACGCAGCATTTTTTGGGACTGCTCCAAATGGCCTTTCAAGCCCATAAAGCCTTTCGCCAAAAAGAACAGCGACAACACAAAACAGATTAAAATAAGCGACATCATAAGCGGACCACCCTCATTAAAACGGTCTACAATAGAGCCAAAGATTAAAAAGCGATTGAAAACATACATTGCTAAAGGGTTCATAACGTTCGTTTTTTGAATGAATACACCCCAAACTTACGCCATACAGGCACAAGATAATCCAAAATGCGACGAACAACCAAATTAGCTCCCAATATAACCGTAGGTCGAATCCCCCGCTAAATTGGTCATCCGTCTACAAAAGCAACCATCCTGCCAAAAAGTGTTGTATCATTGTAAGGTAATGAGCAGCCTCCTTTCAAAACAAATCCTTTTAAAAACCTTGGCACGCAGCCTTAAGCACCTCCTATTTTGGTGCTTGGTCCTGCTGTTCTTTACCTATTTCTTTGGCTCACAAAGCAAAGATTTCCACAACGCCCTACTGTTTTCGGCTTTTTTAATGCCCATTACCATCGCCACCACCTACGTGTCCATTTACAAGCTCATTCCAGAGTATTTAATCCCCAAACGCTACGGCAAATTTGCATTGTATAGCTGCTACACGCTCATCATTTCGGGCTACCTCATCATGCTTTCCATTTTCTTTAGCTTGATCTATTTGGCCCACTTCAATTACAACGAGATGAACCCCGTTACCAAAAACATCATCTTGGTAACTTCTGGCGTATATTTAATTGTCATTTTGGTAAGCGCCTACAAACTCTTGCAGCTAAATTTGGAACATGCCGAAAGAACCAAAAAGCTCCAAACCCAAATTCTGGAAACCCAACTTAAGCTCAAGGAACAGGAACTGCAGTACCTCAAAATGCAAATCCACCCCCACTTTCTGTTCAATACCCTCAACACCCTGTACGGGTTTGCCCTTAGAAAGGCCGACGAAACCCCAGAAATGATCCTAAAACTTTCCAACCTCTTGGATTATTTGCTGTATCAGGCCGACAAACCCTTCGTATTACTAACAGAAGAAATAGAGCACATTAAAGACTATATTGCCCTCGAGGAAATGCGCTTCAACGAAACCCTGAAGTTGCAGTTCACCAGCAACAACATCCCCGAAACCCTCACCATGGCCCCCATGGTATTGGTGCCCTTTGTTGAAAACAGCTTTAAGCACGGAACCCTACACCAAGGCAAGCTCCATATCAACATCCACTTGGAGTGCCAAGGCCAAACCCTGCATTTCAACATAGACAACACCCATAAAAAAGGGCATACCTCCTCCAAAAAAGGCATCGGACTGGAAAACATCAAAAAACGACTTAATTTATTGTATAAAGACAACTACACCCTGCATATCCAAAATGAAAGTGATATTTTTAAGGTGCAGTTACAACTACAGTTACACTAGCACGTGCACAACCAAAACACCATATCCTGTATCATTGTAGATGACGAAGCCATTGCCAGGGAAGTCATCCAGACCCACCTGTCCAAAATCCCCAATGTAAACGTAGTGGCCAGTTGCAGCAGCGCCATCGAGGCCTTTCAGTGCATTCGTGAGCAGGAAGTAGATGTGGTGTTTCTGGACATCAACATGCCAGAAATATCGGGGATTGCCTTTGCCAAGTCCATCAACAAAAACATCAAGATCATCTTTACCACTGCCTATAGGGACTATGCCGTAGAAGGCTTCGAGCTACAAGCTGTTGATTACCTTCTAAAGCCCATTTCCTTTGACAGGTTATTAAAGGCCGTCAACAACTATTTTGAAACCCATACCGAAAACACCCCTAGCCCATCAGCTCCAACAGAAGCACCCAACTTTATGTTTGTTAGGGCCGACAGACGCATGATAAAAATAGATTTTGAAGTCATTACCTATATTGAAAGCTATAGCGACTACCTTAAAATACATCTGGGCAACCAAACCATCGTCACGCGCGAAACCATTAGCGCTATCGAAGCCAAACTGCCCTCAGAGAAGTTTTTGCGCATCCACCGTTCCTATATCATCGCCATCAAGCACATTGCCTCCTTTACCAACGACGAAATCATCGTTCAAAACAAGGCCCTGTCCATCAGCCGTAGCTATAAAAAAGATGTGTTAAGTGTGTTGGAGCGGTTTTAGAATAATTATTTGAATGCCTTTAGACTGAAAACAACTAGTCAGCCACACCATCAAAACCTCCGGAATCTGCATAGCCACCACCATAATCGCTAAAATCGCCACCGTAGTCACTGTAGCCACCGCCATAACTATCCCCGCCTCCAAAGTCATCATAACCTCCAACATCATCGGAATCATAGTCATCATACCCAAAATCAAATTCAAAGTCATCATCGTAATCATCAAAATCAAACTCGAAATCATCATCTTCCTCATAGGTATCATCCAGCACGCTAAAATCCCTATCAAATCCATTGCGATAATAAACTAGTACAGGGATGGGCCTTCCCTTAAGTCGTCTTTTAGTCTCCTTAATAGATATACGCTCCAATTCCCGCTTTCCAAGACCTACCCAAACCCTTTTATCTGGGCAATTGGATTTTGGAAACCCATAAGTGTAGTGCTTGCCATCAATAACATACTCCTGAAACACACGATACCTCCCATTCTCAAAACCGGATGTTAACACTACTTTAGAGCCTAGTTTTTCTTTAGGCAGCACTTCTTCCTTAGGGGTTAATTCCGTTTTAGGACTTATAACTGTTGGTGTAACGTTTCGGGCTGCAATTGCAATGGCTGCTAGTTGCTCATCCGCTTCTTCAGCAGAAATAAGACCTCCCTCCTTTGTTTTCTCACCAGATAATACGACAGTACTTTCGGAATCATTCCCGGCCCCTACTGTAGACTTAGCATCTCTCTTAGTCGCCTTTTCTTTACTCTGCGTTTCGTTGGGCTTTAAAATTGCAATAATCCAAAACAGCAGTGTCACTGCCGAAATTAACAACAATCCTATCATATATGTATAATTCTAGTGCTTAACCTTGAGATCATCATGACAAACATAATTTATTTTCCTACAAAATCACCTCCACTTCACCTACAAATCACTTCATATGAAAACCTCCTTCAAACCACTTCACTTACCATTACCTAAACTTGTATAAGACATTGTTCGCCCAAAGTCCCTTCTCAACCAAATATGACAAAGCCGTACACGAACAAACCCCGAGCAATCCTCGAACAAAACCCCTTAAAAATGGCAAGTGTGTGTCAGGAGAGGTCTCAACGGGTCTTAACAGGTCTCTATGTGTCATAACGTGTCAGTATGTGTCACAACGTGTCAACCTATTGCATATGTGGAAATTATTTTGTAGGTAATATAACAAACCAACTCCCCCTTCGAAGGGGGACCAAAGGGGATGTAAAAACAAGCTCATCCAACCCACAAAAATCGCCACACATTCATTATCTTTAAGGGACTAAGGTACACCCACTTCAAACCACCCTAAACTAACCCACAGCACACATTGTACAACATGAGCTTAGAGTTAGCAATCAATCTATTAACATCCATTGGGCTCATCATTTCGGTAATCTTTCTTGCCATAGAAATCAAAAAGAACACCCTGGCCGTCCGCTCCAACTTCTACGACTCTTTTGCCAATTCCAACAGAGAGTTCCTCCACCAATTAATTGCGGATAAAGACCTTGGAAAACTGTTCGAAAAAGGCACCAAGTCTTGGAACACCCTAAATGAAGACGATAAAAGGACCTCCAATTTCCTGTACATCCAACTCTTCCGCATTTGGGAAAACCTCTATTACCAAAACAAGATGAAAGTCCTGGAGCCCTGGCTTTGGGTAAGCAACCGGAATACCATCATTTCCTATTTTCACCTTAAGGGCATACAGGAATGGTGGCAAATCCACCGGCAATCTTTCTCAAAAGAATTTGTTGAATTCTTGGAACAGTCCAAAAAACCAGAAAACCAAATCAAGGTTATTGAAGATTTAATGCCTCGTGTTTCAAAAGACAACAAACCAACCAATGACTCATAGTCATTATAGCTTAGTCTTGTTTAAAACACTATTTCCATCCTAAGGTCATCCTAAGGTCATCCTAAGGTCAAGTTCAGACACCTCAGCCAAAAATCCAAACAACCATACAGAAAAATTCAAAAATAACAACCGTTATTATAGGAATAAAAAAAGCTCTGCATCACTGCAAAGCTTTTTAATTGTGGTCCCACCTGGACCATATTTTACTTAAATCTACGTTACACCATTTTATAAAAACAAACGCCACAAGCCCTTATTTTAAAAGGTTTTGGCGATTATTGAAATATTTTATGTAATTTTGGATTACAATAAATTAAACAAAATTGTTGCCCCTTATGTTGCCCCCTTTTTTAAATCTTGTAAGATGAGTAATATAAAATTAACAACAGGAACCGTCGCGTATCGATTGAAGCAAACAACGTCAAAAAAAGAGACACCCATCCTCTTTGAATACAGTTTTGGAAGAGGGAATCGTCTAAAATATTCTACTGGATACAAAATCCTTCCAAAATTTTGGGACAACGGAAACCAGAGAGTAAGATCTATATCCACAATCGATAACAGGGAAGAAATCAATAGTCGGCTCTTAGAAATAAAATCTAAGTTCATCAAAGAGGTTTCTATCCTCGAAGACCATGACAAACAAAATAAATTGGTGCTCAAATCCATATATGACGACATCATGGGAAGGAAAGAGGAAACCGCCCCTCCTACAATTACTTTTTTAAGCTACGCCGATGAGTTTGTAAAAATTCACGAAGGCAATCAAATTAGTGCTTCTGCAATGAAATTGAACCTTATCACCGTAAGAGCATACAAGCAGACCATTAAACAACTAAAAGACTTCAACAAGGCTTACAATTTTGGATTAGACTTTGACAAAATTGACATGAAGTTCTACTATTCGTTTGTCAGCTTTTTAGAAGAAAAAGATTACTCATTAAACACCATTGGAAAACACATTAAAAACATCATAGCCTTGATGAACAGAGCTACGGAAGACGGCATTAATTCCAACTTAAAATACAAACACCGTGATTTTAAACGTGTTTCCGAAAGAACAACCTCTATATATTTAACTACACAAGAAATTGACGATCTATACAATTTAGATCTTTCCTTTAACAAGGATTGGGAACGTGCAAGAGACATTTTTTTAATAGGCTATTATACAGGACAACGTGTTTCGGATTATAACGGCCTATCCACCAAAGACATCAAAACCTTCAATGGAAACGAGGTATTTGAAATATATCAGAAAAAAACAAAAAAGACCGTTTTTATCCCAGTTCATCCAAAAATAAAATCCATAATGAAAGAACGATACAACGGGAGTTTACCAAAAAAAATGGCTGACCAACAAATTAATGAATACATTAAAAAAGTAGGCAGGAAAGCAAAAATCAAAGATATCGTCATCACAAAAAAGACGATTGGCGGCAACATCAAGGAAGACCCCATAAACAAATACGATCTCATAGGAACCCACACAGCAAGACGTTCCTTCTGTACCAATGCCTATTTATCAAAAATGCCCGTTATAGATATAATGGCCTTAAGCGGACATACTACCGAAAAGGAATTTTATAATTACATTAAAGTTACCCCTCAGGAAAGAGCTGTAAAAATTGCCGACTCTTCCTTTTTTCAATAATCTAAACCAACTTATTTATTATGTACCAAAATATATTTGCCATCGACGAGACCCCTTACAAAGATCGTAAAGCAAACAACGATACGACACCTGAATACCTACTAAACAATTACAACTACTATCTTCCAAAGCTAGACAAGGACATCTACTTAATGGCCTTTATGCAAAAAGGCTATTTTGACATCGATATTTTGGAGTTAGAGGATTTTCTATTCACCCAGTATGAGAACTCAGAGAATCCCGCCAAATTTTTAAAGACCATACAACTTAAAGTCATCCCATTGATAGAAAACATTATCAATAACTGCAGACCTTCTTTCGAAGGCAACGGAAGCTTTTACAACGAACACCCTTTAGAAGATGGTTTTGTTGAAACTGAGGGCACAATAAAAAACAATCGTTACACATTAGACCTTCTTTACCATAAGGCAGCCTTTGGCCAACTAAAAGAAGACTTAAGTGAAAGAAAACACATAACAAAGCAGTTCTTAACGGAAAACACTTCTCTAGAAAACCCTGATCAACTTAAATGGAACGGTAAACCTAGCCATCTAGCATTCTTTGTAAGAGCCTTTATCGACCAAGGTTATATAACTCCGCCTATAGGAAATGACAATGAAATTAACTTAACAGAACTTTCTAGGCAAATACTTAAATCCTTTCAATTACAAAAAGGATCCATAAACACCTTTAGAGCCTACTTAAATACCGATTCCGAAAAGCACATAGAGCTTAAAGAATCTTTTGACAATGAAGATTTTAACATTCCAAATTCTGGACGTTTAGGTTAGGTATCAATACCCTATGACACCCGATAAAACTCCATTTATTTAAACCTTTGCATCAGCAAACCAATTAAATAGAGTAAAATGCACACAAGTCAAATAATCATCCACAACACTTCACCAGAAGAGCTTTCGAACCATATTTCGAATGCTGTGGAAGCAAAATTTAAAGAATTCCAACAAGCTAAGACTCAACTTGAAAAAGTTCAAGACCAAGAAGAGTTAATGTCGGTTGAAGAAACCCTTGCATTTCTTAAATGCTCCAAACAAGCTTTATGGAACTGGAGAAAAAATGGCATCCTCCCTTCATACCGCTTAGGAAACCGTGTCTACTACAAAAAGAGTGATATTTTCAAGAAACTTGTAAAACAATCGTAACATGAAAATCATAAAACACTGCAAGCATTGTCAAGAAAAATTTAGAGCCAGGCGCCGCAATCAACTGTATTGCTGCGCCAGCTGCAAAACTTTAGCTAGCTACAAACGCAATAACTACAAATACGTTTCAGGCCATTATCAAAAGTCTTCTGAACAAAATAAAGAACAAGAAACAGGACTAGCAGTCCCCTCAAAGGAAATGGACGCCAAACTGAATGAAGTCAATGAAAAGCTAAACAAAATCAACCTTCCCGCAATTTCCAACTCCACCATAGGGAATCTAGCCGCAGATGCTATTCAATATGGCACAAAAAAGTTCTTTGCGCCCCACACCCTGCCCGCAACAAAACAAGACATCGCAGAACTCAATAGAGCCATTTACGAGCTAAAGCAAATGATCCAGCAAAACAACTCCACCCAATTTCCTTGGGAGTATCAGTAGCGACTTTTTTAAAACCACTTCCTAAATCGCTTTATCAATATAGCTCAAGTGCTTTTTTGAGTTCATTTCGAAAATCGTCCTGAATCCATTCAGGCTCCAGCACCTTTAGATAACTGCCATATTTTAAAAGCTCCTGCCTCAACTCAAAGTTATATTTAACGAATAGCGTAAGCTCAAACCTTCCATTTTTATCTTCATATATTTTCTGAGTACTATGGATCGGCAAAGACTCCAAATAAGGCCTTTGGCTACTATCTATGGATAGCCGAATTATTCCTAAATCATGCTCGCTATGGTTTAAGCCTACCGTGTTCTCAAACGCCTCCATTGCCTTCTCGAATTTCGAAGGCACAACCTCATCATTCACCACCAAACCACTTACCCTATCCAATCCAAAAGCTCTAATCCCTTTCTTAGTTTCACCCACAACATACCACCTATTTTTATACTCCTTTAGAAAATAGGGAGACAACTTATACTCCTCTACCTTGCCCTTATGGTAAAAACTGTGGTGAGAAAAACTTATGGAACGTTTGTTACATATGGCTTCAAAAATGGTGGTGAATATGGAAAAATTTGAAACCGTATTACTATTTCTATCGAATTGAATGTACCTTAAAAAATCAGAATCCAGCTCTACAGCCCGCTCACATAAAGCTGCCATTGCCAAATGTTTAAAATAGTGTGACAAAAAATCGTAATCTTTGGTCAAATCCCTATCCAATGTGAACGAGCCATTATTATCATTTTTTATACAGTACCCCCTATTCCTAAGGAAATCAATATCCCTGTAAAATTGACTTTTGCCATACTTTATTCCTTTTTTTTGATATTCAAACTCCACCATTGGGATTGTTAAAAACTCATTGTTTTCCAACAGTTTCAGTATCCTTAAATGCCTTATTGTTGCTGTACTCATAATTCAAATATATATCTTTTTTTTAGCCGTCCCAAAATATGGGAAAATAAGGTTTTAAGTTTGCTCAAACATCAAAAACAACATCTTATGGCACTTAAAACAACATTTCAAAACGACAATTCAATTCAAAACACTTTACAATCCATTAACGAAATCGTATCCGCATCTGCCATGGCATCCCTAGCGATTGCCAAGCACACAAATTCCGATAAAAATACAGCCTTATTAATTGGCGTAGGAACATCTATTTTGATAACTGGATTGTTAAAATATCTAGATGAATAACTAATAAATAGTTAAAATAGGATAAAAGTTCAAAAATGAACGCGCATAACAATCCTTATTAAGCCACCTAAATTGGGAAATTCTCACGAACCTCCAACCCTAATAAACTAACATACAACAAGTAAGATATTACTTCTATTTGTAGGGTGTTATTTAGTAAAAAAAATTTAAATTGTAACCGCTGTTGACTTCCTGAAAACCCAGGATCCCAACAGAACCAGCTAAACCAACCAAAACCAATATACATATGGCTACTTTTGAAGTCAAAACCAAACATCCATTTAACCTAAATGGAGAATACGTAGATCGCGGTCTAAGCGTACAAATAAGTTCAATGTTTTCTAACCCTTTTGATGAAGCAGAAAAAATCCACAAGGCTTTTCTTCGTGTTCATGGACTTGATTTAAAAGCAGAGGGATACTTAAGCCCTGGATATTTGGAATACAAAACCATATAAACAGTCCTTATGTTCGAGGAAGCAGCTCGCCTGCAAATGTCAGTTTTCTAACGAGCCATACCCTATCAACATCCATCTATTTGGACACAATACTAACTTAAAATTGTCTTGTATTAAAACCCTTTGGCCAACAACAGGCTGAAACACAAAAATTACAATTAATTATTACCAAAGAACAATTATAAAAATGAAAGACCTAACCAAACTCATCGAAATAGCAACAGAAGTAAATTTAATTGATGTTGCATCGGAATTGACTTATATTCAAAAAACATTTGAATCTGAACACAAAAACATTGTCCTTCCAATAGTAGGCGAATTTAGTTCTGGAAAAACAACTCTTATTAACAGATTAACAGAAGGCAACAAACTTGAAACTGCCTCGAAACCAGTTACCTCAGTAATTTACGAAATTTATTTTGGGAATGAACAAGAGCATGCAGAACTAATCTCTCTCAAAGGAGAACCTACCACCATTAAAGACATTACCACGATCAAGAATGACAACTTAGAAGGCGTTGAGAAAATTAAAATTTACGACACTAGTCAAAAAATTGATTCAGGAACAATAATAGTAGACACTCCAGGGCTTTCATCAAATGATCCAAAACATCAAGAAGCCTTAAGCAAATACTTGCCTAACGCAGATGCCTTACTATTATGCATCGATGCTAACCAACAAATTACAAAATCACTATTAGATTTTCTAACAGTACAAAAGTTAACGCATCTGAACATTTTCTTGGTAATTACTAAAGCGGATACCAAAACAAGCGAAGAACTTAACGCAATTAAAACATACATCTCGGAGAATATCGAATTTCCTATTAACAAAATGATTACCATTTCATCCCAGGAAAATCAACTAGATGAATTTTACACCCTGCTAGATGAAATATACAACAAAAAAAATGAGATAGTATCCTCTGTTCTTGATTATAGAGTCGAAGCAACTTGTCAATACATGAAAGAATATATTCAAGAGTTAATTAAAAACAGTAACACAAGTTCTGAAATCGAACAAAAACTCAAGGATAAATCTAGGCAACTTGATAAAATAATGAACTTTATCGATTCAGTATCTTCCGATATGCATCAGGAGGCAAATGACATTCAAAGGATTTCA
Source organism: Mangrovimonas sp. sgz306409 (assembly GCF_059735265.1). Taxonomy (NCBI): domain Bacteria; kingdom Pseudomonadati; phylum Bacteroidota; class Flavobacteriia; order Flavobacteriales; family Flavobacteriaceae; genus Mangrovimonas; species Mangrovimonas sp. sgz306409. Next base: position 500,359 of record NZ_JCAPEU010000001.1, read on the forward strand.
TCAAGAAAATTTGAAAATGCAATTTCAGAAAAACTAGATGGAATAATCCAAACTAGAGACGCCAACATGGACATCAAAGCGCAATCTGCTGTAAATAGCATTGCAACAATTGTCTTTGCCGAATATCAAAACATGATTAGATCTCGCTTTATTGAAGTAGCCAAAAACAAAAAAGGTCAAAATTCAGAAATAAGTCTTCGAACTTTAGAGAACATAGATGTATCAGCTTTCCAAATAAGCAGTTTAGAGTACGGTATAGACCTTTATAGCGCTGGGAAAGAAACAACTAAAAAATGGTCTACGGGACTGAAAATTGGCGGCGCCATTGCCGCTGTTGGCGCAGCAATAGTGGCAGCACCAGCAGCAATAGCCGCGGCTTCCGGAGCTACTGCAGCTGGGTCTGCAGGGGCAGCGGTCACTACAGCAACAGCAATTAACGCAGTCGATGCCGCCACAGATGTTGCAAGTATCGCATCTAATAGGCGTATGGCAAAATTAATGGCTGCCAAACAAAAAATCCAAGGCCACATTGAATCCGCAAAACAAAGTTATGATGCGATAAATCAATACGAACAAAAAATAGACACCATGATGAACAACTCCGAAAAAGAAGGATTTGTTGAAAGGTTCGTAAGTAAAGCTGGAGACGGCTCTTGGGGTAAACCACAAAGACGCAAAATGATTCAGGATTATATTGAAGATAGCCTGTTACCACAGTTCAAATCCAAACTTGACAATATTTCTGTTTCAATTTTACAAGAATCTGAAAATAACTTAAAAAATGAAGCCAAGCAATATATTGACCAGCAATCGGAAGCTCTTCAAGAGCTAAAGGAGCTACATATTATTGAAACGGAAAAATTAAAAGAAACCCTTCAAAACTACAAGGGATATATTGAATACTTAAATTAAACAACATGGGAATAATATATTTAGGAGCAGGAGCGGTTGCAGGCTATTTAGCTTGCAACCTCATCCAAGGAAGCAAGTCTTCTGTCGTGTCAAATACCAATAATAATGAAGTTAGCGAGCTACAAAATAAACTAAACAATCTTAAATCAGAACTTCGTCATAAAGACAATGAGTTAGAAGATATAAACCAATCCTCTATCAAGCTAAAAAAGAAAAATGACACGCTCGAGAACAAACTCGAAGACACCAATTATGAGCTAGAAAAACTCAAGAAACAAAACAGGCAATTACAACAGGAAGTAGCCGAATACAAAACTCAACTTAATGATTTCGAACAGCTTTATGCAGAAAGAAAGTCCGAAATCGAAGAATTGAAACAAAAATTGACAAAATAATTCAAACTATGGAAAACGTTGTTTACCTCATTACAGGCGCTGTCGTAGCTTCATTAGTTTTTATCGTTTTTTATAGAATTAAAAACAACAGGACCACCCCTTCAAGCCAAGAGGAAAGCGATCCGAAATTAGAAATTGAAGATCATAGCTCTGAATATATCAAAAAAACAACCAATGGAAATGAAACCTTAGGAAAACTTAAAAACGAAGTCCAAGAACAAAGGTACAATCTTGAAGCTCCTTCAATTAACGGCAACTCTCACAATCAACTAAAAACACGGATGGACCAAAGTCCAGAGATTGCTGTGATCCAAAAAGAAAACAAAGTTGACGACACTAAATTTAGAGCAAAAATCAGAAAATTGGAGGATGACATTGAGGAACTAGAAGATGACCTAGAGACTTCCAATAAGAAAATTTCCAAATTGAATGAAGAACTGAGAGAGCATGAAGATCGTCTCAGGATTACAAATAAAGAATTTCGAAAGCAGGCAGAAGAAAATGAAAGCTTAAAAACAGAGTTAGAAACTAAAAAGGAAAAGTTGAATAACAAAGAACAAACCCTAGAGTTAGTTAATTCAATCCTAAATGCTAAAAAAATATCAAATCAAAACTTTGAGGAACTAGCGAACAAATCCCATGAAATTGTCACATTTATTAACGATGAAGTAAAACCTTACCTCAAACACATTCCTGAATTCAACAACATAACCGAAGAGGCTTGGAAATGGGAAAATACAGAACGCAAAACATGGCTTAATAATAAAAAGGTAATTGCCATAGTTGGTGAATTCTCAGCAGGGAAGACTTCAATAGTGAATCGCATTCTTACACAAGATGACCCAAACGCTGTATTACTACCAACAAGCAGTAAAGAAACAACAGCTATTCCTACTTATATTTCATACGGAGTAGATTTTAAAACACAGCTATTCACCCCAGGTAATGAGCTAAAATCTGTTGACAGTAAGGCATTTAAAACTATTACAAAATCTGTACTTGATGAAATTAATCTCTCCTCGTTAATAAAATATTTTGTACTTAGCTATAAAAATAAAAATCTTGATAAAATATCCATATTAGACACTCCTGGATTTGCCTCCAATAGTGACAAAATAATATCCCGAACCACTGAAGTAGTAAGAGAATCCCATGCTTTATTTTGGGTTATTGATGCCAATACAGGGGACCTTAATCAAACTTCACTAGATGTTATCCAAAAACATCTCAATGAAATACCTCTCTACTTTATCATCAACAAATGTGATACCAAGAGTACACCTGAATTAGATGATTTAGAAGCAAAGATTGCCAAAACAGCTAATGAGAATAAAATCGAATATAGTGAGATATTACGCTTCTCCCAAAATGAAGACATAGCTATCCTAATGGAGCCTATCAATAAAATTGAAGCTAGTACAAATAGCCATTTAATTGAACGCATTAATGAGTCTCTGAAAAAAGAAATTGAACATTTTAAAAAAGATATCAATAGTAAAAATAAAGAATTTAACAAATGTGAAAATAAAGCAGATAGGCAAATTTATGATTTCAACAATGCCAATATAAACATTAGCAACAACACAAAAGACATTAAAGGATTAGCTAAAAAAAACAATGGCCTATTCGGTTGGAGTGCCACAAAACTTGTAATTGAAAACGAAGACCTTAACAGTTTTAATAGTTTACTTCAAAATATCGACCGTGATTCAATATTTGTGAAGAAAGAAATTCCAAACTTTAAGAAAACAATTGAAGAAAGAGAGAATATATATAAAGCGCAACAAGAGGCTAAGAATTCACAAAATAGACTCAATTTTCTCTCAAAAGAGCTCAACAAAAAGCACAATGAATACACAAAACTTAAACACAATGGAAACTAATTTATTTCAAGATATTCAAAACAAAAAGATACAATTCAGAAAATATGCTGAAAAGGCTCTTGAACTATCATGGATTACCCAGGAGCAGCATGACACTTTTATTTATAATATTGAGAACGAAAAGTTAACTATTGGTGTCATTGGCCAAATGAAGGCGGGAAAGTCGACATTTTTAAACGCACTGATATTTAAAGATGAAATTCTCCCCGCAGCAACCACACCTATGACTGCTTCTCTAGCAACAATCACTTACGGCACAGAAGAAAAACTGGAAGCAGAATTCTACACCAAGGAAGAATGGGAAGATATTAAACAAACTTCATTATTGTCATTTGCTGGAGACAACTCTAATAATGATGCAAAAATAAAAGCAGCAAAGGAAATTGTACAAAGGTCTGTACCAATACAAAATGAACTGGAAAGTTTCTTGGGACAAACAAAAACCGACACCATTGACAAGTTAGTTGAATATGTAGGAGCGGAAGGCAAATACATATCAATTACTAAAGCTGTAAAACTTGAATATCCTTTGGACTACCTAAAAGGGATAGAAATTGTAGATACTCCCGGGTTTAACGACCCTATCGTATCTCGCGAAAAGCGCACCGTGGAATTCCTACAAAAAGCAGATGCAGTAGTCATGCTTACTTATGCTGGTAGAACATTCGACGCCACAGATAAAGATATTATTTTCAACAAAGTAAGATCGGTCGGCGTGGGCAAGCTTTTAATCGGCATAAACAAATATGATATCAATTATGCACAGGGCGAGTTGGAATCTAATATGATTGCAAACATTGAAAGTTGCTTACTTAATGCGTGCAACGAGTACCACAACAGTACAATTAGTGAGCTTATAAAAGAGACTAAGCCTATGTTGATTTCTGCCAACATGGCCTTAATGTCAAAGCTAGATATTAAGAGAATTCGTTCCAATGAGACCTTAAACTTCCATTACACAAAGGCTCTGGACACTTTTGAAATTACTTCTCAATCGGAAATGTACGGGAAGAGTTTAATGAAAGAGTTTGAGGACGCTATAAAAGACATAGTTTTAAATTCCAAAGGCAAAATTCTTTTACGCAAACCAATCAATCATATTAAACAAATTGGGGAGAATGAAATAGACAAACTTACAACTAAACTTACTAACCTTCGCAATGAGCAAAAGATTCTCAAAATGCCAGACGATGAACTCGAGGATACAATTTATAAAGTTTCCAAGCTTGAGAAACGTGTTCATAAAAAACTAATTCACATAAATGATGAAATTGAGGGAACCTTGAGAAAACATTTCAAAGATTTCAAATATGAATTAGAAGATATTGTTGATAAAAATCGAGAAAAGATTTTGAACAATGTTGAAGATCATAATTTTTTGTTCAGAAAAGATAGCAAACTACAAAACAAAATAGATGATGAATTCAGAAAACTTGAAAAAAACTCAAATAGAACTATAGATAGGTTTAATAAAGAAGTCAACGAAAAAACCATAAAAATTTGCACGGAATTCAGTGATGATATTTGTGATATGATTGGAGATCGTTTCCTTATCGACTTCGACCTTAAAGATTTCAATAGATCTGTAAAATCAAGGTTTCAAAATCAGAATATTGTAGACACACAATTTTCGGATCTATTTATTGAACGAAAACAAGAAAGTGAATCCATTTGGAATGATATTTTTGAAATAATAAATATTATTAATCCAATGTCCTATGTTTTAAAAGGGGGATCTAGACTTTTTGGGAATGAAAAAGAGAAATGGAGAGATAGCATAAATGAAATATTTAACCTAATAGAATATGAAAGGTTAGAAAAGCGAATCAACAACAATCTTAAAGATTTTATGAAAAATGTTGAAACCCTTTTAGTCGACGAGTTTATCAAACCCCTCAAAAACACTCTAGATGAGGCAAATAACCAAAAAACCAACAAAGAATCAAAAATCAATGAGGTTAACCAGAAACTAACCCAAAAGGAGCAAGAAAAGAATACACTTGAATCCCAAATTACAGAAATGAAACAACTTGAAAGAATGATAGATTTCAAACCAAGTCAAAAAAACAATTTGGAGCTACAAAAAATCATTTAAAACATGATAGGACTTGTAAAAGACCGCCCCTACCACCGCACCGAGATTGATTTAGTCTTTACCAAAGTTAAGGCTCAAATGCAAAAAGAAGCCTTAAATAGAGGTGGTGATGGCTTAGCATTGTATATAGATTGCTACACAGGTGAAACGCTGCGGGGTGGAGACAGATATGATTACGAACATATCCGATCAGCAGAGGAGGTATTTATGACCTATAGAGGCCAATTAACTAATGAGCAAATAGCAGAAGTAGTTAATTGCCCAGAAAATGTATCTGTAACCTTGCGGACCATCAATCAATCCAAAGGAAAAATTAGGATGGAAGAGTGGCTAGCAATTCCAAACAATGTTTCAAGGAACAATATCGATCTAAAGTTGACAAAAGCAACGCTTATTAATGCCGATAAAGGCATCCGAAAAAAGGCAGAACAGATATTAAAAGGTTCCAAAATTCCTTGAGCAACAATAGTGGGAAGCGTCTAAATATTCAATATCGGGAGCCCAACCTCCCGATATTTAAACTTTACACACTTAGTGAGATACTACCTCTTCAAAAAACCAAAACCGTTAAATTAAACTTATTTTAACGGTTTTTTTGTTTAAACAGAATAGAACTGGCGCATATTTTAGCTAAAAGCATTACGGTAAACCACATTATTTTCTTGGCTTTTTTTGTAAATTTAGACCAAACCAACCCCTGCATTGAAAAAGTATCATACGTTTATTTCTTCTAACCCTACCTTTCAAATAGTTAAGCAAATTGTTGTTTTTAAAGCGATAACAATAGCTAAACAAAAATCCACAACATTAGTGGCACTTTTCATTGCAAATACGGTCGATTTAGTTGTATTGTTGTGGCATGCTTCAAAAACAGAATTATCAATAAAAGAATTTTATAGAATATAAATAATGGCGATAAAAAAATCCGAATTATATAGCTCGTTATGGGCAAGTTGTGATGAATTGCGAGGCGGCATGGATGCCTCTCAATACAAAGATTATGTACTTACCATGCTTTTTGTAAAGTATGTAAGCGATAAGTATGCTGGGGACACAATGAGTCTTATAGACATTCCTAAGGGTGCCTCATTTGACGATATGGTGGCTTTAAAAGGGCAACCAGACATAGGAGATCGTATCAACAAGGAGATTCTTCGACCTCTATTTGCAGCCAATGGATTAGAGGGCGCCATGGAATTAACCGACTTCAATGACGATGAAAAGCTTGGTGAAGGAAAAGATAAGGTGGACAGGCTATCGAAATTAATTGCCATATTCGAAAATCCAGCTCTTGACTTTAAGGGCAATCGTGCCGAAGACGACGATATTCTAGGAGATGCCTACGAATATTTAATGCGCCATTTTGCTACCGAGTCTGGTAAGAGTAAAGGACAGTTCTATACCCCTGCCGAAGTGTCTCGAATCCTTTCTAAAGTCATAGACGTACACAAAGCCGATAAGCCATCATTTACAGCCTATGACCCAACCTGTGGATCGGCATCCCTCTTGTTAAAAGTGGCCGATGAAGCCCCTAATGGTTTAACCCTATACGGACAGGAAAAAGACATTGCCACCAAAGGACTGGCCATTATGAATATGTGGTTGCATGGCTATCCTGAAGCGACAATTGCGGGGAAAAACACCATTGCCTCCCCTCAGTTTAAGGAAGCTGATGGCTCCCTAAAACGCTTTGACTTTGTAGTAGCCAATCCGCCCTTTTCTGTAAAAAACTGGGTAAGCGGCATCAATCCTATGGATGATGAGTTTAACCGCTTCAGAAACTACGGCATACCTCCAGAAAAGAATGGCGATTATGCCTTTTTACTGCATATTGTAGCCTCCTTAAAAAGTACTGGGAAAGCCGCTGTTATTTTGCCTCATGGGGTGTTGTTCCGTGGGAATGCAGAAGCCGAGATTCGTAAAAACATCCTGGAACGCAAGTGGATCAAAGGCATTATTGGTTTACCTGCCAACCTGTTCTATGGTACAGGTATTCCAGCCTGTATTATTGTTATTGACAAAGAACATACCGAAGACCGAAACGGCATTTTCATGATCGATGCCAGCAAAGGCTTTATCAAGGACGGTAATAAAAACAGATTACGGGAGCAGGACATTCACAAAATTGTGGATGCCTTTAACCGCCAATGGGAAATTGATAAGTTCTCTCGATTTGTACCCTACAGTGAGATTGAAAAGAATGAATACAATTTAAACATTCCTAGATATATCGACACTCAGGAAGAAGAAGATGTCCAGGATTTAAATGCACACTTAAATGGGGGCATTCCTCAAAAAGACATCAATGAATTACAGGGCTATTGGGAAGTGTATCCGAATCTAAAAAAAGAGCTATTCTCTTCAATTCGCGAAGGCTATTCGAAATTGAATGTTGAAAAGTCAGAAATCAAGGCTACCATTTACGAGCATGCAGATTTTACACAATACAACCAGCAGTTAGACACCCTGTTCCAGGAATATGTCACCAATAACAATGATAGATTACATGCTATTGACGAAAACACTAAGCCAAAAACCTTTATAACAACCGTTTCCGAAGACTTACTGGAACGTTACTCCAACAAGCCCCTTATTGGGCGCTACGATGTGTACCAACACCTACTGGATTACTGGAACGACACCATGAAAGATGATGTATATATGTTGGTAGAAGACGGTTGGGTAGCCAAAACCAAACGCATCTTGGAAAAGAACAGTAAAGGCAAGGAAGTTGACAAAGGCTGGACCTGCGATTTAATACCAAAGGCATTGGTGATTAATCGCTATTTGGCAGAAGAACATCAAGCTTTGTTGGATAAGGAAGCCGAACTGGAAAGTACGCAGGCCGAAATAACCGCTTATGGTGAAGAACACACTGGCGAGGATGGCTTGCTGGCCGAAGCTACTAATGACAAAGGTGCCATTACCAAAACCACCTTAACAAAATTCTTAAAAGACAATAAGACGAATAAGGATGAAAAAGAAGCCGTTGCACTTGGCAAAACCTTACTGCAATTGTTTGAAACGGAAGCCAAATTAAAGAAGCTTATAAAAGCCAAGGCCACAGAACTGGACGATTTAACCCTTGCACAGTACGGCAAACTCACAGAAGCCGAAGTACGGCGTTTGGTAGTAGACGACAAATGGCTAACCAGTTTACAAACGGCCATACAAACCGAAATAGATGCCATTTCCCAACGCTTAACAGGACGAATTAAGGAACTGGCAGAACGCTATGAAAACACTTTAGGTGAATTGGATGACCACACCAAGACTTTGGAAGATAAAGTAAGTGCTCACCTTGAAAAGATGGGATTAGTATGGAGCTAATGAAAAAAATTGGGTATAAAAAATCTGCAGTTGGGGTAATTCCAAAAGATTGGGATGTTGTCCCGATGAATGAACTTACTACAATGATGACAAATGGCTTCGTAGGTACGGCAAAAACTCATTATACAGAATCTAGAAATGGAGTTACTTATATACAAGGCTTTAACGTAAAAGAAAATGCTTTTAATTTTACAGGAATAAAAAAAGTAACACGAGAATTTCATAAAAAAAATAAAAAATCCAATCTCAGAGAAGGTGATTTACTAACTGTCCAAACTGGTGATGTTGGTTTGACGACCATTGTTCCAAAAGAGCTTGAAGGCAGTAATTGTCATGCATTAATAATATCTCGTTTTAATTTTAATAAGGCATACCCTTGGTTTTATGCTCAGTATTTTAATTCCAAAACAGGCAGAGCAAGGTTGGTAGAATTAGAAACAGGAACCACAATGAAACACATTAATGTTGGTGATTTAATTCATTGGTTAGTTCCTCTCCCCCCAACCCTAGAAGAACAACAAGCCATAGCCACAGCCTTAAGCGATGTCGATGCCCTTATAACGTCTTTAGATAAACTCATCACCAAAAAGAAAGCCATCAAACAAGGGGCGATGCAGCAGTTGTTAACACCGCCACATAAAGGTGGTAAACGCTTGGAAGGTTTTACAGGGGAGTGGATTGAGAAAGAACTGGGGGAGCTTTTAACTTTCGGAAGCGGAATGGACTACAAACATTTAGGTCATGGAGAAATTCCTGTTTATGGAACTGGAGGGGTAATGACTTATGTTGATGACTATTTATATGAAGGTGAATCAGTCGGAATAGGAAGGAAAGGTACTATAGACAAACCAACTTATCTCAAAGGAAAATTCTGGACTGTAGACACCCTGTTTTACACATTTGGTTTTACAAACTGTATTCCTAAATATATGTTTTACCAATTCTTATTGATTAATTGGAAAGATTACAATGAAGCCTCTGGTGTTCCTAGTCTAAATAAACACACACTTAGTAAAATAAAAATCTTCATCCCAGAATCGAAGGAAGAGCAAGAAGCCATTGCACAAATCCTATCAGATATGGATAAAGACATTGAGCAATTGGAAACTAAAAAAGCAAAATACCAAGCCGTTAAACAAGGCATGATGCAGGAATTGTTAACGGGTAAAACGAGATTGGTATGAGTGAGGTAAGCGCTATCGCCTTTTATGAAAACTGGGAGTTTTATTCCAACATGGCCAGTATTGCCGTTACAGGCTTTCTGGGAGTGGCCGTTTGGTTTTCTACCAGAAAATTCAATAAAAACCAATTAAATATATCCAACCACCAACTCCAAAAAGAGCTGTTTGGGGAGTTCAATAAACGATATGACATTTTTAATGGCTACCTGGAGAAAATCACCAAATACAAATCCTTGGAGGAGTTAATGGAACATGAACCTCTGGAATACGATAAATGGAGGTATAAGCTTAACGATTATTTTAATCTCTGTGCCGAAGAGTTTTATTGGTATAAAAATAAACGAATCGACGACGATTTATGGCAGTCCTGGGAAGCAGGCATGAACTCCTGGTACAATAACCACCCTATTATTAGAGAAGCCTGGCAAAAGGAGTATACTAGCTTTGGCCATCAATCCTTTTACCTAAAAAAGGATGAACAGTTTTTTAAACGTGTAAAACAAGATTGATACAATATGGAAATAGACTTACCAACCACAAAACAATTGAAACAAATAAACCTGGAACTTAAACCCATTAACGATCTGCTTGGACAACAATATTTTATCCCTTCCTATCAACGAGGGTATCGTTGGAAAGCACTTCAAGTACAACAATTATTAGATGATATTTGGGAATTTAGAGCAAATGCAGAGAATCAGACTAAAGATGCCTTTTATTGCCTGCAACCTATTGTTGTATCCAAATATCTTAATCCAAAAACAGAAGAATTCGAATGGGAGGTGATTGATGGCCAACAACGTTTAACAACACTTTTTATAATTCTTGATTTTTTAAAAGAAGGATTAGCTTTTTTTGGAAAGGAAAAATACCAAATTCATTACCAAACAAGAAAAGAAAGTTCCTCATTTTTAAACAACATTAATGTTGAGAGGCAAGAAGAAAATATAGATTATTTTCATTTTTGCGAAGTCCATACAGCTGTAAAAAACTGGTTTACGGATAAAGATGGTACCGCAAAAATAAACTTCTTAACAACCTTATTAAATGATAACAAGACTGGTAAAAATGTAAAGGTAATCTGGTATGATGTTACGGAAGAAAACACCTCTAATAAATATGCAATAGACATTTTTACTAGATTAAACATAGGTAAGATTCCCTTAACAAATGCTGAACTGATAAAGGCTCTTTTTCTAAAAAGGGATAATTTTAATACCTCTGAGGCAAGTTTAGAGCAAATCCAAATCGCATCTGAATGGGATGCTATTGAAAAGCAATTACAAAATGATGCATTTTGGTATTTCATTTATACACCAAAAAAAGGGTTCCATTACGAAAATAGAATAGAATATATTTTCGATTTAATGAAAAACAAACCTGCTGATGCCGAATTACATTATACCTTTTATGAATTTCAAAAGGATTTTGCCTCGATTCAAACGGCAGACCATAAACCAGATGTTCGTAAAATATGGCTTGACATAAAGAAGTACTTCTTAACTTTTGATGAATGGTTTAACGATAGGGAATTATTCCATTTAATTGGATACTTAATAACGTTTAACACGTCTATAAAAAGTATCAAAACGTATTCTGAAACAAAGACAAAACTTCAGTTTAAAGATAAGTTACACGATTTAGTAAAGAGTGTAGCTATTCCGAAACACAAAAACGAGGAAGAATCTTTTGAATTGGAAAACCTGTCTTATGGAGACCCCGTTATCAAAAAAATTCTATTGTTATTTAACATACAGACTATATTAACAACAAACGATACCGATATTAAATTCCCATTCCACCGTTTTAAAACTGAAAATTGGGATATTGAGCATATCCGTTCTCAAACAGACAAAACCATTGCCTCTGATGAAAGAAAAAAATGGATGGAGGATATTTACGAGTATTTAACTGGAAATTTATGGCAATCTGAAACTTTCAATAAAATTCAACAAACCTCTCAGCAAGACATTATTAATGAACTTACTGAGCTGTTGAAAAAAGAAAAAGTTACAGATGGAGAGTTTATTAAGCTTTATGACAAAGTAAAAAAAGCTTTTAAGGAAGAAAATGAACCTATTGATAAAGACGGCATAAACAATTTAGCTCTACTTGATGCCAAAACAAACAGAAGCTATGGCAACGCCATGTTCCCTATAAAAAGGAATACCATTATTCAAAATGATATGACAGGTGTGTTTGTACCAATTTGCACTAAAAATGTATTCTTAAAGTCCTATAGCACTAACCTTTCCGAAATTATGTATTGGAGCGATGATGACGCAAAAGACTATTTAAAAGCCATAAAATCTGTATTATCCAAATATCTAAATTAAAACAAGCCCATGAACAATTTAGCAAGTAAAGAAATAGCAGAAAGAACCAGCTTTTATAATTTATTTAAAGAATCTTCCTTAGACATTGAAGTTCCTATTATACAACGAGATTATGCTCAAGGTCGAAAGAGCAAATTTGAAGTAAGAGAAGGCTTTTTAAATGCATTATTTGAATATTTGGAAGAAGGGAAACCAAACAGAGATTTAGATTTTGTGTATGGAAGTCTTACTAATGGTGAAACCAAAAATTTCACACCACTTGACGGACAGCAACGTTTAACTACTCTATTCCTCTTACATTGGTATTTAGCACTCAGATCCGAAAATCTAGAAGCCTTCAAAGAAGTAATGCTTCATAACAATGAATCCAGGTTTACCTATCAAACTAGAACAAGTTCTAAAGAATTTTGTGATGCCCTACTCAACAATGACATTGACCTAGAAGATTTATTGGAACCCGATCAAGAAAAAAATAACAGTTTATCCAAAACTATTAAAAACAATGTGTGGTATTTTAGTTCTTGGAAATACGATTTAACCATACAGTCCATGCTAGTAATGCTGGATGCTATTCATGATAAGTTTTTCGATCATCCTGATTTTTATTATAAATTAATAGATACAGATAATCCTGTAATCACCTTTTTATTTTTAAACCTTCAAAAATTTTCACTGACCGATGACTTGTATCTAAAAATGAATGCAAGAGGTAAACCTTTAACAGATTTTGAAAATTTTAAAGCAAAACTTGAACAATATATTGAAGGAATAGACTGGGACAACAAACTATATACGTTGAACTTAAATAATGATTTAACAACACAGGTATCTACAAAAGATTATTTTTCGTACAAAATTGATACTAAATGGGCAGATTTTTTCTGGAAACACAGAAACAAACAACAGAATAACTTTGACACAGAAATCCTGAATTTCATTCGTTTAATATTTACCAATCAATATGCATTAAATACAAAAGACGAAAAGGATCCAAACCTGGAATTTTTGATTGGTTCAGCTATTGCAAAAAAAAGAGCAGATTATACAGATAATTTTACATTTAGCATATTTAAAAATTTGAATGCACTTACCAAAGAGGCGTTACTGAATTTAATTGATGCTCTGGATATTTTATCTAACCAAGAAACCAGTTTTTTCAATTCCTCTTTTTTTAGCGAAGACGAGTTATTAAAAAGCATTTTTAAAAATGAAGCTTCAGCAAAACAGAGAATTCTATTTTATGCTTTTATCGAGTTTTTAAACCAACCTAATTGCAATCATGGAAGTTTAAAAGAATGGTTAAGGGTTGTTTATAATTTGGTTGAAAATCGGGAATTCGATACTACCTCGGATTATGTAAAAGGCTTAAAAGAAGTGCTGTCTTTACTACCTAAAAGTAACAGTATTTTAAATCACTTAATTTCCGAGGATTTAAAAATAGGATTTTATGTAGGTGCCCAAATCTTAGAAGAACGCATTAAAGCGCATCTTATATTAAAGCATCCAGATTGGGAAACAACAATTAAAGACGCTGAAAAACATAGTTATTTTAAAGGTCAAATAGGTTTTTTACTGGAGTTTTCTGGGATTATCAAATATTTTGAAAGCAATAACAATTGTTACTGGTCCATTGAGGAAGATACTGAATATTACAAGAAATTTAATTTTTATAAAGAAAGAGGCGTTGCTGTTTTCAACTTCTTTAATTCCGATGAAAACTCAGAATATAATTTAGAAAGAGCTGTATTGAGCAAAGGTAATTACTTAGTAAATGCTTCCAGGTACAGAATGAATTTTTTAAGTACCAGTAAAAATCTTCGTGACTACAGTTGGAAAAGACTACTTAGATATAGCAAAACAGAGTATGAAAAAGAGAGAAGTTATTTAAAAGAGCTTTTTGATGATGAGCTATTTAAATCTAGTGATTTAAAAAAATCCCTTTCAGCTATTACTAGCAAAACCCAAATCTCCGATTGGAGGCAATATTTTATTGAAAATCCAAGGCTGTTGGAGTATTGTAGTCAAGGATTTATTTACAAGGAAGATGATAATATACTGCTGTATAATGCATCTCAAAGAAATCATAAGCATAAAGAAATGATTGTTCATGATTATTATTTAAGACACATAGAATCGCTTGATAAGACTCCTTTTACTATAGCCTATTCAACTGAAGAGAAAGCAGATGATTTTAAATCATATATCATTTTTGAAGGGTTTAACTTCAAAAAAGTTGAGTATCAATTGAAAATTAGCTTTAACAAGGAACAGGCTGAGATATCCTTTTATAATACAGATCAAATACAATTTAAATATCCAGATCAGTTAATCCATATACTAGAAAGCAATCCTTTCCAACTATATTCTATAGATGAATTTAATATTTGGAAAAAGGACTGCAAAATCCCTGTATTATTAGATCATATTAAACTTTTCTTTAGTCAATTACCTGTAAAATAAGCTTATCAATGAATTTAATCGGAAAGCCAGAAAGAGAATCTCAAAATCGGGTAGTCAAAATGTTCCAGGATGTTTTGAATTACGAGTATTTAGGTGATTGGGAGGATGACGTTCGCAACCAACCCATTGAAGAGGAAATTCTAAAAAAACACCTCATCAAAAGAGGCTATAGTAATTCATTAGCTAATAAAGCTGTCGACGAGTTGGTTTCTCAAGCTAAAAATTTAGGAAACGGCTTGTATGAGGCAAATAAAAAAGTATATCAATTACTAAGATATGGGGTATCCGTAAGAGAAGAACTCAGTCAGCCCAAGGAAACCGTTTGGTTAATTGATTGGAAGAATGTAGATAAAAATGACTTTGCCATTGCTGAAGAAGTAACAGTAAAAGGAACGTATACAAAACGTCCAGATATTGTTATTTATGTAAACGGCATTGCATTAGGTGTTATTGAGTTAAAGCGCAGTAAAGTAGGCATTGAGGAAGGCATCAGGCAAAACCTGGATAATCAAAAGCCTGAGTTTATTCAAAAGTTTTTTACCACCATGCAATTTGTTTTGGCAGGAAACGATACTCAGGGTATTAGGTATGGAACCATTGAAACTTCTGAGAAATATTATCTAAAGTGGAAAGAAGAGTCCGATAGAGAGTTTGATTATTTGTTGGATAAGCATCTGTATTTGCTATGCCAAAAGGAGCGCTTTCTAGAGTTAATTCATGATTTTGTGGTGTTCGATAAAGGCACCAAAAAGCTGTGCCGTCCCAATCAGTTTTTTGGTATTAAAGCAACCCAAAAAAACATCCATACAAAAACAGGAGGGATTATATGGCATACCCAAGGTTCTGGTAAATCATTAACCATGGTTTGGCTAACCAAATGGATTCGTGAGAATATTAGGGATAGTAGGGTACTCATAATTACTGATCGTGAAGAATTGGATGACCAGATAGAAAAATTATATACTGGTGTAGATGAGAGTATTTACAGAACCAAAAGCGGCAGGGATTTAATCAATGTATTGAATCATAAAACAGAGATGTTGGTTTGTAGTTTGGTTCATAAGTTTGGTAGACAACAGGAAGAAGGAGATTATGATGCCTACATAGAAGATCTTAAAGCAAATTTGGGGAGTGATTTTAAAGCAAAAGGCAATATCTATGTCTTTGTAGATGAATGTCACCGTACACAGTCTGGAAAACTTCACGACGCCATGAAGACGATTTTACCAGAGGCATTATTTATTGGGTTTACAGGGACCCCACTACTTAAAAAAGACAAACAAAAATCTATAGAGGTTTTTGGACCATATATTGGCAACCCCTATAAGTTTGATGAAGCGGTTGAAGATGGTGTTGTTTTGGATTTGTTGTATGAGGCCAGAGATGTAGAGCAATTTGTTACAGACCAGCAAAGTATTGATGAATGGTTTGATGCAGAAACAAAAGGCTTAACAGATGTAGCCAAAGTGGAGCTAAAAAAGCGTTGGGGCACCATGCAAAAGGTTTTGGGTTCAAAATCTAGGCTTGAAAAAGTGGTATTCGATATCATAAAAGATTTTAAAATAAAACCTAGACTTTCAACAGGCGAAGGCAATGCCATGTTAGTTTCGGGTTCTATTTATCAGGCCTGTAAGTACTATGAGTTATTTCAAAATAGTGGGTTCAAGGAATGTGCTATTATTACCTCATATCAGCCCCATCATGCACATATTAAAGGAGAAGCAACAGGAGAAGATAATCCTACCGATAAGCTTTTGAAATATGAGGTGTATACCAAAATGCTAAATGGTAAAACCACTGAAGAATTTGAATCAGAAGCTAAAGCAAAGTTTATCAAAGAGCCTAACAAAATGAAACTGCTCATTGTGGTAGACAAGCTTTTGATTGGTTTTGACGCCCCTTCGGCAACGTATCTATACATTGATAAGAAAATGCAGGACCACGGCCTTTTTCAAGCGATTTGCCGTGTTAACCGAGTGGACACAGAAGACAAAGAGTACGGTTATATTGTAGATTATAAAGACCTTTTTAAAAGCCTCCAGAAATCCATTACGGATTATACCTCTGAAGTATTCGATAATTTTGATGAAGAAGATGTACAGGGATTATTAAAAGATAGGCATAAAGAAAGTAAGGAAAGGTTAGAAACGGCTTTGGAAGTTGTAAGAGCCATGTGTGAACCTGTGCATCCTAAAGATGAACCCTCATTTATTAGATATTTCTGTGGGAATACGGAAAACCCAAATGATATAAAGGCAACAGAAGAGAAAAGAGCGACACTTTATAAAGCAGTGGTGGCATTAATTAGGGCATATTCCAATGTAGCCAATGAAATGCAAAAGCTTGGGTTTACTATTGCAGAAGCTGCTAAAATCAAAGAGGAAGTCCAATATTATTCAGATCTAAGGGATACCATAAAACAAGCCAGTGGAGATTATTTAGACTTTAAAAGGTTTGAACCTGGTATGCGTCAATTGATGGATATGTATTTGAATGCCAACGCCAGTAAAAAGATATCGGATTTTGAGAATAAAACCTTGGTAGAACTTATTGTTAAGCTTGGTGCTGAAGTAGACGCCAGTCCTGAAGGAAAAAGAAACAGCAAACAACAGGCCGTAGCAGAGACCATTGAAAATAATGTAAGAAAGGTAATTAATGAAGAAGCTCAAACCAATCCGAAGTATTATGAAAAAATGTCTAAACTCTTAGATGAAATCATTGCCTTGAGAAATCAAGAAGCTTTAGATTATAAAGAATACTTGGAGAAGATAAAAGAGTTGGCTGATAAAATAGTTACCCCATCATCTAGCTCCAATTATCCATCATCAATTGATACAAGAGCAAAGCAAGCTCTTTATGATAACTTAGACAATGATGAAGAGCTTACAGTATTATTGGATGAAGCCGTTAACTATAATAAACTAGACGGTTGGAGAGATGGTGGCATTAAAGAGAAAAAGCTTCGAATAGCCATAAGTAAGGTTGTTGAAGACCCTCAAAAAGTAATGGAGTTGATGGATATTATAAAAGCCCAGAATGAGTACTAGTGAAGAAACATTACAAATAGCAAATATTGAGATTGATGTGGTACGTAAAAACATCAAGAATATGCATCTCGCGGTCTATCCTCCTCATGGAAGAATAAGGTTAGCTGTACCACAGAAAACAGACAAAGAAGTCCTTAGATTATTTGCTATAAGCAAACTAGCATGGATAAAAAAACATGTCAAGAATTTTCAGGAGCAAGCTCGGGAAACAGTTAGAGATTATGTTTCTGGGGAAAGTCATTATTTTCAAGGGAGACGCTACATCCTTGAGGTTATAGAACATGATGGTTACAGTAAAGTAGAGCTTTCAGGAACAAAAACAATAGTTCTTAAAATTAAAAGCGGAGCTGCCAGAGAGGATAAATCTAAGGTGATGAAGGAATGGTACCGAAAACAATTAAAGCTTCAATTACCTGAACTTATAGAGAAATGGCAACATATTATTGGTGTACAAGCCAATGATTGGGGTATCAAGCAAATGAAAACCAAATGGGGAGCTTGCAATACCGATGCAAAACGAATTTGGTTAAACTTAGAGTTAGCTAAGAAACCTCAAATTTGTTTGGAGTATATACTAGTACATGAACTTGTACACTTACATGAAAGAAATCATAATGATAGGTTCATCAAACTAATGAATGAATTCATGCCTAAGTGGAGGCTTTATCGAGACGAATTAAACAGTTTGCCTATCATTCATAACGATTGGGGATATTAAGATGTTTAAATACTTTGAAAAATATAAGGATCAAGGAAGTTTTGAGTTTTTGCAGTCGGATAACCTAAATAGCGTTTGCAATATTCCTAAAGGAATTAATAGCGGACTATACATAATTTTCGCCAATGAGGTTACACTTGACAACCTGATTTATATAGGAATATCAGGACGAGAAGGACGGTCTGGAGAAATTA
Organism: Mangrovimonas sp. sgz306409; assembly: GCF_059735265.1. NCBI lineage: Bacteria > Pseudomonadati > Bacteroidota > Flavobacteriia > Flavobacteriales > Flavobacteriaceae > Mangrovimonas > Mangrovimonas sp. sgz306409. The sequence continues at coordinate 518,910 of NZ_JCAPEU010000001.1, forward strand.
TACATCGAAAAGATGGCTTAAGAGGCAGAATTGTAAAAGGCAAACAATTTGGTGAGGCTCGTCGCAAATCTTGGCCACTGAAAATGAAAGAAGATGGCATTGACAAAATAATTGTTAATTGGTATGTAACTCATGGGCATCACAATTATGATATCCCTAGACCTTTGGAAGAAAAGTTACTAGCCCTCTTACATTTAAAAAATAATAAATTACCTCTTTGGAACAAAGAAATTTAAAGCCCTTAAAACAATTTTCATTCCACAATTGGGTAGTTTATTTGCCCCCAGTCTTCCTTATGGTTAGTAATTAAAATATCAATGATGATAGGCATTAAAAATTCCAAAATTTGACTGGCATCATTTACCTGCGAACGGTTTAATTTACTTTGATAAGTGGCACCCCCATGAATTAACTGATTGCGGACCGTATAGAGCCTATCAAGAACAACTTCCAATAATTTAGATACCTGCTGGTGAGCCAAATAGTTCCTGGAATTTACTATGGACCGCTTGAAAAGAGTTTCCCAATCTACCTTCTCCCCTCTTTGAGCATCCCAGAATTGCTTATAAGCAAATTTATTATCGATCAGTAATCGTATTGGACCTGAAAATTTAAACCACAACAATTGAAAGAATTTTTCATCCTTGTCGAACTCTACTAACTTATTGATAAAACCTCTAAAACGCTTTTTTTCGGATAGCGTATTACCATGAGCATCACTGTGGGCATAACAAGCATTAAAAGCAATCCAAAGAGTTATAAATTTTAAATCTGGATTATCATGCTGCTCTTCGGAACATTTCAGCCAACTTATAGCCCTATGCAAACGAATACGATCATTTTGATCGCCATCTATCTCCTTCAATTTTGATTTTAAATGAGAGGCTTCAATAATCTCTATTTGGGTATCTAAGTTTTTCATATTTGCAGACCAATAGTATTACCACTTAAAAGTATCAAATTTTATTGAACCCAAAGGTGAATTAACCTACAAATACATGGATAATACCTGCAAATATCGAATTCTTCCTGTCTAGATTTTAAGAGATATATTCACACTTTGAGCATTGTACTCACTGAATGCAGAATATAAAAGGTTAAATTAAACCTTATTTAACCTTTTATTTGAAATATTAGTACTTAATATTCAACCAATACCGAGTCCCTTTTAAAGCTCCAGTTTTTAAAAGAATACCTTTATCCAACAAGTCTTTGAGGTCACGTGTAGCGGTGGAGGCTGATGTTTTCGCAATTCGGGTGTAGTTTTCTGCGCTTAACCCTCCTATAAAACCTTGTGGACCCGTAGCAAACAAACGGTTGATGACTTTTAATTGGCGTTCATTGATTTGCTTGGAATACCTATCAAAGAACTTAGCCTTTTCAATGATAAAGTCAATAAGTTTGAGTGTGTCCTCTTGGGCATCCAAAATGGTTTGGCCAAAATAGAGTAGCCAATCCGTAACCTCGCACCTTTTATTATTATTAGCTAAAGCATCATAATAGGCATTTTTATGGGCTTCAATGGTTTTGGAAAGGGTAATTAAGGCGGGCTGTCCAATACTCAAGGAAATAGACTTTTCTGCCAATGCACGGGCAATACGTCCATTCCCATCTTCAAATGGGTGGATGCTTACAAAATATAAATGGGCAATCCCAGCTTTGGCAAGGGGTAATAAAGTTTCATTTCCTAGCGTATGCACTTGATTGAACCAATCTACAAATTGCGTCATTTCTTTCTGCATTTCATCAGATGGTGGCGCTTCAAAATGGACCGTTGGTCTATCCAGCCGTCCCGAAACCACTTGCATCGGATCTTCATGGGTACGATAAGCTCCAATATCGATTAAATCACGTCTGCCATTGGTAAGCATTTTATGCCAATCAAATAATAATTCATGTGTAAGTGTATCACTGTAGTTTCTATAGAGATCCACCATCATTTCAGAAATACCAAACTCCGCAGGAGGCACTCTCTTTTTATCAACGCTTAAGCCAAGATTCCTCTTAATTGATGATTGTATACTATCTCTATCCAAGTACTCCCCTTCTATCTCAGATGTTTTAAGGGCTTCATTAGATAAAACTTCAATTATAAACTGGTCTCGTTCACCGTCACTAACATGCCTAAAAGCTCCCAAAACAATGCCTATATTTTTAGAAAACTGAAGTTCCAATGCTTTTAAGGCGTCTTCATCATAGCTAAAATGAGGCCATTCTTTAGACTGCCAATTCCAAATGTTTCGTGACATGAGCTATATTTTACAACTTTATAGCTCAAATATAGTCAAAATTTGAGCTATAAAATATCTTTTTTTAGCTCAAAAGACATAAATCTTCACATTTGTGAAACCATTTGGCCTTTATATTTTGTTTAAAAAGGAGATATAATTTGTTAGAAGTCCTCTAATTTGCTCAGCAGCCACAGGGTTTGCAGAATGAACTTTGAACTTAAGATTTCTTAAGTCAAGCCCTGACTCATAAACCAACCATTTGGCCGCAGCCAATCCATCGGGGGCAACCTCACCATGGTCATCCAGTCCTAAATCATTGTCAAAACTTATAAAGTCAGGTAAGCCATTTGTCATGATATAGCCTACAAATTCCTCATAAGTCCGTACAATATCAAAATTAGCTACCATTTCCTCGTCATAGACCATATCCACCGTCCTGACATCATCTAAAAATAGTTTTTCATTCTTCATTTTGAAAATCATCCAAAAGTTCTTCCATGGCAATCAGAAACTGATTCCGTAAGGACATCCCATCCTTTAACATTGCCACTCTCCAAGTAATTTTGCTGAAGGAGCGAATCTCGCAATTCAATAGATCTGGTTGCAATTGATTTTGAGCCACAGCAATAAGTTTACGCTGTCTAATATACGGTATTCTTTCTCCAACCAATTGTTGCAACCGAACATCAGTATTAAGAAAAAACAAAATACTAACATTAGAAGAATTAATTTGGAAATATTCCAAAGGAATATCCTCGTTTCCGTCTGAATATTGTTTCCCAGGAACCACTGTAATGTTATCCAAGACCGCTTTTGGGGCCACACACTTAAAAAAGCTTTCTTTAATAAAGTCATAACTAAATAGACGTTCCATTTTTTCGAAAGAGGTGAGGTCCTCAAAATGCTTAACCATAAAAACTAATATATAAATTCACTCCTAAGGTTTTCAGTCCCAATTACCCGCAACTAGAAAAAAAAAGAGCACCGTTGCTTTCCTTACATTTTACGCATTTTCATTATTCCTTCTTATTGAGAAATTGTATCAATAAGCGCACTTTTCTCTACTCCATTATCATAAACTTGCAGAAGGACACTACTCACTTAATAACATAACTGTCCAAAAAACACTTTCACTTCCTCCTCGAAAACCTCCAACGGTATCCGATGTGCGAGATCGTTACGCAGATGGATCTGATATTCTGGTTGCAAATCCACGGTATTAGCCAAAAACCGAAGTGTTTCCCTCGGGTCCACTACTTCATCTGCACACCCCAACACAATTTGTTTGAAATTACTCTTTTGCTGTTCCATTTCAGGAACTAATTGTTGCACCGAGCGATGAGCTATGGCAGGATTAAACAATAGTGCTGGTCGCTGTAACGCATTGGAAATATAATAACCTGCAAAACCTCCCATACTACTCCCAATAACCACATTAATATCTATTTCCTGATACTTCTCAACTATACTCAAAATACTATTAGGATCCGATTCATAATCAATTGATGGCGAATATACAGTCCCATAACTTTCCAAAATAGTTCGTTTTTCAGGACTCAAACTACCATTAAGTCCGTGTAGGTATAATATGTTCATAGTGAAATTTGTTTTAAAATGTCATTAACTTTTACTGATACAAAAGTGAAACATATGTTCGCCAAAACATGTCGGACTAACCTTAAATTTATGTCCGACACAATTTGACGGAGTAAAGAATTTACTTTACTACAAAATAAATAATTATGAAACTTATAGAACTTATAAGCAAAAACGAATGGATAGATGTCAAACCTATTTTGATTGAACTATTTTCAAAAGAAAATAGAACATATCAATTAAAAGCTTACGAATTTGTTTATTCCAAACTTCAAAAAATGAAAACAATTCCAAGTAAGGACACCATTATATTGGAACGAGTTTGTACCCCAGAAGAAGAATTTGTCGATGTTTACAGTATAAAACCTACAGACAAAGAAAATTGGGCTTTAGATTTTGTGCCATGGCAGGAATGCTTAGGCATGAATATTAGCACAAAATCTTTATCTGAGTTCAATGAACTGGAAATTATTAGCTTTTGTCTCTACGAAATGACATTTTATGGCTTTTCTCAATCAAAAATTAAAGAACAGTTTGATCAATTTATAAAAGGTTCAGATGTAATTGATAAAAAATACTCATAAATCATTACCATAGCAAGGGTGTCCATTTCACAGTATTTCAAGAGACCTTTGGAAATAGCCTCACGTTCTTGATCCATCATGGTTTCAAACTGCAACTTACTATAGGCTGTTAAAGCGGCCCCACCATCGGCAATCATTCCCATGTCGGATACCAAGGTTTCCAAATCCTCATCACTCCAGTTGTCAAATAAAGGAGGTAAGGTTTTATACGGACTTTTCACCTTACCATTTTCAAGGGTAATAAACACGTGGTCTTTACTAAAATTTTTACTGCTCACTTCTATATCCGAAAGTGGCTGTGAGTATTTGGCCTTTAAAAAGTCACTGGAATTTAAAACAGCTGGCAACACCGCTTTGATAGAAATAGATCCTTGGGTGGCTGGTTCATAATAGAAGTTTTTCACTACTTGAAACAAATCAATCATATCCCGTTCACCACTCCATGAATTTGGATTACTTCCTGTGGTATGCGTAATATCCCGTATAAAACCTTGGAGTACTTCCTTGTCTGCTTCGTCAGAATCCTCCAGTTGTAGATAGATTTGGTTAAGAACAGTATTTTCATGATTATGATACCTAAAAATACTGCCACTATTTGTTTCTAAAGCCGCCTTTAAAGCCCTTACAAAATCAAAATTTGGGAACACACCTACTTGGGCATTCAAATACTCCGTTTTGTGCTCTACGCTACCATCTTCATATACCATATGGTGTGAAAACTGAAAAGCCGTTTGTTCATAAGGACGTCTTCCCTTTGTAAATGGCAAGGCTACCATAGAAGTTTCAAAATCGATAAAGTTCAAAGGGTAAACCCAAGTAGCCATTTCTTCCCTCAAACCGTCTAGTTCAAAATAAGGGTCTTTGTTCAGCTCCTGTGTTTTGACAATTTGGATCCATTGCCGTTCGCTATTGGAAATTTTACCAGCTTCGAGGTTCAAATTAACATCAGATTCCTGTAAATCTTCCATAAACAAAGTGCCATTTTCCATAATTTTTTTAGCGCCCCTAAAGTTCCAAACGTCATAGACCTTTGGTTGGGTTACCTGTGATGGCCTGAGCTGTGTTTGAGAAGTCCAGCATTCATGGAAGCCGCTTTTATGGGTATCGGTTGGAGTTTCTGTGTAAAATTCACACCCCTTACAATGATGTCCAATAGGCTGGTTAATTTTGACGTCGTTTTGATAATGGTCCCTAAAGTGGATAACGGTGTCTTCAAAAGTCAAACCATCAAACAAAGGGTTGCTGCCAAGAATCAAATCAATTTCATTTTGAACAGGAATATTGGCTAGTAAAGGAGTGCCCAAATCTTCTAAGGTCAAACCCTCTTTTTTAGTTATTCCCGTTCTCAAATCAGAGTTTTTACTGATTTTAAAGCATTGATTAATCCCGTCAACAGAAGCTATGGCATCTTTATTTACCAATTTTAGATATGGTCTGATTTGCCATTCTGGATAAGCTTTTTGGATGACATAGTTTTGAAAGGCAATATCATACAAATAGGCAGTCCATTCACCATTTAAGCCTCCCCTTGCTCCAATAAAGCTGTCGTGAGTTAGGCCATTTATGGATTTCGCTTTTACTTCAATAAGTTGGACCTTGTCTCCTTTTTTCTCCAAAATATCCACCCGTATAAATAGGCCCTCATATAAAAAGGCGGCTTCAAAAATAACCACATTCTCTTGTTGTAGCAGTGTTGCAGTTTTTTGAACCAATAGCTCATAATTCCAATCGTCTCCAAGAATGGCGATGCCCTCTGGATAATACATTCTGGCCAATTCCTCGACTTGGAAACCTCCTTCTGCCAAGGCTTCTAGAAAGGGATCGCTTTCACTTTGGTCTTCATATTCTGGTTTACGGGTATAAAATAATTTTGTAGGGCAATCTAATGCCAGTTTAAAGCGTGATTTGGTTAAATACCTTTGGTTGGTTGTAGTCATAATTACTGATATTTCTTATAAATCTGTTCAATTGCGTTTTTGATATGCTCTCGGTACCGTTGGGGAGCAATCACCTCAACCTCCAGACTCATTTTAAAAATCTGGATATCCAATTCATAATTCGGGATAAGGCGATAGGACACTCTCGAAAAGCCATCTTCTGGATCAGGCACTACTCGTTGCGATGAATGCAAAGGCAAACTTTCAAGGTATTTAAGATGGTTATTGTTTACCTTCAATACAATCTCCTCCTGTTGCTTTCCACTATAATTAAGACCAATGATATTATCAAATTGGGCCAATTGATCTTCAAAATCTTTTGTTTTGATCTTGCTCAAGCCAGTCAGTTTGGTCTGTTCCATTCGGTCAATCCCAAAAGAGCGGATCTCATCCATACCATCGGGTACTCCAATCACATACCATCTGTTCATATATTCTTTAATAATCAAAGGGGTTATGGTATAGGCTTTACGGGTATCGTTATAGTAATTGTAATGAGTGAAGGATAGTTGCCTATTCTCCTTAATCCCTCTTAAAATCACCTCCAAATTATCCAACCCCTTCAATTGGTTGCTATCGTCAAAATGGACATACCCGAAAATATCCCGACTGTCCTTAAGTCCATCCGTAAATACATCAGCTAGGGTAACAAACTCGATAAACCGAAAAAATGAAGCCACATCCATACTATTCTCGCGGTCTATATAATAACTGTTTGTTCCCTTTTGATAACTAATTTCCAAACCAAAGTCCGTTCGTATCTTGCTGAGGTCCCGTTCAAAAGTGCGCTCAGAGACCTGGCAATCCTTTTCCTCTAAAAATTGAAGAAGCTCTTCCTTAGTGGCTGTTTCACGATCCTTTAGATATTGTATAATAAAACTTAAACGTCTTGGGATTTCATATGTTGACATAGTGTAAAAGTATATCTTATGTCCGCCAAACCTTGACGGCCTTGTGAAAATAGCAATAATAATGGTGAACGACATCATTTGGCGGGTGTATAAACGTCTTTTGCAGTTGAGTTCATAACCAACCCCAAAATTCAAGGCTAGCAAAACTGTATGGAGAAGTCATTGCGCATTAAGCTATACGGCGAATCATTTAAAATCCATAAACTTAAAATTGACGATAAGGACTATAGAAAATGCCAATCAGTAGCTGAGCTACTCAAACAGCCACTAGAAATGGCTTTGATCAACATTGATTTCTTTAGATTATTGAACCATCCAGATTTGAGCTCCATTAATGATCTTATAGAAAAATCCTTTGGAGGTTTAATCAATAACCCCAAGAATAGTATAGAAATAACCTGGGGAAGAAAAAGAGTGGCAAAGTTTACAATCAATGATCTTTTGTTGACCAATACCCTATTTCCTTTGTATAATTCCAAAATATACCAAGTCGACACAGAAAATATGCTTTCTGGAATATATCTTATGGAACGGGAAATTGGATTGATAGGGCAATACGAAACCGTGGTGAATGATTTTAATTTCGATCACCTTCAATTCCATTTAACAAAAAGTAATTTTCAAAACACTGCCCTCGAACTGTTGAATTTCGTTACCTTTAATGGATCTAGGATGCAAATATCCAAAACCGATTGCCTATTGAGGCATCAACAAGCATTTAGGTGCAAATAAATTAAATATTATTCAAGAAATGGTTGCCCCCAATGTTGTAACCCCTAAAAACAAAAAACCCAAAAACTCCTTTATTTACAAGGGTTTTCGGGTTATTTTCGTGGTCCCACCTGGGCTCGAACCAGGGACTTTCTGATTATGAGTCAGATACTCTAACCAACTGAGTTATAGGACCTGAAATTGGAGTGCAATATTACTACTAATTTTATTATACTGCAAACCTTTTTTTAATTACTTGAGGTCTTGGCAAAGCTCCACTAACACACCGTTTGTGGATTTGGGATGCAAAAACGCCACTAACTTATTGTCAGCCCCTTTTTTAGGTATTGGGTTCAAAACAGTAAAGCCTTCTTTGGTTAGTCGCGCAATTTCCTGTTCAATATCATCCACCGCAAAAGCGATATGGTGGATTCCTTCTCCCTTCCTCTCTATAAACTTGGCAATGGCGCTATCTGGATTACTCGCTTCCAACAGCTCTATCTTGTTGGGACCCGATTGGAAAAAAGAGGTCTTCACTCCTTCGCTTTCCACAGTTTCCTCTTTATACTTTGGTACACCCAATAAGGCTTCAAACAAAGGATTGGACACTTCCAAATCCTTAACGGCAATACCAATGTGTTCTATTTTATTCATTTTAAGTTTGTTTTCTTTCTGAGAGTCAAATTTAATGGGACTAAAAATAAGATATTCCTCAAATATGCTCTATTTTTGCAGTGTATTTCCTAATTTATAAAACCTAAACACGTTGGAAGAGAGTCAAAGACAGAAAAAAATTGGAGGTGTTTTACAGGAAGATCTTGTAGACGTATTACAGGGAGCTGCCACAAAAGGCGGCCTTAGAGGCATTATTATTTCGGTAAGCAAGGTTAAAGTCACTACAGATTTATCCGTTGCCAAAGTCTATTTAAGCATTTTCCCTAACGACAAAGGTCAGGAACTTTTAGAAGGTATTCGTTCCAACACACCATTGATTCGTCACGAATTGGCACAGCGCACCAAAAATCAATTACGCCGTATGCCTAATTTGGAATTCTTTATCGATGATTCTTTGGAATATATAGACCGCATTGAAAAGTCGCTAAAAGGCGAAGAAAACCCTATACAAAATCCAGACCTTCTGGATAAACGTAAAAAATCATAATCATCACCACTCCACTCGGAGTGGTTTTTTCTTTAGTACTGTCTTTTCGATTATTATCTTTTTTCGCCTTAAATTACGGCCATGAATGTATCCCTTTACATTGCCAAACGCTACCTGTTTTCCAAAAGCAGTAATAATGCCATCAATATCATGACCCTTATTGCGGCCTCTGGTATTGTAATTGCCTCAGCCGCCCTGTTTATTGTCCTTTCGGGATTTGCTGGCTTAAAGGATTTTAGTCTTCAGTTTACTTCCTATGTAGATCCTGACCTTAAAATACTTCCCTCAAAAGGGAAATCCTTTCAATTTACTGAACAGGATTCTTTGGAACTTTCCAACATTGAAGGTGTGGCACTCTTTTCCGAAATCATAGAGGAACATGTTATTCTGGAATTTGATAACAAACGAAAATTGGCCACCCTTAAAGGTGTTGACGAACATTATACCCAAGTGACCCATATTGATTCTATGGTTGCTTATGGATTTTGGTTTGAAAAAGGAACGGATCAAGTGGTTTGCGGATGGGGTATTTCCAGCAGTTTGTCTTTGGGCGTTTTAGATTATGCCAAGCAACTTAAAATTTATGTACCTAAACCAGGAACGGGTCAAATTACTTCTGTAAAAGGCGCTTTTAATTTTATAAATGCTGTGAATACAGGGGTTTTTCAAATCAATGAAGATTTAGACAATACCTATGTCTACTCCAATTTAGAAACCGCTAAATTTCTATTGAACTACAGCGACAACCAAATCAGTAGTATTGAACTAAAACTACATCCAAATGCTAATGAAGCGCAGATAAGACAAGCTCTAAACGACACGTTTGGAGACCGTTTTATCATTAAAAACAGAACAGAGCTTAACGACTCACTCAACAAAATGCTCAACTCTGAAAACTTGTTTGTATACCTGGTCTTCACTTTGGTAATTGCTATTGCCCTGTTCAACGTTATAGGATCACTTATCATGATGATTTTGGACAAAAAGGAGTCCTTACACACCCTTTTTAATTTGGGGACACCTACCAATGCCATAAAGCGTATTTTCTTCCTTCAGGGAAGTTTAATGACGGTTTTGGCAGGTATCACTGGAATTGTGATTGGATTTATTCTAGTGATATTGCAACAGCAATTCAGTTTGGTCATGATTACCCCATCATTACCCTACCCCGTAGTTATACAACCTATCAACTTTGTTGTGGTATTTGTAACGGTAGGACTTCTAGGAGTGGTCGCTTCCAAAATTGCTTCTGGAAGAATATCGAAAGCTTTAGTTAGACAAACTGGTAATTAGAAAACTGATCCAACACCTCATCAAAAGCATCGAATACATCCTTGGCATCATCACTGGTTACCATTTTGGTTCGGTATTCCTTGAAGTTTGGAATTCCCTTAAAATAATTGGTATAGTGACGTCTGGTTTCAAAAACGCCTAACTTTTCACCTTTCCAATCGATGGCCATTTGCAGGTGACGTCTAGCCGCTTCCACACGCTCTTCCAATGAAATTGGTGCTAAGTGCTCCCCTGTGTTGAAAAAGTGCTTTACCTGTTTGAAAAACCATGGATTCCCAATGGTTGCACGACCAATCATACAGCCATCCAAACCATAGCTATCACGCATTTCCATAGCGCGCTCAGGAGTGTCTACATCTCCATTTCCAAATACTGGAATGTGCATTCGTGGATTGTTTTTCACCTCAGCAATCGGGCGCCAATCGGCATTACCCTTGTACATTTGCGCTCTGGTACGGCCATGGATAGAAATAGCTTTACAGCCCACATCCTGAAGACGTTCGGCAACCTCTACAATCCTAATAGAGTCGTGGTCCCAACCTAAACGGGTCTTCACGGTAATGGGCAAATTGGTACGCTTCACCATTTCGGCTGTCAAGGTTTCCATTAAGCATACATCCTTAAGGATTCCTGCTCCAGCTCCTTTACTTACCACCTTCTTTACGGGACACCCAAAATTGATGTCAATCATATCCGGATTGGACTTTTCAACAATATCAATGGTTTGGAGCATACTGTCTAAATTGGCACCAAAAATCTGAATGCCTACAGGACGCTCCTTCTCGTAAATATCCAGTTTCATGGTACTTTTAGCCGCATCGCGAATAAGTCCTTCACTTGAAATAAATTCCGTAAACACCACATCTGCCCCCTGCTCCTTGCACAACGCACGAAACGGTGGATCACTTACATCTTCCATAGGTGCCAAAAGCAACGGAAAATCAGGAAGTTCTATATTGCCAATTTTTACCATAATAGCCCATTTTGGTGCAAAATTACATCTTTTTGGCTAATCCACTTCTATTCCAATAAAATAGTACTGTAGTGACGAATGCTTGTTGTGAGAAAAATTAATTTTCCTGTGTTTCCAAACGATCCAATTCCTGAAGATCTTTAACAGATTCAGTCTCTGATTTAAGGGTCGTATTTCCGAAGTTATAGCGGAGTCCAACTTTAACGGTACGGCTGTCCACATCGTTGTAGCGAGAATTGTATTGATTCAAGAACCTTGTAGCATCTTCCATGTCCTGCATGTTAAACAAATCTTCAGCAATCAAGGAGACTACTAATTTCTTCTTGCAAAGCGTTTTAGAAATAGACAAACTAGACACCAATCGATCTTCCACAATTCTGAACCCTTGCATATTCTTACCTACCCAAATTAAATTAAGGTTGGCATTTAAGCTTTTATCCTTTAAAAATTGCCAATTATTGCTCAACTCACTGTAATTAGACCACTGATCCTTTGATATGTCATTACCCCAAAAATTGGCCTCATCCTTAATGTTATAAAACGACGTCACCGCATAAAGATACCAACGAGGTGATACATAAAAATTCACTACAAAATCGAAACCAAACTCAAGGGTTCTATCAAAATTAACAGGCGCGTAAGTGAGAATGTTATTGGCATTGTCCTGTGCAGGCAATTCGTAAATATTGTTCTTGTTCACTTTGTAATAGGCCTCTACCGTATAGGTGTTTTTAAAGGAAGCTCCAATAACCGCATGGTCAATAAACACAGGTTGTAACTTAGGATTTCCAACCACAACTGTATTGTCATTCAAATAGAGTTTGAAAGGATTCAAGCTCTGGTAATCCGGCCTATTAATGCTGCGTTTGTAATTGGTATACAGACTTAAATCATCCGAGGCTGTAAAACTGATACTCGCGGTTGGAAACCAACTCAAGTAATCCTGTTTGTTCACTTCATTGTTGGTGATTGAAATCCCTTTTAATTGGGTTTTCTCAACCCTCAAACCAAAATTCAAACTCCATAAATCCCAATCGTTTGAAAAGTCCACATACCCTGCGTAAATAGATTCCTTGTAATCAAAAGCATCTGAGTTGTCCGGATTCAAAGTTTCCTGGCCTTCAAAAATATCGTATTGGGTGATATCGCTATTGGTGGAAATGTTAGAGTACTTAAATCCTGTTTCAAAACTAGAAGTTTCAGAAGCCGCTCTGGCATAATCCAATTGGGACGTAAAAATATCTGTGTCTTGATTGCTAAAGGTATTGTAACTGGTGGTTTGCAAAAACTGATCGTTGTTGTCAAAATAATTACTGCTCACACTTTGGTCACGTGAATAACTGTAGGTTGTATAGTGTGCATTTGCCGAAAGTTGCTCGCCTTCCTCATTAAAATTATGGACATAATCCATGTTGAATCCCAAATTGTGCTTTTCATCAAAAGACAGGTTGTTGGCATCAAAATAATACATTAAGGATTCGTTGGCATCAAACACTTCACTGGTGTTGTTGATGTTGTATTTAAAATCTGGCATCCAAAGTGTATTGGCCGAAAGGCTCAAGGTACTTTGCTTGCTCAACATATAATCCAAATACACATCCAAATTATGGGTTTTAGACCAAGTATTTCTATTTACCGAGGATAACCAAATTTGATCCACATTGCGGTTACTGTCAAAGTAATTGATTTCCTCATCGGAGTCCCTGTTGATCTTGTTTTGGGTATAGCTGTAGTTGGCAGATACATTCAATTTTTCAGTTTTGAAATAATGCCCCATACCACCATTATACCTAGGAAAAACCCCTTGTGTAAAATTGCCAAATACATTGCCTTTGTAACCTGTTACCAAATTCTTTCCCATCACAATGTTGATCACCACACCGCTCTCAGCATCATATTTTGCTGGCGGATTGGTAATCACTTCAATGGATTTTATAGAGGATGCTGAAGATCCTTCCAATAGTTGGGTCAATTCTGAAGAAGATAAATTTACCTTACGGTTATTGATATATACCGTAGGCGCCACACTTTTCACCATAATACTGTTGTCTACCACCAACACCCCAGGTGTGCTTTGTATGGCCTGAAGCATATTGCCTTCTGTAAGCGCTGTACTTTCCACATCAAACACCAATCTATCGGCTTCCTTTTTAATGGTAGGCTTTTTATACGTAATGTTGATTTCCTCTAAGCTTTGCAGATCCTCTTGCATCACCATCACACCAAAATCTAAATTGCCACTCAAGGTAATTTCCTTGCGGATGTCTTTATACCCCATAAATGAAATGGTCAATAGATACGTGCCCAGATCTAGATTGATAACTTGAAACTCTCCTCTATCATCAGTGGCACTGCCTTTTACGAAGGTTTCAGTGTCACTGGTCTCAATCATAACATTGGCATAGGAAACAGGATTGCTGTGTTCATCCACAACCTTTCCTTTTACGAAGGCTCCTTGTCCAAAACTTAATGATGTAACCAGAAATAGTAGGTTGATTATGGGTGTTAATTTCAAGTTAAATTAGCTTTAGGATATTGCAATATACTATTTGTTTCGATATTACATTTATGGATTTCCGTTATTTTTATCGTTTCTTTTGTTATAAATAATTCATCACAAAGCATAATAAATCAACTATATTTGCAAAATCTTATGCATGTAAGTACCAATTATGAAGCACATTAGAAATTTTTGCATTATAGCACATATAGACCACGGTAAGAGTACCTTAGCCGATCGTTTGTTGGATTTTACCGGCTCGGTAACAGAGCGCGAAAAACAAGATCAGCTATTGGACAATATGGATTTGGAGCGCGAGCGTGGTATCACCATTAAATCGCATGCCATTCAAATGGAATATGTCCATGAAGGCGAAACCTATATCCTTAACCTTATTGACACCCCTGGTCACGTAGATTTCTCTTACGAGGTATCCCGTTCCATTGCCGCCTGTGAAGGTGCCCTATTGATTGTAGATGCCGCACAAAGCATTCAGGCACAAACCATTTCCAACCTGTATTTGGCTTTGGAAAACGATTTGGAAATCATCCCTGTATTGAACAAAGTAGATTTGCCTAGTGCCAATCCAGAAGAAGTAACCGATGATATTGTAGACCTTTTAGGTTGCGATCCTTCGGAAGTGATTCCTGCAAGTGCCAAGACTGGTTTGGGAATCCAAGATATTTTAACCGCCATTATCGAGCGTGTCCCTGCTCCAAAAGGAAATCCAGACGAACCTTTACAGGCCTTGATTTTCGACTCTGTATACAACCCATTTAGAGGCGTTGAAACTTATTTTAGGGTCATCAACGGTTCGATTAAAAAAGGACAGCAAATTAAGTTTATTGCTACCGGCAACACCTATTTTGCAGATGAAGTAGGAACCTTAAAATTGAAGCAACATCCTCAAAAGGAAATTAAAGCTGGTGATGTAGGGTACTTGATTACTGGTATCAAGGAAGCCAAGGAAGTAAAAGTGGGTGATACTATTACCGATGCCAAAGAACCTACCAAAAATGCGATTGGTGGTTTTGAGGACGTAAAACCTATGGTATTTGCGGGTATTTACCCTGTAGATACTGAGGATTATGAGGAGTTAAGAACCTCTATGGAAAAACTGCAGCTTAACGATGCCTCATTGGTATTCCAACCAGAGAGTTCTGCGGCTCTAGGTTTTGGTTTTAGATGTGGTTTCTTAGGAATGTTGCACTTGGAAATCATCCAAGAGCGTTTGGAACGTGAGTTCGATATGACCGTAATTACAACGGTACCTAACGTGTCCTACCACGCCTTTACCAACAAAAACCCGGATGAGGTTATCATTGTTAACAACCCGTCTGATTTACCAGACCCTTCCACACTAAACCGTGTAGAAGAGCCTTATATAAAAGCCACCATCATTACCAAGGCCGACTTTATCGGAAACGTCATGTCGCTGTGTATTGAAAAACGTGGACAGATCACCAATCAAACCTATTTAACGCCAGAGCGTGTAGAGCTGAGCTTCGACATGCCATTGGCAGAAATTGTATTCGATTTTTACGATCGCCTAAAAACTGTGTCCAAAGGGTATGCCTCTTTTGACTATTCTCCTATTGGGATGCGCGCCTCCAAACTGGTGCGTGTAGACATCCTGTTGAACGCACAGCCTGTAGATGCCCTATCGGCCCTTATTCACGCCGATAATGCCTACAACATTGGTAAAAAAATGTGTGAGAAGCTTAAGGAATTAATCCCAAGACAGCAGTTCGATATTCCTATC
Organism: Mangrovimonas sp. sgz306409; assembly: GCF_059735265.1. Classification (NCBI taxonomy): domain Bacteria; kingdom Pseudomonadati; phylum Bacteroidota; class Flavobacteriia; order Flavobacteriales; family Flavobacteriaceae; genus Mangrovimonas; species Mangrovimonas sp. sgz306409. The sequence continues at coordinate 534,570 of NZ_JCAPEU010000001.1, forward strand.
CAAGCCGCGATTGGCGCCAAGATCATTGCGCGTGAAACCATTAAGGCCCTTAGAAAAGACGTTACCGCCAAATGTTATGGTGGGGATATTTCCCGTAAGCGTAAGTTATTGGAAAAACAGAAAAAAGGTAAGAAACGTATGCGCCAAGTAGGGAACGTAGAAATCCCTCAACAAGCCTTCATGGCGGTTTTAAAGCTTAACGATTAAGCTTGTACCTTCTAGATATCAAAAAGCCCTGTAATATTTACAGGGCTTTTTGTTTGCATTATCTAATATCCTCAAAAATATTATTTTTCCAAATAGTTAGCTCTCATTTTAGCAACATCTACATCCAATTCTGTCAAGAAGTTTTCCATTCCCCCGTGATTGGTATCAATATCATCATAAAAAGCATCGATAAACTCTATTTGCACCCCTAACAACGGACGCATGTTTTCGCCTGCTTCTTCACCATAGGCCTGACTAATATAAGCTACAGTCCCTTCTATAGAATCGTGCAAATAAATATTAGATGCTAAGAAGTCTTCAATAATAGTCTCCTTATCTACTCCCAAAGATGCCAATATTAAAGCCGCTGTCATCCCTGCGCGGTCTTTACCGGCAGTACAATGCCAAAGGCTTACTTGGTTGTCCTGTTCCAACATGTTAAAGATGGTAGTCCACTTTTCTATTTTATGCTCATCAACGGTGTAAGCACTCATCATCAATTCTACAGCATCTACTTCACCAGAAATAATCTGAGCTGTAATACTTGAAGCTCCTGTAGTGCCGTTTTCGCCGGTTTCCTCAATTAAAGAGAAGTGTTGCGACACCAAACCTTCCGGAAGCGCATCTGGGTGCTCTTCACGCTCCTCAGAGGTGCGTAAATCAATAACAGTGTTAATACCTAAGTCTGTAATTACTTCAAAGTCGTTAGCAGTTAAGCCCGATAATTCTCCAGAACGGAACAATTTATGGTACAACACACGTTTGTTACTAGCGCCAACATACCCGCCAAGGTCTCTCATGTTGTCTTCGCCATCAAGCACAATGTGCGACTCGTACACTTGATACTCTTCTTTAGTTACCTCATCGTCTTCACTACAAGAAGTGAAGCTAAATGCGGCAGCAGCCATTAATACAATTAGGTTAAGTTTTTTGTTGTTTAAAATTCTCATGGTTTTTTGCATTTTTTTGAAGTGCAAACTTACCCATGAGTGTGTTAAGTGAAAGTCGCCTTTGTATTAAACAATGTTTAAAGAATTATAGTTTTGTAAGGTTTTTAGTAACCTTTAGTTTACAAATAAACATATAGAAACACCCCTAGAGCACTACGTGCTGTACCTTCGAGTAAAGCAGCGCTTTTCTCTCGGCAACCTCAAGGGGACAATACCAAAACAAAATTCCCCCTTTGAAGGGGGGTGTAAAAGCAGAATATTCCTCCTAACATTCACCATTACCAAAACGTGGTCAAGCCATTGTTCGTCCAAAGCCCCATCTTGCCCAAATACCCCAAAGCCGAACACGAACAAACCCCGACCAATCCTCGAACAAAACCCCCTAAAAATGGCAAGTGTGTGTCAGGAGAGGTCTCAACAGGTCTTAACAGGTCTCTGTGTGTCACAACGTGTCAGTATGTGTCAGTACGTGTCAAGGTATTGTGTATGTGGGAAATATTTTGTAGATGGAGTATGGTTTTGGATATGCTCCTCTACCATTTTTTGGAAAAATTTGAACTAAAAACAAAGGGTATTTGCTTTTTTATATCTCCCAAAAAAGTAGCAAAAAATGCTAGTAGGCATTTTCTTCGTCAATCAAATGCTTTTTGTTTCGGAATATTGCCATTAATGGATGTAGATGGACATCCCCCTTAGTCCCCCCTTCAAAGGGGGAATTGGTTACAAAAGGCACTAGTCTAAGATTGGTGAAAGTGGAAGAATACCCTATAATTGGTCACTAACTTTGAAATATAAAATCTAATTCCGCAACAAGCGGAACATCCTGTCGTAAGCATAGAGAGCAAATTCCGTTAAGAACTTGGGAAGCCTTGGACCAAGTTTAGGAATTTGTGAACGTTTTTGGGATTCTGAAAGAAGCGCAAAATGCCTATCGACAGAACGTCTTTTCTTTTGGTTCGTTTTCTTTATTCACACAATATTATTACCTAATAAAAATAGGTTTTCATGAATGCGCAGCATTTGGACAAGCAAAGAAAATGAACATAAAGAGGCGACAAACACAAATATCCCTTCAGCATAAAACCAATACAGATAAATAATACTTCACCTACTAAACCATTCCCTTCTCACACATAATCTAGCTACACCCCTTCTGGCCTACCCAAATACACTAGCTGATACCCTTTTTCAACCTTGAAATCCTTATCCAAAGAGCAGATGATGTGCAGTTCGCCAGTAAGGTCCTTTACGAAGAGAGGAATCATCTTTTGTTCCGAATTTAGGAAATCGATCTTTTCCAAATAATCCTTTTTAGATCTTAAATCTATCTCGTTGATAACCGGATAATCACGTGCTACTTCACTAAAGTTGATAAAATCGTCCTTAATGGAGAAAATCATGTCCTTATCAATGGTTTCTGGATGTTTGATTTCTTCAGAAGAAATCAATCGGTATGCGCCAGATTCCCCTAAATAGGTTTTAAACTTATTGATGGAATGACGGTTCACCTCATCACTTCCCGTAAAGGCCAACAGATAGCCAATATCGCTCAATTCGACGTCGTTGGACAGATCTTCGGAATATACGTTGGCTTCCATGGCATCCAAGTCCTTGGCGCGGGCCTTGTCGATGTTTTCCTTATTGCTATCAATTAACACCACATGGCGCCCATTATCGATTAGGTAACGGGCAATGATTCTAGAGGCTTCGGAGGCACCCACAATTAAAATACCATCGCTGGTTTTTAGGTACACCCCTACCCATTTGGCAAAGGAACGCGCCGTGGTAGCATTCAACAATACCGTTACCAATACAGTAGTAAACACCAAAGGTGTAATGTATTCAGCTCCGGGCTCACCCTTAAGTACCAATTTGGTACCAAACAGCGAGGCAATCCCTGCGGCTACAATCCCCCTTGGACCCACCCAACTTATAAAGAGCTTTTCGTTAGTTTTAAGTCCTGATTTTGTGGTACTTAAAAACACGCCCAACGGACGCAACACAAATATAATTACCGCCATAAGAATGGCTGTTTTCCAATTGTAAACAGTCAGCAAATCTTCAATATTCACATTGGCAGAAAGCAAGATGAAAAGAATGGAAATGAGCAATACACTCAGCGATTCCTTAAAGTACAGTAATTCCTTTAAATTTTGAAGCTTACTGTTCCCCAATACCATACCCATGACTACAACTGCCAAAAGCCCAGATTCATGGGCAAAAATATCGGACTCTACAAACACCAATAACACGACAGACAAGGCTGCTACATTCAATAAATAATGAGGAATTAACTTCTTATTAATGGCAAAATACAAGGCCAAAGCTGCAGTGGTTCCAAAGGAAAATCCAATGATGACAATCTTACCAAATTCAATAAATGCTTGAGAAGTATACCCTGCATCATCACCAATACTAATAAACTCAAATACCAATACCGCTACCAAAGCACCAATAGGATCTATTAAAATACCTTCCCACTTCAACACCGCCGAGACATCCTTTTTAAGTGGAATATTCCTTAAAATAGGTGCTATTACCGTTGGTCCGGTTACAATAATCAAGGCCGAAAACAGGAAGGACATCTTCCAGCTAAGATTGAATATAAAATGCGTAGCAATACCCCCACCAATAAAGGTCACGGCAGCTCCCAAACTGATAAGTTTCATAATTACAGGGCCTACCTTAGAGATTTCATTGCGCTTAAGGGTCAGACCACCCTCAAATAGAACGACCCCAATGGCTAGGGATACAAAACTGTACAAACTGTCGCCGGGAAAGAGACCTTTTTCGCCATTCCATACAGGTTGAATCCACTTGGAACCATCGGCAGAAATCAAGGTAGAAAAGGGCCCAACGAACAGCCCAATTAAAATTAAGGGTAAAATTGCAGGAATTTTAAAACGCCATGCCACCCATTGTGCCAAAATTCCTAAAATTACAATGCCCGAAAGTTCAATCATACATTCAAATTTTTGTTAAAATAACAATAAAAGCGTCAATTTTCATCGCGAAATAGAAAATATTCAATTTTTAAAAAAATAGTATCTTGCCCATCCAACACAAAACCAAACCTTGACTTTAAAGCCTTTTCATACCATTGGCATTGGCGTTGCCTTCTCTCCTAACCTCGTTTCCAACATTTATGAAGCGTCTCGACTAGCTCTATTTTTTGACTGTAAGTTGCTCTTGATTCATGTTGGGGAAGCTTCGGAAAAAAAAGAAAAAGAAATTGAAGAGGTCCTACAGCCCTTTATTGCTCAGCAACTCTCCTATCAAATCGTTTTTAAAACTGGAGATCCTGTGGAAGTGATATTGTCGGCTACAAAAACCTATAATATTGACCTTTTGATTATTGGTGCATTAAAACGTGAAAACCTTCTAAAGTACTATGTGGGTTCCATTGCCCGAAAAATTACCCGTAAGGCCAAGTGTTCCATTTTGTTGCTCACCAAGCCTTCGGTTCAGCGTGTGCCGTGTCAACATATTGTCGTAAACGGGTTGAAAGATCCCAGAACCCAAGAAGCCATTTCGGCGGCCTTTTTTGTGGCCAACAAATTAGGTTCCAATAAGATTACGGTTGTGGAAGAAATTACCAAACAACAGGTAGCGGTAAGTGTTGAAGACCATAGATCCCTTAGAAAAGCCAATATTGTTAAGGAACGTTTGGTCCTTAGAGAAGACTCTAGGGTGAAAAAAATAATTGCTGAAATTCCCCAAGAATATAAAGACTCTGTGTTGGTAAAAACACAGCCTATCTTTGGAAAACGAGGCTATTCCATTGGGCATTATGCGGAAGTGGTGCGTGCCGATTTACTGGTTATGAACGCTCCCTTAAAAATGTCGTTTTGGGACCGCCTGTTTCCGCATGACATTGAATACATTTTAACCGAATTGCCAACCGATGTTTTGATTGTACAGTGAGCCCAAGGAAAAACAACATAAAGATCTTTTTTAACCAACTCCCTCGCAACATTTTTTCGGGATTTGTGGTCAGCCTTATTTCACTTCCTTTGGGATTGGGATTGGCCATGGCCAGTGAAGCACCGCCCATTGCAGGAGTAATTACTGCCATAGTTAGTGGCCTTGTGGTATCCATCCTTGGAGGTAGCCATGTTACCATCACAGGACCTGGTAACGGTATGGTGGGCGTTACACTTGTAGCCATTACAGCTTTGGGACTCAATGGTGCTTATGCGGCCGTAATCTGTTCTGGATTGGTGATGATTGCTCTTGGTTTTTTGAAATTAGGCAAACTGTCCGACTTCTTTCCTTCCTCTGCCATTCAGGGGATGTTGGCTGCCATTGGACTTATCATATTGGGTAAGCAGTTCCATATCATGCTGGCACACAAAATACAGCGGACCGATGCCATGGATTACCTGATAGAGATTCCTGTAACCATCAATGATGCTCTTCATTACGAAAGGAAAGGTTTGATTTTTGCCGCAATTATTGGTGTGGTGAGTTTAATAATTATGGTTATTTACCCCAAACTGCGCAACAAATACCTGCAACTGATTCCTGCCCCCATGTGGATTGTTTTGCTCTCTATTGGCTTTAGTTATTATTTTGAATTGGTGCTGCATGAAGACAACCCAATTAGTAAAAGCTATATGGTTTCGGGCATTCCACATTTTAACGAAATCATCACTCAAATCCCTACGGTGGATTTCAGTCAATTGGGAAGTGTTCCTTTTTGGTCCAGTGTTTTGGCCCTAACATTAATTGCGAGCATTGAATCTTTATTGAGCATTAAAGCTGTGGATAAATTGGATCCTGAAAACAGACGTTCCAACGTTAATAAAGATTTGAAAGCACTAGGGGTTGCCAGTATAGGCAGTGGTTTTTTGGGTGGACTTAATGTTATAACCGTGATAGCCCGAAGCTCGGTAAACGTCAACAATGGCGGCAGCAATACCTCATCCAACTTCTTTCATGCCTTCTTTTTGGTAATTTTTATTGTTCTGTTCAGTACACAGCTTACTCGAATACCATTACCAGCCCTTATGGCTATTTTGGTATTTACAGGATATAAGTTGGCCTCTCCAACCGTCATCAGGAATATTATTTTTATAGGAAAGGAACAGCTGATCATTTTCTTTGTAACCTTGTTTGTAACCCTTAAGATTGGCTTGATTACAGGGATTATTTCCGGGGTTATTACCACGTTGATCATTCATATCATCATCAACAAAAGTTTTATGCTTTTTGTAAGAAACTTGATGAAACCCAACGTTCTGATGTACAAAGAGGACAATGGCAATTATTATGTAAGTGTGAAACATTTCTGCAGTTTTTTAAACTACTATAAGCTGAAGGAAAAACTGGACGCCATTCCACCGCAATGTGATGTTATTGTAGACTTTTCGCTATGTAATTTTGTAGACCATACGGTCATGGAAAACCTCAACGGTTACCAAGATATGTTCACCAAAAATGATGGCCATTTTGAAATTGTTGGCTTGGACACCTACAAGGCCGATTCTGAACATCCTTTGGCCATTAGAAGAAAACTTTCCGGAACGAGATTGTTTGGACGCCACTTAACCAAACGTCAATCGCAACTACAAACCATTGCCGAGGATTTTTCATTGGGTTATAACCCCACCAAGTGTAAGGACACCTTGTTTCTTAAGGACTTTTTGTTCTTCAAGACCAAACAAATCAACCATATTTATAACCGTCTTTTTAACGATATTCATTCCATCAATCTCTTTGATATTGAGTTTTCCGAAGGAGAATTTATTGCCAAGGAAGTGGTGCGTACCACCATGTTACACATTGATCTTGAAAATGAAGTGCCCATATTCACCTTAGACCGCGAAGGCTTTTTAGAAAAAGTATATGCCCTTGCAGGTTTTAAGGACATCCCCATCCAAGACCACGACGACTTTTCCAAACGCTTTTATTTATTAGGTGAAGATATAGAAGGCATAACGTCGTTCTTTAATGATGAATTGGTACTCTTTTTTGAAAGCAATCCCTATTATCATATTGAGTCCAATGGTAAAAGTTTGCTTATTTTCAGCAAAGAACGCTTGGCCAGTATCAAGGAGTTAAAGGCATTATTAGACTTTGGCAAACGCCTTCAAATAACCATTGATTAATTCCTTTGGGCATTCTTAATATTCTCTAAACGATACCCAATAATCCTTCGGCTTTTCATAATTTGCATAAAAATATTTTGATATGAAACTCTACCCTATAGAATCAGGAAACTTTAAGCTTGACGGGGGAGCCATGTTTGGCGTAGTCCCTAAATCTCTTTGGCAACGTACCAATCCTGCCGATTCCAATAACATGATAGACATTGCAGCACGCTGTATGTTAATTGAAGATGGTGATAGGCTTATCTTGATAGACACGGGAATGGGCGATAAGCAAAGCGACAAGTTTTTTGGCTACTACTACATGTGGGGCGATGATACTATAGACAAATCCTTAGCTAAATATGGCTTCCACAGAGATGATATTACCGATGTGTTTATGACCCATTTGCACTTTGACCACTGTGGCGGGAGCATTCAATGGAATGCCGATAGAACAGGGTATGAGCCCGCTTTTAAAAACGCTGCGTTTTGGAGCAATGCCGACCATTGGCAATGGGCAACCAAACCTAATAGGAGGGAACAGGCCTCTTTCTTAAAAGAGAACATTCTCCCAATGGAGGAAAGCGGACAGTTAAAATTTACCGAGCTTCCAAAAGGCAACATTTTAAAAGATTCTCCCTTAGGCTTCGACATCTTTTTTGCCGATGGACATACAGACAAACAAATGATTCCGATGATTCATTACAAAGGAAATACCATTTGTTTTATGGCCGACTTATTACCTACCGCTGGTCACCTGCCATTGCCTTTTGTGATGGGCTACGACACCAGACCTTTGTTGACCCTTGATGAAAAAGAACTGTTCCTGAACATGGCAGCCGACAATAATTTCTACTTATTTTTGGAACATGATGCCCATAATGAAATCATCACCGTACAACACACCGAAAAAGGCGTTCGCATGAAGGATGTCCTACATTGTAACGATATCTTTTAGCCTATGAAAGCCTTGAAACTTGTTTTTGCAACAGCCCTTATTACCCCTTTTTTGGTAGGATGTGGAAGTACCCGTGTAAGCGGTGTTTCCATGGAAAAAGTCACCCAATCCTTCTACAAGAAAACACCCATAACCGAAAAGGAAGAACACCATTGGGGCCATTTGGACCTCTTGACCGACACCATTCCTGGAATGAGTGTAGACAGGGCCTATAAGGAGCTTCTTAAGAACCAACAAGGCAAAACTACTGTGGTAGCGGTAATAGATTCGGGGATGGATATTGACCATGAAGATTTAAACGATGTTATTTGGACCAATCCCAATGAAATTCCCAACAATGGGATAGATGACGATAACAATGGATATATGGATGATATCCACGGTTGGAACTTTTTGGGCGATACTTACAACGAGCAATTTGAGTACACCCGTGTGTTGGCAAAGGGAGACACCACCCATCCGCAGTATGCCGAAGCAGAAGCTAAATACGAAGAAGAATTTAAAAAATACAGCAATCTAAAGGATACTTACGATAAGATCACGGCACAGTTGTTAACGGCAGACTATTACTTGTCCACCCACTTAAAGAAAAGCACTTATTCCAAAGCAGATATTGACAGTATTAGCACCAACAACCAATCGTTATTAACTGCCATTGAAATTGTTAAATACTATACTGTGGGGTATGATTCCTTATCAGACTTCAAGGAGGCTATCAAAAATGATTTAGTACTTATCAATGATCATTTAGACTACCATTTGAATAAAGATTTCCACGGAAGAACTACAGGGGACGATCCAGAAAATTTATCAGATGTTGGTTATGGTGACAACAATGTAAAACCACACGATCCAGAAGAAACCCACGGTACCCATGTGGCAGGAATTATTGCTGCAGAACGCAACAACCAGATTGGAGTAGACGGGGTTGCCAACAATGTACAACTAATGGCTATTCGCAGCACTCCCAATGGCGACGAATACGATAAGGACGTTGCTTTGGCCATTCGCTATGCGGTAGACAACGGAGCCAAGATTATCAATGGAAGCTTCGGAAAGTACTTTTCCATTCACAGTGAATGGGTACACGATGCCATTATATACGCAGCACAGCACGATGTGCTTTTGGTAATAAGTGCTGGCAATGATGCCTATAATTTAGATGTAACTCCTTCCTTTCCAAATGATGTGGTAAACGGTAAGGAAATAGCAAACAACTTTTTGGTTGTAGGTGCCCTTAACCCAACTTATGGCACCAAGGTAGTGGCCGATTATTCCAACTATGGCCAACAAAATGTAGATGTGTTTGCTCCAGGTAGCGAGATTTATTCTACCATCCCTAACAATGCCTATAAAAGTGAAAATGGTACTTCTATGGCTGCTCCAGCCGTGGCCGGTGTGGCAGCTTTAATACGTTCGCATTATCCGCATTTAAGCGCCTCACAGGTAAAACAGATCATCATGGAATCTGGTGTAGCTTTACCTTTAGAAGTACAGGTTGGAAAGGATTCCACAAACATTCAAGCCTTTCAAAAATTATCAAAATCAGGGCATATTGTTAATCTTTATAATGCCTTGTTGATGGCTTCTAAATTGAAGTAAAAAAGGTTTCGGAGAACATAATTTATTGATGTTTTTTTTATAAATATATGTCATTCAACCAATTTCAAACTTGCGTGGAGGTTTTCTAAAAAACATACCGTATTTTTATAAGAAACTTTAAGACCATGGATTTACAATCTGCACTTTATACCGATTTGTACCAGCTAGCCATGGGACAATCCTACTTTTTAAAGCAAAAACACGAGGTGACAGCCACCTTTGATTATTTCTTTAGAAAGACTCCTTTTGAAGGAGGGTATGTGCTATTTTGTGGTTTGGAAGAAGTACTGTCGCACTTGGAAACCTTTACCTTTTCTGAGGAGGATATTGCGTATTTGGCTTCGGAAGGATTTGATAAGGGCTTTTTAGAATACTTAAAAACATTCCAGTTTAAGGGTACTATCAAGAGCATGCCCGAAGGCACTATTGTGTTTCCGTTTATTCCTATTTTAACGGTGAACGGTACTATTTTGGAGTGTCAACTTATAGAAACCTATCTCCTCAACACCTTAAACTTTCAATCTTTGATAGCTACCAAAGCCAGTAGGATCAGGCATATTGCAGGTGATTCCAAAAGTTTGGCAGAATTTGGTTTGCGCCGTGCCCAAGGATTGGCAGGTATGCAGGCCAGCAGAGCAGCCTTTATTGGAGGGTTCGATCATACCTCAAATGTACTGGCAGGAAAAGCCTACGACATCCCTATTTCAGGAACCATGGCCCACGCCTTTATTCAAAGTTATGATGATGAGCTCACGGCCTTCCGTGATTTTGCCGAAACCAGACCCCACAATTGCGTGCTTTTGGTGGATACCTATAATACTTTAAAACAAGGGGTTCCCAATGCCATTACCGTGGCCAAGGAAATGGAAGCCAGAGGCGAAAAACTTTTGGGCATTCGGTTGGACAGTGGCGATTTGGCCTATTTATCAAAAGCCGCCCGAAAACAGTTGGATGACGCTGGATTGCCCTATGTAAAAATTGCAGCCTCCAACCAATTGGACGAACATGTAATCCGAAGTTTAAAAGAACAACAGGCACAAATTGATTTGTATGGGGTAGGCACCAATTTGGTAGTAGGCAAGGAGAGTGCTGCCTTGGACGGGGTTTACAAACTGTGCAGTTTTAACAATACCCCTCGAATCAAGATTTCGGAGAATTTAAAGAAAATGAACTTCCCAGGAGAAAAGCAGGTCTACCGTTATTTCAATGAAGAACAACAGCATATTGCCGATGCCATTACCTTAGATGATTTGGACGCTCCCAACACCATGGCACATCCTTTCGAACCACACAAACAAATGGCCTTGTCTCCATATCAAGCGGTTCCATTGCTTCAGGTAGTACTCAAGGAAGGTAAGCGTTTACATCCCGAATTATCAGCCAAGGAACTAGCCAACATTGCTAAACAAAACCTAGAGAAATTGCCTATTGAACACAAGCGCTTTGCTTATCCACATATCTATAAAGTAGGGTTAAGCCCCGAGTTGGAAGCTTTAAGAAACCAATTAAAAAAGGAAAAACTGAAACGCTAAGGTATGAAGGCATTAATATTAGTAGACATTCAAAATGATTTTTTACCCGGAGGTGCTTTGGCAGTTCCCGATGGCGATGCCATCATTCCCATAGTCAATGCTATTCAATCAAAATTTGATTTGGTTGTAGCCTCACAGGATTGGCATCCCAAAACCCATAAAAGCTTTGCGTCCAATCATGAAAAAGCACAGGTACTTGATGTGATTGACTTATATGGAAATCTACAGGTATTGTGGCCTGACCATTGCGTACAGGGTAGTAATGGTGCCCAATTTTCGGAAGCACTTCATACCGATAAAGTTGCCGCTATTTTTAGAAAAGGGATGGATATAGAAGTTGATAGCTACAGTGCTTTTTATGATAACAACCATAGCAATGCTACGGGCTTAGAGGCTTATTTAAAAGGAAAGGGGATAAGCGATGTCTATGTGTGTGGATTGGCGGCCGATTATTGTGTGTATTATACCGCAAAAGATGCTAAATTAGCCGGTTTTAATACCTACTACCTTACAGATGCTACCCGCTATATAGATCAGGCCAGCTATGAGGCTGCATTAACCGATTTAAAGGCGCATAAAGTTCATCTTGTAGAGACCTCAAATCTTTAGTATGAAATATACGTTTAACGCTTCAGAAAAACTTAAAAGCAAGATTGTCATTTCCCATTTGTTTGAAGAAGGCAAATCGGTTTCGGCCTACCCATTAAAAATGATTTATTTGCCAACGCCCCATGCCGATGGCACTTTAATTAAGGCTGGGGTGTCCGTAAGCAAGCGACGATTCAAAAATGCCACCGATCGCAACCGTATAAAACGACTTATGCGAGAGGCCTATAGATTGAACAAACCAACTTTTTTTAACAACATAAGTGAGCCTTATGCGTTAATGATTTTGTACATTGGTAAAGATGGTAAATCTTTTGAGCAAGTTGACAAAAAAATGAAGCAACTGCTCACAAAATTTACACAAACGATTACCCTAGATTAAACGTTACTGCTATGAAACATCGATTACGTAAACATATCCTTGTTCCGGTTATTATTGCCTCAATTTTTTTAACGGGAACTGCTTTTAAGAGTGATTTTTTTGAAATTGCCAAACAGATAGAAATCTTCACCACTCTTTTCAAAGAACTCAACATGAACTATGTTGATGAAACCAATCCTGGCGAGTTAATGGATACGGCCATTAAAAGTATGTTGGAGGATTTGGATCCCTATACCAATTTTATGAACGAACAGGATGTGGAAGCCTCTAGAATTAACAATACAGGAGACTATACAGGCATAGGCGCCAGTATTTTGACGCTTAAAGATAAATTGGTAGTCATTGAGCCTTATAAAGATTATCCCGCCGATAAAGCTGGCCTAAAAGCCGGTGATGAAATCATTAAAGTTGAGAATGTTGTGGTTGCCGATTTCAAGGACGATGCAGGAAACTTGTTACAAGGGGCCGCTGGTACCAATGTAAATGTGACTTATTTACGTCAAGGAAAAACTCATACGGCCACTATAAAACGCGAAGCTGTAGAGATTCATGCCGTACCCCATTATTCTATGGTGAATGACCAAACTGGTTATGTGGTGTTGCGAAAATTCAACGAAAAAGCTTCTGCTGAAACCATCAATGCCATAAGAAGTCTAAAAAAAGAAGGGGCTAAAAAATTGATTTTAGACCTTAGAGGTAATCCTGGAGGCTTATTAAGTGAAGCCGTAAATGTGGTGAATATTTTTGTGCCACAAAACCAATTGGTGGTTACCACGAAATCTAAAGTAAAAAAATATAACAAGACCTATTATACCTCAAAAGAACCTTTGGATACGGAAATCCCTTTGGTAGTGCTAATTGATGGTCGCAGTGCTTCCGCCAGTGAAATTGTATCAGGAGCTTTACAGGATTTGGATCGTGCCGTAGTGGTAGGAGCTCGAAGCTTTGGAAAAGGTTTGGTACAACGCCCTAAACCGTTGGTATATGGCACCCATATGAAAATTACCATCTCAAGATATTACACACCTTCTGGCCGTTGTATTCAGGCTTTGGACTACTGGAACAGGGATGAAGAAGGAAAAGCAACCAGAGTAAAACAGGAAAATTACAATGCGTTTAAAACAAAAAAAGGAAGAACTGTATATGACGGTGGGGGTATCCAACCAGATGTAGAAATGGAGGAATCTATATACAGTCCAATTACTACAGCAATCTTAAACGACAATCTCATTTTTGATTATGCTACAAAGTACTATTACAACCATAAAGTAGCAGATTTGAACAGTTTTAAGTTTACAGATGCCGATTTTAAAGATTTTAAAAACTTTTTGAAAACCAATAATTTCAATTTTGAAACCAAGACTGAAAAGGCTTTTGACGATGCTCTTGAGGTAGCAAAAGAAGAACAGTTAAAATCAGTGGTCAATCCAGAGTATGATGCCTTGGTTAAAGCTTTAAATTCCTATAAAAACCAAGCTGTAGACGCCGATAAAACACAATTGTCTTCTTTATTATCTGACGAGATCGTTAAGCGTTATTTTTACAGAGAAGGTTTGTATACTTATTACATAGCTACCAACACTGAAATTCAAAAAGCTACCGAAATTTTGGGGAATTTATCGACCTATCAAGGGTACTTGAAGTAAAAAAATTCTTAAGTACATTTTTAAAAAGTAGAAAAATAAAGTATATTTATTTCCCCTTATTGTAATAATAATGAAAAAATTAATAGCATTTTTTATTTTAATTACACAATTTTTATGTGCCCAACAAGATCTAACCCACGAGGTATATTTCGAAACTGACAAGTTTGAAGTTCCACCAACTGAGCACAATAGATTACTGTTATTTCTCTCTGAAATTGAAGGTTTGGATATTGAAAAAATATCCATTTATGGCTTTACGGACGACCGCGGAAGTGATACCTACAACTTAAAACTTTCCCAACAAAGAGCCAATTCCATTAAAACTATTTTCTCCAATAATGAATTTGACGAATCTGTGATTACCAACGTTGATGGCAAGGGAGAAGTACTTTTGAAGGTTGTAAAAGAGCAAGATGTTAATAAAATAAGAGGCCTTAACCGAAAAGTTGAAATTATCGTACATCCATACAATCCACCAAGAGTAGTTATCGAGGAACCTAAAAAAATGGATGTTACAGAGCAATTAAAAGGAGATTTAAAGGCTGGAGATAAATTCACTCTTGATAATATTTTGTTCAAAACTGGATACAGTTATTTACTTCCGGAATCCATTAAAACTTTAGAAGAACTTGCCAAAGTTATGGTGGAACGGGACGATATTTACTTCACCATTCAAGGTCATGTGTGCTGTACTCAAAACAGCAGGGATGCCATAGACAGAAAGACCAAAAAGCGTAATCTTTCTGTAGCCAGGGCCAAGTATATCTATGATTATTTAGCCAAAAGAGGCGTTGATAAAAAGCGTATGAAATACGTTGGAATGCGTCGTCTATTTCCACTTGGTGGCGATCCTAAATTTGACAGACGCGTAGAAATTTTGGTTACTTACGTTGGAGGCGTAGCTAGCAAATAAAACCTAGTTTCTCAGCATGGCAATATGTGGAATGCCATCCTCTAAATAGGATTCTCCAATTTCCTTAAATCCAAGATTGTTATAAAATTGTTGCAGGTAACACTGTGCCGATATTTTAATGGTTTTCTCATTGAAATATTCAGAAATAGCTTCAATAGAAGTTTCCATTATTTGGTATCCATACTTATGTTTCCGTCTGTTAGCAGCCACCACAACCCTTCCAATGCTAGCCTGTTCAAAATAATCACTAGGTTTGAACAATCGAGTGTAGGCTACCAAAGTATTGCCTTCATAACCCAAAACATGTAAAGCCTTTTGGTCCTTGTTATCTACATCTTGATAAACACAATCCTGTTCCACCACAAACACTTCAGATCTTAAGCGCAAAAGATCATACAGTTCTGGAACCGTCAATTCTGAAAAATATTTAATAGTTATTGACAACATTAATCTTGAACGATCACTTCTTTAGGATCTTTTTTGTTGAATTCTGGCTGTATGGTAACATGATTGATTTCAAACTTATGGTGCAACAGTTCTTCTATCTCATGTAAAAGTTCGTTGAACTCCGTTATAGAAATATCTTCATTTAAATCTAAATGCGCTTCCAAATGCAATTCATGATCGCTCAAATTCCATATGTGAACGTGATGTAGTTTACTCACTTTAGGCAATTTGTTTACAGCTCGCACGACATCCTTTATGTTAATGTGATCTGGTGTGAACAACATCAACATTTTGGTAGACGTCTTTAATAAATCGTAGCCTACCCAAATAAGGTAAAGTGCAATTAAAAAGGTAAGCACACTATCTACCCAAAACAGTTGGTAATACTTCATTAACAGTCCACCAACCAACACAGCAACACTTGCCAACATATCTGTTAACAGATGTAAATAGGCAGAACGGATATTAATATTCTTTTCTGAATCACCTTTCAACAACAGCACACTAAACCCATTCGCCCCAATGGCTATTAAAGATAACCATATAACCAAATTGGATTCAATTTCCTGTGGCGCTTTAAAACGTTTGATAGCTTCAATTATCAACAAAATAGCCACTACTACCAAGGTAATGGCATTTACAAAGGCTGCTAATATTTCGGCACGTTTAAAGCCAAAAGTTCTGTTGATGGAGGCTTTTTGTCTAGAAAGTTTTGATGCCGCGTAACTTACAATAAGCGATAGGACATCGCTAAAATTATGAAGTGCATCACTTAACAGAGATAAACTTCCAGAAATTAGCCCACCGATAACCTGGGCTACGGTGATAAGTATATTTAAAAAGATAGAAACCATAAGATTTCTATCTTTTGTACTAGCGTGTAAATGTGTATGTGAGTGTGAATGCCCCATTTAGCAAGACACTGGGATCTTGTTCACACGGTTTTGGTGGCGTCCACCTTCAAATTGGGTTTCCAAAAACGCATCTACCATTTCAATGGCTTGTGGAAGCGCGGTAAAACGCGCTGGAATACTCAATATATTGGCATCATTGTGCTCTCTGGCTAAGGTTACAATTTCCTTTGTCCAGCAAAGCGCAGAACGTACACCTTGATGTTTGTTGGCTGTCATGTTGGCACCATTGCCGCTACCGCAGATAATAATTCCAAAATCTGCAGCTTTGCTTTCCACATCATTTGCCACAGGATGTACAAAATCTGGATAATCTACACTGTCATTACTATCTGTTCCATAGTTTTTAACAGTATATCCCTTAGCTTCCAAATGCTTTACAATAGCAAATTTATACTCTGTTCCTGCGTGATCGTTACCGATTGAAATGTTCATTGTATGTATTAAATTGATTTAAAGCTACAAAGGTACAAAATGCCCCCATACAACCTATAGTTATGCACATTTTAAAGTAACGGTTCATTACTTTTAGTATTTCTCTTTATAAGTTGTTAATAAGTGTTAATTAAATTCTGAAAGATATTTTTTTAAAAGTCAATTTTATTTTCAATACAGGAATTGGATTGAGATGACCAAAATATAACTTCACTTTTTTTGGATGAGTTTTCAGCATTGAATTTTTCATTATAAACATCAAGATTTCTAAAACTTGTTAGCCTAAAACTATTAACATTCGTTTTAAACAGGTTTTGATAACTGTATAAATTTCATTCAAAATGAAGTGTTTAACCAAATAAATATTGTTAATAACATTTTAATAGTCCGTAAACTGTGAGTTTTCAAAATAAAATTCAAGAAAGTTATACCTGTTATTAACAACCTATCATAAACAACAATATTTTTTTTAAAATTTCAAAAAAGAAAAGTAATTATAGTATTAATTGTGAATAACGTTTGGATTGACAAATTTTGGTTGAAACCGATTAATTGAAGACTGTTTAGGGATTCCTTTAAAATCTTAGTGTAAAAGAAATATGATTTAGTATATTAAAGCTTAGATTTGTTACTATTAGAAAAAAGAGAATGGCTAGAAAGAAAAAAAGAAGGAAATCAAACAACGAGATTTCCAACCTTACCAATACGATATTAAGTATTTTAAAAAAGGAACGTAACAAAACCTTTAACTATAAGCAGATTGCTGCTAAGCTTGGAGTGAACGATGCCAGCAGCAGGAACCAGATCATTAAGAAACTTCAGCAACTTAAAGCAAAACAGGAAATAGAAGAAGTAGAACGTGGCAAGTTTAAGGCTATTGTTACTACGGAGTATTATACGGGTATTGTAGATATGAGCGCAAGAGGATCGGGGTATATTATTTCCGATCAGTTTGAAGATGACGTGTTTATAGCCTCCAATAATATGAACAGAGCGTTGGATGGTGACGAGGTTGAGTTTTACGTTTATAAAAGACGTATTAGAGGTCGCCAGGAAGGAGAAGTGACCCAAATTTTAAAACGTTCTAAAACAGAGTATGTTGGGGTGGTTCAGTTACATAGCAACTATGCGTTTGTAATTCCTGATAGCAATAAAATGTACAAGGATATTTTTGTACCTATCAATAAAACCAACGATGCTGAAGATGGTGACAAAGTGTTGGTGTCCTTGGAAGATTGGCCAGAAAAGGCCGATTGTCCCTACGGTAAAATCCTTAAGGTTTTAGGAAAACCAGGGGATCATAATACCGAAATACACTCAATATTAGCGGAATATGGTTTGCCTTATGAATTTCCTTATGAAGTAGAGGAGTACGCCAACAATTTAGATACCTCAATAACCAAAGAGGAAATAGCTAAAAGACGCGATATGCGAGACATATTGACCTTTACAATCGATCCAAAGGATGCTAAGGACTTCGACGATGCTTTGTCCTTTAGAGTGCTTGAAAATGGCTTATATGAGATAGGAATCCATATTGCGGATGTGTCGCATTATGTACGCCCAAATACCGTGTTGGATGATGAAGCTTATGAGCGGGCCACCTCGGTGTATTTAGTGGATCGCGTGGTACCAATGCTTCCTGAAGTTTTATCCAACAATGCCTGTTCCTTAAGACCACATGAAGAAAAATACACCTTTTCGGCTGTGTTTCAAATGAATGACAAAGCAGAAGTTAAGGACCAATGGTTTGGTAGAACGGTGACTTATAGCGATGCGCGTTTTGCTTATGAAGAGGCACAGGCCATCATTGAATCGGAACTGAACCACATTCCGGAAGAAGTGTCCTTAACAGGAAAGGCTTATAAGGCAGATCAAGCCATTGCCGATGCGATATTAACCATGGATAACTTGGCGAAAAAAATGCGAAGCAGACGTATGAGGGCTGGAGCTATTTCTTTTGATAAAGTGGAGGTGAAATTCAATTTGGATAAAGACAATAATCCGGTTGGCGTATTCTTTAAAACCAGTCAGGATGCCAATAAATTGATCGAGGAATTCATGCTGTTGGCCAATAAAAAAGTAGCCGAATTTGTTGGGAAACAGAAACCACCGAAGACTTTTGTGTACCGTGTTCATGACGAACCGGATGAAAGTAAATTGGCCGCTTTGCAAGGTGTGGTGTCTAGATTTGGATATAAATTGAATTTCAAGGATCGGAAAAGTATTTCTAGTTCGCTTAACAATTTATTATCTGAAGTAAACGGGAAAAAAGAACAGAATTTGGTGGATACGCTTACGATTCGAAGTATGAGTAAAGCCGAATATACCACACACAATATTGGGCATTATGGATTGGCTTTTGATTACTATAGTCACTTTACATCTCCTATTCGTCGTTATCCAGATGTCATGGCACATCGCTTGTTGCAAATGTATTTGGATGGCGAAAAATCGGCGAACGAAGAGATTTTTGAAGACAAGTGCAAGCATTCCAGTGATATGGAATACTTAGCAACCAAGGCCGAGCGTGATTCCATAAAATACATGCAAATCAGGTTCATGCAAGACCATAAGGATGAAACCTTCCTAGGTGTAATTTCCGGGGTGACCGATTGGGGAATTTATGTGGAAATCATTTCCAATAAATGTGAAGGCATGGTGAGAATTCGAGACATTCGTGATGATTATTATGAATTTGACGAAACCCAATTCGCTATTATTGGTCGTGAAACCAAACATATGTATCAGTTGGGTGACGAAGTATTGGTAACGGTTAAGGAAACCGACTTGGTTAAAAAGCATTTAGATTTTAATTTAGTGGGAAAACCAGAGGTATAACTAAGTGTTGATAACATGATTTTAACTACAACTGATAATATAGAAGGCCATCCAATTTTGGATTATTTGGGAATTGTTTCAGGGGTTTCCACCAGAATGCAAAAGGCTGCTTTTACTTTCAATATGGAAAAATATTACCAATCCATGGAAGATAATTTGAATGAAGTGAAGGAAGAGGCTTTTCAACAATTACGTGATAATGCCTTGAAATTAAAGGCGAATGCTGTTGTAGGCATTAAATTGGACATCGAAACTTTTCCTAATTCTGCCATTATTATTGTTTCCATTACTGGAACCGCAGTGTTGGTAAAGGCCTAATATTATTCAGAATTGTATTTTTGTACTTCCAATTTGGAATTTGGAAACCTTATGTTTTCCTTTTTCTAACTTTGTAAAAACAAACATCTTTTATGCTCGATGCTATTTTAGCAGCTGTACCTTTTGGTATTATTTTAGCCTTTACCATAGGTCCTGTTTTTTTTGTGCTGTTGGAAACCAGTGCCACTAAAGGTTTTAAGAGTGCCCTTATCTTTGATTTGGGAGTTATTTTTGCGGATATTCTCTTCATCCTTGTTGCTTTTTTCAGTACCAGTAACTTGATTGAAAAATTGGAAGACGATCCTAATTTTTTAATTTTTGGAGGGGTGCTGTTGGCGGTGTATGGTTTTATTTCATTTATAAAAACTTCCAAGTCGTTTAGGGAAATTGTTAGGGAATACCATCGCGTTGAAATCCAAAAAAACTACGGAAAACTCTTTTTAAAGGGCTTTTTGCTCAACTTTATTAATATTGGTGTTTTGTTGGGATGGTTGGGGTTTATTATCATCGGTAATTCACTCACCGAGGGTAGGGAAGCATTGTATGTGTTTTTAGGTACCATTTTAGCGGTTTATTTCATTGTAGACCTTATAAAAATTGTGGTTGCCAAAACACTTCGGAATAAATTAACGCCCAGATTAATCTTCAAAACAAAGAAAATTGTGGCTTTGGTAATTCTTGGATTCGGGATTTTATTGTTGCTTCAGGGCTTCTTTCCAAAGGAAAAAGAATTGATAAAGGATAAATTGGAACAGATCAATCAATAGACCTAAAATAAAAAAGCCTTAAGAATCATTTTCTTAAGGCTTTTTTGAGGCGTCTAGCGGATTCGAACCGCTGTACAAGGTTTTGCAGACCTTTGCCTAGCCACTCGGCCAAGACGCCCTGCTTGGTGCGGCAAATGTAAAAAAAATATACGTTTTACACTACTTACAACTATTTTTTTCTTTTTTCCGTCATCTTTATCGTGACCATTTCAACATCGCCACCAATAGGAGGATTCAATTTACTCACCCAAACCGTAGCTTTTGTAACCATTGGGCTTTCGTTAAGTATCCTAACCACAATGCGTTTGGCAACGGTTTCCAACAGTTGTGAAGCCTTGTACATTTCTTCCCTAACAATTTTGTTCAAGAGCACATAATCTACAGTATCTACTAAATGATCAGTCTGTGCCGAAGTCTGTAAATTGGCCTTGATTTTTAAATCCACACGATAGTCACTGCCTATTTTGGTTTCTTCCTTTAAGCAACCATGGTTGGCAAATACCCTAATGTTTTCAACTTTTATGATTCCCATGTTGCAAAGGTACGGGATAAAAGGCTGGTTTGTAAATATGAATTGAAAATATTAGTGCGTAAATTCTAGGAATTAGGTATTTGTTAGTTGGTTGAAAATAAATAGGAAACCTTACGGTTTATGGGTGTTTAGATTACTGTTCATTAATGATATAGTTTCTTTAAATTTGACTAATTTTGTGGAAAAATTTAAAAGAAAAATTTAGAGCAATAATTCCGATACTTTATGTCTGAAGAAAAAAGACCACTCAATTTTATTGAGCATATCATTGAAGAGGATTTGGCTAATGGTTTATCTACCGATAAACTGCGTTTTAGGTTTCCTCCAGAACCCAATGGCTATTTGCATATTGGGCATACCAAAGCCATTGGTATTAGTTTTGGATTAGGGGAGAAGTACAATGCTCCTGTAAACCTTCGTTTTGACGATACCAACCCTGTTAAGGAAGAACAGGAATATGTAGACGCCATCAAAAAAGATGTGTCTTGGTTGGGATACCAATGGGCCAATGAATTGTATTCTTCAGATTATTTCCAGCAGTTGTATGACTGGGCAGTAGCGTTGATTAAAGAAGGAAAGGCTTACGTAGATTCACAGTCTAGCGAAGCTATGGCTGAACAGAAAGGAACGCCTACACAACCTGGAACCGATAGTCCATATAGAAACAGATCTGTTGAAGAAAACCTGGATTTGTTTGAGCGTATGAAGAATGGTGAATTCGATGAAGGTTCTCATGTATTACGTGCCAAAATTGATATGGAGCATCCAAATATGTTGATGCGGGATCCTATCATGTATCGTATTTTGAAAAAGTCACATCATAGAACCGGTGATGCTTGGTGTATCTACCCAATGTATGACTGGACACATGGTGAAAGTGATTATTTGGAACAGATTTCGCACTCCTTATGTTCTTTGGAATTTAAGCCTCATAGAGAGCTTTACAACTGGTTCAAGCATAATGTACACAAATATCAGCCAGAAGTGCTTCCTATGTTACCAAAACAGCGTGAGTTTGCCCGTTTGAACTTGAGTTATACGGTAATGAGCAAGCGTAAATTGCTTAAATTGGTAGAAGATGGCGTAGTAAGTGGTTGGGACGATCCAAGGATGCCAACTATTTCTGGGTTGAGACGACGCGGTTATACGCCTGCTGCCATCAGACAGTTTATTGAAAAAGTTGGTGTTGCCAAGCGTGAGAACGTAATTGATGTGTCGTTGTTGGAGTTTTGCGTAAGGGAAGATTTGAACAAAACGGCACCTCGTGTCATGGCGGTTTTAGATCCAGTAAAATTGGTCATTGACAATTATCCAGAGGATAAGGAAGAATGGTTGGAAGCTGAAAACAATCCTGAAGATCCAAATGCAGGGTTTAGAAAAGTTCCGTTTTCAAAAGAATTATATATAGAATGTGACGACTTCAAGGAAGAAGCCAATAGTAAATATTTCAGATTGAAGCTTGGTGGGGAAGTACGTTTGAAAAATGCCTATATAGTGAAAGCAGAAAGCGTTGTAAAAGATGCTGCTGGTAATATAATAGAAATACATTGTACCTATTCGGAAGATACTTCCAAAAAAGTTAAGGGAACCTTGCATTGGGTATCTGTAAAACATGCTGTCAAGGTAGAAGTACGTGAATACGATCGTTTGTTTAAAAACGAATCTCCAGATGGAGATCAGGAGGTTGATTTCATGGAATTTTTAAATCCAGACTCTTTACGTATCATTGAAGCCTATGTGGAGCCAAGCTTGAAGGAGGCTCAGATAGGGGATCGTTTTCAATTCCAACGTTTGGGATATTTCAATGTGGATGACGATACTTCTACAGATACTTTAGTATTCAATAAAACTGTAGGATTACGTGATACTTGGGCAAAACAGCAACCCGCTCCAGAACAAAAAGCGCAAGCTAAACAGCCACAGCAAAGTCAGCCAAAGCGTCCAGCTATTGAAGTCATCAAGCAATTGGGAAAAAAATATACCAATCTTCCAGAAGCGAAGCAATTGAAAACCAAGGCTGAAATTCAAAAATTGGCTAAGGAAGTTAGCTATGAAGAACTGGAACCTTTGTTTGAAACAGCAGCTAAAAAAGTGGGAACACGTATTGCGGCGATGTTAACTTTAGGCGTGTT
Source organism: Mangrovimonas sp. sgz306409 (assembly GCF_059735265.1). Taxonomy (NCBI): domain Bacteria; kingdom Pseudomonadati; phylum Bacteroidota; class Flavobacteriia; order Flavobacteriales; family Flavobacteriaceae; genus Mangrovimonas; species Mangrovimonas sp. sgz306409. The sequence continues at coordinate 557,841 of NZ_JCAPEU010000001.1, forward strand.
ATTGGACGAAGGTCTTGAGAAGAATGACGCTATTGAAGCATTTATCAACAAGGCTCAGGAAGATCAAAATGAACTGTTGGTGATGGAAGCCAATTTGGTTTAGTTATAAATAAAATAAATAGATTTTAAAAAGCATCAAATTCTAAATTTTGATGCTTTTTTATTGATATATTATTAGTTATGGGATTTAAGATATATTAAATATTTACAATTTGACTATATTTATCATACTAACTGAAACAAATTATTTATGGAATTTAATATTCTGGCACTCGTTGTCGCAGCGGCTTCAACCTTGGTTGTTGGTGCCATTTGGTATAATCCTAAAGTGTTCGGTACTGCTTGGATGAAAGCGGCAGAAATGACCGAAGAAAAAATGAAAGGCGCGAACATGGCAAAGATTTTTGGTCTCGCCTTGTTATTTGCGTTTTTTATTGCTGCTACTTTACGTGCTTTGGTTGTTCATCAATCAGGGGTTTTTAGCTTGATTGAAGGTGACGTAGACGGTGCTTTGCCATCCTATGCAGCCTTTATGAACGACTATGGGACTTCTTTTAGGACCTTTAAACATGGAGTGCTTCATGGATTTATAACTGGGGTCACTATGGCTTTACCAATCATTGGTACCAATGCCTTATTTGAAAGAAAAAGCGCCAAATATATCTTTATAAACAGTGGTTTTTGGATTGTCTGTATGATGATTATGGGAGGTATTATTTGTGCTTGGGAATAGTTTGTAACAAATCATATAATCAAAAGACTGACAGTATTGTTCAGTCTTTTTCTTTTTAAACATTGATTGATTTTAAAATTTATAGTTCGGTAGCAGAATTGCCCAAAAGTTGGGATCCATTGGTGGGTCACGATATTTTTTTACAACAAGGGTATCTAAAAGCATTGGAAAAAGCTTCACCAAGCAATATTACCTGGTATTATATCGGTTTTTTTGAAGATGAAATGTTGGTTGGAATTGGAATATTTCAGAGAGTTCAATTGTATTTGGAAGATATTTTCAGAAACCCCGATGACCATTGTTTGGAACAACGTTTTAAAAATTTTGTTTCAAAAATATTGAAGGGAAATGTGTTGGTGGTGGGTAATTTAATTCACACAGGACAGCATGGTTTGTATTTTAAACAAGAAATACCTGGAAAGGATAGGGTGGAAATTATTCTTAAGGCGCTTTCTTATTTAGAAAAAATCATCAAAAAGGAATCTGGCAAAACGATTAGATTATTGCTTTTTAAGGATTATTTTGATGATGATGGTATTCATAGCCAATCTGAAATCTTTGAGCAGCATAGCATCTACAAAGTAACAGCCCAACCCAATATGATCATGTCCGTCCAATCCAATTGGCATTCTATGGAAGATTATGTGGGTAGTTTGAATAAAAAATATCGACGACGATACAAAACCGCTATAAAGAAATCACAGGGAATTGTTAGAAGAGAATTGACTTTAGCAGAAATTGAAAGGCATTGCAAAGAGCTGTATCAGTTATATAAAAATGTGTGCGATAATGCTAAAATCAATACTTTCATCTTACCAGAAGGGCATCTTTATCATTTAAAACTTCAGCTTGGTGAAAAGTTCAAAGTGATGGGCTATTTTCAGAATACCAAGCTTATTGGTTTTTATACTTTAATACGGAATAAAGATATATTGGAAACCTATTTTCTAGGATACGATAGCGAACATCAATTTGAAAATCAACTGTATTTAAATATGTTGTATGACATGGCTAAATTTGGTATTGAACATTCCTTCTCAAGTATTGTATATGCCCGTACGGCCATGGAAATAAAAAGTTCAGTGGGAGCCAAAGCCATTCCTATGAGCATGTATATGAAACATACCAATGGATTTTTGAATGGGTTGCTGAACCAGATTTTTAAGTTGATGAATCCTTCAACAGAGTGGGAGGAACGGCATCCCTTTCAACAATAAATCTTTTCTTCAGCTCTTAAATTTCGTAACTTAAGGGAAAAATAGGAAAGATGAAGAATGTACATGAATTGCTGACTAAAATTGCCGATATCACCCGAGAGATTGAAACCAATTACCCTGAGGTGTATAACTATTTAAACGAAAATCCCATGACCATTCCAAACATGGAACACCCAACGGTAGATGAAACCGAATTAAGGGAATATTTAGCTAGTTTGGAGATGCTTTTGGAGAAATATAAGAAAGACCATTAAAAAAGCCCCAAACGTTTGTTATGGGGCTTTAAATTACTTTTAAAGGAGTTCTTATTGTTTTCCTTTGTTTTTGGCTTCTTTCATAGCTTCACCAATTTGGTTACTGGCCGTAAAGCTGGCAACCATTTCATTTAGCATATTACTTCCTGCTTGTGGAACGTTAGGTAACAAAATCAAGTTACTATTGGTTTCTTCACCTAAAGATTGCAAGGTATCGTAGTGTTGGGTAACAACAATCAAGGCAGAAGCTTCTTGTGAATTGATACCAACTCGGTTCAATACTTCCACAGATTCTTCCAAACCACGTGCGATTTCACGACGTTGGTCGGCAATACCTTGTCCCTGTAAACGCTTGCTTTCGGCTTCGGCTTTAGCTTTTTCCACGATTAAGATACGTTGTGCATCCCCTTCATATTGCGCCGCTGTTTTTTCTCTTTCAGCAGCATTAATACGGTTCATGGCGGCCTTTACTTGGGCATCTGGATCAATATCGGTTACCAAGGTTTTAATGATGTCAAAACCGTAGTCTAGCATGGCATCATTCAATTCAGCTTTTACAGCAAGGGCAATATCATCCTTTTTTACAAAGACGTCGTCCAATTTCATTTTTGGAACTTCGGCACGTACCACGTCGAATACGTAAGAAGTGATTTGCTCATGGGGATAATCCAATTTATAGAAGGCATCATACACTTTATCGCGAATAACTTTGTATTGAACAGACACTTTTAAGCGTACAAATACATCATCTAAAGTTTTGGTTTCCACAATCACATCCAATTGTTGGATCTTTAAACTTAAGCGTCCTGCAACCTTATCCACCAAAGGAATTTTTAGCTGAAGTCCAGAGTGCCTGATGCTTTGAAACTTACCAAAACGCTCAATGATTACGGCGGTTTGTTGTTTAACGATAAAGAGAGCTGAGATTAAAATTACGACTCCAAAAAAGAGAATCGGAACTAGGATAAATTGTCCCATGATAAATTTTTTAAGGTTAATTATTTAATGATTACTAAATTAAGCTTATTTTGCCCGTAAGAATTATATTTCGATAATAATTACGGCAATCTAAGTGCTATTTTTTATTAAAATGAGTTGGATTGTTGATACCCTGATAATTACATTATGAAGCACAACAACTTTATCTTATTAGTAGTCTTTTGTATTGGTTTTGTTACAACTTCTCTGGCACAGCACAAACGTTATAAAATTAAAAATGGGATAGGCATCCATGGAGGGATTACCCAATTTGATATTCTTACGGATAATTTTGAAACAAGCTCCTCAACAGGTTGGATTGGAGGTTTGAGCGCTACAGTTGATTTGCCGCACAAATGGTATACGGTTAGTTATAACATTCATTTATCTGAAAACAATGTGAACGTTATGGGAAGTCCAGAACTTTTGTTGTTCCAAGAGGAGGAAATAGAATATAAAATGTTTACGGCCCAAGTGTCCTTTTTGTTCCACGCGAAAATTGTAGAGGATTATATCACAGCAGATTTTGGTCCTATGATTCAATACAACAGTGAGCTGGAATTAAAGGACGACTCGCAAGAAAACTACAGGTTATTGGGCTATCAAAATTTAAGAGCTCAGGATATCACCGACATTTCTAAATTCAATGTGAATGGAGCTGTGGGATTGTCGGCAGGGTTTCCTGGTTTTAAATTGCGTGGGCAATACATTTATGGGTTTACCAACATGTTAAACAAACTGAACAATAAAAACGATATTGATACTTTTGGAGGGCCTTCCAAATTTAAAGGACATCAATCGATGTTGGTATTTACAGCGATGATTTTGTTCTAAACATATATTTTAAATAAAAAAGCGAGCCCTAGAGCTCGCTTTTTTTATGAGATATACTTTTATAAAGTGGCTATCAATTTCTCAATTCTGGAAACCGATTCGTTTTTGCCAATCAGGTACATGATTTCAAAAACATCAGGACCTTGTAATTCTCCAACAAGGGCAATACGCAATGGCATCATTACTTTACCAAAACCTATTTCCTTGGACGTGATCCATCCTTTAATGGTATTTTGAAGCGTTTCTGCAGCAAAATCTTCTACATTGTTTACCTGTGTTAATAATTCTTCCATTAAGGCTTTAGTATCGTCCTTAATGGCTTTTTTATAAGCTTTCTCGTCATAACTTTCTGGTGCAACAAAGAAATAGCTTCCTAACTGCCAAAAGTCACCAACGAATGTGGCACGTTCTTTAATCAAACCTATTACCAAAGAAATATAGTTGACATCAATATTGGCCAATTCTGGTCTACTTTCTTTAAACGTTGCAGCCAAATCATCGTTGTGTTGGTCTTGCATGTAATGGTGGTTGAACCATTTAATTTTGTCTGGATCAAAACGGGCACCCGCTTTATTTACACGTGTTAGATCGAACGCATTGGTCAATTCTTCAAGACTGAAAATTTCTTGTTCGGTACCTGGATTCCATCCCAAGAATGCCAAAAAGTTGATCATGGCTTCTGGGAAGTAACCATCTTCTTTATAACCTCTAGAGATTTCATTTGATGCTGGATCTAACCATTGCAGTGGAAATACAGGGAAACCTAATTTATCGCCATCGCGCTTGCTCAATTTCCCTTTTCCGGTAGGTTTTAAAATCAATGGCAAGTGAGCAAATTCCGGTGCGTCCCAACCAAAGGCTTTATACAATAACACGTGAAGTGCTAGGGAAGGCAACCATTCTTCACCGCGGATCACGTGTGTGATTTCCATTAAATGATCATCCACAATGTTTGCCAAGTGATAGGTTGGCATCCCATCGCTTTTGAACAAAATTTTATCATCTAAAATATTGGTATCTATGGTCATATTGCCACGAACAATATCCGTAAGGTGCAAAGTTTCATCTTGTGGCGATTTAAAACGAATCACATAAGGCTCACCAGCGTCCAATTTGGCTTGTACTTCTTCTTCTGAAAGTGAAAGTGAGTTACTTAATTTTAAACGGTTGTGCCAATTGTAAATAAAGGTCTTTCCTTTTTCTTCGTGGTCTTTTCTGTGGAAATCTAAAGATTCTGCCGTATCAAATGCGTAGTAGGCATTCCCGGAGGCAATCAGTTCTTCGGCGTAAGCCTTGTATAAATGTTTGCGTTCGCTTTGGCGATAAGGACCAAACTTTTCATTTTTACCTGGACCTTCATCAAATGGAATATTGCACCAGTTAAGGGCATCTACAATGTATTGTTCGGCACCTTCCACATAACGGTTTTGATCGGTGTCCTCAATTCTCAACACAAAGGTTCCATTGTGTTTTTTGGCAAATAAATAGTTGAATAGGGCCGTGCGAACCCCTCCAATATGTAAAGGCCCCGTTGGGCTAGGGGCAAATCGTACGCGAACTTCTTTGGTCATGTTTTGTAAATTTGTTGCAAAGATAGATTGATATCGTGTAAGATAAAAGTAGTTTGATGAAAAGACTTGTGGTGATTTTGATAGAACGGATTTTAAGTTGAAATCATCGAGTTTAACAGAATGTTATTACTTTCGTCTAATTACAGCTAAAAATAAAATTGTAGATTAGTAAGTCAATCCCATTCCACGTGAGTCATTTTAACAGCATACAACTTAAATTAGAGGAATTTATCAGGCGATATTACTTCAACGAATTGCTCAAAGGAGCCATTCTTTTTTTCGCCATTGGCCTTTTATATTTTTTACTCACATTATTTATCGAGTATGTGTTGTGGCTCAATCCTACGGCAAGAACTATTCTGTTTTGGGTATTTATAGCTGTTGAATTTGGACTATTTATAAAATTCATCTTGTTGCCATTGGCTAAGTTGTTTAAACTTCAAAAAGGGATCAATTACGAAGAGGCTTCCGAAATCATTGGGAAACACTTTCCTGAAGTAAGTGATAAATTATTGAATGTGTTGCAGTTGCAACGCTCTTCTGGTGTACAAACAAGGGAATCTGATTTATTGTTGGCTGGAATAGAACAAAAGGCTGCTGAATTGCAACCCGTACCTTTCAAATTGGCCATTAACTTCAAAAAGAATTTCAAATATTTAAAATACGCAGCCATTCCGTTGCTCATAATTGGCTTATCCTTCCTCACAGGACATTTCAATCTGTTTAGCGACAGCTATGAGAGGGTAGTTAATTACAAAACTGCCTATGAACCGCCAGCCCCGTTTAAATTTTTTGTGTTGAATGACAATTTAACGGCTGTTGAAAACAAGAATTATGTACTGAAGGTGTCAACGGCGGGAAAAGTGATTCCGGAAAATGCCCAGATTGAATTTAACAACGAAACTTATTTTTTACAGCAAACCTCGCCAGGACATTTTGAATATGTGTTTGAGCAGCCCATGGAATCTTTAGATTTTAGGATGATGGCGAATGATGTGGTTTCAAGAGATTATACTTTGGAAGTGACTAAGGTTCCTGCTTTAGTGAATTTTGAAATGCTTTTGGATTATCCGGCTCATACCAAAAAGGGAAATGAGGTTTTAAAAAGCACCGGAAGTGCTACCGTTCCTGAAGGCACTAAAGTGACTTGGAAAGTTAATACCAGATCTACTGAAGGAGTGACCTTGTATGCTGAAGATACTTTGCGTTTTGAAAAACTTGACGAGAATAATTTTGAAGCTAGTAAACAGCTCTTTAATAATAGCGATTATCAAATCAGCACAAGCAATCATGCTTTAAAGGATTATGAAAGTTTGGCTTTTACCTTGAAAGTGATTAAGGATGATTATCCAGAAATCCGTGTGCAGTCACAAAAAGATAGCTTGGATCAACAGAGTTTGTATTTCTACGGACAGGTGAGTGACGATTATGGACTGAGCAAATTGCAATTGGTGTATTATCCCGTGGAGAATGAATCAGCAAAGGAATTTGTTTCCATCCCAGTAAACAATTCGAATTTTGACGAATTTGTAAGCGCCTTTCCAAACCAGTTGAATGTAGAACCTGGAAAAGCTTACGAATTGTTTTTTCAGGTGTTCGATAATGACCGTTTGCATAATTACAAGCAGGTAAAGAGTCAAGTGTTTTCCTATCGAAAGCTTACGGCGGAAGAGGAAGAGTCAAAACAATTGAATGAACAAAACGAAACGATTAAGGATTTAAATAATTCCTTCGATAAATTAAAAGAACAGGACCAACAGCTTGAAGAGTTTTCCAAAACGCAAAAGGAAAAGGAGGAACTTAATTTTAACGACAAACAGAAGTTGCAACAATTCTTGAAACGTCAAAAGGCACAGGAGGAAATGATGCAAAATTTCAATAAAAAGCTTCAGGAGAATCTAGAGGAATTTCAAAAGGAGAGTAATGAAAAGGATGAATTCAAGGAAGCTTTAAAGGAACGTTTGGAAGAACAAGAGCAACAATTGAAGCAAGACGAGAAACTATTAGAAGAATTGGAAAAGCTTCAGGAGAAAATTCAAAAGGAAGAATTGACCGATAAATTGGAACAATTAGCTAAACAAAATAAAAACAAACAACGCAGTTTAGAGCAGTTATTGGAACTTACTAAACGCTATTATGTCGCCAAGAAAGCTGAACAATTGCAACATGATTTGGAGGAATTAAGTGAAAAGCAAGAAGATTTATCCAACAAAAATTCTGAAGAAAATAATAAGGAAGCACAAGATGAATTGAATAAAGCTTTTGAGGAATTCCAAAAAGAAATGGATGAGTTGGAAAAGGAAAATGAAGGTTTGAAGGAACCTATGGATTTACCTAAGGATGATATGACCGAGGAAGAAATCAAGGAAGAGCAACAAGGGGCGTCGGAGGATTTGGAAAAGCAGGAACAACAAGAAGAGAAAAACGATCAACAAGGTGCACAGCAAAGTCAACAAAATGCAAAGCAAAAGCAAAAGTCGGCTGCGCAAAAGATGAAACAAATGAGTTCTGAAATGTCCCAAGCCATGATGGGCGGAGGTGGTCAGCAAATGGCAGAGGATGCTGAAATGTTAAGGCAGATTTTGGATAACTTGGTGGTGTTTTCTTTTGATCAGGAAGCTTTGTTGAATACATTCAAAAGCATTGAAGTGAACCATAATGAGTATGGCAAATATTTGCGCAAGCAAAGCAGTTTAAGGGAACATTTTGAGCATATCGATGATAGCCTGTTTTCATTGTCCTTAAGACAACCTATGTTGTCTGAACAGGTAAATAGTCAAATCACAGAGGTGTTTTATAACATTGACAAATCTTTGGAACAGCTTTCCGAGAACCAATTATATCAGGGTATCGCTGCCCAACAATATACCATAACCGCCACCAATACGTTAGCTAGTTTTTTAAGTGATGTGTTGGATAATATGGAAGCGCAAATGAATTCTTCTCCAGGACAAGGGCAGGGTAGTGAAATGCAATTGCCGGACATCATTAAAAGTCAAGGGGAATTGAATAAAGAGATGCAGGAACAAATGGATAAGCAACAGGGTAAACCTAAGGATGGTCAACAACAAGGCGAGCAAAAGGGACAAGAGCCACAGCAAGGGCAGGAGGGCGAACAAGAAGGAGAATCCGATCAGAACAATGAAGAAATGAATGGTGAACTTTTTGGAATCTATCAAAGACAACAGGAATTGCGTAATGCTTTAGAAGAAAAGTTGACTAAGGAAGGACTGAATGGGCAAGCGCAAAAGTTGTTGAAAGATATGGAAGAGGTGGAATTGGATTTATTGAATAAAGGTTTTACCAATCAAACGCTTCAAAAAATGATGGAATTGGAACATCAATTATTGAAGATGGAGAACGCTACGTTCATGCAGGGAGAGGATAATAAACGTCAATCCGAAACTAATTTAAAGGATTACGATAATACTGTTCCAGACCAAATTCCAACTGCCAGAGAATATTTTAACACTACTGAAATTTTAAACAGACAAGCTTTACCTTTGCAGCAAATTTATAAAGTAAAAGTACAAGAGTATTTCAAGAGAACAGATGATTAGTTTTAATTACGAAACGGAGTTCGAGCTTTCCAATGAAGGCAATTATTCCAAATGGATTTCAGAGACTATTAACGAAGAAGGCTGCAAAGAAGGAGAGCTTAATTATATTTTTTGTGATGATGAATATCTACATAAAATCAATGTGGAATTTTTAGATCACGACACCTTGACGGATATCATAAGCTTCGATTACTCGGTAGGAAAAGAACTACATGGAGATATTTATATCTCTATTGAAAGGGTCGAGGATAATGCTAAGGATTTTAATGTAGAATTCAAGGAAGAATTGAAGCGCGTGATGATTCACGGAATCCTACATTATTGTGGGTACAAAGATAAGACAGATGAGGACGCTTTGCAAATGAGGAGCAAGGAAAATTACTATATTTCCAAGTTTGTATAATAGTCACTAAATCAGTGTATATTTGCAAACTTATTTTTTAACGATTAAATGAAACATGGAAGAGTGTTTCACGTGGAACAATGATGAGTTTATTTCAAGAAACATATGATGTAATTGTGGTTGGTGCAGGTCATGCTGGTAGTGAAGCGGCGGCGGCGGCAGCCAATATGGGATGTTCAACTTTGCTGGTGACCATGAATCTTCAGAACATTGCACAGATGTCCTGTAACCCTGCTATGGGGGGAATTGCAAAGGGTCAAATTGTAAGAGAGATTGATGCTTTAGGTGGTTATAGCGGTATTGTTAGTGATACTTCGGCTATCCAGTTTAAGATGTTGAACAAATCCAAAGGGCCAGCTATGTGGAGTCCGCGTGTGCAGAGTGATCGTATGAAGTTTGCTGAGGATTGGCGTTTGATGTTGGAGCAAACTCCTAATATGGACTTTTACCAGGATATGGTTTCTAGTTTGTTGGTAGAAGGAGAGCGTGTGGTTGGAGTGAAAACGTCTTTGGGAATTGATATAAAAGGAAAGGCTGTGGTGCTTACCAATGGAACTTTCTTGAACGGTTTGATTCATATCGGAGATAAGAATTTTGGTGGAGGTAGAGCAGGTGAAAGAGCGGCTAAAGGAATCACTGAACAATTGGTTGATTTAGGATTTGATGCTGGAAGAATGAAGACTGGAACACCGCCTAGGGTTGATGGTCGTTCATTGGATTATTCTAAAATGATTGTACAGCCAGGGGATGAAAATCCTGAGAAGTTTTCTTATTCTGATGTGACAAAACCCTTGACAAAGCAACGGGATTGCCATATGTCTTATACAAGTTCAGAGGTTCATGATTTGTTGCGGGAAGGCTTTGATCGTTCGCCTATGTTTAATGGGAGAATTAAAAGTACAGGACCAAGATATTGTCCTTCTATAGAGGATAAGATCAATCGTTTTGCAGATAAGGATAGGCATCAATTGTTCGTTGAGCCAGAAGGGTGGAATACGGTTGAAGTGTATGTTAATGGCTTTTCTACATCTTTACCTGAGGATGTACAATTTAAGGCATTGCGTTCTGTTGCTGGGTTTGAAAATGTGAAATTCTTTAGACCAGGATACGCTATAGAGTATGATTATTTTCCGCCTACACAGTTAAAGCATACGTTGGAAACAAAGTTGATTGACGGTTTGTATTTTGCTGGGCAGATTAACGGTACTACGGGTTATGAGGAAGCGGCTTCTCAGGGTTTGATGGCTGGTATTAATGCTGCTTTGAAAGTACAGGAAAGGGAAGCTTTTATATTGAATCGTAGTGAGGCTTATATAGGTGTTTTGATAGATGATTTGATTACAAAGGGAACTGAGGAGCCTTATAGAATGTTTACCTCAAGGGCTGAATATCGCACTTTGTTGCGTCAGGATAATGCAGATTTAAGATTAACGCCTAAGTCTTTTAAGTTGGGATTGGCTTCTGAGAAGCGTTTAAAACGCATGGAGGAAAAGCATTCTTCAGCTGAGGATTTTGTGTCGTTCTTTAAAGAGACTAGTGTAAAGCCAGAAGATATTAATCCTATTTTGGAGAGCAAGGATTCGGCTTTGGTTAAGCAGTCTGATAAGATGTTTAAAGTGTTTTCTAGGCCGAACATCACGATTGATGACATGCGTAAATTGTATGTTGTTGAAGCCTATGTTCAGGAACATGATTTGGATCCTGAGGTTATTGAGCAAGCCGAAATACAAGTGAAGTATTCCGGGTATATCGAGAAGGAAAAGAATAATGCTGATAAGTTGAATAGGTTGGAGAATATTAAAATTCCTGAGAATTTCGATTATTCTAAAATCACAAATATGAGCTTTGAAGCTCGTGAGAAATTAAATAAAATTAGGCCTGTTACCATTTCTCAGGCGTCACGAATAAGTGGGGTTTCTCCAAGTGACGTTTCTGTGCTTTTGGTGTATATGGGGCGATAATTTAAAATATAAATTAAAAGTGTTTCACGTGGAACATAACATTCCTGCTTTTGCAGGAATATTTTTTTATGGCAAAAACAGATAAGTTTTTAAAGGTTAAGGATCATTCCGTATCGGGTGAAGAATTTGTTTTGGTCCGTCATCCAGAATTGGATTTATTGGAGACAACTCCAAAACCTTCTTTAGAACGTCTTCCTGAATATTATAAAAGTGAAGATTATATTTCGCATACCGATGCTAAACGAAATATTTTTGAAAAGGCATATCATGTTGTTCGGAATATTTCACTTCAGAGAAAATTAAAACTAATCAATTCTGTAAGTAAAGAATCCAAATCACTTTTGGATATTGGTTGCGGAACTGGAGATTTTTTAAAAGTGGCTCAAGATGCCAATTGGAATGTTTGCGGGATTGAGCCTAATGAAGAGGCTAGGGGAATCGCTAATAAAAAAACAAAGGATAATGTTTTTGATGTTTCGAAATTGCCGACGTTAAAGGAACAAAGTTTTGATGTAATTACGTTATGGCATGTTTTGGAACATTTGCCAGATTTAAAAAAGGAAATCGAACAATTGAAACGCTTATTGCGAACAAATGGTACTTTGATTATTGCAGTTCCAAATTTTAAAAGTTACGATGCCAATTATTACAAATCATATTGGGCGGCTTATGATGTGCCGAGGCATTTGTGGCATTTTTCTAAAACATCTGTTTCAAAATTGTTTTTGGAACAGGATATGGTTGTGCAAAATATTTTACCAATGCCATTTGATGCGTTTTATGTGAGTCTGCTTTCAGAAAAATACAAAAATGGCAAGATGAATTTTTTTAAAGCGTTTTGGGTGGGATTTCAATCGAATCTCAAAGCGAAGCGCTCCGGAGAGCATTCTTCTCTAATTTATGTGCTAAAAAATAAGTGAAACTTTAAATAAGACTTTCAAATTAGCTTCTACGGGGTGTATTGTTGGATTACCTTAGCTTTTTTAGAAAGTGGCTTAAATCGCTTTAAAACGCGTTGTTTTTAATAGGGATTTTTAATAGTAGATTATGATTGTTATAAGATTATTTTATAGAAGCTTGTTTTGAGAAATAATCGCCTAAGTTGATACATTTACGAAAAATTTAATTGTATACATAAAATGAAAAAAATTGCGTTGCTTTTAGGTTTGGGACTTGGATTGTTATCATGTCAAAACCAACAAAAAATTGCTTTCGTGGATAACGGGAAAGTAATTAACGATTATCAAGCTAAAATTGATGTCGAAGAAAAATTTAAGTTAAAGGACTTAGAATTTCAAAAGTTGAGAGATAGTTTGATTGCCAAATATCAATTGGAATATAAATCGGCTCAAGACAAGGCTAGAGGGATGTCGGATAATGATGTTCAAAAATTGTCCCAGGAATTGGGGATGAAGGAACAGCAATTGATCCAGCAAATCAAAATGGAACAGGAACAAATGACTCAGGAGTTTCAAACTGAAATTGACTCAGTAATTGTTGAAGTTAAAGAATTTGTAAAAGAATACGGCAAAAAGAACGATTATACTTATATATTGGGTACTAGCGAGGTTGCTGCTAGTGTTTTATATGGAAAAGAAGATAACGATCTTACCGAAACCATTACAGAAGCTCTGAATGAAGCTTACAAAGCAAAAGAGTAGTTTTACATATCATATTGGCCAGTTAAAGTAACTGGCTTTTTGTTTGACTACTATTTAATATTTCCAAATTATTTTCATCAATCAATATAACTAAATCATTACTGCATGAAGCATTTCCTATGTATTGCTTACTTTCTTTTTAGTTTTTCTGTTTTTGCCCAAGAAAAATTTACGATTAGAGGAACTATAACTGATGCTTCCAATGGGGAAACCTTAATGGGGGCTACAGCTTTTTTGCAGGGAACGGATAATGGATCTGTTACCAACGAATATGGCTTTTATTCCTTAACGGCTATTGAAGGAAATTACACTTTAATCATTTCCTATATGGGCTATGAAACCCAAACCAAACAAATTAGTTTGGATAAGGATCAAACCATCAATTTTGAACTGAGCGAATCCGCAACTGCTCTAGATGAGATTGTAATTACCGCCGAAGAATCTGAACAAATCAATATTAAAAAACCTGAAATGAGCGTCGCTAAACTTAATGCGGCCACCATTAAGCAAATGCCGGCTGTTTTAGGGGAGGTAGATGTTGTAAAATCCATTCAAATGCTGCCTGGGGTTACCAATAATGGGGAAGGTTCTTCAGGGTTTAATGTGCGTGGTGGTGCGGCAGATCAGAATTTGGTACTTTTAGATGAAGCAATTATTTATAATACCTCGCATTTTTTCGGTTTTTTCTCTGTGTTTAATAGTGATGCTATTAAAGACATTAAACTTTACAAGGGAGATATTCCTGCGAAATTTGGTGGACGTGTATCCTCGGTTTTAGATGTGCGCCAAAAGGAAGGAAACCGTAAAAACTTCAATTTAACTGGGGGTATTGGTTTGATTTCTAGTAGATTAACTGCTGAATCTCCAATTTTTATGGATAAAGGTTCCTTTTTAATTGCCGGAAGGACTTCTTATGCACATCTGTTTCTTAAGGCTGTCGAGGACTTTAAGGATGATAAGATTTCATTTTATGATTTGAATCTAAAGGCTAATTATGAGATTAATAGTAATAACAAGATTTATCTCTCTGGATATTTTGGGAGGGATGTCTTCAACTTAAATAAAATCATTGAAAATGGCTACGGTAATGTTTCTGGAAACTTGCGTTGGAATCACGTATTTACAGATCGTTTGTTTTCTAATTTATCTATGATTTATAGTAAATATGATTATCAAATTGTGCTGGATTTTATCGAGTTGGATTGGATTGCAGATATTGCCAATTATAACCTAAAATATGATTTAAAGTATTACTTGAATGATAAGCTTGATTTGGATTTTGGGGTTAGTGGTATTTCTTATTTATTAAATCCCGGAGAGGTTAGTCCAACATCAAGCGAGTCTCCAATCAACTATTTAAAATTGGACGACAAACGTGCTTTTGAAGGGGCGGCCTATATAAGTGCGGAACATCAAATTAGTAAAAAATTGACGGCTCAATATGGCTTACGATTTAGCCAATTCATGCGTCTTGGGGGACAGGCCATGACTACCTATGTGAATGATCAACCTGTGATTTACAATGATGAATTGGAAATTTACGAAAGGGGAGAAGTCTTGGATGACATCTATTACAGTAAAGGTGAAACTATTAAAGATTATAATGGTCTGGAACCTAGGCTGGGGCTTTCTTATGAGCTTAACAGTGCTTCTTCTTTAAAAGCCAGTTTTACCAAGTCTACCCAATATTTACATCTGTTATCAAACACTGCTTCTGTGACACCGTTGGATGTTTGGACGCCAAGTGGTCAATACATTAAACCGCAGCGTTCAATACAATATGCTGTGGGATATTACAGAAATTTTTCAGAGAAAGGGTATGCTTTGGAGTTGGAAACCTACTATAAAACCATTAAAAACCGAATTGATTATATCGATGGTTCAGATTTGATTGGGAACAACAACATTGAAACCGAAATCCTAAATGGTGAAGCTCGAGCCTATGGTATGGAGGTGTTATTGAGAAAAACCAAGGGTAAATTTACCGGTTGGCTAGCTTATACACTTTCAAAATCGGAACAACGTACTTTGGGAGGAAAGGCTGGAGGGCCTGGAATTAACGGTGGTAATTGGTATAATACACCTTATGATAGAACGCACGATGTATCTGTTACAGCTGCTTATCAACTGAATGATAAATGGAGTTTCAGTTCCAATTTTGTGTTTCAAACAGGGCGTCCCGTAACGTATCCAAATGGACAGTATGAATACGAAGGACTTTCTATAGCGAGTTATTCCAATAGAAATAGGGATCGATTGCCGCAATATCATCGTTTGGATATATCGGCCGTTTACAAACCAAATAAGCATCCTGAGAGACGTTTAAAGGGAGAATGGGTATTTGGCATATATAACATCTATAATAGGCGAAATGCGGCCTCTATTTCGTTCGGTCAAAGTAAGGTGTCTGGACTCAATGAAGCCACTAGATTGTCTATTTTCGGAATTATTCCTTCGGTAACGTATAACTTTAAATTCTAAAAATATGAAAATCAATATATACATAATTCTACTGGCTATTTTTGGAATCTTCATGTCTTGTGAAGATGTTATTGATGTTGAAGTTACAACAGCGACGCCTAGGTTGGTAATTGAAGCATCCTTGGATTGGGAGAAGGGTACTTTAGGCAATGAGCAGCTTATAAAACTCAGCATGTCTACACCGTATTTTGATGTTACTTCGGATAGTGGTGTATCTGGAGCTTCGGTGAAAGTGACCAATACAAATTCAGGAGAAGAATTTTTGTTTGAGGACCAAAATGACGGAACCTACACAACGTCTAATTTTGTTCCTGTTTTAAACGATTCGTATACTTTGGAAGTTGTTTACAACAACCAAACTTATTTGGGTAGTGAAACCTTGATGCCGGTAACAGATATTACCAATGTGACGCAGTCTGTTGAAGGAGGTTTTGATGACGAATTATTGGAACTTAACGTGTATTTCAATGATCCTGCAGATGAAGAGAATTATTATTTCTTTAGGTATTATGAAGAAGGGGATCTCTTCCCATTGTTGGCAGATTTGTCAGATGAATTTTTCAATGGGAATGAAGTTCATGATTTTTGGGAAAAGCAGGATGATGAAGATAACAATGAGGAAGCTTTCGAACCTGGAGATACGGTTGAAGTTAGCCTTTATGGAATTTCAGAACGCTACTACAATTATGTGCGTTTGTTGATAGAACAATATTACTCTGGTGGTGATCCTTTTAGTTCCAATGCTGCGCAATTACGAGGCAATTGTGTCAACCAAACCAATCCAAACAACTATCCATTTGGATATTTCAGGGTGACAGAATTTGTAAAAGCCTCCTATACGTTTGAATAAACTGAAGGCTTGAAAAGTTTGTACTTATTTTTTGTGAAGCAACCGTGTGAGTTTAATGGATAAATCTGTGAGGATGATCTTTGAATTTCCATTCCGCTCAATGTGGTAAATGGCATCCTGCAGCTCTTCGCTAATCTCCAAAATGTTGGCATTGTGCACAAAGGGTGCAAACTTTTCAAGCTTGAAATTCTGGGTTTTGGGTTCCATATATACCAAATCATCAGCGCCGTAATTCATTAGAAGCGCCTGTCTGAAAAAGTCGATGCAGAAATGCAAAAACTGTTTTTGGGTTTCTCTCCCTGTTTTGGCAATGTCCTCGCTCCACGTTATTAAATCCAAGATAGCACCTTTGTTGCCTTTGGCTTTAAATGCAGATCGAATCCAGAATACAAACCATTCTTCAAATTGTAAATCTTCAGAATCTTGATATACAATATCGCAGGCTTTATTGTAGTTGCCGTTGGCTTGATGTGCAATTTTGGTGGCTTCTCCTTCGTTGAGATCGTATTGCTTCATCAAGGCCTGTTTGATTACTTCTTCGGCCAAAGGCGGAAAGTGCAAAATTTGACAACGCGATTTGATGGTATTGATAATCTGTTCCTCATCTTCAGCTATCAAGATGAAAATGGTTTTGCTAGGCGGCTCTTCAATCAATTTCAGTAGTTTGTTGGCGGCAGCGGTATTCATCTTATCTGCCATCCAAATCAACATAACCTTGTAACCTCCTTCGTATGATTTTAGGGAAAGCGCTTTTACAATATCTTGTGCTTCGTCCACACCAATTTGTCCCTGCTTGTTGTCAATTCCCAAAAGTTTGTACCAATCAAACAAGTTTCCATAAGGTTGTTCTGCTACCAATTGACGCCATTCTTCCAAGAAATGCGAGGACACTGGGTGACTTTTCACCTTGTCGTTGGTAGCCACCGGAAAGGCAAAGTGCAAATCGGGGTAGGAGAGGTTTTTAAACTTCAAATTACAAGCCTCGTTGCCTCCTTCGTTTTCAGAATTTTGGTTTTTGCATAAAATATACTGCGCATAGGCGATGGCCATGGGCAAGGTACCGCTGCCTTCCGGTCCAATGAATAATTGTGCATGTGCAATACGGCCATTGTCCACACTTTGTGTGAGATGGCTCTTTAAATGTTCCTGTCCTAAAATATCTGAAAATAACATACGGCAAAACTATGTAAATTTCTCTTATAAAGAAGAGGAGGACTTTATAATCCAAGAAGGTAAAATATTTTTCAACCTATAACGATTTCGGTTGGAAAACGCATTTTATGGCATTGTTTATTTAATTACTTTTGTGTTACACTAAAAAACATCACATTATGAAAACGATTAACGACTTCAATTTTAAAGATAAAAAAGCCTTAATTAGAGTAGATTTCAACGTGCCTTTAAATGAGCAGTTTGAGGTAACAGACGATACCAGAATTGTATCTGCAAAGCCAACCATCATCAAAATTTTGGAAGATGGCGGAAGCTGTGTGTTGATGTCGCACTTAGGAAGGCCAAAAGGTGTTGACGATACGTTTTCATTGCGTCATATTGTAGATAAGGTTTCTGAGGTTATTGGCGTTGAAGTAAAATTTGTGGCCAATTGTGTGGGAGCTGAAGCTGAAGCAGCGGCCAAAGCACTACAACCAGGCGAAGTGTTGTTATTGGAAAACTTAAGATTTCACTCGGAAGAAACCGCAGGAGATGTAGCCTTTGCTGAAGGACTTTCAAAATTGGGAGATATTTATGTGAACGATGCCTTTGGTACAGCTCACCGTGCCCATGCTTCTACTACCATTGTGGCACAATTTTTCCCAGAGCACAAATGTTTTGGATACCTATTGGCTGAAGAAATTGAAAGCATTGAAAAAGTGATGAAAACAGGTGAAAAACCTGTGTTGGCTGTATTGGGAGGTGCTAAAGTATCTTCAAAAATTACAATTATTGAAAACATTTTGGATAAGGTAGACCACTTGATCATTGGTGGGGGAATGACCTTTACCTTTATCAAAGCACAAGGTGGTTCTATTGGAGAGTCTATCTGTGAAGATGATAAATTGGATATGGCCCTTGAAATCTTGAAGAATGCCAAAGCCAAAAATGTACAAGTACATATTCCTGTTGATGTAGTTGCAGCCGATAGTTTTAGCAACGACGCTGCTACACAAATTGTTGATGTTACCAAAATTCCTGACGGATGGCAAGGTTTGGACGCGGGTCCAAAATCGTTGGCCAATTTCCATGATGTGGTAATGCAGTGCAAAACCATTCTTTGGAACGGTCCATTAGGAGTATTTGAAATGGAAAACTTCTCAAAAGGAACCATTGCTTTAGGAAACTCTATAGCTGAAGCGACGAAAAAGGGGGCGTTTTCTCTTGTTGGGGGAGGTGATTCTGTAGCAGCTGTGAAACAATTTGGGTTTGAAGACAAAGTGAGCTACGTTAGCACAGGTGGTGGTGCTATGTTGGAAAGCTTGGAAGGAAAAACGCTACCTGGAATTGCTGCAATTTTAGAGTAATCCATACAAAACCAGTCGTTTAAAAGCCTATATTTCTGTTAAAAGAAGTGCTTGGTCTTTTATATGTTTCAAAAAAATACGATTTTAGCGCCATCTATCGTTGATAGTACAGATAATTTTTACAAATGAACAAACCTATTACCTTAGTTGTAGGCGCTTTGTTATGTTGTGGAGTTTCTTTCGCTCAAGAAAATAAAAAGCAGGAAACGCATATTAAAGAAGATTCTGTCAAGGTTGAGACCGTTGTCCCAAAACAGGTCGATTCCTTGATTGATGGAAAAAGCGCTGAAATTAAAGCAATCACCCCTGTGGCTGATTCTACCGCTCTTATGGTTTATGAAGACCATAAACAAGCTGCAGATATAGACCAGAAATGGCTGGACGAGTTGTACAGTAATTCATTATTCGATACTATTTATAAGTCGGTTACAGAGCTGACTTATGAGGATGTTGAATATCCTGAGTTGCCTACAGATACCTTAAAGGCGCGTTTAAAGGAGCTCAATGCTAGAACACCTTTCAATATTGAGTACAATCCTTCTCTGGAGAATGTCATCAAGTCGTATTTAAAAAACAGACGAGAGTCTCTAGATAGACTTATGTCTTTGAGTGAGTATTATTTCCCTCTTTTTGAGACGACTTTAGATAGTTACAATTTGCCATTGGAGATGAAGTACTTGGCCATTGTGGAATCTGCTTTAAAGCCGAAGGCTAAATCTAGAGTAGGCGCAACGGGATTATGGCAGTTTATGTTTGGTACCGGAAAAATGTACGGGCTTAATGTAAGCAGTTATGTAGACGAACGTAGCGATCCTATTAAATCTACTGAAGCTGCCAGTAAATATCTTGCTAAATTGTACGAGATTTTTGGTGACTGGGATTTAGCTTTAGCTGCCTATAATTCGGGTCCTGGAAACGTGAGCAAGGCGATTCGACGTTCGGGTGGCTATCAGAACTATTGGAATATCAGACCGTTTCTTCCACGTGAAACAGCGGGTTATGTCCCTGCCTTTTTTGCTACCATGTATATTTTTGAATATGCGGAAGAACATGGTTTCAATAGAATCAAACCAGAATTTCACTATATTGAAACCGATACGATTCACGTGAAACAAATGATTACCTTGGATCAGGTGTCTGAAGTTTTGGATTTGCCTATAGAGGAGTTGCAGTTTTTAAACCCTTCTTATAAATTGGATATCATTCCATATATCAAGGATGAAAATTATACCTTAAGATTGCCAATGCACGCAGTGGGCAGGTTTGTGGCCAATGAAAAAGACATTTATGCTTATGCTCAAACTGAGTTTGACAAGCGAGAAAAACCATTGCCTCAATTTTTTGAGTCGGATGTAAAGATTACCTATAGGGTTAGGAGTGGTGATTATCTTGGGAAAATTGCGAGAAAGTATGGCGTTAGAGTAAGCCAAATCAAACAGTGGAATGGTTTGCGAAGCAACGATCTTAGAATAGGTCAACGCTTGAGTATCTACCCAAGGAAACCTGTGTTTACAGATCCGCCGGCCAAAACAAAAAGTGCTGTGAAAACCGTTGAGGTTGAAGGAAAACAAACGTATTTAGTGCAGCAAGGAGATACACTTTGGGGCATTTCCCAAAAATTTCCTGGAATTTCTGTCCAAAATATTAAAGATTGGAACGGTATTAGTGGTACACAATTAAAAGTAGGCATGAAGCTTATTGTATCTAACTAAAACTAAAAACTAATAAATGAAACACTTAGCCATTGTAGCTGTTTTTGCCACCCTGTTTTTTGGGTGTAAGGACGCTTCAAAAAACCAACGTTTAGTACCAGCATCATCAGGAAATCTTAATCATCTTACCGTTGTTGTAGACAATCTTCTTTGGGAAGATAAAGTTGGTGAAGCCATGCGTGATGTTTTGGCAGCACCGGTTGCAGGGCTTGCCATTGACGAACCCTTGTTTACAATTAATCAGTTACCAACCCAAGTGTTTTCTGGGTTTACTACCAAAAGCAGGATTATTGTTAAGGTTGAAAAGGGGAAAGAAGCTGGTATAAAATTGGGGCATGATGTGTTTGCAAAGCCTCAAACGGTGGTTTACGTAACTGGCACAACCAATGATGAAATTATTGAGCAATTACAATCTAATTCCGAAGAAATTGTCAAAGCTTTAAAAGATGAGGAAATCAAGGAAAAGCAACGACGTATTAATTTGTCCTTATTTGATGATACACGGCTAAAAGAAGAATTGGGGGTGTCTTTAAAGTTGCCATCTGTGTATAGAATGGCTAAGGATGAAGATGGTTTCTTCTGGATTCGTAAGGACATCACTACTGGAACTATGGATTTAATGGTTTATGCAGTGCCACTAACTACATTAAGACCAGGCGATAGTTTGGCTATGGATGTAGTGAGAATGCGGGATTCGGTTGGGAAAACCCACATTGAAGGACGTTTGGAAGGTTCTTATATGAGTACTGAAAATAAATATGCACCTTTTGTTTTTGAATCTCAAATAGACAAGAAACCGACGATTGAAACCAAAGGGATCTGGGAGGTGAAAAATGATTTTATGGCAGGGCCATTTATCAACTACGCTATCGAGGATAAGGCTAAAAACAGATACGTAATTATTGAAGGATATGCTTTTGCACCGTCGGTAGATAAGAGAGATTATATGTTTGAATTGGAGGCGATCATCAGGTCAGCCAAAATTCAATAGATAAAGAAACCATAGCTTACAAAAAAAGCCAACTTTAAGAAGTTGGCTTTTTTTGTATTATAATAAAATTAAATTATCACTAAGAATAACTTAGGTTGTTTTATCCTCGTCCTCTTTGCTGGCATCTTTAAATTCCTTAATCCCACTTCCTAAACCTCTCATTAACTCAGGAATCTTTTTACCACCAAAAATTAATAAAACTACCACCGCAATTAAAACTATTTGTGGCCATCCAACAACTAATGGTAACATAAGTAAACTCATAACATAATATTTAGAACTGCAAATTTAATAATTAAACTTCAAATTGTACGTTTTAAACTAAACTTTAAGATTAAGCAAAAAGACTTGCACTTATTTTATTTAATTTTGTGTCATAATGACTACGAAAAAGAAAGAAAAGAAATTCACCAAAAAGCTACTGCACAAGTACCGTTTGGTCATATTAAACGAGGATACTTTTGAAGAGCGTTTTGCTATCAAGCTAACACGTTTGAATGTGTTTGTGATTGTAGCTATTTCCTCAATTTTGTTAATAGCGGCAACCACGTTATTGATTGCCTTTACGTCCTTAAGGGAATTTATTCCAGGATATTCTTCAGCAGCCCTAAAGAAGGAGGCTACCGAGCTTCATTACAAAACCGATTCTTTGCAACAGGTTATTACCATGAACGAGCGCTATTATAGCTCCATCAAAAAGGTCTTGACCGGAGATGTGAAAACGGAAGAGTTGAATAAGGATTCTATTATCAACGCGGTACAAAATGAAGTGAACACTGAAAGATTGGTGCCGAGTAAAGAAGATTCTCTTTTAAGGGAAAAAGTAGCAAAGGAAGACAAATACAATTTGTTTGAGTCGGCTATTTCTGCAACAAACTTTGTGCTGTTTCCTCCCGTGAGCGGAACGATTTCCGATGGTTATGATGTGGAGAAAAAGCATTATGCTGTGGATATCGTAGTAGCTAAAGATACTCCAGTAAAAGCCGCTGCGGATGGCACCGTAATTTTTGCTGAATGGACTGCCGAAACGGGTTATGTGGTAGTTCTGGAACACAGCCATGAATTGATTTCGGTTTATAAACATAATGGTGCGATTACCAAAGAACAGGGAGATTTGGTGAAAGGGGGAGAAGTGATTGCTATGGCCGGAAATATGGGAGAATACTCCACGGGACCCCATTTGCATTTTGAATTATGGAACAGAGGGTATCCTGTAAACCCAACTAACTTTATCGATTTTAACTAATGCTTTCAATAAAATCTGCCTTAGCCAAACCATTCGCAAAAAGAGTCAAAAAATCTGTGTTGAAATGGGCTAACAAACCTATAGAAACACAACAAAAGGTGTTCAATGAATTGATTTCGGAAGCTGCTGGAACCCAATTTGGGAAAGACCATGATTTTGTGAGCATTAATTCTTATGAAGACTTTAAGAAAAGAGTGCCTATTCGGGATTATGAAGCCTTAAAGCCCTATGTAGATAGAGTGGTTGCGGGTGAAGAAAATGTACTTTGGAAAGGGAAACCGCTTTATTTTGCTAAAACTTCAGGCACCACTTCGGGAGCAAAATATATCCCATTGACAAAGGAAAGTATGCCAAGTCATATCCATGCGGCTAGAAACGCTATCCTCATGTATATTGCTGAGACGGGCAATGCCAAATTTGTGGATGGCAAGATGATCTTTTTACAGGGTAGCCCAATTCTTAAGGAACAAAACGGTATTCAGCTGGGAAGATTGTCTGGAATTGTTGCCCACTATGTGCCAAAATATTTGCAAAAAAACCGCATGCCTTCATGGGAAACCAATTGTATAGACGATTGGGAAACTAAGGTGAATGCTATTGTGGAAGAAACGCTTCCTGAAAACATGACGGTCATTTCAGGGATTCCTTCTTGGGTACAGATGTATTTTGAGAAGATTCAGGAGAAAACAGGCAAAAAGGTTGGCGATGTATTCAATAACTTTGAACTCTTTATTTATGGAGGCGTCAACTATGAACCTTACAGAGCAAAGTTTGAAAATTTAATAGGCAGAAAGGTGGACAGCATTGAACTGTTCCCTGCAAGTGAAGGCTTTTTTGCTTTTCAGGATAGCCAGAAGGAAAGGGGGATGTTACTCCAATTGAATTCAGGAATATTTTATGAATTCATTAAAGCGGATGATTTTTTTAATGACAATCCAGAACGTATCAGCATTGCCGATGTGGAATTGGGAGTGAATTATGTGATGATTGTGTCTACCAATGCGGGACTTTGGGCCTATAATGTGGGAGATACGGTAATGTTTACCTCTTTAAAGCCTTATCGCATCATTGTTTCCGGAAGGATTAAACACTTTATTTCGGCCTTTGGAGAGCATGTTATTGGTAAGGAAGTGGAGCAGGCGTTGAAAGAAGGAATGGAAGGAACTTCCTTTGAAATTTCAGAATTTACGGTCGCACCTCAAATTAATCCAGAAAGTGGATTGCCTTATCATGAATGGTTTATTGAATTCGAAACTATTCCTGAGGATTTAGCCTTTTTGGAAGCTAAAATTGATCAATCCCTTCAGCAGCAAAACACCTATTATTTCGATTTAATTGAAGGTAAAGTATTGAGACCTCTTAAGATAACCGCTGTAAAAAAGAACGGATTTACTGAATATATGAAATCCATTGGGAAGTTGGGAGGCCAGAATAAAATTCCAAGATTGTCCAACGACAGGAAAATTGCGGATGCCTTGTATGGGCAGGGATTAACGAAATAGTCCTATATTTGTAGGTTAACAAGTATGGCAAACACAGCAAAAAGACACGAAAGAACTAGGGCTCAGGAGAGTTCCAGCGCTATTGAAAAAATGTACATCACGATGCGACATTTATTCAATAGGGGCTTCTATAAACCTATGGGAGTTTCTGGAGAAACTCTTAGGGAGTCTTTGTTGTTGTTGCGACCGGAAATTTATGGTTCTATTGCGGATGAAAAGGCTGAGCTGGAAGGTTTGCTTTATGTGATCGATAGATTGCCGTTGGGAATCGAAGAGTGTTCCTTTATCAATTTGACAAGTGATGAAGGCTATGGGAATTCGCATTTCAAAGCGATTATTCCAGCCAAAAGAAGACGGAATTGTTACCGTATCGATGAAGAGCAGATGAACATTGAGATAACTAGAGGGCGTTCCGAAATATATGATATTCTCACTCACTTAACTTTTTTATTCGTTGAATCCCATAAGATTAGTAATCGAGTGCTTGTCGACGAACAAGGAACAACGACTAGAGATTGGGTGAAATTGGAAAAGGCGGTTTTATCCGAAGAAAAATTATCCCAGAAGGAAAGGGAAATTGCAATTACGCATACCGCCAATATTTTGGGAAGAACCTTTAACGAGATTACCCAAATCTATAATCAATTTGCGACATCAAAGCAACCTGATAGAATGTTGCATATTGTATACTGGTTGGGTAAATTGGCCATCGAGGAAAACGTAAGTGACATCAAAAGAACGGTAACATTTTCTCCTGTTCTTAGAGAACGATTGGGGCATCATATTCATGGTGAAATTTGGGCAGATGACATTAAAGCAGTTTTAATAGAAAACGAATTGTTGGATCGCCCTATTCACATCATAAGTGCCAATATGCACAGTGTGATGAATTCCCTGTTTACCCCGAGTGTTTTAAAAGGAAGTTTGGCCAAAAAGGACATTTTCGAGATTTATCAGGATCTAAGTAAGAAAGACAATGAGTCCCTACGTAATAAAGTGAATAAGGAGGCGTTGCAACAAGGGATGTTGTACATACCTGATAGTTCAGGAACCAATATTGATGTTCAGATTTTTGATACTTCCAAGATGGATTTATCAAAGGTGGACATGCAATTAGATGAGCAGAAGCTCCAACGGGATAAACCTGTGATTGTGGTTATGGATTATGCTTTTGGAGAACAAGCTTATGAAACCATGGATGAACTCTTGAAACCAGTCGTTATAGAGGATTATAAGAAGCATCTAAATGTTGAATCTATCTCTTTAATGGGGAAAGCTGGGATTTTGGAAGGCGGAAAAGGTGATATCATGATACCATCTGCTCATATATTTGAAGGAACTGCTGATAATTATCCTTTCGAAAATGAATTAAGTAAAAAGGATTTGGAAGGACATGGTATTAGCATTTACGAAGGCTCTATGATTACGGTGTTGGGAACTTCCCTTCAGAATAAAGAGATTTTGAAATTCTTTTACAATTCCACATGGAATGTGATTGGTTTGGAAATGGAAGGGGCTCATTATCAAAAGGCGATTCAATCGGCATCTAAAGTAAGAGGGAATATTGGCAAGGATGTCAAAGTAAGGTATGCTTACTATGCAAGTGATAATCCTTTAGAAACAGGAAGCACTTTAGCCTCTGGTGGATTGGGTACCTCAGGAGTAAAACCAACTTATTTAATAACAAGAAAAATACTAGAACAAATTTTAAATTAACATATCTAACTAATGAATAAAAACCTACCGGAAACTAACACTTCGGAAGAAGTGGATTTAGGACAATTGTTTACTCTTATTGGCAGTCTATTTACAAAGTTATTTAACTTTATAGGCAGTCTATTTACAAAGCTCTTTTACCTGTTTGTGGCTTTGGTGTTTTTTGTGAAGAAAAATATTTTAATCTTGATCGGTGCAGCAGTGCTTGGTTTTGGTTTTGGAATTTTTAAACAGAAAATCTCTAAACCAGTATATTCATCAAATGCTGTTATCAAACAAAATTATGATACAGGAGAGAGCTTATACAATTTGTTGAATTATTATAATGATCTTATCATGGATCAAGATTTTCAATCTTTGTCAGCAGCTCTAAATATTACTTTAGAGGAGGCTAGAAATATGGTGGCTTTTGAAATGGAATCCGTTTTAAACAACAACCAAAAATTAAAAGTATACGATGAGTTTAAAAAGGAAATTGATTCCACTCTTGCCAATAATATTGATTTTGAAAAGTTTTTGGATAATTCCTATGATTACGACTATGAATATCAACGACTCACTGTAAGCGCAACTCAAAAGAGTCTATTAAAAAAGGTTCTTCCGGAAATTATTAAAAACATAGAATCCATAGAATTCTTTAAAAATGAACAACAAAAGGATTTAGATGAATTGAATTATCAAGAAGGTGTAATTCTGGAGTCTCTAAAGGAATCTGATTCGTTACAAAAAGTCTATCAAAGAGTCCTAGAAAAAATGAACGAAAATCCGAATTCCCAAACAAGCATTTTGATTGATAATACAGCAGATAAAAGCTCTACCAAAGAGTATGAATTGTTTTCAGAGGATATCAAATTGCGAAGAGAGTTGGTAAAAATTAAAAGAGAAAAGGATGAGATTAAAAAGATTGTGGAAGTAATTTCTAGTCAGCAAGATGAGGGAATTTTGTCTAATTCAATGACTTTAATGGGAAGAAAACTTGGGTACAAGGTCTATTATGGGATTTTATTAACAGGATTAACATTTTTTGTGTTAATTGGATTAAGATTTATTAAATACTTAGATCAATTTAAAGATAAAATATAAATTGAAAATGAATGTACTAATAACTGGAGGAGCTGGATTTATAGGGTCTCACGTGGTCAGACTATTTGTAGAGAAGTATCCAGAACATCGTATTTATAACTTGGATTGTTTGACCTATGCAGGGAATTTAGAGAATCTAAAGGATATTGAGAACCAATCAAATTATAAATTTCTTAAGGCAGATATCACGGACGAGTCTCATATTAACCAATTGTTTGAAAACTATAAGTTTGATAGAGTAATCCATTTAGCGGCAGAGTCGCATGTGGACCGTTCCATTACAGATCCGTTGGCTTTTGTGAAAACTAATGTTATTGGCACCATGATACTTTTGAATGCCTTTAAAAAATTATGGAATAATAATTATGAGGAAAAACTTTTTTATCATGTTAGTACAGACGAGGTTTATGGGACTTTAGGAGAAACAGGACTTTTTACAGAAACGACTGCTTATGATCCTAATTCACCTTATTCTGCATCAAAGGCGAGTTCAGATCATTTTGTAAGAGCCTATGGAGAAACCTATGGTATTCCTTTTGTGATAACCAATTGCTCAAACAATTATGGGCAAAATCAATTCCCTGAAAAATTGATTCCATTGTTTATCAACAATATATTGGAAGGAAAACCATTACCTGTATACGGAGATGGAAACTATACTAGGGATTGGTTATATGTACAAGATCATGCTAAAGCTATTGATTTGGTTTTTCATAAAGGTGTCTTGGGTGAAACTTATAACATTGGCGGCTTTAATGAATGGAAGAACATTGATTTGGTGAAATTGCTATGCCAACAAATGGATGAGAAATTGAACAAGCCTAAAGGAACTTCAGAGCAGCTTATTACTTTTGTTAAGGACCGTCCTGGGCATGATTTACGTTATGCCATTGATGCCTCTAAAATTAATAAAGAATTGGGTTGGAAACCATCTGTGACTTTTGAAGAAGGATTAAGTAAGACTATTGATTGGTACTTGGATAACGAGGAATGGTTAAACCATGTAACAAGTGGCGCATATCAAACCTATTACCAAACTCAATACAACTAGTATGAAAGGAATTATATTAGCAGGAGGTTCAGGTACTAGGCTTCATCCACTAACATTGTCAGTAAGTAAGCAGTTAATGCCTATTTATGATAAACCGATGATATATTATCCGTTGTCTACGTTAATATATGCAGGCATCAATGAAATATTAATTATTTCAACTCCTAAAGATTTGCCATTGTTTCAAGATTTACTTGGTAATGGTGAAAAGTACGGATGTCATTTCGAATATGCTGTTCAGGAGGAACCTAATGGCTTAGCTGAAGCATTTATTATAGGGGAAGATTTCATTGGAGAGGAAAAGGTGGCCTTGATTTTAGGGGATAACATATTTTATGGTACAGGCTTGTCACAATTATTACAAAACAATAATGATCCCGATGGCGGTATTATTTATGCCTATCGAGTTCATGATCCAGAGCGTTATGGTGTGGTTGAGTTTGATGAAGAGGGGCATGCCATTTCCATAGAAGAAAAACCTATGGAACCAAAATCCAATTACGCCGTTCCTGGGATTTATTTTTATGACAATAATGTTGTAGATATTGCCAAAAATATTAAACCAAGTGCTCGAGGAGAACTGGAAATAACTGATGTCAACAAAGTGTATTTGGAACAAGGACGTTTAAATGTAAGCATTTTGGATAGAGGAACTGCTTGGCTGGATACGGGAACATTTCAATCATTGATGCAGGCTTCCCAGTTTGTTGAGGTTATAGAGGAACGACAAGGCTTGAAAATAGGCTCTATAGAGGCTGCTGCCTTTGAAATGGGTTTTATTGACGAGACACAATTCAAGGCATTGGCGGAACCGCTTTTAAAGAGTGGCTATGGAAAGAATTTATTGGGATTGCTTAATAGAAAATAATGAGGGTAGAGGAAACCAATTTGAAGGGATGTTTTATAATTCATCCAACAGTATTTGAAGATAAAAGGGGATATTTCTTAGAGAGTTTTAATAAAGAAAGGTTTAATAAGGCTATTGGTAAAAATATAACCTTTGTTCAGGATAATGAATCTTTTTCTACAAAAGGTGTATTAAGAGGATTACACTATCAAACAGGAGATCATGCACAGGCCAAATTGGTACGTGTTATAAAAGGTAGAGTGTTGGATGTGGCAGTTGATATTAGGCCAGATTCTCCAACTTACGGAGAACATGTAGCTGTTGAATTGTCAGAAGAGAACAAAACACAACTTTTTGTGCCAAGAGGATTTGCTCATGGCTTTGTTGTGTTAAGCGAAACCGCTATTTTTTCATACAAGTGTGATAATTTTTATAATAAGGCTTCTGAGGGAGGAATTATTTACAATGACCCTAGCTTAAATATAGATTGGCAATTATCCGACGAAGAATTGATTGTGTCTGAAAAAGATGCTATTTTACCAATTTTAGAAAAGGCGCTGATATGAAAACCATTTTGGTTACGGGAGGAAATGGGCAATTGGCAACTTGCATCAAGGATTTGGAACGGTCAGTAAATGGTTTTAAATTCATTTATGTAGATAGTTCGGAGTTGGATATTTCGAAAGAAGATCAAGTAAATTGTTTCTTTTCAGAAAATACAATTGATTGGTGTATCAATTGTGCAGCCTATACAGCTGTTGATAAAGCGGAAAATGATAAAGACAAGGCATTTGAAGTTAACGTTTTGGGAACAAAATATTTGGCTAGGGCTTGTGAAGAGCACGGTGCAAAGATTATTCATATTTCAACCGATTTTGTGTTTGGTGGTGATGCCTGCTTTGGCTATTGTGAAACTGATGCAACAAACCCCATAGGTGTTTATGGAGCGACAAAGCTTCAAGGGGAACAAGAATTAGAAAAGCTTCTTGAAAGACATTTCATTTTTAGAACTTCTTGGCTGTATTCGGAACATGGACATAATTTCATGAAAACGATGTTGCGTCTTACAGAATCCAAAACGGAATTAAATATAGTTGCAGATCAAATTGGAACTCCAACATACGCTAAGGATTTGGCTACAGTACTTTTGGAAGTAGTTTCTTCTAATAGTGAAGCCTACGGTTTATATCATTTTAGCAATGAAGGTGTAGCTAGTTGGTATGATTTTGCACACGCTATTTTTGATATTGGTGAAAAAGCGACTGAGGTTTTTCCGATAAAATCTGAAGACTTTCCAACACCAGCAAAAAGGCCTCATTTTAGTGTTTTGGATAAGACCAAGGTGAAGAATACATTCAACATAAAAATACCTCATTGGAGGGACAGTTTAAAAGAAGCGATAAAACAAATAGATTAATGAAAGAACTTTTAGAAACAGCAATAAAAGCTTCCTTGAAAGCAGGTAAAGCAATTATGGAAATTTACGATTCCAAAATTGAAGTTGAATACAAGGAGGACGAATCTCCCCTAACGGAGGCTGATAAACGTTCCAATAGTGTTATCAATTCTTTTTTGATACCTACCAATATTCCTATTATTAGTGAAGAGAATAAACAAGTTGACTATCAAATAAGAAAGGATTGGTCTACTTGTTGGGTGGTTGATCCTGTAGATGGGACCAAAGAGTTTATAAAGCGTAATGGTGAGTTTACTGTGAATATTGCATTGGTAAAGGAAGGAAAGCCTGTGTTGGGAGTTATTTATGTTCCTGCAGAACAAACCATTTACTATGCCGATGTAGATTCCAAAAAGGCCTTTAAGGCAAAACTGGAATCCCATAATATTGATGTTAAAACAGTGTTTGAATTGGCCACTCCTTTAAAACCTAAAGCTAAAGATTCGGATGTTGTTGAGGTTGTAGGAAGTCGATCGCATATGAATCAAGATACTTTGGATTTTGTTGAAGGTTTAAAGGCTGAAGGTAAAAATGTGGAGATAGTTTCAAAGGGAAGTTCTTTAAAGTTTTGTTTGGTTGCAGAGGGAGCTGCGGATGTTTATCCGCGTTATGCTCCAACTATGGAGTGGGATACAGCTGCAGGACAGGCCATTTGCAATGCATTAGGTTTGCAAGTCATTTCAAAAGAAACCAATGAACCTTTGCAGTATAACAAAGAAAATTTATTAAACAGCTATTTCTTGGTTAGCAAATAAATGAAGGATGCCTCATACAAAAGACATATAGCTAAAACGGTTACTTGGAGACTTGTTGGAACCATTGATACGATACTACTATCATGGATTATTTCGGGAGACCCTTTAATTGGTCTGCAGATTGGTGTTTATGAAGTTATTACCAAAATGGTCTTGTACTTTTTACATGAACGGGTTTGGTTTAAAGTTAACCTTTCCAAAGATGGGAAGATTCTAGAGAGTAGGAAGCGTCATATCGCCAAAACTATTACTTGGCGTATGGTTGGAACTATGGATACAATGACATTGGCTTGGATAGTAACTGGAAATCCCCTAACAGGTTTTAAAATTGCGTCTGTTGAAGTAGTTACAAAAATGTTGTTATATTATTTGCATGAGCGTACTTGGTACAAAATTAATTTCGGGTTACCAAACAGAAACAATGACTAGATTATGAAAGAGAATATCATTCCTCATGATTATCAGATTTCTATAGAAGATAGAAGAAATGCCAATAACCATAATTCATTTTTACTATGGTTTACGGGATTGTCAGGTTCTGGGAAATCTACGATAGCTAATGTGGTTGAACAGCGATTGTTTAAAAATGGCATTAAAACCTATACACTTGATGGTGATAATATAAGAAAGGGATTGAATAATGACCTTACTTTTTCACCTGAAGATCGAACCGAAAATATCCGTCGTATAGCCGAGGCAGCCAATTTAATGGTAGATGCTGGTTTGGTGGTTTTGGCGGCCTTTGTATCACCCTACAAAAAAGATAGGGAAAACATCAAAAGAATCCTTAAAGATGTTAACTTTGTTGAGATTTTTATCAATACGAGCGTAGAAGAATGTGAACGCCGCGATGTTAAGGGACTCTATAAAAAGGCAAGGGCTGGCGAAATCAAAAATATGACCGGTATTTCTGCTCCCTATGAGACCCCCGAGAATCCCGACATTGAAATATTAACAGAAAACGAATCCGCTGAAGCAGCAGCCCAACGGATTGTCGATTTCATAACACCTAAATTACAACTCAACAATGGGTAAGTACTATTTAAATTATCTGGACGAATTAGAAAGTGAAGCCATTTTTGTGCTACGTGAAGTTTGGGCACAATTTCAGAACCCAGTAATTTTATTTTCTGGAGGAAAGGATTCCATAGTGGTAACCCATTTGGCACGAAAGGCATTTTACCCGTGTAAGGTGCCATTTTCTTTAATGCACGTTGATACAGGACACAACTTTCCTGAAACCATAAAATTCCGTGACGATTTAATAAAAGAATTGGGTGTAAACCTGATTGTAGGATCAGTGCAGGAATCTATTGACCAAGGACGCGTTGCAGAAGAACGTGGTAAAAATGCTACTAGAAATGCACTTCAAATAACCACTTTGTTGGATGCCATAGAAGAACACAAAGTAGACTGTGCTATTGGAGGTGGACGTCGTGATGAAGAAAAGGCAAGAG
The DNA here is from genome assembly GCF_059735265.1 of Mangrovimonas sp. sgz306409. Classification (NCBI taxonomy): domain Bacteria; kingdom Pseudomonadati; phylum Bacteroidota; class Flavobacteriia; order Flavobacteriales; family Flavobacteriaceae; genus Mangrovimonas; species Mangrovimonas sp. sgz306409. The sequence continues at coordinate 590,679 of NZ_JCAPEU010000001.1, forward strand.
CTAAGGAGCGATTCTTTTCACATAGAGATGATTTTGGACAATGGGATCCTAAAAACCAACGCCCGGAGCTTTGGAACATTTTCAACGGAAAGTATTTTGAAGGAGAACATTTTAGAGCGTTCCCAATCAGTAACTGGACTGAAATGGATGTTTGGAATTACATCAAGCGAGAAAATATTGAGATTCCGTCATTGTACTATGCTCATGAAAGAGAGGTGATTTGGCGTAATAATTCTTGGATTCCTAATTCTGAATTTTTGATTGTTGAAGAACACGAAGAAATTGTAACCAAGAAAATCCGTTTTAGAACTTTAGGAGATATTACCATTACGGGAGGTATTGAAAGTGATGCGGATACGTTGGAAAAAATTGCTTTGGAAGTTTCGGCGATGCGCCAAACTGAACGAGGTAATCGCAGTGACGATAAGCGTTCCGAAACAGCAATGGAAGACCGTAAACGCCAGGGATATTTTTAAAAACTAAAGTAAATGTTGAAGGTAATTCGGCATTTCATATAAAGAAATAATAAAAGATGTTAGACAGCAATCAATTATTACGTTTTACAACCGCTGGAAGTGTAGATGATGGAAAAAGTACCTTGATAGGGCGTCTATTGTATGATTCAAAATCCATTTTTGAAGATCAGTTGGAAGCTATTGAGAACACTAGTAAGAAGAAGGGACACGAAGGTGTTGATTTGGCACTTTTTACAGATGGGTTACGAGACGAACGCGAACAAGGTATTACCATTGATGTAGCTTATAGATATTTTACAACTCCAAAGCGTAAGTTTATTATAGCAGACACCCCAGGACATATTCAATATACCCGAAATATGGTTACGGGAGCTTCTACTGCCAATGCGGCCATTATTTTGGTGGATGCCAGACATGGAGTTATCGAACAGACAAGACGTCATTCATTCATCGCATCGCTTTTACAGATTCCACACGTGATTGTTTGTATCAATAAAATGGATTTGGTTGGTTACTCAGAAGAAGCCTACAATAAAGTTATCGAGCAGTTTGAAGATTTCTCTTCTAAAATGTTGGTGAAGGATGTTCGTTTTATTCCAATTTCTGCGCTTTTAGGAGATAATGTTGTGAATAGATCTGAGAATATGGATTGGTACCAAGGAGCCCCTTTGTTACATACCTTGGAAACCTTGCACATCAGTAGTGATGTAAATAAAGTGGATGCCCGCTTCCCGGTACAGACTGTTTTACGACCTCAAAGTGACGATGACAATAGGGATTATCGTGGTTATGCGGGACGTGTTGCCAGTGGTGTTTTTAGAGCTGGTGATGAGGTTACGGTGATGCCTTCTGGATTTACTTCTAAAATCAAAACTTTGGATACATTTGACGGTTTGGTTGAGGAAGCATTTGCCCCAATGTCTATTTCTATGACTTTGGAAGATGATATTGATATTAGTAGAGGTGATATGATTGTGCGTTCCAATAACATGCCAGAGGCTTCTCAGGACATCGAGGTGATGCTTTGTTGGTTAAACAATAGTGCAGCCAAACCAAGGGCGAAATACACGATTAAACATACCTCAAATGACCAAAAGGCGATGATCAAGGAAATTGTCTATAAAATAGATATTAATAGCTTGGCAAGAAATGAAGAGGACAAGGAGCTAAATATGAACGACATTTCTAAAGTTAAAATACGTACTACAAAACCTTTAATGGTTGATTCTTACCGTGAAAATAGAGCTACAGGGAGTATCATTTTAGTGGATGATGCTACTAATGAAACTGTGGCTGCCGGGATGGTGGTGTAGTGCATTTTCTTGTTGCTGGATAGAAGTATTTATTTGAAATCCATTAATAGCATATGATTAAAGTATGTTTTTAATGGATTTGCTGTTAAAAATGGTAGTTTTGCAGACCTAAATAATTTTCAAATAGATTGTTTTATACTAGTAAATTCTATGTTTAGTTCTGGATTTTACATTAGAAAATAATTATGAATATTCAAGGTGTGAAAAATAGAGTGTTTTTCTATTAAGTAGAGTGCCCGTTAAGTGTTTGTTTTTGTAAGGTTTTAGGTTGTGATTAGGTTGGAGTAAAGTTTGGGTAAAGTGGTATATCAATAATGTAGTGAAGTAATATTACGTAGAGGTAGGAAAATAAATTTGGTTGATTATAATGAATAATTAAGTTGGTTTTAGTATGAAAATATATAGATTACTTTTTTTGTTATTTTTTATTTCGGTTATAGGTTGTAAGAAGGAAGTAAATAAAAATGAGGTATCAACAAAAGAGAACAATAGCACTCAGAAAGCGGAAAATTTTAATAAAATAAATCTTCAACATCACTCTATTTGGTCGTTAGATAGAGTAAAGTTGGAAGCGGTTAATGAAAATTTAGACTATAATGGAGATGACGTGTTTTTGATTTCTAGAATATCTTCAACTGAAACAGCATACGCTACTTTAAGCGATATAGCAGTTACTTATGGGAACGAATATCTAGTGAGTGTAATTGTTAAAAAGGCGACTATAGGAGATTTATTTGGGTTAAGAATCGTAGGGGAGTATCCGAATAGAATAGATGTTGTGTTTGATCTGAAAAATGGTGAGGTTAAAGGTAGTGTGGAGGAAGTAGGTGATTTTATTAAGGAATCAGCACATATAGAAGATTTGAGCAATGGATGGTATAAATGTAGTTTTAAGGGAATCGTTTATTCGGATACAATTAAAATTATTTTAGGACCCACTTCTGGTTTAGGTAAAACAATTACATGGGAAGCTCCTACAACAGATTTGTGTAATGCTTATATTATACCTTCAAGTTTAAAGTTAGAAGAGATTTCTTATACCAAATAAAATTTTTAAAAAAATATGAGTAGAAAGTTTGAGAATTTAAACGTCAATATTGTAAAAGGAATTGGTATCCTTCTTGTTATGATTGGACATAGTGGAATGTTTTTGCCTATCAAGGATTTAAAGCTGTTGAATGTGTTTATTTATTCCTTCCACATGCCTTTATTTTTTATTATAAGTGGATTCTTTTTAAATGATAGATTTGATGTTAAAAAAAATTTTAATCGATTACTAAAACCATTTTTGATTGCCAGTTTTTTTTACGTCTTTATAGGGGCGATTTTGGTACAGTTGCCAACTTTCTTTAGGAGCATGGAATTGTATCCAGTTAAATATGATATTGAAAATCAATTATTTAAGTTTGTAAAAGCAGTTGGTTTGGCAACTAGGGTAGATATAGTAGGTACAGGTTTATGGTTTTTAGTTGCTCTATTTGTTGCAAGAATTTTTTGGTATGTTTTACATGTTAAATTAAAAATTAAGATAACTGCACAGTATTTGTTTTTTGTATTTATAATTAATTTTTTATTGTACTTTTTTTTAAACTTACCTGAAAAATTTTATTACTGGATGTGGCCTCAGGCTATTTTAGCTTATTTATTTTTAATCTTCGGGAATTATTTTTACAAAAAAAAAGTAACAGATAAATTTAGTTTTTTTGATGCTTTAATTTTAATTATTATAACGATTCCTCTTATTTTATGGAATGGGAGAATAGATATGTCTACTTATAAATTTAATAATTTTTCTGTCTTTATTTCGATATCGGTACTTGCATTTATAATTTTGTATAAATTTTCTTTTCTGATAGAAAAGTATTCAGTCATTTTTAAAGATTTTTTAATATGGTGTGGGAAGAATAGTTTAAGTATTTTTTTAATTCATCCTTTCTTTTTAGCAATTGTGCCTTATATATTGACGGCTAATCTTAATGTGAAAGATGTGTATACGAAAATAGAATACTTGTTTCTAATATATTTTGTGATTTTTGGAGTTATATTTTTCTATAACAAAATGATTAAACATATAGCTAAAACAAAATCAATGAAAGTATTGAATGAGTATAATTAAACAAGTACGGGGATTTTTAGAACAAAAGGAAAAGAAAATAATTACCCAAAATTTTGTGTCTTTATTCCTTCTTCAAGGAGCCAATTATATATTACCTCTTTTAATCCTTCCTTTTTTAGTTAGAATTTTGGGGGCTGAAAAATTTGGACTTATTATGTTTGCCCAGTCTTTAGTGTCATTTTTAAATGTTTTTGTTGACTTTGGGTTTAATATCAGCGGAACAAGAGAAATATCTATAGCGAGGAATCAAAAGCAAAAAGTTGGAGAAATTTTTATTGCTATAATGCTTATTAAGTTTTGTTTGGTAGTCATTTCTTTTGGGGGGCTTTTACTTTTAATAAGTAGTTTTACTAGGTTTAGTATAGATTCTAATATTTATATTTTAAGTTTTGGTGTGGTTATAGGTCAAGCATGTTTTCCTGTATGGTTTTTTCAAGGAATAGAAAAAATGAAAGTAGTTACGTATGTAAATGTTTTTGCTAAAATAATATTTACAGGATTAGTATTTTTCTTTATAGATAATGAACAAGATTATTTTAAGGTACCTATTTATAATTCTTTGGGATTTATAGTTTCGGGTTTTTTTGGTCTTATTTTTAGCTTTAAATTTTTCACCTTTAAGTTACCTACATTTGGACTAATCAAGCAGTTATTTTTTGATAGCTTTAGTTTGTTTGTCTCAAATTTGGCTATAAGTTTATATACTGCGAGTAACGTTTTTATTTTAGGCTTGTTTTCTGGAAATGCTTTAGCTGGAGTATATTCTAGTATTGAGAAACTAATATTAGCGATTAAGAATATTTATGTGCCACTTTATCAGGCATTGTATCCTTGGGTTTCTAGGCAAAACAATGAGAAAGTTAAAATGATAATATGCAAAATCAAACCTTTTGTTTTTTTATTAGGTATGGTTATAACAATATTTATTTTATGTTTTGCTGAAAATATATTGGCATTAGTTTATAAAGATCCAATTATTACTAGTTATTCAATTGTGTTTAGAGTGTTATGCTTCATTTCATTGTTTTCAGGGTTAAATATGCTTTATAATGTTCTATATTTTCCAGCTGTAAAGCGGTATAAGGTTAGGATGAATATTTTGATTTTTGGTGGTTTATTTAGTATTATTATGAATTTAGTTTTCGTACAATTTTTTAGTATTTATGGCGTAGCTATAATTGTAACCATTACCGAGTTATTATTAGTTTTAATTGGAAGTTTTTATTTTAAAAAGATTAGTAGTGAAATGGAAATAATTAAGCCTTAAAGTATGGTACATCTAATTTCAACTCTCTTTATTGTTGAGTTTTTGTCAATTTTATTGATAATGTTCTATATTTTGTTTAAAAAGGGAGTCACATTTAAAGTAGGCATATCATTCGGGGTTTTGTTTTTTATTTTTATACCCGTTTGGGTAATGATTATTACTGGTACTTTGGAACTTTCAAAAACAGATTTTCATTACACTAGTTTAAGAGATGTTGTCTTGAAGGATAATATTAGCAGTTCATTATTATTAATTGCATATATATTTTCAATTATTATTTACTTATGTTTTCCATCAAGGTATTCCAATCTAGAAGTGAATAATGAATTTAAGCCAAGTATTAAAAGTTATTTAATAGTTTATTTTATTGGGATGCTAATTGTTTTTATTGGCTCAGGTTTATTGGAAGGAGGAAATTGGTATAGAAACAGACATAATTATTTTGAATCTACTGGTGCTTTCGCCGTTTTGATTTCTTTTATAACAAGTTCCGTGAGGATTTTAATAATTTCCTCCTTGTTTTACAAGTGGCTTAAGAATGATTGGAAGTTTCGTAAGTTTTTATTTTTGACTGTTATGTTTACAGTTTTAGATATGATGTTTTCTGGAAATAGAATATACTTATTTTGTACAGCCATACTTATTGGGTTTATGTTTTTAAAAAAATATCCAAAGAAATCTTTTATAGCACTGCCTTTTGTCTTTCCATTAGCTTTTGTGTTAGGATATTTTGCTTCAATTTTTAGACATATTAGAGGGCCTCTTTTTGAAAGTGGTTTTCCAACCTTTGAGATTTTCTTAAAATCTTTAGATCGAGCCATGCTTTTGGAACCACCAAATCCTAAATTGTTTTTTATTGGTATTTCTGAATCCATAAATGTAAATGTTATATATGATTTATTTAATAGATACGATACTATTCTGTATGGAGCAACCTATTTAAAGCCATTGTTTTTTTATGTGCCTAGATCCGTTTGGCCAAATAAACCTGAAAGTATTACTACAATTGCAGCTAATACATTTGGAGGGAATTCATTGGTCACTACACTAATTGGTGAAATGAATATGAATTTTTCATTACTAGGCATAATTTTACTTCCAATAGTAATATGGTTTACCGAAGGATTTTTAACTAAGAGCTTGCGAAATTTTAATTCAATAGTAAATATTGTTGGATTTATTTTCGGTATTTTATTTTTTAGAATGCCATTTTCGGATGATATTTTAGTTTTTGTCTTCTTGGTTTTAGTTTTGCTTTTTTTTAATGTTTTCAAAAAATATAAATTTAAGTTCTATTATCCCAACAAATGATAAATATTAAAAAACATCTTTCGAATGAGTTATTTTTATTGTTTGCGTTATTCCCACTTATTCCTAATTCATTAAAAGGTTTACCTGTAATATTACTAGTTCTGGGTTCATTTTTTTTAATTGAGAAAACGAAAGTCAATTGGAAATGGTTTTTAATTAACTCTTCAACTTTTTTACTATATGTATTTTCGCTTTTATATACAACGAACTTCTCATATGGTTTTAAAAAATTAGAAACAGGGCTTACTTTTTTTATTGTGCCTCTTGTTTTTTTTGTATTAAGACCTCAAATAGCAATCACATCTCAGTTACGTAAGAAGTTTTTATTTTTATTTGTCCTTTCTTCAACGATTTTTGCTTGCTATGTTTTGTTTTTTATTATTAGTGATAATAATTTAATTTATAATAAAGATTTTTATTCCGATAAATTTAGAATGGTTGTTGAGAATGTACCTTTGATTGGGCAACACCCAATTTATGCTTCAATTTATCTTGGGAATTCATTAATATTTACTTTTTATTTATTTCAACTCTATTCTGTTTCTTATAAAACTAAAAAAGGATTCTTCTTACTAATAGGAATATTTATTAATACAATTTTGTTATTAATGTTATCTAGTAAGGCAGTGATTTTTAGCTTAATTATTTTATTGATTCTGTATTTTGTACATACATTTTTTTTGAGGGGAAGGTTTAAGAAGGGGCTAATGTATTTATGTATGCTGTTTATTGGTGCTTTAGTATTATTTGTATTTAACAGAAGAGTAAATGAAATGATTAAATTGGATACATATGCCTCGGTAAATTCAAGTTATTCAAATTCTTTTCGTGTTAATATCTATGAATGTGCTATAAATGTTTTTAAACATAATCCAATTCTTGGTGTTGGTATTGGGGATGCTCAAGATGCGTTGAATGAATGTTACAGTTATAAAAGTCAACTTTTATTAAATAACCAATATAATAGCCATAATCAATATTTGGATTTTTGTGTTAAACTTGGTTTTTTAGGTTTAGTTGTTTTTATAGGGTTCCTGGCTGCAAATTTTCGATACGCACATAATTCTAATGATGAATTGTTTAAGGTGATAATTCTGTTTTATTGTCTTAATTTTTTGACAGAGAATATTTTAGTCAGACAATCAGGGTTAATACTGTTTGTTTTTTTTATTCATTTTTTTAGGAACAATAAAGCATATAAAATTTCCTGATGAAAGATCTAATTATTTTACAAACATGTATCCCAGATTATAGGAAAAAATTATTCGCATTTTTAAACGAGAAATACGGTGAAGATTTTGCGTTGTACGGAGGTGCCGATTATTTTGAATCTACTGTTAAAACAGATAATTCAATTAATTTTTTAAATAAAGTAAAGAATATTTATTTGTTTAAGAGAAAGGGGCTTTTCCAAACAGGGATGTGGAGGGATATTCTAAAAGCACGAGTAGTAGTGTTAGAGTTAAATCCTAGAATAATTTCTAATTGGATTATTTTAATTCTACGAAACCTTTTAGGAAAGAAAACGGTATTGTGGGGGCATGCTTGGCCTAAAAATGGAGAAAAGAGTTTGACCGATGTAATAAGAGGAGGCATGCGGCAATTGGGATCTCAAATTTTGGTTTATACCGTTAGTCAAAAAAGGGAACTTCAGATAAAAATGCCTCATAAAAATATAACTTGCGCTCCGAATGCTGTGTTTTATAAAAAAGAGATGGTTAATAATAGTGATAACGATTTAATACAAAATATCATTTATGTTGGGCGCTTAACCGAATCTAAAAAGCCGCTTTTTTTGGTTAAGGCATTTAATAAAGTATTAGGTTTTTTACCAACAGAAGCAAAGCTTATAATTGTAGGCGAAGGAGAAGAGAAGCAAAACTTGTTAAATTTTATTAATGATAATAATTTGGAAGGAAGAGTTTTAGTTAAAGGACATATAGGATCGTACGAAAAATTAAAATCTCTATATGATACTAGTTTACTCAGTGTTTCGCCCGGATATATTGGTTTGTCTGTTACTCAAAGCTTTGGTTTTGGGGTTCCAATGATTGTTTCTAAGTTTGAAAAACATTCGCCTGAAATAGAGGCTGTTAAAGAGGGTAGTAATTCTGTATATTTTGAAACTGATAATGTCGATTCATTAGCAGATAAGATATTGGATTTTTATAATAATAGAGGTTATTGGTTGAAGCAAAGAGAACAAATCTTAGATTTTTGTAAAGAAAATTATTCCATCGAAGTCATGGCTGAAGCTTTTGTAAGTTTGAATCCAAAGAAAATATAATATTCATTTAATGATAATCAGAAATAAAACTAAAGTAAATGTTTTAATAGTAGGTCCATTAGACAAGCCTATAACCGGAGTCTCAATTTGTAATGATTTAATTTTAGAAGGACTAGATAAAAATCAATTCAATGTAAAGTATATAAATACCTCATTTGATAAGTTTGATGAGAACGTTGGTACTCTTTCAATTAAAAAGATTTTTTACTTTTTGAAGTTTTATTTTTTATCCTATAAGGTTTGGAATGTTGACGTTATTTATATTACTCCAGGACATACTTTTTTAGGAATAATTAAATATGCATCATTTATCTTAGCGGGTTGGTGTTTAAGAAAAAAGGTAGTTTTACATATACATAGTGATACCTTAGTTAACACTTATTTAAAAAGTAACAAAGTTAAGAAGTCAATATTGACTTTTGTTATTTCCAAAGCAGATCGAGGGGTGGTTTTATCCAAGTCTTTGGTTAGAAATTTATCTTATTTTTTACCAAAAGATAAAATAGAAGTTTTATTCAATTTTGTCGAAGATAAGTTTATATTGACCGAAAATGAAGTTAAAATTAAAAAATACGATAAAATTAAGATTGTTTATTTAAGCAATTTAATGACACAAAAGGGTATATTTTATTTGTTAGAAACATTTAATTTGATGCTAAAGAATAAGATTCCTTTTGAGGCTAAATTGGCTGGTAATATTGATGATACTATTAAAGAACAAATTGAAAAAGAAATAAAGTTATTAAATGTAGAATATTTGGGAGTGGTTAAAGGAGACCGGAAAAGAGAACTCTTAAAATGGGGTAATGTTTTTGTTTTTCCTTCATATTTAACAGAAGGATTGCCAATATCTATTCTAGAAAATATGGCTAGCGGAAATATTATTTTCACAACGAAACATAGTTCCCTTGATGATATTTATACAGAAACGAGTTTGGTTTATATTGATAAAAAATCTTCTGATGATATTTATAATAAGGTGTTAAGCTGTTTTTCTGATGAGGAAGCAATAAGAGAGATGGCAATTAAAAATTACAATTTTATTAAATCAGTTGGAAGAGAAGAAGTTTTCCTTAGGAAACTTATGGATATCTTCAATAAATAAATTTCGACAAATAATAGGTGAGAAAAAAAAAAGTATTAATAATAGGTATAAATTATTATCCAGAAGATAGTGCAATAGGTTTATATACCACTCAAAAGGCAGAGTACCTTGGAGCGAACGGGTTTGAAGTGTCGGTCATCACAGGTTTTCCTTATTATCCACAATGGGAGATAAGAGACGATTATAAATTAAAAAATTATTTAGTAAGAGAAACCATAAACGGGGTAAAAGTTTATAGGAGTAAACAATATGTGCCTAAAGATCCAACTTTTGTAAAAAGAATAATTCATTTGTTAAGTTTCACTTATGGAAATTTTATTAATTTATTTAGAATTAGTAAACCAGATATAGTCATTTCAATTATTCCATTTACAACCTCTGGTTTGTTAGGTTGGTTTTTAAAGAAGCGATATAATTGTAAACATCTCGTTCATGTACAGGATTTTGAGTTTGATGCAGCAATAGATTCAGGTTTGTTAGATGACAATAAAAGAAAAGTAATTAAGATTTTACAAAGAATTGAAAGATTCGTGTTAGATAAAGCTGATGTTGTTTCAACAATTAGTTATGGTATGATTAATAGGTTGAAAGAAAAAACCGATACTAGCGTATATTATTTGACTAATTGGATTGATGTAGAGGTGTTTAGTCACAATAATATAGGAACACATAAATATTTAAAATCAGATTGTTTTAAAATTTTATATTCAGGAAATATTGGAGCAAAGCAAGATTGGGATTTATTTTTAAGAATTTTAGCAGAATTAAAGAAGGTTGAAAATATTGAAGTAATAGTGGTTGGTGAAGGTGCCGAGAAGGCTAAATTGCTGGAGGAAGTGAAACATTATAATTTTGTGAAACATTTTAATTTAGTTCCGTATAAAGAATTGCCTCAATTGCTTAAAAGTGCAGATTTACATGTTTTATTTCAAAAAGCAAATGTTATTGATACGGTAATGCCTTCAAAAATATTAGGTATGATGGCAAGCGAGAAACCGTCTATTGTAACAGGGAATATGGCAAGTGAAGTAGCTAAAGTTTTTAAGGACTCAGAAGGAGGTTTTTATTTTAGTGGGAATTCTGTTAACGAAATAATAGATCAAATAAAGATACTTAAAGAAGATAAAGTACTTTGTTCAAATTTAGGGATGGGGGCGAAGAAATATGTTTTGGAGAAATATTCTAAGAATAAAGTGTTAGATATGTTTATCAAGAAGCTTAATGAATTTTAACTGTTGCTTTAGTCTTCCCTAAATTAAACCCGTTTTAATTATAATTAAAAAAAGGAGGCAGCTTTAATAGGCCAACCCCTTGGTTTTTTATGAGGCACACATTTTTCGGGATAGTGTCTAACTATCCCTTATTTTTTCGTAAAATTGCATAATATTTTTGCAATACTGCTAGCTATATGCAAAACGTATAACCTAAATTTACTGTGTGAACACCATTAAACAAGGGAGGTATTCAGCTTATCTCAGGCCGATATCATATGTAATTGACTTAATTATTATTAATGGATTGGCCATATTTTTCTTTTTTAAGCATATAGACCCTTATTTTTTTGTGATTGTTATTTCATCCTCTTGGGTTGTCCTTTCTGTTGCATCCAATTTTTATGAAGTATATCGCTATACGAGGGAAGTGACCATTTTGTCAATGATCATTAAGCAATTGGTGTTGTTTACCTTGATCATGTTTGCTTTTTCAGGGTATAATTACGAGTTTAATTTGCACCCAAAAGCAATTATATCTTATGTGCTTATTGTGTTTTTGTTAATATCGGTATTTAAATTTACTGTTTATTATCTGCTTCAAAAGTATCGGGCCTCCTTTGGTGGGAATTTTCGAAATACGGTTATCTTCGGAGCCAATAAGAAAACACATGCTTTAGAGAATTTCTTTAACCAGAACCCAGAATATGGTTATAAGCACAAAAAAACTTTTTCATTTAAAGAGAAAAGTGCCAATACATTGGACGATAGTTTCCAATATATTTTGGATGAAGGCATCGATGAAATTTATTGTTCCATTTCAGAATTGAGCAATAGTCAAATTAATGAAGTGGTTGATTTCGCTGACAACAACCTTAAAATCCTTAAGTTTTTACCGGACAACAAAGAGATTTACTCTAAAAAATTAAAATACGAATATTACGATTACATCCCTATTTTATCCTTGAGGAGCATCCCTTTGGAAGAGTCTATAAACATGTTTGTAAAGCGTGGCTTTGATATTCTCTTCTCAAGTTTGGTGATTGTCTTTATCCTTTCTTGGCTAACCCCATTGATAGCCATTTTAATAAAGTTGGAGTCTAAAGGCCCCGTGTTTTTTAAGCAATCAAGGAATGGTTTCAATTATCGTGAGTTTGATTGTTATAAGTTCAGATCGATGATGCCAAATCCCGACGCCCATTTGCATCAAGCGACTAAAGGTGATCAACGTGTAACTAAGGTGGGTAAGTTCATCCGTAAAACGAGTATTGATGAATTGCCGCAATTCTTTAATGTGTTGTTTGGGGACATGTCGGTAGTTGGACCAAGGCCACACATGGTAAGCCATACCAATATGTACGCGAAAAGAATTGACAAATTCATGGTGCGTCATTTTGTTAAGCCTGGGATTACAGGACTAGCCCAAATCAGTGGTTATAGGGGAGAGGTGGAAACTGACAAGGACATTATTGGACGTGTTAAATACGATATCTTCTATATTGAAAACTGGTCAATTTTCCTGGACTTAAAAATCATTTTCAGAACGTTTTTAAACGCTATACAGGGAGAGGAAAAGGCTTATTAAAGTAACTTGCTTAATTGGTTTAATTGTGTGCTAAAATCAAAGGCATTGATTGCTTGTTGTTGGATGCTGATTTTATAGTCAAGTGTAAGGTTGTTCTTTTTTAGAGTTGAAAGGACATTGTTCAATGTTTCGTAGTTGCCTGAGGGCGCAATCCATCCCAAATTATTTTTGCTAATTACAGCTTCTCCTTCACCTCCACCAAAATATAACATGGGGAGTCCTAATCGTGCATATTCGAAGATTTTTGAAGGAACTGAACCATAAATTCTATTGAGAAGCGGAATAATGGTGATATCGTATTTCAATAGTTCTCGATGCAAAAGGCTACGCTCAATTTCCCCATGGAATGTAATGGGTAATTCCGGATGGTTCTTGATAAAATCTACAATAGCTTCCTGTTCGGCACCAGCCCCGTAGATATGTAACTCAATATTGGTGTAATCCAAATTTGCACAAAGTTTATGAATGCCTTGGGCAATGCCCAATAAACCCGCATAGACCATCTTGATTTTTGAATTTTCTTGTAAATTGATAGGTATTTCAGGAGGGATAAAATCAGGGAAGTTTCTATATAGAAAAGTTTTTTTATTCGGATATATAGAGGTAACGTGTGTTAAAATTTCATTGCTCTGTCCCAATACTAAATTGGCATTTCTATAATTAGATCGCTCTATCCATTCCAGTAATCTGTAGCTCCAATTCTTTTTAAATGCTCCAAGTTCCAAGCCAGCAATAGGCCACAAATCACTAACATTTAAAATCAATTGACGTTTTTTGTTCCGAAGAAAAAGCATGCAAGTGAAGGCTACTAATAACGGCGGGGATTGTACAATGACCTTCTTGGGGATCTTGTTCCAAATGAAAAAGCATATCAAACTAAAGCTATAGGAAAGCATGGCAAACAAGCGCAACAGTTTATTCTTGGAATTGCTGGCGTAAATCCACAGTCTGTGGACTGTTATTCCGTTTTCTTTTGAAGTGTGCTTAAAATGCCCTTTATAGCCTTCAAATATTTTGCCTTTGGGGTAGTTTGGGAGTGGCGTGAGTACCGATATACTAAATCCCTTTTTTTGAAGTCCTTCTGCCAAATGAAAAATTCTGTTGGAAGCAGCTCCAGTTTCTGGAGGAAAGTAGTTAGTGATAATTAAAATGTCTTTGCTCAAAGCTGGTAAATATTGATGAGGTGCTCGATGATGCGTTCAGCGGTTTTGCCATCCCATAATTCTGGAATGTTTGTGTCTTTCCACTCACCAGAAAGAAGAGTTTGGAAGGCGGTTTCAATTTTTTCAGGATCTTTTCCGGCTAAAACATTGGTGCCAAGTTCACAGGTTTCGGGGCGTTCGGTATTTTCTCGCAAGGTTATACAAGGCACATTCATTACGGTTGTTTCTTCAGTAATGCCCCCTGAATCGGTTAAAATAGACAAGGCGTGTTTCACCAAAAAATTAAATTCCAAATATCCCAAGGGTTCCACAAAGTGAAGGTTGGGAGCGTTTATGTGCATGGCTTCCAAAACCTGTTTTGTTCGTGGGTGTACTGGAAAAATGATAGGGTAATCTTTTCCCAAATTTGTAATAAGAGATAGCATTTCTCTTAGTTGTGCCTGTTCGTCGACATTGCTCGGTCTGTGAAGGGTTAAAACCAAATACTTTTTAGCTTCAAGATGTAATTGGTCCCATAACTCTGGTTTTTTAAATCGAGCTTCATTTTTTAGAAGCGTATCAATCATCACATTCCCCACAAAAAAAATCTTGTCCTCTGGAACTCCTAATTGCTTTAGGTTGTTATTGGCGTGGTTTGAAGTAGTAAAAAAGTAATCGGTCAAACTATCCGTGACAATACGATTGATTTCTTCTGGCATGGTCATGTCTCCAGAACGAATGCCTGCCTCTACATGGGCCACTTTAATATGTGCTTTTTTGGCCACAATGGTACAGGCCATGGTTGAGGTAACGTCTCCTACAACCAAGACTAAGTCACATGGATGTTTTTTAAGTTCCTTTTCAAAACCAATCATGATGGCGGCGGTTTGCTCTGCTTGGGTGCCACTTTTTACTTCCAAATTACTGTCGGGGAAAGGTATGTTGAGCGATTCAAAAAAAGTGTCGCTCAAATTTTTGTCGTAGTGTTGTCCAGTATGTACCAAACGGTAATGGATGTTTTTTCCTGATTGGTTACTCTTTTGAATAGCCTCAATAATAGGGGCTATTTTCATAAAATTAGGGCGGGCTCCCGCCACTATGGTAATAGTCATGAATGTTGCTTTACTTGTGATGTAAATTGTTTGAGTTTGCCGCTTTTGGAACGTACCAAGCGTTCCTTTCTTTCAAATTCTATATGAAGTCCCTTTTCTAGGTAATTTTCCATTTGCGTTGTGATAGTTTCTGTTTTTTCTGTAGACAATGGGTTGCTACTCACATAAAATATTTTGAACGTATTATGAGTTATCTGCTCTATGACAAATTCCTTAACGTTGCCATCGTCCTCGATAATACTTTTGGTGATATAATAAAAAGTCAAACCAGCAGCGACTTTACCACTAGGCAAAATGGCAAAATCATTGGTTCTTCCTGTCAACTGTTTTAAAATTGGTTTTTGAATGGTGGATTTGGGAGAAAGCGTGCCAATGTCGCCAATATCGTATCTGATAAAGGGATGTGCCTTGTTGTAAAGAGAGGTGATGACGACACGTCCTTCTTCTCCTAAAGGAACATTTTGGTTGTTCTCGTCAAGAATTTCTACAAAAAGGGTTTCGCTATTCACCTGCCATTCTCCTTTTGGATTTTGAAAGGCAATTAAATCCAATTCCGAAGCGCCATATTCGTTTACCCCTGGAACACCAAATTGCGTTTCCAACAAGGTCTTGTCTGAATCAAATAGCATCTCTGAAGTGACTACACAAGCTTTTAATGTTGGACAAACTGATTTTAAAATAATATTTTTCCTTTGAAGGAACTTGGCAAATTGAACAATGGGGCTGGTGTAGCCATTAATGTATTCAAATTTACTTTGCTCAAATTTACTTAGACATTCTTCCAAAGCTTGGTCGCTCATATCGAAAACCGAAAAACGGTAGCGATTTCCAAGATAATCCTTAAATCGTTCTTTGTAGTAATTTTTTTTGTCCAATGGAATACCATAAAACCTAGCCTGTTTCGATGAGTTGAGATCCAATCCATGCCATCCAAACCTATTTTGGATTACCGCCCAAGTTAGGGCATGACAGAATTTGTCCTTGGCAAAAATGAAGGGATCCCCCGAAGATCCAGAGGTCTTGTTCACATAAACGTCTTTTGTGGAAAATCCTTTTGTCAAACGTTTTTCCAAAGGTTGTTGCAGATCTCTTTTAGTCATGATTGGCACTGTGTTCCAATAATTGCCAGAAGCTCTTTTGGCAAATGAGCGATAAAATGGATTGTGCTTTACATGATATTCAAAAACGGCCTGTTTTCTATGGTCCAAATAGGCTTGAAATTCAGGTTCGCTGTACTGTTGAATTTCCCTTAGGACCATGCGAGCCCTTTGAATGGGAAATCCGTTAAGTTGCAGGGAAAGATCAAATAAATTCAAACGAAAGGCGCCTTAGATGTTTTTGTAAAATAATTATTTTTTAAGCGCAAAAGCAATTATTTTTGCGGCAAACAACAAAGATCATGACTATTTTAATTCTCGGTTCAGGCGGGAGAGAACATACCTTTGCCTGGAAAACAGCCCAAAGCCCTTTATGTACAAAACTTTATGTAGCGCCAGGTAACTCTGGAACTGCCGATATTGCAGAAAACGTAAACATTGGTGTAACCGATTTTTCGGCCATTAAGGAATTGGTGGTTTCTAAAGGAATCGAAATGGTAGTTGTTGGTCCGGAAGACCCTTTGGTACAAGGTGTCCATGATTTCTTTTTGAACGATGAACAGCTTAAAAATGTGCCTGTAATTGGTCCTGAAAAAGCGGCAGCAGAATTGGAAGGAAGTAAGGAATTCGCCAAAGAATTTATGATGCGTCACAATATTCCAACGGCGGCTTACCAAAGTTTTGATGCTAGTACTGTTGAGGAAGGTTTCAAGTTTTTGGAATCTTTACAAGCTCCTTATGTGTTGAAAGCTGATGGATTGGCAGCCGGAAAAGGTGTGTTAATTTTAAATGACCTTGAAGAAGCCAAAGCCGAATTGAAAAGTATGTTGGTAGATGCCAAATTTGGAAATGCCAGTGCTAAGGTGGTGATTGAAGAATTTTTGGATGGTATAGAATTGAGCTGTTTTGTTTTGACCGATGGAAAGAATTACAAAATTCTTCCAACTGCAAAAGATTATAAGCGTATTGGAGAAGGGGATACCGGACTTAATACCGGAGGTATGGGAGCCGTGTCGCCAGTGCCGTTTGCTACCGAAGAATTCCTAACCAAGATAGAAGAACGAATTGTTAAGCCTACAGTAGAAGGTCTTCAAAAAGATAACTTGCCTTATAAAGGATTTATCTTTATCGGTTTGATAAAGGTTGGGGATGATCCTAAGGTGATTGAGTACAATGTACGAATGGGAGATCCTGAAACCGAAGTGGTGTTGCCAAGGCTAAAAAATGATGTGGTTGAAATTTTCAATGCCATTGCTAACCAAACCTTGAATGAAATTACCATCGAGATTGATGAACGTGCAGCTACTACTGTAATGTTGGTGTCTGGTGGTTATCCGGAAGGATATGAAAAAGGAAAGGAAATTACTGGTTTAGACCAAGTAGTAGATTCTATTCCATTTCATGCAGGTGCTGACTATAAAGAAGGAAAAGTAGTGACTACAGGAGGGCGTGTGATGGCTATTACCAGCTATGGAAATACGTACAGTGAGGCACTAAAAAAATCTTATCAAAATATAGATAAACTACATTTTGATAAGATGAACTATCGTAAAGATATTGGTTTTGACCTATAGGAAGGAGTGAGAGCTGATGCTCTTATCTTCTTCGTTGTTGTCGTTAAAGGATTTCAATTGTTTCATCCAGTAACCAAAAGCAACAAAACCAATAAGGATAAAAATCCAGGACATTGTGTTGGCTGCGAACCAGTTATCCAATTCTAGAGCTCTTAAGGCATCTAATGGCTTGAAAAGCACATTAACGAATAAATCCTGAATTGCGTAAAAAAAGTCTTTCATGTGGTATAGTTTAAAACTCGAGAGAGCTTAAAAGATTATCAATATATTTACGGGACAAAATTACATTTTTTTCATTTTAATTTTAAAAAATCCGAAAAGAATGTTGGAAAGGTCAATCTAATACTCATTAACCGAAAAGGAAACACGAACATTATTGATGGTATCCAGTTTTTTTAGCAAAGCAAAACCCATACATTTTGTGGTGGTAAGTACGGCCCTGTGTATTGCCTTTGTGATGACAAAACTGTTCATGGTTCATGAGCCTTTTGGGGTATGGGATGTGCTTAAACAAGTCCTTATTTTCGGGGTGTGCCTGTTCTCTATTTTTATATTCGATTTTTTGTCGGGTAAAAACGATCTGACCAAAAAGAACAGTTTTAAAATCCTTTTTTTTACGCTGTTCTTCATGATGTTGCCCGAAACTTTTTTGAATTCAAAAATCCTTTTGGCGAATTTGTTTATCCTCTTGGCTATGAGACGGATTATAAGTTTGCGTTCCAAAAAGGATGTGAAAAAGAAACTATTTGATGGGGCTTTTTGGATTAGTCTGGCCACACTGCTGTATTTCTGGTCCTCTCTTTTTTACATTTTGATTTTTGCTGCCTTGTTTTTGTACTCCATAGCAGACCTAAGGGATTGGATCATACCCTTGGTTGCTGTTATTACGGTAGCTATGATTACGGCAAGTGTATTGGTGCTTTTTAACACCGATTTGCTCTCTTACATCGCAGATATGGACATGTCCATAAGCTTTGATTTTTCAAGTTTGAATTCAAAGCACATTATTGTGGCAGCTACCATGATGTTGTCCTGCTTTGTGTGGGGCTCGGTGTATTACCTTAAAAATATTGCCACAAAGGCTAAAAGTTACAAGTCGGCTTATGTGTTGGTTTTTATTGCCACCATTATTGCGTTGACAATTTTGGTAATCGCACCAAAGAAAACAGGAGCTGAGTTTATTTTCTTATTTGCACCACTGTCCATTATCCTTTCCAACTATATGGATGTAGTAACCGAAAAATGGTTTAAGGAAGTGTTTATCTGGGTCTTAATATTGACCCCAGTAGTAGGTTTAATTCTGTAATTTCTGTCCAAAAGCCAAATCCCCGGCATCGCCTAATCCTGGGACTATATACCCGTGACTGTTTAATTGATCATCAATGGCAGCGATCCATAAATGTGTGTTTTCAGAAAAATGTCTTGAGACATAGTGGACTCCTTCTTTGGCGCCAATAACACTTACCAGGTGCACTTCTTTTGGAGTGCCGAAAGGTTTTAGGGCTTCATAAGTGGCTACCATGGATTGTCCTGTGGCCAACATTGGGTCGGCCAAAATTAAGGTTTTGTTGTTCAGATCTGGACAGGCTAAATATTCCACAATAATTTCAAAGCTTTCAGGATTTGCTTTATGATGTCTATAGGCTGAAATAAAGGCGTTTTCGGCCTTATCAAAATAGTTTAGAAGCCCATTGTGTAAAGGAACTCCTGCGCGAAGGACGGAACATAAAACAATGTCGTTACTCAAAAGGTTGTTTTTGGAATTACCTAATGGGGTTGTAATAGTTTTTGGTTCATAGTTTAGGATTTTGCTCAATTCATAACCCAAAATTTCTCCAGTACGTTCAATATTGCGTCTAAAGCGCATAGGATCTTTTTGGATGTCTACATTTCTCATTTCGGCAATAAAGCTGTTCAAAATGGAATTCTCTTTTGAAAAATCGTGGATTTGCATAGGGTGTTTTCTAAGGTGTTTCTTGATTCGATACTGTCGTATAAAAATAAGGGTTTTGTGCCAAAATTGCTACTTCCAGTTTTTTGGAGGGGACGCGGTTTTCTTTGAGGTTTTTTTAACAGATTTTGGTTAATTAAGTGTGTAAAATTGCGTTAATTTGCACCTCATTTAAAATTAATCTAAATAAGAATAAGAATTTTTGATATGAAACATCTGCTGTATCTCATGTCGATTGTTTTTGTGTTGTTGTCAACAAATACTTGGGCTCAAATTTCCGAGACAGCAAACTTATCTGGTCAGGTGACTGCTGATGATGGAGAGCCTCTTGTAGGTGTGAGTGTGGTTGTGTTGCAGACCGGGATTGGTACTTATACGGATGTGGACGGATTCTATAAGTTAACCAATATCCCTGCGGGGACATACAGTGTTCAGTTTAGTTATGTTGGTTTTACAACACAGAGCATAATTGTCGAGTTGCAACCTGGTGAGGAGTTGAAAAAAGCGATTGTATTAACGGAAGATGTGACACAAATCGATGAGGTTACAGTTAAGGGCTTATCTAAAGTTCAAAAAGTAAAACAAGAGCCTTATAGCGTTAAAGCAATTTCAGCGGAAACCTATTATAACCTTTCAACTGATGTTCAGAGTATTTTGGGCCGTGTAGAAGGGGTGAATATCCGCGAGGAAGGTGGTTTAGGATCGGATTCCCAATTTTCGTTGTTCGGTTTTTCTGGAAATCAAATAAAATTTTTTATCGATGGGATTCCTATGGATAATTATGGTTCGTCCTTAGGTTTAAATACTATTCCTGTGACTTCCATTGAAAGAATAGAAGTGTATAATGGCGTTGTTCCGGTGTATTTGGGGACAGATGCTTTGGGTGGTGCAGTAAACATAATCACCAAACAGAACAGTAATTTCTTAGATGCATCCTATACTTTTGGTTCGTTTAACACCCATCGTGCCGCCGTAAACGGAGCCTATACCAATAGTGAAACCGGATTTACAGTACGTGGAAATTTCAACTTTAATTATTCCGATAATGATTATGAGGTTTTAGCAGATATAACCGACGTCAATGGTAATATAGAAGATACACGCTGGGTGAAGCGTTTTCATGATACTTATAAATCGGGAACGGCTAAAGTAGAAGTTGGAGTGGTAGATAAAAGCTATGCCGACCAGTTGTTAATTGGGATTACAGCAGCCAAAGATGAGAACGATGTGCAAACTGGCGCAACCATGGAAACCGTATACGGAGGTATAGAGCAAAATAGTGAGTCGGTAATTTCTACTTTAAAATATAGAAAGTCCGGTTTATTTACGGAGCATTTGGATGCTAGCTTTTATGCAGCCTATAATGCTACTCGAATACATAATTTAGACACCTTAACGGGCGTGCGTTACAATTGGTTGGGCACTCCTATTAATACTGGGAGCACAGAAGGTGAGCAGGGAGATAGAAACGATGAGACTTTAACCGATAACGAATTCAATACCCAGTTAAATCTTGGGTATCAAATAAGCGAATCTCATACGGTAGCTTTTAACCATGCGCTTCAGTATTTCCATCGTGAAATAGATGATGTTTTAAATCCCGATAAACCAGAAAATCAGTTTCCAAAGTCTTATTATAAAAATAACCTGGGGGTTTCTTATACTTTTAGTCCAAACAAAAAATGGAATGCTACCCTGTTTGGAAAAGGCTATTTTTTAAATGTTGAAACCAGTAAACAATATGATTTTGGTACTCCTAACGTAAGAATAGATTCTTATAAAAATTCGAAAAATGCTTTTGGATATGGTTTGGCAACCACTTATTTCCTATTGGAAAACCTTCAGTTAAAAGCATCTTATGAGCACACTTACAGAATGCCTGCTCCAGAAGAAATATTTGGGGACAACCTGTTTGTAACGGCCAATCCAGAGTTGGGGCCTGAGCAAAGTGACAATTTTAATTTTAATGCGAAATGGGATTTTGAGCCTGCAGAAAACCACAATGTACAGTTGGAAGGTAGTTTTATTTATAGAAATGCTTCCGATTTAATTTATCAGAGAGTTACAGTAGCGAATCCGCAAACCAGTTATGCAAATTTAGCGGAGGTGAGAACCCTTGGTTATGCCGGAACGCTTAATTATAAATTTAAAGATTGGTTGCGATTGGGAGGAAATATTACCTATCAGGATATCACGGATCAGGCGGATTTTGTCTATAACGATTATGCTGGCCAGCAAACTAATTTCCAGAAAGGCTTCCGAATTCCTAACACGCCTTATTTGTTTGGTAATGTAAATTCTGGTGTTGATTTTAAGGATGTTGTAGTAAAGCAATCGCATTTAAGTGTCAATTATTTTTTCAACTACATCAACGAATACTTTTTAAGTTGGGCGGAATATGGATCGGAGGATTCCAAGAAAATTATTCCTGAGCAGTCTTCACATGACTTGGCCGTTAGCTATAGCCTCAAAGATGGCAAATACAATTTCACTTTAGAATGTAAAAACCTAACAGATCAGATGCTGTTTGACCAATATAAATTACAAAAACCGGGGCGGGCTTTCTATTTAAAATTCAGATACGCTTTATAAACACAGAACAATAATTAAATACTTTATACTATGAAAATATCAAGAAAAATTTCAGCATGGAGTTTAGGACTTATGGCAGCGGTGTCTATGATGTCTTGTAGCTCGGACGATGATAGTAACGATTCTGGTAGTTCGGTAACCGAAAAACCATTCGCCTTATCATTAGCCATACAGGGAAGTGAAGGTGGTTTTACCTATTATACTGTGCCTTTTGAAGATGTTATGGAAGGAACGCTTTCGGCTTCAGGTCAAGGTATAGAGCAGCCAGGATATTACGATTTTACTAAAGTAGACAATACCATTTATAGTATTGGAGGATTGGATAATACCGATGTGTCTGCCATCACTCAAAATGCCGATCAAACCCTTTCAACAGAAGGGAATGTATCTTTAAATGAAAGTATTTTGGATTTGGTGAAGGCTGACGATGAGACGTTAATTTCTGTGTCTCTACCTTCTACAGTTGGAGGTGTGGTTACCTTCCGTTTGTTTGATGCAAATACCGTAAGTATTACCGGGACTGTAGAATTGCCATCCAGCGATTTACATTCTGCAACAGATGCTGTTCCTGCATATTCAGGGTTACGCGTCGTGGGCAACCATGTATTTTTAAGCTACTATATGAGCAATCCAACAACTTGGGCAACAGAATATACTGATCAAGCACAAGTTGCGATATATTCTTACCCAGAATTGGAATTCATTAAAGTAATTACAGATGACCGTGTTGGACCAATTGGTGGATTTAACATTAAGTCTGGTCTAGAAGTGGACGAAGCTGGAAATATTTATGCTATTTCTCACTCCAATCCTGCAAACGGATATAGTCAATCAACCAAACCTGCTGGAATTTTAAAAATTAATGCAGGAGAAACTGAATTCGATCAGGAGTATTTCTTCGATGTTGAAGCAGCTGCCGATGGTCATAATATTTCCCATTTAAAATATATTGGAAACGGAAAGGCTTTTGTAGAAGTAAATACAGCAGCTAGAAGCGAGCAGGGGACTTGGTCTGATAGTCCGTTACGTTCGGCTGTTGTGGATTTAAATAACTTCACAGTAAATTATATAGACGGTGTACCAGTACATAATGGTGACGGTCGTCGTTTGGCAGCACTGTATAACAATGGTTATGTGTATTTATGCATTCCTGAAGATGGTAGCATCCATGTGTACAGAATGGATACAACCAACTTTACATCTACCAAAGGTGCTCAGATTCAGGCTAATTTCGTAGCAGGATTCTTCAAATTTTAATTTATAAAATATACCGGCTTTCGTACCTATTGTGCAAAGCCGGTTCCTTTTTTAGAGGCTAATGAGTAAAAAGCGTAAAAACCCGAGTAAATTAAGGCAGTTAAATAACTGGCTTCATTTGTGGCTGGGATTAATTTCCGGTATTGTGGTGTTTATTGTGAGTGTTACTGGATGTTTTTATGCCTTTCAGCAGGAAATTAAAGACAGCATGGAGCCTTGGCGTTTTGTGGAAATTCAGAATAAGCCTTATGTGCCCCCAAGTCAGTTGTTGGATACCGCTAAGGTGTATATGCCAAATGGTAAACCAACAGGTTTAACTTATGCCGATGCAAATGGTGCAGCGGCCGTGGGTTATGAATCAGAGGTAGATGGCAAGCATGCATTCTCGGTTGTTTTTATGAACCCTTATACCGGTGAGTTTTTAAAGAAACAGCAACCGCTGGGCAGTGACGAATTTGACTTCTTTCACTTTATTATAGATGGTCATAGAGCACTTTGGTTACCATACGAAATTGGGCGTCCTATCGTTGGGGTGTCTACTTTGGTATTTTTGTTGTTGCTTATAACCGGATTGGTGATGTGGTGGCCCAAAAACTGGAAGAAAAGCAATCGGGATAAAAGTTTTAAGATAAAATGGAAAGCCAAATTTAAACGACTTAATTACGATTTACATAATGTTTTAGGTTTTTATACATTGTTGTTTGCATTGGTTTTAGGGATTACGGGATTGGTTTGGAGCTTTCAATGGTTTGACCAAGTTGTGTATTTTGTTGCTTCAGGAGGTGAAATAAAAGAGATGGGGCATCACCATCCACATTCCAATTTAGAAAATAAATCCTTGGTTTGGAATGATAGCTTGTCACCTTTGGATAAGGCCTGGTATAAAACCCTTGAAATTGACAAGCAGGTAAAGGGGATGTACATGACGCCAATTTTGGAAGATGAAGACGATCCTATAGAAATTACGGTATATCATAAGGCGGGATCTTGGTACGACCATAACGAATATTTTTACGACAGGTACAGTTTAGAGCCTCTAGGGCGGGAGGGAAGTAAATTTTCTGAAGCGTCTTTTGCAGATCAGTTATCCATGATGAATTACGACATCCATATTGGTTCTGTTTTTGGTTTGGCGGGAAAAGTATTTGCATTCCTCATCAGTTTAATTTGTGCCAGTTTACCAGTAACCGGATTTTTGGTTTGGTGGCATAAAAAGAAGAAGGCACCCAAAAAAATATAGTACAAACAAAAGGCTCTTGATTATTTGCAAGAGCCTTTTGTTTTTGTTTAAGCGTGTTTACTAATTGAACAAAGGTTGGTTGAAAACAATGCAATGCTCTTATGTAGGAATTTCTGCAGCATGTTTGGAATCGAGTTCTCTTAAAATTGCGTAACTTTGTGCCCTAAATTTAAGATCATGTTTACAAGCAAAGCCAATAAAATTTTTCAAGAAGTAATTGAAAAATATCACGTTATAAATACAGTTGATCAACCTTTTAGCAATCCTTACGCTCAGGAAACGAACTTGATTGAACATTTGCTATACAGAAAATGTTGGATTGATACGGTTCAGTGGCACTATGAGGATATTATCCGTGATCCACAAATTGATCCGGTGGCAGCTTTGACCTTGAAGCGTCAAATTGATGCTTCCAATCAGGACAGAACGGATATGGTAGAATACATCGATAGCTATTTTTTAGAGCAATACAAGGATGTAACACCTAAAGCAGATGCGACTATCAATACCGAAAGCCCAGCTTGGGGAGTTGACCGTCTGTCTATTTTGGCTCTTAAGATTTACCATATGAACGAGGAGGCCACCAGAACAGATGCTACAGAAGCGCATAGAGAGGCTTGCCAAAAGAAATTGGACATTTTGTTGGAGCAACGTGTAGACCTTTCTACGGCCATTGATACTTTATTGGAAGATATATCCAATGGCGATAAGTACATGAAAGTATACAAGCAAATGAAGATGTACAATGATGATGAACTGAATCCTGTGTTGCGTTCGCAAAAATAGCAGTTCATTACATTTCGTTTGTATCCGTTGATGAAGTCTAGAAAAGCACCCAAACATATTTTAGTTATCCGTCTTTCGGCAATGGGAGATGTGGCAATGACCGTTCCTGTGTTAAGAGCCTTTGTGCAGCAATATCCCGATGTAAAACTTACCGTGCTTACACGCGGTTTTTTTGCGCCCTTTTTTAGGGATATTGAAAATGTTCAGGTCTTTCCTGTGGATGTTAAAGGCAGACACAAGGGAGTTTTTGGGCTGTTTAGATTGTCTAGGGAATTAAAGCAATTGGGCATCGACGCCGTTGCTGATTTGCACAATGTCCTTCGTTCCAAAATCCTGAGATTTTTTCTCTTGGGAATATCAACAGAGCAATTGGATAAAGGACGTTCTGAAAAGAAGGCATTGGTAAACGGCGATATATTTCAGCAATTAAAAACCACCCATGAACGCTATGCCGATGTGTTTCGAAATATGGGATTCCCATTAGAGCTTTCCAATCCTAACTTTCCGGAAAGAACACCTTTAAATCCTAAGGTTTTGGAACTCTTGGGTACAGACACCCAAAAATGGATTGGGATTGCACCTTTTGCTGCCCACAAAGGAAAAATGTATCCTTTGAATTTGATGGAAGCGGTGATTCAATCCTTGTCTAAAGATTACAAGATTGTGTTGTTTGGTGGCGGTGCTTCGGAGATAGAGCAATTACAGCGTATTCAGAATGCTCATAAAAATGTGCTAAGTATTGCTGGAAAACTTACGTTGGAAGAGGAGTTGGATGTGGTTTCCAATTTGGATGCAATGGTTTCTATGGACTCTGGGAATGGGCATATGGCAGCTATGTTGGGAGTGAAAACAATTACTATTTGGGGAGTCACGCATCCTTATGCTGGGTTTGCGCCTTTCAACCAACCTGAAGATTATCTGTTGTTGGCAGATCGAACTAAATTTCCTTTAATCCCAACTTCCATCTACGGGAACAAATATCCAGAAGGTTATGAAGAGGCGGCCGGAAGTATTTCGCCTCAAGAAGTGATATATAAAATAAAAGCGGTTACTCAGTAACCGCTTTTATTTTTGTTTTAAACATCGTCGTAATCGACTGTTATGGTAGGTGTGGTTGGTTGTGCCTGACAGGTCAATATCAAGCCTTCAGCAACCTCGCTATCGGTTAAAATATTGTTTTGACGCATAGTGGCTTCACCTTCCGTGATACGGGCCAAACAGCTACTGCAAATTCCTCCTTGACAGGAATAAGGGGCGTCGACATCTTCATCTAAAGCGGCTTCCAAAATGGTTTGTTTTTGAGACATTTCAAAAGTGGATTCTTCCTCATCCACAATAATGGTGATTTGTGTTTTTCCACTGGCAACTGTTGTATCCACAATTTCTGTAGGTTTTGCCGCTTTGAAAAGTTCAAAGTGGATTCTATCAGCATCAATGTCATGGTCGGTAAGTACATCTTTTACGGTGTGGATCATGCCTTCTGGTCCACATAAATAATAAGCATCTACTTCTACGTGTTTGTATTTGTTTTTCATCACGTAGTTTACGGTGCTCTTTTCAATACGTCCAAAAATGGCATCGTCCTCATCGGCTTGACTGAATACAAACTGAAGTGACAAGCGCTTGCTGTATTGGTGTTGCAGTTCTAATAGTTCTTCAAGGAACATAGTGTCCTTTGTGGTCTTGTTACCATAAACCAAAATGATTTCACTATGGATTTCCTCTTCCAAAGCACATTTTACAATGCTCAAGATTGGAGTAATCCCACTTCCTGCAGCAAATAAGGCAATGTTTTTGGTCTTTTTGTCATTCGGTTCGAATACAAAACGTCCCTTTGGAGGCGCAACGTCCAAGAGATCTCCTGCTTTTAGTTCCTTGTTAGCGTAAGAAGAAAACGTACCGTCTTCCACCTCTTTAACAGCTACTTTAAGCTCGCCACTTTTTGGAGACGAACAGATGGAATAGTCACGTCGTATTTCATTTCCGTCAATGGTGGTTTTTAAGGTGATGTATTGTCCTGCTTTAAAGGTGTATTCGGCTTTTAGTTCTTCTGGAACAATAAAACTGATGGCTACAGAAGCATCCGTGATGCGTTGAACCTCTTTTATGGTGAGTTTATGAAATTGAGACATGAAATTTGTTTTTTACAAAAATAGTGAAGCCGCTACACTTTAAAATGTAATTCAATAAAAAATATATACCTATAAAACTTATGCATAAGAAATTTATGTATATATTTGAAATATTATGAGCAATTCAAAATTATATAAAGGGAGTTTGACCACCATCATTTTAAAATTGTTGAGTGAAAATGATAAGATGTATGGTTACGAAATTACCCAAAAGGTAAAGGAGCTAACTAACGGAGAGCTTAAAATTACCGAAGGAGCTTTGTATCCATCGCTTCATAAGTTGGAAGCGGATGGTTTGTTGGATGTTGAAGTAGCAAAAGTGGACAACCGTATGCGAAAGTACTATAAGCTTACGGAGTCTGGCACCAAGGAAACAGCCAATAAATTATCGGAATTGGAAAGCTACATTAAAACCATGCAGGCTTTGGTGAATCCTAAATTTAGTTTGGAGTAATGGAAGTGCTATCTAAAGAAGAGATTCAGTTTATAGGTGCCTATCTTAAAAACTCCGGTGTGCGCTTTGCAGATATCCGTATGGAAATGGTAGACCATGTGGCTTCTGAGATAGAGGTAAGAATGACCGAAGCCAGAAGTGATTTTTACGATACTTTTAAATGGTATATGGCTGAAAACAAATTGAGTCTGTTAAAACAGAACAGAAATTATTTGATCGAATCGGAGAAAAAACTGTTCAAGCAAATGTTGAGGAATCTGTATTCCTTGCAAGGCTCATTGCTTGTAATTTTGGTTTTGGGGCTGGTAGGGATTCTTTTTGAATTTATGAGTTCTAAGTATGTTCTAATGTTTCCTGTAGCAATTTGCATATTGGCGATGACAGTTTATTTCGGTTTAACTAGAAAGACGCGTCTTCGATTCTCATCGTTGGAACGCATAGGTTTTTACTTAATATTTTTACCTCAGTATATTGGTATCGCGCTCAATCATTTTGTTGACGGGCCTTTGGGGGGGTATTCTTATATATTCGTTGTACTAAGTGTTTTGATTCCAGTTTTATTACTTCAATTAGGGTTTCAGAACTTCCAGTTTTACAAAAACAAATACCAGGCAATTTCATGAAACCGACCTTATCAATAGAAGAAATACAATTTATAGACACCTATTTAAAGAATTCTGATGTGCGTTTTGCTGACATCCGGATGGAAATGGTGGACCATGTGGCTTCAGAGATAGAGGTAAGAATGTCTGAAGAAGGGATTGATTTTTACAACGCTTTTAAATGGTATATGGCCGAAAACAAAAAGAGCTTGATAAAGGAGAGTAGGCGATATTACCGAAGCGCTGATAAAAAATTATTGAAGCAACTTGCGAAAAATATTTGTTCTTGGCAAGGGGTGTTGGTTGTTTTGGGGAGTTACTTTTTAGTTAAAATAATGTGGGTGTTCAGTGGTTCAAATTATCTAAGACATTTTCCCATTTTCTTGACAGTGTCTTTGCCATTATTGTATTTGATAGATTATAAGGTTTATAAACGTCGCTATTCTTATTTGGAAAGAATTGGTTTATATATCGTAATTTACTATCAAATTGCAAATCCATTTTTTCTTTCTTTTTCTAGGTGTTTAGCTTGTGAAGGTGATATGGCAATATTTAAGATTTCCCTGGGAGTTGCGGTTCCTTTCTTGTTGCTTCAATTGGGCTTCCAGAATTATCAGTTTTATAAAAAGAAATACGAAACAATTTCATGAAACCAATCATTACAGAAGATAGAATCCAAGAGCTTTACGCTTTCACGCGGAAGCACTTTGTTGAACACTACGACATACAGACGGAGTTGGTAGATCATTTGGCCAATGGCATTGAGGCGCAGTGGGAGGAACATCCCCAAAGAACATTTGAAGATGCTTTGCATATAGAGTTTAAGAAGTTTGGAGTCTTTGGTTTTCAGGATGTGGTGGAACAACGAACCAATGCCTTGACAAAATATTATTGGAAGGAAGTGTGGCAGCTGTTCAAACAGTATTTTAGGTTGCCAAAAATCATCATTACGGTTGCTTTGGTTTTAATGGTTCAAATGTTGTTGAAGTTTTCTCCCTATAGTGGAACTATTTTTTATGGCTTCGTTTGTTTATTGTTTTTGTTGCCTGTGTTTAAAATATGGCGATTTGGATCACGTGTTAAAAAACGTAGAAAATCCAAGGAAAAACACTACTTGTTTGAGGATATTATCTTGAGCCTTGGAACAGGAGGTTTTGTATTGCAAATACCATTACAGTTTTTGCTTCATTTTCATAATCGTACTGAACTAAATTTTGATAATCCATGGGTACTTTGGATTGGCTCTTCCTTTGTTGTGTTTTATGGTTTTGTAATGTATTTGGTAGTGTTTTATATTCCAAAGCATATGGAAGAAAATATGAAAAAAATGTACCCGGAATATACTCTGGTGTAACATTTTAGGTATATTGGTTACTAATGAGTCGCTAACCCAAACAAAAGATGCTAAAACACTTTGTCTCCCTAGAAATTAAATCCTTTTTCAGATCGGCGAGTTTTGGAAAAGGAATGGTCCTTAAAATATTCATGGTGTTTTTGGCATTGTGGATGATAGTTGGGCTTTTAGTTACAGGCTTGGCACTGTATCCAGGTCTAAAACAGGTGTTTCCAGATCAGGATCCATTTGTAATCGTGAACAATTTTGTATTTTATTGGTTTTTGATGGATCTGTTCATTCGGTTCTTTTTTCAAAAGTTGCCTGTAATGTCTGTTAAGCCTTTATTGTTGTTGCCTGTTAAGCGACGTCAAGTAGTCAACTATGTGTTGGGGAAATCGGCGTTGTCGTTTTTCAATTTTCTGCATTTGTTTATTGTGGTGCCTTTTGGGTTTATGTTGGTGAGAAGTGGGCATGACTTGGGTTCGGTAATTGTTTGGGGCTTTGCTCTATTGCTTTTGACCCTTATTGTCAATTTTTTAAACTTTATCATTGAAAGCCTTTCCTCTGAAACGGAATTGTCCTATCTCCCAATATTGGTGCTGGTAGGAGGCTTGTTTGCTCTTAATTATTTCGACATTGTTTCTATAAGCGGACTCATTGCTTCATTTTTAACGGTGGTGGGTTCTAACCCTCTTTGGTCGGTAGTGCCGTTGTTGATTTTAGCTTTGCTTTATGCTTATAATTTCAAGTTGCTCAAAGCACAGTTGTATTTAGATAATTCTTTAAAAACCAAAGTGCAGCAGGTGGAGGCTTCAACAATGGCTTGGACCCGGCATTTTGGAGATACCGCGCCCTTCATTCAAATGGATTTAAAATTGATATGGAGGAATAAACGTCCTCGGTCCTCGGTATTCATTTTGGTAATTGGTTTAGTATATGGCTTGTTTTTTTACCCGAATCCTGACTATGCCAATATGCCTTGGTTTTATGCTTTTATCGGGATTTTCGTTACGGGAATCTTTCTTATCAATTTTGGACAGTTCATCCCTGCTTGGGACAGTGGTTATTACAAAATGTTGATGGCTCAAAATATTAAATACGAACAATATTTACGGTCTAAATATGTCTTGATGACAGCCAGTGTAATTGTGCTGTTTGTATTGAGTATTCCTTATGTGTATTTTGGCTGGAAGATTCTGTTGGCGCATTTTGCGGCAGCTGTTTATAATATTGGAATTAATACCCATGTCATGTTGTTTGGGGGCTCCTTCAACCGAAAGAAAATAGATTTAAACCAACGGGCGGCATTCAATTATCAGGGAACAGGTGCAGTTCAGTGGATTATTGGTATCCCTCTAATGCTATTGCCCTTGGCAATTTTTGGCTTGGTGTATGCTGTGGCAAATTTTGAAATAGCCTGTGCGGTATTAATTGTGTTGGGCTTAACTGGGATTGTGTTCCACCAGAAATTAATGAGCCTGATTACAGAAAAATATTTAGAGTCGAAGTATAAAATGATTGACGCCTTTAGTCAAGACAGTTAATATAAAGGATTATGATTCAAACATCGCAACTTACAAAACGTTACGGCGACAAAACCGTATTGAATATTGATAGTCTGAATATTTCCAAAGGCCAGAGTTTTGGTTTGGTAGGAAATAATGGGGCAGGTAAAACCACCTATTTTAGTCTGTTGTTGGATTTAATTCAGCCAACGACTGGTTATATCAAGAATAATAATATTCGCGTAAGTCAAAGTGAGGAGTGGAAGCCTTTTACGTCTGCCTTTATTGATGAAAGTTTCTTGATTGGGTATTTAACGCCGGAAGAGTATTTCTATTTCATTGGTGAATTGAGAGGTCAAAACAAAGCAGATGTGGATACTTTTGTGAAGCAGTTTGTTGATTTTTTCCATGACGAAATTTTAAATCAGAAGAAGTATTTAAGAGACTTAAGTAAAGGAAACCAAAAGAAAGTGGGGATTGTGGCTGCTTTAATTGGCGATCCTAAAGTGGTGATTTTGGATGAGCCCTTTGCCAATTTAGATCCTACCACGCAGATCAGGTTAAAGGCTATTGTAAAAGACCTTGCCGAAACCAAAGATGTCACAGTGCTAATTTCCAGTCATGACCTAATACACGTCACCGATGTGTGCGAACGTATTGTGGTGCTGGAAAAGGGAGAAGTGATCAAGGACATGGCTACCAACACAGCAACCCTTAAGGAATTGGAAGGATATTTTGCAGGTTCGGCGACCTTGTAGGGAAAGTTTGGACTTTCCGTAGTTGAGGTCAGATTTCATCTAAAGAGACTTCAATAATTCAAAAAGATGCTTATTTTTACAGCCAACACATAATATGCAGGCTAGATTCCTGTTATGTTATGAAGCAAATGTCGGCAAGGTTGAAAACAACTTCTAAAATCATAATAGCGTTACTAGGTGTTTCGGTAATTGCAACCTCATGTTCCCGTAAGAAGGATAAGTTCATGAACCGAAACTTTCATGCAATGGGTACCAAATACAATATTCTCTATAATGGGGAGATTGCTTTGGAACAGGGGCGTGATGCTATCAATGATGCCTATACCGATGATTATTGGAATTTACTTCCCGTAGAACGCATGGAAGTGTTTGAAGAGGTGATCATGCCTGGGGATTCCAAAAATCCAAGTTTTGAAAGAGCTGAAGAAAAAGCTATCAAGGCCATTCAAAAACACGGGATGAACATTCGGGGAAAAGAATACAACCCTCAAATTGATGAAGCGTATTTGTTGCTTGGTCAGTCACGTTATTACGACCAACGTTTTATTCCAGCGTTGGAAGCCTTCAACTATATTCTTTACAAACATGCCGCTAGTGACAAAATCAATACAGCCAAAGTTTGGAGAGAAAAGACCAATATTAGGTTGGAAAATAATGAGTTGGCCATTAAAAATCTGAAGCGCCTTTTAGAGCAAACCGAATTGGAAGATCAGGATCTGGCAGATGCTACGTCCAGTTTGGCTCAGGCTTACATCAATACAAAATCGCCAGACAGCGCCATAACCCAACTGCAAATCGCGGCTGCGGTTACCAAAAAGAATACGGAAAAGGCGCGTTATAACTATATCATTGGGCAGCTATACAATTCGCTAGGTGAAGTGGATAGTGCCAATATGGCTTTCGATAAGATTATCGATATGCACCGCAAAATTCCACGACCTTATTATATCAATGCACATCTTGAGAAGATCAAGAATTCAAATGTAACGGATTCTTTGAAAGTGGTTGAGTTTGAAGAGTATTTGGCCGACTTGGAAAAGAATCGTGAAAACCGTCCGTTTTTGGATAAAATCTATTACCGAATTGGAGAATATCACAGAGGGAAAGGTGAAGATAGTATGGCGATTGCCAATTACAACAAATCCTTACGAACCAATACGCCGGATAAACAATTAAGAGCTTTCGATTATTCCATTTTGGGGGATATGAACTTTGATATGGCGTTGTATAAAAATGCAGGGGCCTATTATGATAGTACCTTGATCAATTTGGAGCCAAGAACAAAACCGTATCGTACCATCAAACGGAAGCGTGATAACTTGGATGATGTGATTCTTTATGAAGATATTGCCCAAACAAATGATAGTATTCTTAGCTTGGTAAATATGAGCGAAGCCGAACGCTTGGCAGTGTTCAGTGCTTATATAGAAGATTTGAAAAAGGCTGAAGAGGAGCGTGCCAAGCAAGAGGAAATTGCCAATCGCGTAAATGCAGGTTTGGTAACCACCAATAACCCTAATAATCCAGCGTCAAGGAATTCTTTGATGCCTCCAGGGGGTAATGCCAACGGACAAAAGCAAACTTTCTATTTTTACAACCCTACAACGGTGTCCTACGGGAAAAATGAGTTTTCAAAAATATGGGGAGACCGAATGTTGCAGGACAATTGGAGGTTGTCTTCCAATAAAGTGGCTAAGGTAGGTGCTGCTGCCGATGTAGCTCTAGCTGAAGGCGCAAGCGAATCAGAGCTTTACGATCCAGAATTCTATCTATCTAAAATACCAACAGACCAAAAGGTGATTGATAGTTTGATCAAGGAGCGAAACTTTGCGTATTACCAGTTGGGAATTATTTACAAGGAGAAATTTGATGAAAACGAATTGGCTAAAAATAAGTTGGAAAGTTTGTTGCAAAGCAATCCGGAGGAGCGTTTGATATTACCGTCCAAATACAATTTGTATAAAATTTATTTAGCCTTGGAAATGAACCTGGAAGCTGAGGCTATGAAAAACGACATTGTGGCCAATCATCCAGATTCTCGTTATGCCGAGATATTGCTGAATCCAAAATCTGAATTGGCGGGTGATGAAAATAGTCCGGAGAATCTTTATAAGAAGACTTACAAGGAATTTGAAGAAGAGAATTATTTGGAGACCATAGCCCTTTGTGACGAATACATTCGGGAGCTGGAAGGTGATGCTATGGTGCCAAAGTTTGAGATTTTAAAGGCTTCGGCCAAGGGAAGGCTCTATGGTTTTGAAGCTTATAAAGAAGGAGTGAATTATACAGCGCTTACCTATCCAAATTCTGATGAAGGAAAACGCGCCCAGGAATTGATGGAAAAGGTGATTCCTGTTTTGGCCAATAAGCAGTTTGTGCCAAATGAGTCTGCAACTAATTTCAATTTAATCTATTCTTTTGAAACTAGTGAGCAAGCGGATATGGAGGAATTCGCCAAAAAATTGGAAGAAGCCATTGAAAAAGTGAATTATCTAAATTTATCTGTTTCAACAGATATTTATACTTTGGATATGAAATTTGTGGTGGTGCATGGTTTGAAGAGTATAGACGGTGCGCTAGGATTGGCGGAGATTTTGGAAGGAAAGAAATACAAATTAAAACGTGAGCATTTCGCAATTTCATCGCCTAATTATGGAATTGTGCAGATGCATAAAAATGTGAACGAATATTTACAATCCCAATAAAAACTTAACCCTATGTTTTCGGAACAAAAAAAAGGAAGAATGGCAGTAGAAGGAATATCACAGCAAAACACCATTGCTAAAGGCACTACCATCACAGGTGATGTTGTTGGTGAAGGAGACTTCAGAATTGAAGGTACAGTAGAAGGTAATATCAAAACCCCAGGAAAAATTGTTATCGGTAGAACCGGTGTTGTTAATGGTACTTTAAAGAGTGCCAACGCCGATATTGAAGGTAGCTTTTCTGGTAAATTGGTGTTGACTGATACCTTATCGCTAAAATCGTCTGCAGTTGTAGAAGGTGAAGCGGAAGTTGGTAAGTTGGCTGTGGAACCTGGTGCTACGTTTAATGCGACCTGCGCAATGAAAGGTTCTAATAATGGAGAACGAAAAAACACCCAAGAAACCCAAAAATCAGCTTAAGAACCTTGCGGCTTTAAGCGGGGTTGCTTTTCAGATGGGAATTACTATCTATCTGTTTGTCATGTTGGGCAAATGGCTGGATACAAAATACACCGACGGAGGAAAACTGTTTTTAATAGTTGGAACACTGTTGGGGGTGGGGATTTCTTTATATGTCGTGCTAAAGCAAATCAATAAATTAAATGAATAAGGACATTCTGGTAAAATCTACAATACAAATAACAATTGCTTCGGCAATTGTTTTTTTTATACATACCATGTTATTGCGGCAACTGGATTATGAGGTCTTTGCCAATCATATTGTTTTGGCTTATGTGGTGAATGTCCTTTTGGCTCTGGCCATTTTATATGGGCTCTATTTTTTTAGGAAAAAACTTAAAGACCAAATGGGGTTTTTGTTCATGGCGGGAAGTTTATTGAAGTTTGCCGTGTTTTTTATTGTCTTTTATCCAAAATATTCCGTGGACGGACAAATTACCAGAGTGGAATTTGTCACTTTTTTCGTGCCTTATGTAACTTGTTTGGTTACAGAAGCTTTTGGTGTGTTAAAGCTTCTTAAAAATTTGGATTAACCCCTTTTTTTACTTCTTCAAATTAATTCAAAAATATTGTGAAATTTTGTTTTTTGCTTTTGAATGAAAAGCATACCTTTGCACCAATTTTTAGGCCACTATTAATTAAGTGATATGCAAAACGTAATTTCGTTAAAAACAATTTGTTTACTGTTCTTTTTTGTAACCGCATTTTCTTTTGCTAAAGAAGAAGGACATCATGAGGAAGGAAAAGATTTAAAAACGGAGATCAAGGAGTATATTGATCACCACTTGTTGGACTCTCATGATTTTAGTTTGTTCTCCTATACCAATGATGCTGGAGAGCACAAATATGTTGGGTTTCCTCTTCCTGTAATTTTATTTGACAACGGTTTGAAGGTGTTTTCGTCTTCAAAGTTGCATCATGGTGAATCTGTTGCCGAAGTAGGAGGTGAGTATTACAAATTATACCACGGTAAAATTTACAAGACAGATGCTGCAGGAACGATTTCTTATGACGAGCATCACCACGCAACCAATGTAAAACCATTGGATTTCTCTATCACTAAAAACGTATTTACTGTATTTCTTGTTGGGTTGTTGATGTTTTTCGTCTTCGGGAGAATGGCAAAGACTTACAGAAATGGTCAAATGACAAAAGGAATAGGTCGTTTCTTAGAGCCTATCATTATATATGTAAGAGATGAGATTGCAATTCCTAACATTGGGAAAAAGCATTACAAGCGTTACATGAGTTACTTGTTGACCATCTTCTTCTTTATCTGGATCATCAACTTGTTAGGGTTAACACCGCTTGGGGTGAATGTAACTAACAACATTGCGGTAACTTTTGCTTTGGCTTTGATTACCTATTTAATTACAACTTTTTCAGGAAACAAAAATTACTGGAAACACATTTTCTGGATGCCAGGAGTGCCTGTGCCAATGAAAATCATTTTAGCGCCAATTGAATTGTTGGGAACTTTTATCAAGCCGTTTTCATTATTGATTCGTTTGTATGCCAACATCACTGCTGGTCACATTGTATTGATGAGTATCATCGGGTTGATGTTCATCTTCAAAAATTGGGTTGGTAGCACCTTGTCATTTGGTTTGGCATTTGTGTTGTCGTTGTTGGAGTTGTTGGTAGCAGCATTACAAGCGTACATCTTTACAATGTTATCTGCATTGTATTTTGGTTCGGCTGTAGAAGAGCACCATGACCACTAAAATTTGAATGTTTAATTATTTAATATATATACTATGACTATTCCAAACATTGTAGGAGCTGGATTGATCGTTATCGGTGCTGCTTTAGGTATCGGTAGAATCGGTGGACAAGCTATGGACGCTATCGCTCGTCAACCAGAAGCTTCTGGAAAAATCCAAACAGCTATGCTTATTGCTGCTGCCCTTATTGAAGGTATTGGATTTGCTGCTCTTTTCGCGGCATAACAACAAAACTAACAGCTGTAACGGTTGGTTGCAGCTGTTGTTTAATTATTAAAAGAATTAGATTATAACATAAATATAAATGGAGAAGTTAATTAGTGAATTTTCAGTAGGTCTGTTTTTCTGGCAATTGTTATTGTTTGTTGGATTAGTGTTTTTATTAAAGAAGTTTGCTTGGAAACCAATTTTGGATGCGGTTGAGAAGCGTGAAACAGGAATTAAAGACGCCTTATTTGCAGCAGACAATGCCCGTAAGGAAATGGAAAACCTTAAGGCAGACAATGAGCGTATCCTTAACGAAGCTCGTGCTGAGCGTGAAGCTATGTTGAAAGATGCTCGCGACATGAAAACGAAGATGATTAATGATGCCAAAGACGAGGCTCAGGCGCAAGCAACAAAAATTATCGAGCAAGCTCAGGCTGCTATTGAAAGCGAAAAGAAAGCCGCTATGGAAGAGTTGAAAAACCAAGTAGCTGGTTTGTCTATTGAAATCGCAGAAAAAGTGGTGCGTAAGGAATTGTCTAGCAACGACAACCAATTGCAATTGGTAGAGTCTATGTTGGGTGAAGCAACATTAAACTAAGATTACAATGGCAGGAGAAAGAGCAGCAGTACGTTACGCCAAGGCAGCTTTAAGTTTAGCATCAGATAACAACAATGCCGATGCCGTAAACAACGACATGAAATTGATTGCTACTACTATTGCGGGAAGCAAGGACTTAAGCGAAATGCTTCTTAGCCCTGTGGTAAGATCATCGGTGAAAAGAGCTGTATTGTCTGAAGTGTTCAAAAACACCAATGCAATTACAACAAACTTAATAGAGACGTTGATAACCAATAAAAGGATTGCCCTTTTAGAGGTTGTTGCAAATAAGTACACACATTTGTTTGATGTGTTAAAAGGAATTCAAGTTGCCAAGGTAACTACCGCAGTTCCTTTAACCGATACCTTAAAGGTCCAAGTGTTGGCTAAAGTAAAAGAGCTTACCGGTGGTACAGAGGTTGAGGTTCAAAACATCATCGATGAAGATATCATTGGTGGTTTCATTTTACGAGTTGGAGACATGCAGTACAACGCTAGCATTGCCAACAACTTGAACAAACTAAAAAGAGAATTTACATTAAATTAAGATATACTATATCTATTTACAAATAAATAAAGATGGCAGAAGTAAATCCAGCTGAAGTATCAGCAATCTTAAAACAACAACTATCAGGTTTCGAAGCGGGAGCTTCGTTAGACGAAGTAGGAACAGTA
Organism: Mangrovimonas sp. sgz306409; assembly: GCF_059735265.1. Taxonomy (NCBI): domain Bacteria; kingdom Pseudomonadati; phylum Bacteroidota; class Flavobacteriia; order Flavobacteriales; family Flavobacteriaceae; genus Mangrovimonas; species Mangrovimonas sp. sgz306409. The sequence continues at coordinate 629,256 of NZ_JCAPEU010000001.1, forward strand.
TTAACTGTGGGTGATGGTATTGTACGTGCTTACGGTCTTTCAAACGCTCAATACGGAGAGTTGGTAGAATTTGAAGGCGGATTGGAAGGTATCGTACTGAACCTTGAAGAAGATAACGTAGGTATTGTATTGTTAGGCCCTTCTAAAGAAATTAAAGAAGGTTCTACTGTAAAGCGTACAGGACGTATCGCATCTATCAATGTAGGTGAAGGTATTGTTGGTCGTGTTGTAGATACATTGGGTAACCCAATCGATGGTAAAGGTGCTATCTCTGGTGAGACATACCAAATGCCATTAGAGCGTAAAGCTCCTGGAGTTATTTACCGTGAGCCTGTAACCGAGCCGTTGCAAACTGGTATCAAGTCTATCGATGCCATGATTCCTGTAGGAAGAGGACAACGTGAGTTGGTAATTGGTGACCGTCAAACTGGTAAAACTACCGTTTGTATTGATGCCATCTTGAATCAAAAAGAATTTTACGATGCAGGAAACCCGGTTTACTGTATTTATGTAGCGGTAGGACAAAAAGCGTCTACTGTTGCCAATATTGCTAAAACATTGGAAGAAAAGGGAGCTTTGGCTTATACTACTATCGTAGCTGCTAACGCATCAGATCCTGCTCCAATGCAAGTGTACGCTCCTATGGCAGGTGCTGCTATTGGTGAGTACTTTAGAGACACTGGTCGTCCTGCATTAATTGTATTTGATGACTTGTCTAAGCAAGCGGTAGCTTACCGTGAGGTGTCATTGTTGTTACGTCGTCCACCAGGACGTGAGGCGTATCCAGGGGACGTATTCTACTTACACTCCCGTTTATTGGAGCGTTCTGCAAAAATCATCAACAACGATGCAATTGCTAAAGAAATGAACGATCTTCCAGAAAGCTTGAAATCTGTAGTAAAAGGAGGAGGATCTTTAACTGCTCTTCCAATTATTGAAACTCAAGCGGGAGACGTTTCTGCATATATCCCTACTAACGTAATCTCTATTACAGACGGACAGATCTTCTTGGATGGTGATTTATTCAACTCTGGGGTACGTCCAGCAATTAACGTAGGTATCTCTGTATCTCGTGTTGGTGGTAACGCTCAGATCAAGTCTATGAAGAAAGTATCTGGTACTCTAAAATTGGATCAAGCTCAGTTCCGTGAATTGGAAGCTTTCGCCAAGTTTGGATCAGACCTTGATGCTGTTACTTTAAATGTAATTGAAAAAGGTAAGCGTAACGTAGAAATCTTGAAGCAAGCACAAAACGATCCATTTACTGTAGAAGATCAAATTGCGATCATCTATGCTGGATCTAAAAACTTGTTGAAAGACGTGCCTGTAGACCAAGTTAAGGTATTTGAAAGAGATTACCTTGAGTTCTTAAGAGCTAAGCACAGTGATGTATTGGCTACTTTGAAAGCAGGTAAATTGACAGACGAAGTTACAGATGTATTGACGGCTGTAGCTAAAGATCTTTCATCAAAATTTAGAGCATAATTAGATTTTAGTATTGAGTAGTGATGTGTACTTCACTACTCAATACTCATACTTTATTCTAGCATAGAATGGCAAACTTAAAAGAAATACGTAACAGAATATCATCGGTGTCTTCAACGATGCAGATTACCAGTGCCATGAAAATGGTATCTGCTGCCAAGTTGAAAAAGGCTCAAGATGCAATTACGGCTATGCGCCCTTATGCAGACAAGTTAACCGAGCTTTTACAAAGCTTGAGTGCTACTTTGGATGCTGATTCAGGAAGTAAGTTTTCTGAACAACGTGAGGTGAACAAAGTCCTTGTGGTGGTGTTGACTTCAAACAGAGGGTTGTGTGGTGCATTCAATTCAAACATCATTAAAACCGTTAATGGTTTGGTAGCTCAAAAATATGCCGGTAAAGATGTGTCTTATTTGGCCATTGGTAAAAAAGCTAATGATGCTTTTAAAAAGACCAATAAAGTAATTGCCAATGAAAGCGATGTTTTTGATGATTTAACCTTTGAAAACGTAGCTCAAATTGCCCAAAACTTAATGGATAAGTTTGTGGCTGGTGAATTTGATAAGATAGAAATTGTCTACAACAGCTTTAAAAATGCTGCAACGCAAATTGTAATTACTGAACAATTTTTGCCAATTGTACCAATGGAATCTGCAGATGCCAATGTAAACTTAGATTACATTTTTGAGCCTTCAAAACTTGAAATCGTGGAGCAATTGATTCCTAAATCTTTGAAAACACAGCTTTACAAAGCTATTAGAGATTCATTTGCAAGTGAGCACGGTGCACGTATGACTGCAATGCACAAGGCTACCGATAACGCGACTGAGTTAAGAGACCAATTGAAATTAACTTATAACAAAGCGCGTCAAGCTGCTATTACCAATGAGATTTTGGAAATTGTTGGTGGAGCAGAAGCTTTGAACAACTAAGCAAATTAGTTTTACATATAAATAGTATTAAAAGCCTCATGTTCGTGGGGCTTTTTTTTTGCGCTATATTTACTTTATGAAACTACCAACCTATCTTCTCACTTTGTCTTTGTTTGCTATCGCCTGTTCTGGCTCTAGAAAAGCTTCTAAACTAGATAAACCTGTCCAAAGTGAATCTCTAAAGCTCTTTTCTGCTAGGTATAATATTGTGGGAAATGAGTATCATATGAAGCTGCGATTTCGTAAGCAATACGATTATCTGGATAGCATCTATTTTAAGGGGCAAATGGTTAGACTCGATACTATCAATTCGGTAAAGCAGCATTATTATTTCAGTACAACAAAACCATATGCGGGGATGTCCATGAAGGATTCTGAAATTGCCGATACCAATTATTATCTATATTTCCCTGTTGAATATCAAGATTCGATTTACGATAATTCCCTAAAATTCTATAGTACATATGAAGAAAAGTTTCATGAGGGTGCTGTAAAGGTGAAATTTGATTCCATTTTTGAGTTGATTATAAACTAGGTTAAAAGCATAGCATATGTTAATCCGTAATATTTTAGTTTTTTTGGTAATTGTTTTCTTTGGATGCTCTGGAAATAAAATGGCTTCTTATGAGATAAGCAAAAAGTCACCTGTTGAAATCATTAGGGCAACATACACTCAAAATGATGATTCTTATAATGTAGAGATTGTACTTAACGATAAAGACAAATTCAAAGTCGATTCTTTGTACTTAAGCACGGGAGCCTTTAAACCAAAAGTTATGCATTTCAATGTGTTTAGTGATGAAGTTAAGAGGTCGTTGGATTCTGTGGCGCAGGCTAGGGGACCTGTGAGCGCTCAACTTGGTTTTGTTAAAACGACATATCCTGACAAACTTTTAAGAACCGTTATTTCTTTGGATATTCAAAAAGGTAGGTTGCATGTGGATGCCAATTATTCCAATCCATTTCAACTTAAGGATCACGAGGTGGTTATTGCTTTAACAAAGCGGAAGTCAATGTACCATGTTAAAACGGAACTTGTGGAATTTACGGAGCACTTAAAGAGCTTTTAAGTTTAATTAGTCGGTCTTTTTAAGGAATTTTAGTCCGTTGTATATCCACTATGAAAACTGTATATTTAGCCGAACAAAATGTAACCCTTGAGCGGACTTAAATCACTTTTTAAACAAACATTTGTCTATGGCATTGCGACGGTTTTGCCTAGAATGTTAAGCTTCATCCTAGTTCCTTTATATACAAGTGAGGGGGTATTATCTTCGGTGGCAGAGTACGGCAAAGTAAACATCATCTTTTCCTATTTCGTACTCTTCAACGTTATTTTGGCCTATGGTATGGAAACGGCTTTTTTCAGGTTTTTCAACAAAGATGAAGACAGGGAAACGGTAACCGGAACCTCTAGCATTACTTTGGTGATATCTTCATTTATGTTTTTTGCTTTGGCTATGCTGTTTCAAAACCAGATAGCCACTTTCATAGATATCGATGTTACCTACATCAATTTGGTGATTTGGATTTTGCTTTTGGATGCATTGGTTATTATTCCATTTGCATGGCTAAGGGCCAACCAAAAACCTATGCGCTATGCGATTATTAAAATTTTGAATGTAGCCATTAATCTTGGGTTGAATGTGTTTTTCCTCTTAGGTTTAAAAGAGCTGGCTGTACGAGGTTCCATATTTGAGGGCATTTACAAGCCTAACTTTGAAATCAATTACATTTTTACAGCCAATTTAATCGCTAGTGGTGTGACCTTGTTGTTTATGCTGCCGTTTTACTTTCGTGTAAAGTTCAACTTCAACAAAGGCTTGTTAAAGCAAATGCTGAAATATGCCTTCCCTGTACTTGTTGCCGGAATTGCATTTTCCATCAACGAAACTTTCGACCGTATTTTATTGGACAAACTGTTGCCAAGTAACATTGCCGAAACGGACATTGGGATGTACTCGGCTTGCTATAAATTGGCCTTGTTCATGACCCTTTTTGCAACCGCATATAGATTGGGAATTGAACCCTTCTTTTTCAGTCATGCCAAAACCGAAAATCCACAGAAAAACTACGCTTTAATTTTGGAGTTTTTCGTTGCCTTGGGATCAATAATTCTGTTGGGAGTTGTGGTCTTTGCCGATGTATTGAAAGTTATTGTTATCAGAAGTGAAGATTATTGGGAAGCCATGTGGATTGTACCCATTATTTTGTTGGCCAATTTCTGTTTGGGGATTTACCATAACCTCTCTGTTTGGTACAAAATAACAGATAGGACCAAATTCGGAGCTTATGTGTCCATTATAGGAGCCGTAATCACCTTAGTGCTTAACTTTGCTCTAATCCCAAGTATGAGTTATAAAGGTTCTGCAATTGCAACCTTATCTGCTTATGCCATAATGATGCTTTTGTCCTATGCCTTCGGAAGAAAGTACTATCCAATTCCGTACAATCTCAAAAAAATTGGCCTGTATATGTCGGTGTCTATTCTGTTTGCATTTGTGTCCTTCTACCGATTTAGAGAAAATTATTTTGTTGGAATTGCGCTGTTAATTGTATTTTTGGGCATTGTGGTTATATCCGAAAAAAATCAAATCAAACAATTTCTTAAAAAATAAATGAGATGCTGAGCTAGTGGCGGCATCCCAACGTATATATTGTAATTATGACTATTAAAATCATCAACAAATCCAGCCATGACTTGCCAAACTACGAAACCATAGCGTCGGCAGGAATGGATTTGCGAGCCAATTTATCAGAACCTCGAACCTTAAAACCTTTGGAGCGTACCATTGTTGGAACCGGTTTGTTTATAGAATTACCGATTGGTTATGAAGCCCAAGTAAGACCAAGAAGTGGTTTGGCGGCCAAAAAGGGAATCACCGTTTTGAATGCACCTGGAACTGTAGATGCCGATTATAGAGGAGAAGTGGGAGTGATTTTGGTGAATCTTTCCAATGAAGAGTTTACCATAGAAAATGGTGAGCGTATCGCCCAGATGGTGATTGCAAAACACGAACGTGCCGAATGGATTCAAGTAGAGACGCTTTCTGAAACAGCTCGTGGAGAAGGTGGTTTTGGAAGTACCGGAACCAAATAAAAATTAATAAAAAGATCCCCGCTTAGGCGGGCAATGCATATGAAAATTATCGTACCAATGGCGGGACGTGGCTCCCGATTAAGACCTCATACATTAACTGTTCCAAAACCTTTGATACCTGTAGCGGGACAGCCTATTGTACATCGCTTGGTTAAGGACATTGCCAAAGTACTTGGAGAACCAATTGAAGAGATTGCCTTTGTATTGGGAGATCCAGCCTTTTTTGGGGATGATGTTGTTGAAAGCTTGACTAAATTGGCTGAGGGCCTTGGGGCTAAAGCATCCATTTATAGACAGGATCAGCCTTTGGGAACTGGCCATGCCATCATGAGTGCAGAACCGTCACTTTCGGGGCCGGCCGTAATTGCCTATGCCGATACTTTGATTCGAGCCAATTTCAATCTAGATCCAGAAGCCGATGCCGTAATTTGGACCAAAAAAGTAGATAATCCTGAAGCTTATGGCGTGGTAAACCTTAATGACAAGGAAGAAATCGTAGAGTTGGTTGAAAAGCCGAAAACTTTTGTAAGCGATCAAGCGGTAATTGGTATTTATTACTTTAAGGATGTGGCTGTTTTGAAACAGAAGCTTCAAGAAGTGTTGGATGAAAACATCATGAATGGAGGCGAATACCAAATCAATGACGGTATCAAGCGTATGATGGCCGAAGGCAAGATATTCAAAACAGGAACGGTAGACGAGTGGATGGATTGTGGAAACAAGGCCGTAACTGTGGAAACCAATGGAAAAATGTTGGAATTTTTAGCTAGTGATGGCGAGGAGCAATTGGTATCCAATTCTGTTATCAATAAAAATTCAACTGTAATCGAACCTTGTTTTATAGGAGAAAATGTGGTGCTCAACAATACAACTGTTGGGCCATACGTTTCTATTGGAAATGATTGTGTACTGGATAATGTAACCGTTAAAAATAGTTTAATTCAGAATGCAACAATCATTAAAAATGCTACCTTAGACGAAGCCATGATTGGAAATCATGTAGTGTATGATGGCAATTTCAAGGCAATTAGCATTGGAGATTATTCCGTGTTGGAATAGCTGCTGAAAGTTTATCAAAAAAATTAAAAAAGGTTTGTTATGAGACTAAAAATCTACAGTTGCCTAGTTGTTTTCGGAATGGCCTTAAGCCTAACCCAAGAGACCTATGCCCAAGTAGATTTTAACAAACGTCCAGACGATGATCTTGGAAATGTAGAGGACGCTTACCAAGAATACTTCTTTGAAGCCCTAAAGCAAAAGGGAATTGAAAACTACCAACGTTCGGTAGAAGCCTTGCAGCAATGTCTTAGAATAAACGATTCCGATGCCGTATTGTATTTTGAACTTGGTAAAAACTACAACAAGCTAAAAAACTTTGGAGCGGCAGAGGATGCACTTAAAAAGGCCATTTCAAAAGAACCAGACAACGAATGGTATTTGGACGAATTGTACGATGTCTACATTCAGCAGAATGAAGTGGACAAAGCCATAAAAACGGTTAAGCAATTGGTGAAATACCATCCTACCTATGGTGATGATTTGGTTGGGCTTTACATTAGAGCCAAAAAGTATAAAAATGCCCTGCAATTACTGGACGAATTGGATAAGGATTATGGCGTTAGTGAGGATCGGGATTATATGCGAAATCAAATCTACAATATTACCGGAGATGATGATGAGCGCATAGAAAATCTTGAGGAACGTCTGGAATCGAATCCGGAGAATGAGGACAACTATTTAAAATTGGTATACCGTTACAGCGAAAGTGGTGAAAAGGAAAAGGCCTTCAAAACAGCCAAAAAGTTGTTGGAAGTCAACCCAAATTCACAATTGGTACACTTGGCACTATATAAATTCTACTTGGATGACAATCAAGTGGACAATGCGGTCAATTCCATGAAAATTGTATTGACCAGTTCCTCTATTAATCCAGATGCCAAGGCTAAAGTTTTAAATGACTTTGTTGGTTTTGTAGGAACACACCCTGAGTACGAAGGCGAATTGTTGGAAGTTGTCACTCTAATTGACAATGATAAAAGCACCAAGACACTAAAGGAACTTGGGCAATATTATCTTAAAACAGACGATAAGGCAAAAGCTTTGACTTATTATGAGCAAGCCTTGAAAGAAGAGCCTAGCAATTACAATTTGATTAAGGATGTACTTTTGTTGCAGTTGGATATGAACCAAAATGAAAAGGCCATTATCAAGAGTAATGAGGCTTTGGAGTTGTATCCGGCGCAACCTATTTTTTATCTTATCAATGGGGTGGCCAATAACAAGATGGGTTATGCCAAACAGGCAATTGAAGTCTTGGAAACAGGTTTGGATTATGTGATTGAAGATCCAAAAATGGAATCCGATTTTTACACCCAATTAAGTGTTGCCTACGGCAAACAAGGGAATGCCCAAAAGGCCCGAAACTTTGCCAAAAAAGCAGAAGCCCTGAAAAATGGGCAGGAGTAATGCCCAATAAACCTAAACTATGATGAAAGTTATCAAACCTCTTGTGTTAGCTGCTGTGTTGAGCCTTGTGGTAGGCTGTAAATCGGCGTTAACGGTAAGCAGTTCGGGAGAACTCAATAAAGAGGTGACGGCGAAACAGCTTATAAAAGAGAATTCAAAACAAGAATTGAAGTTCAAGACTTTTCAGTCTAAAGTAAAGATTGATTATATCGAAGGCACCACCACGCAATCCTACGGTGTCAATTTGCGGATTGAAAAGGACAAAGTGATTTGGATCAATGCCACTTTGGGACTTGCCAGAGTTATGATTACACCCAATGAGGTGAAATATTACGATAAAATCAACAACCAGTTTTTTGATGGCGACTATCGTTTGTTAAGTGAGCTGTTGGGCATAGAATTGGATTTCCAAAAAGTGCAGAACCTTCTGTTGGCGGAACCTATATTCGGTTATAAATCGAATAAATATGTGGCCTCTACACATGAGAATTCATATGTACTCCAACCTGAAGAGCAGAATGCCGTTTTAGAACTGTTCTATTTGTTGAATCCAAAGCACTTTAAAATGGATTCCCAACAGTTATACCAGCCATCAAGACGAAGAATGTTTCAAATAGATTATAAAACCTACCAAGACGTAGATAAACAAATTGTGCCTGAAAAGGTCCATATCAATGCAGTTGAAGGCAATGACGGCGTAACGATAGATTTGGAATATAAATCGGTGACCTTTAATGAAGAATTACGTTTTCCATTCAAAATACCTAAAGGATTTAAAGAGATTGTGATTGATGAGGCTAACTAAACCAACCTACTTACTTTTTATTATTTGTGTGTTCCTTGGGACCACATTTGCCCAAGCACAAAGCGACAAGCAAAAGCAATTGGAGGCTAGACGCCAACAGTTGAAAAAGGAAATGGAGCAACTTAACAGCTTGTTGTTTGCCAACAAAAAGAAAGAAAAGAACGTGATTACTTTGGTTGAGGATTTAAACTATAAAGTGAGCGTGCGTAAAAATTTGATTAAGGTTACTAATGATCAAGCCAATCTGTTGACTCGTGATATCAATGCCAATCAAAAGGAAATTTCGGAGCTTCGTGATCAATTGGAGGAGTTGAAAAAGCAGTATGCTGACATGATCGTGAAGTCCTATAAAAGTAAATCACAATTGAGTCGCGTCATGTTTTTAATGTCTTCTTCCAATTTTAAACAGGCTTACAAACGACTTCAGTACATCAAGCAATATACAGATTACCAAAAGCAGCAAGGAGAGGAAATAAAGGCCAAAACCTTAAAACTGCAGGAGCTCAATACCCAATTGCTTAAACAAAAGGAGGAAAAGCAAAAATTGGTAGAAGAGAATAGAATTGCTAAAAAGGAGTTGGAGGCAGAGCTGAAAGAACATGAAGTGTTGATGGCTTCCATTCGCAGCAACATGAGTAAATACAATGCGGAATTAAAGCAAAAGCAGAAGGAATCTGACAGGATTGACAAGGAAATTGATCGTTTGATTAAGGAGGCTATTGCGGCGTCCAATAAGAAGGCAGGCAAGTCTACAAGTTCATCGTCTTTTGCCTTGACTCCCGAAGCCAAAGCTTTAGCTGCCAGTTTTCAGGCTAATAAAGGTAAGTTGCCTTGGCCTGTAGAACGCGGTATTGTAAAAATGCGTTTTGGAAAACAACCTTCAATTATTGATAAAACTGTTGCTGTAAATAGTAAAGGGGTTATGATTGCGACTGAAAAAGGAGCTAAAGTAAGGGCCGTATTTGAGGGAGAGGTGTCGCAGATTATTGTAATTCCAAATGCTAATCCAGTAGTTATTTTACGACATGGTAATTACATGACGGTGTATAAAAACCTGTCTAAGATTTATGTGAACAAGGGAGATAAGGTAAGTACCAAACAAGACATAGGTGAGGTGTTTACCAATAAAACAACTGGTGAAACCCTTTTATATTTTAGGGTATATAAAGATTCTAAACTGGAAAATCCAGCTTATTGGATCAATAAGCTGTAAGCAATTAGTTTTAAAGATTAAAAAAGGCCCTGTATTAATGATACAGGGCCTTTTTTGATGTTTGTTGTAGCTTAATAAGCATCAATTATTTTAATGGTATTGATTAGGTCTTGCGTGACAATTCTAAGCAATTCTTTGCGGTGCTTTAGTAATTCCTGACCGTTTTGGAAATCTGGAGTCAATTCTGGTTGGCTTACCTTATACACATATTCCCAATCATTGCTCCCCACACTAGGAGGGTTGTTGATTAAGCTCTTGTATTCGTTAAGTTTTGCCGTATAAGAAGTTTCCGCAGTGGCAATATTGCGTTTTAAGTTGTTGGTATAGTTTTCCAACTCACGTTTGTTACCCAATTTGGTCTTTTTCATGGCCAAATTGTAATAGGTATCCAAATCTGATTCCAGTTTGGTAAGGTCGTAGTTGAGACTGTATAATTTGGTATTGTAGCTGTTAAACATCCCTTCAATATCCTTCTCGTTCTTCACCGATTTTTTGATATCGAAAGACAACTGCAACCCATCTGCGGCAGAAGATTCAATTTCATAGGTTCCCAACCAAACAATACTACCGCTGTTAATGTCTATCAATTTTGCATTAAACAAAACCTTCATCCATTTTAGGGAAACAGATTCAGGTAATTGGTTTGGAATGCTACCATAGCTAAGCCCTGCGTGATGACTTACAAATTCCTGTACACTTTCATAATCGGATATGTTAAGCGATTTGCTTTTTGGTTCAAAGGTCAGGTTGATTTGGAAGAGATAATCGGCTTGGTCAGCACCGTTTTGCGCCGCTCTGATCACTTCAGCAATATCTGTCATTTCCTGATTGTCCTTTTCGCGGTTTTTGCCTGGCAACCCACGTTGGCTCACCTTGTCAATTTCAGAAATTACTTCGGTATATTGTTGTGGTGTAATTTTACCGTCGGTCAACTGTTTTTTGTATTCCTGTTTAACTACATCGTATTCGCCATTTTCAAGGAGTTTTTCAGACCAATCTGAAAACCACCAAGGGCGTTCGTTGGCGCGGTCGCGTAAGTCTCTTAATTTGGCCTCAAATTTAGAGCGGTCCAAAACGTTGAATCCTTGACGCAATAGGGCTTGTTCAATAGCGCGTTCCGCTTGGTTATAGTAACCGTCGGTATTAAAATCGTTGGTATTGATATTATCTGTAGTAACGTCTTTTTGCTCGTTGGTTTGTGGTACAGCAATAATTACAGAGGGAGCTTTACCATTTTTATTCTTTTGGGCTCCTGGATTGTTGTAATAATCTTCAGATTTTACCGGATATTCTTTTTTCAGGTCAACGTTAAGCACAAGTTCTTTGGTGTCTGGCACTTGGTTGACTTCTGCATTATCATAACTTGGGATGTGTTCTAATTGAGGTTTGGTAGTGTAGAAAGGTTCAAAGGTTTTTTTTCCACAACTGGAAAGCACCAGCAATAAGGAACAATAGAGTAAAGTGTTTTGTTTCATGTTGGTATAGTTTTTAGAAGTTGGCCAAACATATAAAAAATACCTTACAGACTGTAGAAATATCTGTATTTCAACAAGTTTTATCGATAAACTGTAAAAGACTCATTTTGTGGCCTTAATTTAATTTTTAAAAAGGCTTAAACTAAGTGAAAATGCAGGGTATAGGGATATAATTCCAATCCGGCAATAAGAGAAGGAAAAGTGGGAACTACTATCGGAAGGAAAAGAAATTATTCCTCGAAAAGTGCTTTTAGCTCTGTAGCATCTTTCGGTTTCATCTTTTTTGCAAGCACCAAACTCAATTGCTTTCTGCGTAAAGCAGCGGCATAGCGCTCTTTTTCAAGATCGGTTTCAGGGGTTACCTGAGGCACTTTTACAGGCCTTCCAGTTTCGTCAACGGCAACAAAGGTGTAAATGGCCTCGTTGGCTTTGGTACGTTCGCCAGATTCGCGATCTTCAATCCAAACGTCTATAAACACTTCCATAGAGCTTGTAAAAGCTCTGGATACGTTAGCTTCAACGGTTACTACACTTCCTAAAGGAATCGCTCTATTAAAGGCTACATGGTTTACGGAAGCCGTTACTACAATTCTTCGGGAGTGGCGTCTGGCAGAAATACTGGCAGCACGATCCATTCTAGCCAATAGTTCGCCTCCAAAAAGATTGTTCAAAGGGTTGGTTTCACTAGGTAAAACCAAATCGGTCATAACGGTTCTTGTAGAGCTAGGTGTTTTTGCTTCCATGGGTTTTGTTTACAGTGGTGCAAAGGTAAAGCGATTTTGGGCAATCACCCAAAAATTGGATGAATTATCCTAAAACCATTGCATACAACAATACACTCTGAAAATCAGAATTAAATAATTAAAATCGAAATGGGTGTAAATGAAACTAAGGGATTAGTCCAATTGTTTTACCAACAACCAAGCATCTTGACTGTGTTCGCTCTTAATTTTTTGCAACATTTGTAGGGCTTCCAAACGATTGTTGAAGCTAGCATACACTACTTCATGAAGACCGTACTTGTTAACACCAATTTTACGAGCGTTGTAACCCAAGCCTTGCAATTGCTCAACTTTTTTGTCTGAGTTAGCTTCAACTCTAAAAGCTCCTGCAACAATGTGGTAATTCCCAGATTGCTTGGCGACATTTAAAGTTACAGATGGTAGTGGATTGTCAATAACAAAAGTGGCTTCCTGTACTTTGTGATCCAATTGTTCGTTAGCTTGCTCTTGAGCTAATTGATTGTGTGTTTCTACATCCTTCATGTAGTAGTTGGATATAGCAAAACTTCCCACAGTCAAGGCAATAAGGGCTACAGCTGCATAACGCAAATATGGTCTTGCCTTGCGCGTTTCAGGAGTCACCGTAATAGGGACTACCTTTTCAAGGGCTTCAACCTCTTCTTTATATACTTCTCTAGTAATACTAGTAGAATTGAATTGAGACAAGCCAAAGGCATCTGTTAAATAGTTTACGTGGAATGAAGGGTCGAATACAATTTTACCTTCAGAATTCAACACCAAATCCCCAATGTTGTGGAAGGTTAAAGTTTCACCTTGTACCAAATAGGATTTAATGGATTTTACATGTTTGCTCAATTTTTGAGCCGCAACCTCATAAGGGATTTTTTCAACCTCAGAGATGTAATTGGCAAGCAAACCATCGTTGCTTTGCAATTGCTCGTTGAAAGACAATACTTTTTTAGGAGGGAAAAACGCATTGGTATCTGCATCGATCTTGGCAGAAACGCGGTTTGTTAAAAAGGCTCCAAATTCAGGGATGATCACGCAGTCATACCTGTAAAGTAAATCGCTTATGTAGGTTTCTATATGCATAAAAACAAAGTTATAAATTTTTTAAGACGAATAAAAAATGACCTTAAGTATTTATTAACAGCCTAAAATTGCCGTACTTTAAGTTTACAATCAGGAAATTATAGTATGACAGACGACCAATTGCTCTATACTTTGGCCTTACAGCATATTCCGAAAATAGGGGATATCACGGCGAAAAAATTGATTCAGCACTGCGGAACTGCCGAAATGGTGCTCAAGGAGAAGCCCGAAAAATTGCTCCTGATTGATGGGGTTGGAAAACTTACTATAGATGATTTTAAGAATCCCAAATATGTAAAGGAGGCCGAGGCAGAAATGCAATTTATAAAGGACAATGGTATTGCTTGTTTGTATTTTATGAACGACGATTATCCTGATAAATTGAAGCATTGTATAGATGGGCCAGTGCTTATGTTTCAGGTTGGGAATATCGATCTTAAGGATCGGCATATTATTAGCATTGTAGGTGCGAGAAAAATCACTAATCATGGTGTAGCTTTTTGCGAACGCTTGGTAGAAGAGTTGGCAGTTTTCAATCCAGTGATTGTTTCTGGTTTTGCCTATGGTACTGATATTACTGCACAAAAGGCGGCCATGAACCATAATTTACCGACTATTGGCTGTTTGGCTCATGGTCTCAATCAAATATATCCCAAAACCCATAAACGTTATATGGCAAGTGTTGAGAGTAATGGTGGGTTCTTCACCGATTTTTGGAGTACGGATGCTTTTGACAGGACCAACTTTTTAAAACGCAACCGAATCATAGCGGGCCTAAGTGAGGCAACGATTGTAATTGAGTCAGCCGAAACAGGAGGGAGCTTGGTAACCGCCGATATTGCCAATTCTTATAATCGAGAAGTGTTTGCCGTCCCTGGGCGTCCAACGGATCTACAGAGTGTGGGGTGTAATAATCTAATCAAACAGCAAAAGGCGCATTTACTCTCTACGCCTATGGATGTGCCCTATATTTTAAACTGGTCCATAGAGCAAAAGCCAGCTGTTGTTCAAAAACAGTTGTTTGTGGAATTGGATGAAGATGAAAAAAAAGTGTTTAACTATTTGAAGGAGCATGACAAACAGTTGTTGGATAGCATTGCTTTAGCCTGCCAGCTTCCAATCTTTAAAATAGCGGGAATTCTCTTAAATATGGAATTGAAAGGGGTGGTAAGGCCACTTCCGGGGAAATTATTTGAAGTTGTTTGAGTTGTGTTCATTAGAAATGAAACTAAACAAAAAGCCTCCATTTTAAGTGGAGGCTTTTTGTTTATAAGTGTTTTTGGAATTAATATCCAGCCTTTTCTCTTACACGTTTTAAGACATCATTAGCTACCAATTTAGCTTTTTCGGCACCAAGGGCCAATGCTTTGTCAAGTTCTTCCAAGTTGTTCATATAGTACTGATACTTTTCTCTTGGTTCGGCAAATCTTTCAACGATGAGTTCAAACAGGGCTTGTTTGGCATGTCCGTAGCCATAATTGCCGTTTTCATAGTTGGCTTTCATGGTTGCTATTTGAGCGTCATCTGCCAACAGACTATAAATGGCGAAACAATTACAAGTGGACCAATCCTTAGGCTCTTCCAATGGGGTGCTATCGGTTTTGATGCCCATAATTTGCTTACGAAGCTTTTTATCCGTTTCAAAAATATTGATAAAGTTGTTGCGGGACTTGCTCATTTTCTCTCCATCGGTCCCTGGAATAAGCATAGTGTTCTCCTGGATTTTTCCTTCTGGTAACACAAAAACGTCTCCCATTTTTGCATGAAAACGGGAAGCGACATCTCTTGTCATTTCAATATGTTGCAATTGGTCTTTTCCTACCGGAATAATTTCTGCATCATACAACAAAATGTCAGCAGCCATTAACATAGGATACGTAAACAAACCGGCATTGACATCCTCCAAACGGTCTGCCTTGTCCTTAAAACTATGCGCTAAAGTAAGTCGTTGGTATGGGAAAAAGCAGCTTAGGTACCATGATAATTCAGTGGTTTGTGGGATATCGCTTTGTCTGTAAAAAACCGTTTTTTCAATGTCCAAGCCAAAGGCAAGCCAAGTTGCAGCTACAGAATAGGTGTTGTATCGCAACTCTTCGGCATCTTTAATCTGTGTTAAGGTGTGAAGGTTGGCGATAAACAAAAACGAATCGTTTGCTTCGTCTTTAGACATTTCTATGGCCGGTAAAATAGCGCCCAAAATGTTCCCTAAATGAGGGGTTCCTGTACTCTGTATTCCTGTAAGTATTCTTGCCATGTGTAGTTTCCCTGAAATGGAAATTATTTAAAATTCGACTTTTCTTTTTTGGAAGAACAAAGGTACTTTTTTTACTACAATAGCTCAATAAATTTGACTAGTTTTGGTCGCAATGAAGATATTCAAATATATATTTTGGCTGTTATACCGCATTTGGTTTTATATTTTGGTTGCGGTTCCTATTATAGTTTTATTTCCGTTTTTGATCATTTCCATTCTTAAAGAAAGCTGGTATCCTTTTTTCTTTAGGCTGGCGCGAATATGGGCTAGGTTCATTTTAATTGGGATGGGCTTTAGGGTGAAAATTGAACGGGAAACAGTTCCCGAAAGGAACGAGAGCTATATGTTTGTGGCCAACCATACATCGATGACGGATATTATGTTGATGCTCCTAAGTGTTAAGAATCCGTTTGTGTTTGTGGGGAAACAGGAACTGGCAAAAATCCCGTTGTTTGGATTTTTCTATAAGCGTACTTGTATTTTGGTAGATCGCAGTTCTGAAAAAAGTAGAAAGGCGGTTTTTTTAAGAGCTCAAAAACGGTTGAAGCAGGGATTGAGTATTTGTATTTTTCCTGAAGGAGGCGTACCTGATGAGTCCATTGTGTTGGATGAATTTAAGGACGGAGCCTTCCGATTGGCTATCAACCATCAAATTCCTGTGGTTCCTTTAACCTTTGCGGATAACAAAAGGCGATTTTCCTATACTTTTTTTAGTGGTAGTCCGGGAAAGATGAGAGCGAAAGTGCATAAGTTTATCCCCACCGAGGGATTGACCATTGCCGATACAAAAACCGTGAATGCAAAAACTAAGGCGGTTATTCTACAACAATTAACCGAATTCCATAACACATGAAAGCTGCCCTTTGGCAGAGGGCAGCTTTCAGCAATTACTGCAGATTTAAGCAATAATTCATCTAACCAACTAAAAAACTAAAATTTGTAACTCAACCCAGTATACACACCAATAAAGTATGGCTGAAAATCGCCAGAGGTGTTATTGAAGGTATTGAGCTGGTACTTGAACATGGGTTCAAGGTTCACTTTTATTTTTCGAGATACATTGTAATTCATTCCTAATCCAAAATTGGCACTATAACTCATGTCGTTAATGTTGGTGGCCTCTCCAATATGAATTCGATAACCATCGCCAGTAGCGTATACATCGTTGTGGTTTGTGAATAGGGTACTAAATCCACCTATAAGGTTAAGCCCCAGTTTTTTGTTCACCAAAGCATATTCCAACTCGACAGGTACTTCAATAAAGCCGAATTGTTGCTCCAAGGCGCCGTATGTTTTTACATTCATAACCTCAGGTGAGCTACTGTTAAGGTTTTGCGTGCTCATGACGGAGTTGTTGGAAGCACTATTGCTCATTCGTAAATTTTGCAACTGAGAATTATTATTGTTGGCGCTGTTATAAGCAATCACATTTTTGGTGCTGTATCCAAGGTCTACTTTGTTGACCCCTACACGAACTTTTATTTTGTCGTTAAAGGCATAGCTTCCGTTTACCCCATAACTAGTATTGATTTCGCCGCTTTTGGAATTGTTAACAAACTGTTCGTCAATAGGAGAGCCTTTGCCCATTGTGTTGAAATAAACAGGCGCCACATTTGGAGAAATGTTCCACCTGTTTAGTTTCTCTTCTTTTTCCTTTTCATTAGTTTGTTCATTGGCTTCTGCAATAGCCTCTTCTATTGTGGTTTCTTCTTTTTCTTCTACTGAAGCTACTTCTTCTGACTCATCAATGGTTCCGTTTAGAGCATCCTTAGGTGTATTGGAATTATCATTGTCATTGGAAGTAGAAGGTGTGGTGGTTCCTGCAACCCGTGTTGTTGTGTCTGTCTTGTCTGTCTGAAGACTGTTGGGTTGTGGGTTCTTGTTTAGAGTGGCAGAATTATTTGGATTAGGTTCAGGTAGATTTGGAACATTATTGGTTAAGGCTCTGTCAGTATTAGGTAAAAGAGCATCCTTTTGTTTTTGAGGGCTATTGTTTTGTTTGTATGAGGTGTTTTCTTCGGAAGAAATTACAACCGTAGAAGCATTATTTGCACTTGAAATGGAGTTGTTTTGTTGAGGTAGTCCCTTTTTGGAACCATTTAATGCATCATCCCTTTGGTTGTTTTCTGTTACAGTATTTTTGGTGCTTGAATTGAAATCGATAGTCGAATCAATCACTGCGTTTTGTGAGGTGCTATCGTTATTTTCACTGTTGGTTTGCTCTTCAACTAATGGTGTTGAGTTCTCTTCAATAATATCTGAAGGGGTAAACATGAATTTGCCTGCTGTAAACAGCAGTGCCAAGAGTGCGGCAACACCTGCCAGTTGCCACCAAATAGGAATGACTCTGCGCTTCCGTTTGTTGCCATGCAAGCGCTGTTCTATGTTGTTCCAGACCTCTTCATTGGGAGTGGCTTCAAAATTTTTGAACTGCTCCTGAAATAGCCTGTCAATATGTTTTTTATCACTCATTATAACGATTGGGAATTGGATCCCGTTTTATGCATTTCAATTTTTTCTTTTAAAATCAATCGAGCCCTTGCCAAATTGGATTTTGAGGTTCCCGTGGATATCTCCAACATTTTGGCAATTTCCTTATGCGAATACCCATCCAGAACATAAAGGTTGAACACCAATCTGTAACGGTCCGGTAGCTGTTGGATGATGCCCAATAGGAAATCGAGGGAGATTTGTTCTTCATCAATTTCCAAAGAAACATCTTCTATTTGGCCTTCGTTTACAATGTCAAACACACCTGTGCTACGATAGCGCTGTAAGGCCGTGTTGATGGCTATGCGTTTCATCCAGCCTTCCAGAGAACCTTTGCCTTGATATTGCGAGATTTTACTAAAAATGGTAACAAATGCGTCTTGCAGATTGTCTTCTGCCTCGGCATAGTTTCTAGAATACTTTAGGCATAGCGAGAATAGTTTGCTCGCGTAGAGCTTGTATATCTGGCTTTGTGCTTTAGCATCATTTTTTTTACAACTTTCTATAAGTTGCTCTAGGCTCACATTATCGCGGTATTTGGTTAGGTTTTAATGTTTATTCTACTACGGGGACTTCAACAATATAGTACAAATCATTCCCGTTCTCATCTTCACCTTGCCAAAATTTGAATATATAAGTTCCGTTGCTTACTACTTTAAAGTTAAAGGATACTTCCTCAATTTCTTCTTCCTCATATTCAATGCAATCATTGGTGTATACTTTGTCTACAATTGCAATGGTTCTTTCATTAAGTTCACTATCATAGTAGAGGTTGTTGAATACGTAGCAGCTTGAAGGCTTTATGTAACTTAGGTAGATTGGGTAGGTTTCTCCTAGGACAAATTCCTCAGGCATGTCAACGCTTTCAATTGGTAGAATTTCATAATAGAAAGAAGGTGTACTGTCATCATCAAGGCTACAGGACATAAGGGTAAGTAGGAATGCGCACGCAAATAATATCTTTTTCATTTTCAATAGTATTGGGTTTAAAGAATAATACCTTTTTCAAAGGTAAGATGCGAAAGAGGTGAAATGGTTGCGTTAAAAACAAAAAAAATCCCGTTTTAAACGGGATTTTAATTTTTGGTTAGGATAAAGTCGCTTCTTTTGCAACTTTCCTTACTTTTCCTTCCAGCTCATCCATGAGCTCTGGATTGTCTTTTATCAAGGCTTTTACGGCATCACGGCCTTGGCCAAGTTTGGTGTCTTCGTAGCTAAACCAAGAACCACTTTTCTTGATGATTTCATTCTCTACGGCAATATCCAGAACTTCTCCAACTTTGGAAATTCCTTCGCCGTACATGATGTCAAACTCAGCAGTTTTAAATGGAGGCGCTACTTTGTTTTTAACCACTTTCACTCTAGTTTTGCTTCCAGATACGTTCCCGTCGCTTTCCTTAATTTGGGTTGAACGTCTAATATCTAAACGTACCGAAGCATAGAATTTAAGGGCATTACCACCGGTAGTCGTTTCAGGGTTTCCAAACATAACTCCAATCTTTTCACGTAATTGGTTGATGAAAATCATGGTACAGTTGGTCTTGCTAATAGAACCTGTTAATTTTCTAAGGGCTTGAGACATCAATCGCGCGTGAAGGCCCATTTTAGAATCTCCCATTTCACCTTCAATTTCACTTTTTGGTGTCAAGGCTGCCACAGAATCCACCACTATAATGTCAATAGCTCCAGAGCGGATTAGGTTATCAGCAATTTCAAGAGCCTGTTCCCCGTTGTCCGGTTGAGATATGATAAGGTTTTCTAAATCTACTCCCAGTTTTTCAGCATAAAATCTATCAAAGGCGTGCTCAGCGTCAATAAAGGCTGCAATCCCACCAGATTTTTGCGCTTCTGCAATGGCATGCAAAGTAAGAGTTGTTTTACCTGAAGATTCAGGACCGTATATTTCAATGATTCGTCCTCTTGGATATCCGCCTACACCAAGTGCAATGTCCAAACCAAGGGATCCAGAGGAAATGGCTTCAACATCAGAGATTGCCTGGTCGCTCATCTTCATCACCGTTCCTTTTCCGTAAGCCTTGTCCAATTTGTCCAAGGTAAGCTTCAAGGCCTTTAATTTTGCATCTTTTTCAGTACTCATTATTCAGTTTTTCTAAAATTAAATTCAGGCTAAAATACGATAACTTTTGAATTTTTTCAATCTTATCACGCAACCTTTTTGAGCAATTCACATCTACTTTATAATTAGGGGAAATCTTGCTATGAAATTCTTTAAGGAAACAATTGTTAACACCGCATTGGGCGTTTCGGTTGCCATTACTTTTAATAGCAGCTGTAAAGCCGATGGAGGCTAACTCGGACGTATATTTTTGAGTTTAAACAACAAATAAAAAAGTATCAAATCGAGTTAGTCTGTAAAAAGCACTTTAGGCAATCTAAAGTGCTTTTTTCTTTGTTATGGCGCAATGATTTAAAAATAGTACCTTTGCGGCATTAAAATAAAATCTTTAACCTTAAAACATTAGTATAGCATGCAACTGTACAATAAATTAAGTGCTAAAGAGCGAGCGGAATTAATCGATCAGGCAGGTAAGAATCGATTAACGCTTTCTTTTTACCAATACGCGAAAATTCAAAATCCTCAAGAATTTAGAGATCAATTGTTTATTGTCTGGGACCGTTTAGAGGTCTTGGGTCGAATTTATGTGGCTCACGAAGGTATCAACGGACAATTGTCTTTGCCAGCCGATCGTTTCAACGAGTTCAAGACACATTTGGATACCATTGATTTCTTAAAAGATATCCGTTTGAATGTTGCTGTAGAGCAAGACAACAAATCGTTCTTAAAGCTTAAAGTGAAAGTTCGTGATAAAATTGTTGCCGACGGATTGAACGACGACACCTTCGATGTAACAAACAAAGGAATTCATTTAAAAGCAGAAGATTTCAATCGCTTCATTGAAGACGAAAATACTGTGTTGGTGGATATGCGCAACCATTACGAAAGCGAAATTGGTCATTTTAAAAATGCGGTTACGCCAGATGTAGACACCTTTAGAGAATCGTTGGATATTATTGAAGATGATTTAAAAGATCATAAAGAAGATAAAAACCTTGTAATGTATTGTACTGGTGGGATTCGCTGTGAAAAGGCGAGTGCTTACTTTAAGCATAAAGGGTTTAAAAATGTATTTCAACTTGAAGGTGGAATTATCGAGTACACCCGTCAGGTGAAAGAACAAAACTTAGAAAATAAGTTTTTAGGTCAGAATTTCGTGTTCGACGAGCGTCGTGCCGAACGTATTAGTGATGATGTAATTGCGCAATGTCACCAATGTGGAGAGCCTTTTGATGTGCATACCAATTGCGCTAACGATGCTTGTCACTTGTTGTTTATCCAATGTCCGAAATGTCAGGAAGAAATGGAAAACTGTTGTTCTACCACTTGTATGGAGATTAACAGATTGCCATACGAAGAGCAAAAAGTATTGCGTAAGGGGCAAGGAAACAGTAACGATATCTTCAAAAAAGGTCGTGCCGATCACTTGCCTTTCAAAAAAGATTTAAGAAACATTTTCGAGCATTTTAAACAAGAAAAAGCCTAGTTGTATTATGCAAAAGATTGAATTAATGGCTCCTGCAGGGAATTTTGAATCGTTGCAAGCGGCCCTAGATAATGGTGCAGATTCTGTTTATTTTGGTGTAGAGCAGCTTAACATGCGTGCCAGAGCATCCATTAACTTTACTTTGGACGACCTTCCTGAAATTTCCAGAAGATGTCAGGAAAAAGGTGTTAGAACTTATCTGACCTTAAACACCATTATTTATGATCACGATTTATCTATCGTAAAAACTTTGGTTAAGCGTGCCAAAGAGGCTGATATTACCGCTGTGATTGCCATGGACCAAGCTGTGATTATGGTAGCTCGTGAATTGGGAATGGAAGTGCATATTTCTACGCAAATCAATATCACCAACATTGAAACGGTGAAGTTTTATGCCATGTTCGCAGACACTATGGTAATGAGTAGGGAGTTGAGTTTGCGTCAAGTAAAGAAGATTTCAGAGCAAATAGAAAAGGAGCAAATCAAAGGTCCCTCAGGAAAACTGGTAGAGATTGAAATTTTTGGTCACGGAGCACTCTGCATGGCGGTTTCTGGAAAATGTTATATGAGTTTGCATTCGCATAATTCTTCTGCAAACAGAGGCGCTTGCAAGCAAAACTGTAGAAAGAAATATACCGTGGTTGATCAAGAAACAGGCTTTGAAATGGAATTGGACAATGAGTACATCATGTCTCCAAAAGACTTGTGTACCATCGATTTTCTGGAAGAAGTAATCGATGCCGGAATTACCGTGTTGAAAATAGAAGGTCGGGGACGAGCGCCAGAATATGTGGCCAATGTCATTAAATGTTACCGTGAGGCAATTGATAGTATTGAAAACGGAACCTATTCCAAAGAGAAGGTAATTGGTTGGATGCAGGAATTGGAAAAAGTTTACAATCGGGGCTTTTGGAGTGGCTACTATTTAGGTCAGAAATTGGGAGAATGGAGTAAAGGTTCGGGGTCGCATGCAACACAGAAAAAGGTGTATATCGGTAAAGGGGTGCACTATTATCCAAAAAGTAGTATTGGGGAATTTAAGATTGAAGCCTACGATTTGTCTTTGGGTGACACCATTTTAATTACTGGACCAACTACAGGTGCCAAGGAAATGACAGTGGACACTATGCTGGTTAACGATGAGCAGTTGGAAAAAGGAGTAAAGGGGGATTCGGTAACCATTCCAATACCTTTTAGAGTGCGTCCTTCTGACAAACTTTATAAGATTGTAGAAAATAAAGTTGAGGCTTAATGGTAGTTGTAACCCTTCAGAGGAATAAATGTATCGGTTGTAATTATTGTGTAGAATTGGCTCCTGAGCAGTTTCAAATGTCCAAAAAGGATGGGAAAACGGTGCTTTTGAGAAGTCAGGAGAAAAAAGGTTTTTTTACCTTAAAATCTCCAGACGAGGCTATTTTGGATCCTTGCGATCAGGCAGCAAAAGCTTGTCCCGTTAAAATAATTTCGGTGAAAAGCATTTAAGTATTAATGTCTTAACTATCTTGCAGTGGATGGAATTTTACAAGCTATTGCAGTTAAATAGAAAGGTCAAATGGCATAGGGTAAAGTTTTTTGGGCTTTACTTACTGCATAAATTCAATAAGCGGTATTTGGCAGTGAATCTAGATCCTGTTATGGCCTGTAATTTACGATGTAAGATGTGTTATTTTACGGATGCTGATTATGTGAAGACGCTTAAAGGACAATTTAAGCCAGAGGAGTTGAAAGCTGTGGCAAAGGCCATTTTTGGAAGAGCATTGAAGTTGCAGATTGGCTGTGGAACAGAGCCCACTTTATATAAAAATTTAGCGGATCTTGTAGCGCTGGGCAAGAACTATAAAGTACCCTACATTTCCTTGACGACCAATGCTAATTTGTTGACTGAGGAAAAGATAGAAGAGTTGTTGAAGGCTGGCTTGAATGAATTCACAATTTCGCTACACGGTGTGACAAAGGAAACTTATGAAGGCTTTATGAAAAAGGCTAGTTATGAAAAGTTTCATGATGCCTTTAAGGCTTTTGCAGAACTGAAATCTAAGTATGATTTTAAGGTGCGTATCAATTATACCTTCAACAAGGATAATTTCTATGAGTTGCAGGAGTTTTTTGAGCACTTCGATCCCAAGAGCTTTGATATTCTTCAAATAAGACCAATTCAAAAAATAGGGAATACCGAGTATAATGATTTTGACATCTCTACTTTGGTTGGGGATTATCCTGGGATTATTAAGGACATTAAAGAAACCTGCAAGTCTAACGAGATTACGCTTTTGGCTCCTGATGAATTATCTATATTGGCAGGTGAGAACCAATCTAGTTTTATTTTCGACTATACATTTTGCTATATTTCTCCGAAGCAATTTTGGAAAGAGGGGTTTAATTGGCGTGAAGTGAGTTTTAATGACTTTTCCCGTAAAATAGGTTGGAGCTCAACGTTGTTGTCCAATGTTTTTAAGTCGAAAAAAACGTTAAAATCCCTCTCCAACAGACTGAATTATGAGATAGAGATTTAATTAATTCCCAATAAAAACAGTGATGTTTTTATGTCATTAGAATAATCTTATCTTTACATTTTAGAAAACAAATTATTAATCTCCATTTGCTAGTCTAGATTAGCAAATTATATATAAAATTTATGGGTTGTAACAGTTGCTCAACTGGTAAGGATGGTCAACCAAAAGGATGCAAGAACAATGGAACTTGTGGAACCGATAGCTGTAACAAGCTAACGGTTTTTGATTGGTTGTCCAACATGTCCCTTCCTCAGGGACAAGAACCTTTTGATGGGGTGGAAGTACGTTTTAAGAACGGAAGAAAACAGTACTACAGAAATACAGAAAATTTATCATTGAATATAGGCGACATTGTCGCTACACAAGCTCAGTCTGGACACGATATTGGTATGGTGACGCTTACAGGTGAATTGGTTAGAATTCAAATGAAGCGCAAAAAAATAGATATCAATAACCAAGATGAGGTTCTGAAAATTTACCGAAAGGCCAATCAGCGAGATATCGATGTGTGGTCTAAGGCTAGGGATAAGGAAGAGCCTATGAAGGTTAAGGCAAGGCAGTTTGCCATTGATTTGAAACTGAAAATGAAAATCTCCGATATCGAATATCAGGGAGATGCCAGTAAGGCGACCTTTTACTACACAGCCGAAGAGCGTGTAGACTTTAGGGAACTTATTAAGTTGTTTGCCAAAGAGTTTAGAACCCGTATCGAAATGAAGCAGGTTGGGTTCCGTCAGGAAGCTGCCAGACTTGGAGGTATCGGGTCTTGTGGGCGCGAATTGTGCTGTTCCACTTGGTTGACAGATTTTAGGTCTGTAAGTACTTCCGCGGCGAGATATCAGCAGTTGTCATTGAATCCACTTAAGCTTGCGGGACAATGTGGAAAACTGAAGTGTTGTCTTAATTATGAATTGGATGCCTATTTAGATGCTTTAAAGGAATTTCCAAAAACTGAAATCAAGTTGTATACCGAAAAGGGTGTTGCCTTGTGTCAAAAAACGGATATTTTTAAAGGCGTGATGTGGTATGCCTATGAAGGCGAATGGATGCATTGGCATAAACTAACCGTTGAACAGGCTAATGAAATCATCGAAAAAAACAAGAAAAAACAAAAGGTTGCCAGCCTCGAAGAATACGCGGCAGAACTAGTGGAAGACACTAAAACCGAGTTTGAAAATGTTGTAGGACAAGATAGTTTAACAAGGTTTGATAGTCCAAAAGGCAAAAGAAAACGTAAAAATAATAAGAGGAAACCTAGAAGAAACAACAATAAGTCTCAAAATAATGCCAAAAAATAGTTATTGGTTAGTTCTTTTAATGGGCATACTGTATTTGTCATGCGATTCCAATCAGGTTTATGATGAATACCAAACCGTACCCAACAAGTGGCATAAAGATGCTGTCATTTCTTTTAAGGTAACGCCTCCAGATTCGTTGAACAACTATAACCTGTTTGTAAATCTTCGAAATACTAGTGCCTACAAGTACAGTAATTTGTTTTTGATTGTAGGAATGGAATATCCTAACGGTAAGATAACCAAGGATACTTTGGAGTATGCCATGGCCAAACCTAACGGAGAGTTTTTGGGAACTGGATTTTCGGATGTTAAGGAAAATAAGTTGTGGTACAAGGGTTATGAGAGTCCTTTTGTTTTTGATGAATCAGGGGAATATACCATCCACATCCAACAGGCCATGAGAGAAAATGGTCATGTGGAAGGAGTAGAAGAGTTGGAAGGTATTACCGATATTGGTTTTAGAATAGAACACGCAAACACTAAATAATTATTATGGCTAAAAAGGCAACAAATAAGAAAAACGCAGCACCTGATTTTTCTAAGTATATCCGTTGGTTTTGGATTACTTTCACGGGCGGTTTGCTTTTTGTAGTGCTGTTATTTTTATTAGCATCTTTTGGGGTGTTTGGAGAAATGCCAGACCACACCGTGTTGGAGAATCCTAAAACCAATTTGGCCACAGAAATCATTTCTTCGGATGGGAAAACATTGGGTAAATTCTACTACAATGATAACAGAACACCTGTAGATTACAGTGAGTTGCCTCAGAATTTGGTAGATGCCTTAATTGCTACGGAAGATGCCAGATATAAAGAGCATTCAGGAATCGATGCAATAGGTACTTTAAGAGCCGCTGTTTTTCTTGGAACTAAGGGAGGAGCAAGTACCATTTCCCAGCAGTTGGCCAAGCAGTTGTTTCATAAAAGGGAAAATGCCAATATCGTTGAGAAACTATCACAGAAGATAAGGGAGTGGATTATAGCTATTCGTTTGGAGCGTCAGTATACCAAAGAAGAAATCATGGCTATGTATTTCAATATCTATGACTTTGGTAACAATGCCGATGGTATCCGCAGTGCTTCCCGTATTTACTTCGGTAAGGAGCCTATCGATTTAGAAACTAAGGAGTCGGCTATGTTGGTGGGGATGTTTAAAAATTCGTCCCTATACAACCCAAGAAGGAATGTGGAAGGGGTTACCAATAGACGTAACACTGTTTTGGGACAAATGGTGAAATATGGATATCTGGATGAACAAGTTTCGGATTCCCTTCAAGAAACCGGTTTGGATTTGAACTATTCACCAGAATCGCATAGAGAGGGAATTGCTACCTATTTTAGAGAGTATTTGAAGCAATTCATGAAAGAATGGATTGCTGAAAATCCTAAGGCAGATGGCGAAAAATACCACCTTTATAATGATGGGTTAAAAATATATACTACGATAGATTCTCGAATGCAACAATATGCGGAGGATGCTGTGCAAAAGCACATGGCAAGGCTGCAGGCGGAATTTGATCATCAAAATACACCAGATCGTAACCCTACGGCACCTTTCTTGGATTTGAATAATAGTGAGATAGATGCCCTAATGAAACGTTCCATGAGACAAAGTGAGCGTTGGAGGCACATGAAGTACGATCTTAAAAAATCGAATGATGAAATTATAGCTTCTTTCGATGTCCCTACAGATATGAAAATTTTCTCATGGAGTGGTGAAATCGATACTATTATGAAACCTATTGATTCCATGAGATACTATAAGTCATTCTTACATACAGGGATGATGTCCATGGATCCACAAACAGGTCACGTTAAAGCATGGGTTGGTGGTATCAACTACAGGCATTTTCAATACGATCACGTAAAACAAGGGAAGCGCCAAGTAGGGTCTACCTTTAAGCCATTTGTATATGCTTCGGCTATAGACCAATTACATTTGTCTCCTTGCGATACTTTACCAAATACTCAAATCACCATTGAGGCCAATAAGTTTGGGAATCCAGAACCTTGGACTGCCAAAAACTCAGATGGTAAATATGGTGGTTTTATGACATTGAAACATGCTCTTGCAACCTCTACCAATACCGTTACCGCGAGGCTAATGGATAGAATTGGACCGCAACCGGTAATCGATATGGCTAAGAATTTGGGAGTAGAGGAAGATATTTTGCCAGTTCCAGCCATTGCCTTGGGGACGCCAGATTTAAGTGTATATGAAATGGTTGCAGCGTACTCAACGTTTGCAAATAAAGGTGTTTATAATAAGCCGGTTATGGTAACGCGTATTGAGGATAAAAATGGCACAGTATTGTATCAATTTACGCCGGAGTCTCGCGATGTGTTGAGTGAAGAGGTGGCTTATGTAACTGTAAATTTATTGGAAGGGGTAACACATGGTGGTTCTGGAACCCGTTTGAGAACTACAGGAGCCGATAAATACAGTGCAGCTTATCGGGAAATTATTACGGGCTACCCTTACGAGTTTACCAATCCTATTGCGGGAAAAACTGGGACAACCCAAAACCAAAGTGATGGATGGTTTATGGGGATGGTGCCAAACTTGGTAACAGGTGTTTGGGTTGGTGCCGAAGATAGAGCGGCGCACTTTAAAACCATTACCTATGGTCAGGGAGCTGCTATGGCCTTACCTATTTGGGGGCTGTACATGAAGAGCTGCTATGCCGATGAGGACCTTGGAATTTCAAAAGAAGATTTTGAAAGACCTGAAGAGTTGTCCATCCGTGTAGATTGTAACGCGAGTGAAGAAGATGAAGAAGCTGAGATGCTTTTGGAAGAAGATGAGGACCTTGGTCTCGGATTTTAATATTTTGGAATATTGACATTAAAACGCTTGAATTATTGTTGATTGCAAAATATTAGCTAAAAAATATTACTCTTATCAAAAAAAACCGAAGTTATTCTTTTTAGAATCGCTTCGGTTTTTTGTATTTTACCCCTATAAAATTCTTAGCAAATGATTAATAAAAAAGTAGCAAATGTGTCGGAAGCACTTGAGGGTGTTTCGGATGATATGACCTTTATGCTTGGAGGCTTTGGGCTTTGTGGTATCCCTGAGAATGCCATTGCAAAGTTGGTACAACTTGGTATAAAAGGACTGACATGTATTTCCAATAATGCCGGGGTTGACGATTTTGGCCTTGGGCTTCTTCTTCAAAAGAAACAAATCAAAAAAATGGTGTCTTCATATGTTGGTGAAAATGACGAGTTCGAACGACAGATGTTGAGTGGAGAATTGGAGGTGGAGTTAATTCCTCAAGGAACGCTTGCCGAACGTTGCAGAGCTGCCCAAGCTGGGATTCCTGCTTTTTTTACACCTGCAGGATATGGTACAGAAGTTGCTGAAGGAAAGGAAACCCGTGAATTCAATGGTAAGATGCATGTGTTGGAAAATGCTTTTAAAGCAGATTTCTCGTTTGTTAAGGCATGGAAGGGTGACGAGGCTGGTAACTTAATATTTAAGGGAACAGCACGCAATTTTAACCCTGCTATGTGTGGTGCTGCAAATATTACAGTGGCTGAGGTGGAAGAATTGGTGCCTGTTGGCACTTTAGATCCTAATGAAATACATATTCCAGGGATTTTTGTACAGCGTATTTTCCAAGGGGAAGTATATGAAAAGAGAATTGAACAACGAACCGTTAGAGTTAAAAATGAAACAATTTGATGATTGGGTGATTTGAAAATGAGAAATGATCGAAACAATGTAATTGTAAACCTAACCATGGAATTCTCTCTCGAAATCATTAAATTTTCTGAGGAATTAAGAGGCTTGAATAAATTTGAAATGGCTTCACAAATTTTTAGAAGTGGCACTTCCATAGGTGCTAATATTCGTGAGGCTCAGAATGCTGAAAGCAAGAATGATTTCATCCATAAATTTAAAATATCGGCTAAAGAGGCTGATGAATTGGAATATTGGCTGGAATTATGTGAGAAGTCAGAGTTTTATCCAAACCCAAAAAAGGAGCTATTGGAAGGTTTAAATTCAATTATAAAAATCATCAGTAAGATTATTTCAACCTCTAAAAAGTAATTTTCAAATCGTATAATTTTCAAATTAAAAAATTATCGAAATATGTTAGATAAAACAGGAATAGCAAAACGAATTGCCAAAGAAGTAAAAGATGGCTATTACGTGAATCTTGGAATAGGAATTCCAACGTTGGTGGCTAATTATGTGCGACATGATATCCAAGTGGAATTCCAAAGTGAAAACGGTGTGTTGGGCATGGGGCCTTTTCCTTATGAAGGGGAAGAAGATGCCGATATTATCAATGCGGGTAAGCAAACAATCACAACCTTGCCCGGAGCTAGTTTTTTTGACTCCTCTATGAGTTTTTCCATGATTCGTGGGCAACACGTAGATCTGACCATTTTGGGAGCCATGGAGGTTGCTGAAAATGGAGATATTGCCAATTGGAAAATCCCCGGTAAAATGGTGAAAGGTATGGGAGGTGCTATGGACTTGGTAGCCAGTGCCGAAAATATTATTGTTGCTATGATGCATACCAATAAAGCAGGTGAATCCAAATTGCTTAAGGAGTGTACTTTGCCGCTTACGGGTGTAGGTTGTGTTAAGAAGATCGTGACTAATCTAGCGGTGATAGAAGTTACCGATAAAGGTTTTAAACTTTTAGAACGTGCACCGGGAGTTTCAGTTGAAGAAATTCAAAATGCAACCGAAGGGCATTTAATTGTGGAAGGAGAGATTCCAGAAATGCAATTATAGCATTTATAGATGTTTAGAGAAGCTACTTTATAAAGTAGCTTTTTTTTGATAGATACATTAAATTTGTAGGAAAAGTATTTTGTTTTAAATCTAAATGTTAAAAATTAATACGTTTTATCGATTTTTAATGTATTTAAACTGATTTTTCAAAAAAATGTTTCATATTAGCTAAACCAAATCGAGACAAGGTAATTTACCAAGTCTATCATAAACTTAATTTATGATTTGCCCCAAATTTATCATGAATTTATGCTTATGGAAAATGTTGCCCCAAATCTACCAAGACCTACTTATTTTGAAAACAGGATACTTACTGTAATTCAAAATACTTTAAGCCTACTTAAGAATATTTTTGCCCTAATTAAAAAATTATTCATGCTATAACCCCTTCGGGATGGCATGAATTAATTTTTTGGTGTATTCCCTTTTTGGATTGTTGTAAATTATATCGGCGTCATCCAATTCTTCAATTTGTCCTTTGTTCATCACCAATAATTGATCCGACATATATTTTACCACAGCAAGATCATGAGAAATGAAAATATAGGTAAAGTTATAATTGGACTTCAATTCGTTAAGTAAATTCAGCACTTGTGCTTGCACAGAAATATCCAATGCAGAAACCGATTCGTCACAAACAATCAATTTAGGTTGTAAAGCAATGGCTCTGGCAATCCCAACACGTTGACGTTGGCCTCCAGAAAATTCATGCGGGTATTTATAAAAGGATTCTTCTGTCAAGCCTACTTTTTCCAAAATTTCTAAAACCAATTGCTTTCTTTCCTTGTCGGAATTACCAATGTTATGTACTGTCATGGGTTCCATGATGGCCTTTCCAATAGGCATTCTGGGATTGAGTGAAGCAAATGGATCCTGAAAAATAATCTGTATGTCTTTTCTAAGGGCTCTAACCTGAGTTTTAGATAGTTTGTTGATGTCCGTTCCTCTGTAGAAGATTTCTCCCGAAGAAGCTTTGTCCAATAATAAAATGGCGTTGCTTAAAGTTGATTTTCCACAGCCGGATTCTCCAACTAGGCCAAGGGTTTCCCCTTCATAAAGTTGAAAACTTACATTGTTGACGGCTTTAAAGGCTTCAGGTTTTGAAAACCATCCCGATTTTGAAACATAGGTTTTGTTGAGATTCTTTACTTCCAATAAAGGCGTTTTGGAGTAAAGCTCTTTATGAAAAGCTTTTCGGTCTTCCGAAGAAATGATAGTGTTGTCTACCGAATCATTGATGACATCTTTAATGGTTGGCAACCTTTTAAGCCGAACATCCAAGGATGGCTTGGATTGTAACAGGGCTTTGGTGTAGGTGTCTTTAGGTGCTGTGAATACTTCGTTGGCAATACCTTGTTCTACAATATTTCCTTGGTACATCACCAAAAGTCTATCGGCAATTTCGGAAACTAAGGATAGGTCATGAGAAATGAAAATAATGCTCATTTGTTCTTCCTGCTGGAGTTGTTTCAACAAGAGAATGATTTCCTTCTGAACGGTTACATCCAAGGCGGTTGTAGGCTCGTCCGCAATTAAAATTTTGGGTTTGCAGGCAATGGCCATTGCAATCATTACACGTTGCTTTTGTCCTCCTGAGATTTCGTGAGGATAGGCATCGTAAATGCGTTCTGGGAGCGGTAATTTCACTTTCTCAAAAAGAGATAAGGTTTCAGTTTTGGCTTCCGTTTTGGAAAGTGATGTGTGCTGCAATAAAATTTCCTGAACCTGTTTGCCGCATTTCATTGATGGATTCAAAGAACTCATGGGTTCCTGAAAAATCATGGCAATTTCATTTCCCCTAATATCTTGAAACTGTTTTGCAGGTAGGGTTGTAAGATCTTGACCTTGAAATAAGATGTGTCCATTGGTTATTTTTGAAATCTTCGGAGGCAATAATCCCATAAGGGCTAATGAAGAAACGGACTTTCCAGATCCCGATTCTCCTACAATTCCTAAAATTTCATTCTCAAACAAATCATAACTTATTTGATGGATGATTTCCTTTTCGGATTTATTCGATATAAAGGAAATGCTAAGCTCTTTTACAGATAAAAGGGGTGGTGTGGCCATGTGCTAAACACTAATAATTTCATTGTCCTGTAACAGTTCGTCGCCTCGCAGTCTTAAAAATATTTGGGCTACGGCCACTGTATCTTTTTCGCAATAGATGACAATTCTGTCAATA
Organism: Mangrovimonas sp. sgz306409; assembly: GCF_059735265.1. Taxonomy (NCBI): domain Bacteria; kingdom Pseudomonadati; phylum Bacteroidota; class Flavobacteriia; order Flavobacteriales; family Flavobacteriaceae; genus Mangrovimonas; species Mangrovimonas sp. sgz306409. The sequence goes on from NZ_JCAPEU010000001.1 coordinate 661,622, forward strand.
TCATTTTCTTCGTAATACACTCTTCTTACTTCGCTGCCATCAATATCGTCTTTTGGTGATGGAATACCGAGAACATTGGTAAGGAGCTTAAGAGAGGTGAAATGTTTGTAATCTCCAAATTTCCATAGTTCCAATGTGTCTAAATGGGGTACTTCCCAAGGCTTTTTGCCAAAAAGATTGAGTTTGTATGGTAATTCGATGTTGTGGATGATCATTCGTCGCGCAATGTATGGAAAATCGAATTCTTTCCCGTTATGAGCGCACAATACATGTTTTGGTTGTCCAAAGTGGGTAGACAATAAGTTTTTGAAGTCCTGAAGAATTTTAATTTCATCTCCAAAAAATGAGGTGACCCGAAACTGTCTCATGTCTCCCTGAAAACTAAAATAGCCAACGGAAATACAAACAATTTTCCCGAATTCGGCCCAAATACCTGCGCGTTCATAGAATTCTTCAGCGGTATATTCGTCCCGTCTTTGGTATTGGGATTTGGCATCCCATAAATATTGTTTGGTGGTGTCCAAATCTGAAAAATGTTCTGTTTCCGGAACGGTTTCAATGTCTAAAAATAATATGTTTTCCAGTGGCAGTTTAGAGATCATATCCTAACATGTTATAGGCTTCTTCTATGTAAATTGAAATATCATCAGTAAAAGTGGCTACAGCTGATCCATCGCCTTTTGAGTGTCCTAAGCGCACAATAATGATATTGTCATTTGGTTCTACAATCACGTACTGCCCAAGGTGACCTCGCATCATAAAAAAGTGCTTGTCCCCAACATCTTTTAGCCACCAGCCATAACCGTATTCAGGGCTTGCAGCAAATCTTGGGGTAATAGACTTTGCAATAAAAGCGGAGTCCAATACTTGTTGGCCATTCCATTTACCATGGTCTTTATAGAGTTTTCCCATTCGGGCAAAATCCTTGGCATTGGAGGCGATACAACAATAGGCCTTAACTAAATTATGGTCTTCGCTGTCTACTTGCCAAAGGGCTTGGTTTTCGCAACCCAAAGGTTGCCAAAAACTTTCGGTGAGATAGTCGTACAGTTTCTTATTGGTGGCTCTTTCTATTACCATTGCCAACAATTGGGTGTCGCCACTAGCATATTTATAAGCTTTTCCAGGTTCGTCTACAACTTTCAAGCCTGTAATCACTTTTTCCAAATCATCATCAAAATAGGCGCGTGTGGTGATCGAGAAAGGCGAATAGTAGGCTTCGTCCCAATTGGTGCCGGATGCCATGCTTGACAGATCTCCAACAGTCATTTTTGCTGCCAAACCCTCACAAAATTCTGGAACAAAATCGCAGACAGGTTGATCCAAACTCTTAATATAACCATCCATGATAGCCTTTCCCAACATAGCCGACACATAACTTTTGGCCATTGAGAAGGAATTACTTTGGGAGTTGCTGTTAAATCCATCAAAGTAGTCTTCAAACCAAATGCTATCATTTTTTATGATAACATAAGCTACGCTACCATTTTCTTTATGGATGGTGCTTAAAAGTTCTGTGGCCTTTGCTGTGTTGTAATCTTTGTGGTTTGGCCAAGGTTGAGGTAGGCCTTGATCAATGACTTTGTTATCAAATTCTTTATAATCGTTCAAGTAGGCAGTAGTATGCCCATTTAAATAAATGGTGCGAAACGCTTTGATTAAATAATCGGTGTCTGTGGCATACAATGCTATTACAGGGATACCGCATAGGACTGCTGTCCATTTAAGGAGATTTTTGAGGAATTTCATGAGAGCTAATTTAATAACTAAATATAGGAGAATTTTTTAAAAAAGGCGCTGTTGTTTATATGGGCTTTCATGTTCCAAAAGCCATTGTTTCCGGTGTAATCCACCTGCATAACCAGTGAGGCTGCCATCACTTCCAATAACCCTATGACAGGGAATAATGATCCAAATGGGGTTTTTCCCATTGGCATTTGCCACGGCTCTTATAGCCTTGATGTCTCCCAATTGTTTGGAGAGTTCTAAATAGGAAGTTGTTTTTCCGAAAGGAATTGTTGCCAATTTATTCCAGACTGTTTTTTGGAATTCGGTGCCTTTTGGGTTTAGTGGAAGGTTAAATTGTTGACGCTTGCCATCAAAATATTCTTGTAGTTGATAAACGCAATCTTCCAAAGCTTCGGGAATAATATCCGTAACCGTTTCGTCACTGTCTAAAACTGTAACCGAAGTAATGCCATCTTGGTCGCCAGAAATTTTTGCAAATCCCAAAGGGGTATTGATGATGCAGGTTTCCATAAACTTTAATCTTCAATAAGTCCAAGGCGTTTGGCTCTATCTTCCCAACTTTTTCTGGCCAATAATTGTAAATCGGCAATGTTGTCGCTTTCGTCCATGATTTCAAGGCCCAAAAGGGTTTCAATCACATCTTCCATAGTTACCAAACCACTTATAGAGCCGTATTCGTCAACTACCAAAGCCATATGGTTTTTGCTTTCAACCAAGAGTTCAAAGAGTTTAGGGATAGGCATGTTCCTATTGATGATGATGATGTCACGCTTGATATCCGAAAGAATTTTGTCTCCATGGCCAAAGGCCATTTCTCTAAAAGCTTCATCTTTTAGTACTAAACCTGTAATATTATCGGCTTCGTTGGAATACACAGGGATTCTTGAAAATCGGATGTTTGAGTTTCTTTCAAAGAATTCTGCGACGGTTTCACTTTCATTTTCAATTGTCATGACGGTCCTTGGCGTCATGATATCTTTGGCCTGAACGTCCTTAAATGTCAAAAGGTTTTTAATTACTTTACTTTCAGATTCTAAAAAGACACCTTCTTCTTCTGCTAAATTGGTCATGGCATGAAAATCTTCACGACTTAGAACGCTGCCATGATGTCCTTTGCCTCCAATAAGTTTGGTGGTGAGTTGCAGTAGCCATAAAAGGCCAGTCCATTTTAAAGGAAAGATTAAAATGGTTAGGGCTTTGGCTGTAAAATTGGCCAGTTGTTTCCAATAGGTGGCACCAATGGTTTTAGGAATAATCTCCGAAACGACTAGAATCAAAAATGTCATGATAGCGGAAACCACGCCAACCGTATTTATTCCAAAAAGTTCAATTTTAAAGGGTAATTTTTCAGCTTGAATCCCTACCATCATCGCTCCCAAAGTATGGGCAATGGTGTTGAGTGTCAAAATAGAAATGAGAGGTTTGTCGACGTCCTTTTTTAAGTTTTCCAGAGTTTCAGCATAGTGCTTCCCTTCCTGTTTTTTAATGTTGATAAAGGTTGGCGTTACGCTCAACAAGACGGCTTCCAAAATGGAACATAAAAAAGAGAAGAAAATGGATATGGTAGCCCAAAAAATTAATGCGCTCATAAAATGGCTTTCGTTTTACTCGATTCTCGAATTCATTTATTTGGAACTCGAATTTTTGAATTACTACGTCGTGGTGACCCGCGAGGTAGTTCACTAATTTACGAAATCCAACGAGTTAAGCGCATAAAATATGAATTTGTGTGATTTTAAGACTTTCAAAAGAAAAGCCCTGGTCATTTCTAAAGTGGACCAGGGCCTTTATAAATTGAAGTAGTTTATCGATTTAAAATCTTAACCACATCCTTTGCAAAATAGGAAGCGATAATGTCGGCGCCAGCACGTTTGATGGCAGTAACCTGTTCCATCATTACGGCGTCGTGGTCAAGCCATCCTTTTTCGGCAGCGGCCTTTACCATGGCATATTCCCCAGAAACTTGGTATACAGCCACAGGCACATCCACTTCATTTTTGATTTCGCGAACAATATCCAAATAGCACAAGCCTGGTTTTACCATCACGATATCGGCACCTTCATCGATGTCCATTTCGGTTTCTCGAATGGCTTCAAAGCGGTTGGCGTAATCCATTTGGTAAGATTTTTTGTCCTTTGGAATATCGATCATGTCCACTGGAGCAGAATCCAGGGCATCTCTAAATGGCCCGTAAAACGCCGAGGCATATTTAGCAGAATAGCTCATGATACCCGTATTGAAATAACCTTCGTCCTCCAAAGCTTCCCTGATGGAAAGGATCCGACCATCCATCATGTCACTAGGGGCTACAAAGTTGGCGCCAGCTTCAGCATGCGAAAGGCTCATTTCTGTAAGGATGTCTACCGTGTCATCATTCAGAATCAAACCATTTTCTATAATGCCATCATGCCCGTATGAAGAATAAGGATCTAAAGCTACATCGGTCATCACCAACATTTCCGGACAGGCATTTTTTACAGTTTTTACGGCGCGTTGCATCAGTCCGTTAGGGTTGATGGCTTCCGTACCTTTGTTGTCTTTTAAATTGTCTGGGACTTTTACAAACAATAACACCGATTTCAATCCAAGTTTCCATAATTCCTTAACCTCTTTTTCCAAAAGGTCCAAGCTGTATCTAAAATAGTTGGGCATGGAAGGGATTTCTTCCTTCACATTTTTGCCCTCCACCACAAACAATGGTACTAGAAAATCGTTAGGGGTAATTATGGTTTCGCGAACCAATGAGCGAATGGCTTCATTGGTGCGTAGTCTTCTATTTCGTCTTAATGGGTACATTATGATTTACTTAAATTACGTTACAAATTTAAGGATTAAAAAAGTATTGTAGATTCTTACATGTTAATATATCTTCGCTCACTTTACAACCAATTAACTATTTTATTTATGATTAAAAAAACAATTGCCCCGTTGTTATTATTAGGAGGGCTGTTATGCCAAGCGCAAGTGAATACTGTTGAAATTCCTTTGGAAAAGGATCAAAAGGTCGTGCGAAATTATACTACGGAAAACGGTTACTCGTCAATTTTAGTTTTTGATAATAAGTCTAAAACAAAGAACTTGGAAATTTATACATATGATGATGATCTTAAGTTGAATTACAAAAAACAATTCGATACAGATTTCAATGATTTGTCTTCGGTTATGAATGGGTCACTTACTATTCCGAATTATAACATGATAAAATCAAGAAAGGGAGAATACTTTTATTCTAATGTGGATGAAATTTTTCTGGATCAGGGTGGAAACAAAATTGATTACGGTTTTACTATAGAAACAAGAAGACCTTTTGAATTGGAAGGCGGCGAAAGGGAGTTTTATGTTAAAAATCAATTTCTTACTCAGGAATATACTTGTTGGTTTGGGTTTTCATATTTGAAGAATAAGACTGGAAAGAAAAGGGATGGAGAATATTATTTTATAAGAAAGGACAACACAGATCAATCTAGAAAAGAATTCCCTATTAAGGTTTATGATGGGGAGGAAGGTAGGATGAATTTACAGTTGATAGACTTTAATGAAGAAATGTTTTATACTGTAAGTAAGGATTTAAATAAAGAGAGAACCAAAAATATATATCATATTTCAGGGCTAGACTATGAAGGGAATAAGGTCTATAGTTCTAAAATTTCAGTGGCCTTAGATGGAAAGTTTTTTATGCCTTCTAATAATGGAGGCGGTAATGTTCGTCCTATTTCATTGGGTACTGGGCTTAATCCAATAGGTACTAAGTTTGTAATGGGCTTTACATCTGCAAGTAATATTTATGTAGATAAGCAAAACGAGGTTTTTTATGTTTATGGACTATACACGGATCGTAAGGAGGGTGATTTTTACAATGCGAAATTTGGAGGATTTTACGTCCATAAATATAGTTTTGAGGGAGATGTTATTTGGAAATTGCAAAGAGAAATAGACGATAAAAAGGACTTTAATAAAAAAACTACAGCTGCTAATATGGTTGTAGATTTATATGCGGGCTTAAATGGAGAAATGGGGTTTAGTGTGCATAATACTTATTATGGATCCACATATGCCCATTTTTTTGTATTGAACGCTAATGAAGGAGAAATTACGAAGACTGAAAAAATAGATTTTAAAGTTGATCAAAAATTCCATAGAGGTGTTAGAAAAGGTATTAAAAAGGAGAATGCATTGCGGGCTGGAATTTCAATAGAGGATCAGTATGGGGAAAATTACATGGACATATATACGCTTTATGCGGCTTATGTTAACGAAAATGTGAAAAATTATTTGATTTCAAAGAAAGATGAAGATGTGTTGAGTTTTAATGCTACAATTACCTCGGAGGGAATTTATATTATTGAAGAAAATCTAGAGGATAAAATTTATAAGCTTATGAAGTTTGAGTGGGAACAAGCTTTCTAGTTCCATTAAAAAGAAATCTTGAGATAATATTAAATAGCCCTTTTGATTAAGGGCTATTTTTTTGCTTTTAGTTTTTCATTCATCTTATTCTGCATATCATCTGCAAATCCTACCAAAGATTTGGGTGCTTTAAAGCGATAACCTACAAATATTTGAAAATAGGGAATGTTGTCTGCTGCGCGGGATGACCTATCGGCAGAGTGGTTCAAAATTAAGTAACTATAATGAGCGCCTAAGTATAAGTTGTCAATATCGTAGGTGGCGGCGGCCCTAAAGTTCAATTCGGTCAATAAAGAGTTTAAGGCATCTTCTCCTTCCGATTTTGAGTGGTTCAATCCAATCCCGGCAGACACACCACCAGACAGAAGAAGGTTATTTGTGGGAACAAAATTGTAATAATAGGAAGGGGCAAAAGCAATATCAAAGGAATAGTAACTGAAATCAATGTAATCGCCAGTTTCAGTGCTATTGCCTTCCAAATTGAATTTTGAATAATAGTAGATAATTCTAGGAATAAAGCTTCCGGTACTTTTCAATTGTTTTTCGTCCTGTGAGGTGATGGCTCTAAACGAAAAATTCTCATTCCATATATAGGATGTGGCCCCTCCAATTTTAAAGTTTTTGGAATGTGGTAAATAGACGGATATATCGTCACTATTATTAAACTTCAGGTAGAACCCTTTCTCTTTAAACAATTCGAAGGTTTGCATGAAATGATCTCCAAAAAAGGTTCTAAAACTCAAGGTGAACAGTTTGGAGTCTTCATTGTCCTTATTGGTTCCCATAAAATCGGGCGAAAAAGAGTAGGAGCCTGAAATACCTCGAAAGGAAACAGAAGCTCCAATCCTGTTTTGTTTGTTGGGTTCGAGATTGAAGAAATCATCCGAGTTACGATCTTTGATTTTTAAGTCGTTGGAGGTGTTTACATAAAACGCACGGGCTGTAATCCTATTGGGGTAGGACGCCTTGTATTCCGAAGCCTCTTTGTAAATAATGTTTGTGGCCGTGGTGTCCTGAACAATTTCTTTAGGAGTAATTTGGGCCCAAACAGAGGTGACTGAAAGGACTATTAAAAGGTTAAGTATACCTAATTTTAAACCCATGTTTTTGGTTGTTTTAAAACGGAGAGCAATTCTGCTTCCTGGCTGCCCTCTTCGGGATGGTGATCATATACCCATTGTACATGAGGAGGTAAACTCATTAAAATACTTTCTATACGACCGTTGGTTCGTAATCCAAATAAAGTGCCTTTGTCGTGCACCAAATTGAATTCTACATAACGCCCGCGACGTATTTCTTGCCAAGTTCTGTTGGCTTCTGTATAAGGAAGATCCTTACGTTTTTCAACAATTGGTACATAGGCTTCCAAAAAGCTGTTGCCTACTTCGGTGACAAAATTATACCAATTTTCCATGCTCATTTCTTCTGTGGCTTTACAGTAGTCAAAGAACAAACCGCCAACGCCTCTGGCTTCATTGCGGTGGCTGTTCCAGAAATACTTATCGCATTTTGTTTTATATTCTTGGTAGAAGTCTGGATGGTGTTTGTCACAGGCTGTCTTACAAGTGTTATGAAAGTGAATGGCGTCTTCTTCAAATAGGTAATACGGCGTTAAATCCTGTCCGCCGCCAAACCATTGATCCACAATTTCGCCTTGTTCATTGTACATTTCAAAGTAGCGCCAATTGGCATGCACGGTTGGTACCATGGGGCTTTTTGGATGTAATACCAAACTAAGGCCACAGGCAAAAAAGTTGGCATCCTTCACGCCAAAATAGTTTTGCATGCTCTCCGGAAGTTTGCCGTGAACCGCTGAAATATTCACACCGCCTTTTTCAAACACATTACCGTTTTCAATGACTCTGGTTCTTCCGCCACCGCCTTCAGGGCGTTCCCAAAGATCTTGACGAAACTTGGCCTTGCCATCAATGGTTTCCAAAGTTGAGGTGATGCTATCTTGAAGGTTTTGTATGTAAGCGTAAAATTTATCTTTCATTATGTATTTGGTAAAGTTCCATATCCAGCGGTCCTTTTGCGGTGGATATATAATCGTTTTCTAATGTTTTTGCCCATGAAAACCCACATCTTTTGGCCACATTAACACTAGGTGTGTTGCTATTGTGGACCAAGATGTTTAAGGTTTGAAGCTCAAGCTTATCAAATGCAAATTCCATACAGGCTTTTAGGGCTTTGGCCATCCAGCCGTTACCTGTGTAATGGCTTCCAAGGCAATAGGCAAATTCCCCTTCCTTTTGGTTCCAGTTGAGGTTTTTAAGAATAACCAATCCTGCAACTTTAGAGGTTTCCAAGTCTTTAATGGCAAAGGTGTATTCTGTTTGATTTTCTATGGCTTCCCTTTGTTGGGAAATATAGTCTTTGGAAGCGTCTTCTGAAATATTCTGCGCTAAGGTTTTGGGTAGATACAACTGAAAGCGCCTTCCGTTGGTAATCATCAACTGGCTTAAGCTAGAAGCGTCTTCGGGTTTCAAAGTAGCCAATTCAAATGTGTCTTTTACCAAAACCATTTATTGTACGTTTTCTTTTGAATTATTCAGCTCCAAAAGTCTAACGGTTTCTTTGGAAGCTGCTGTTACTGAAAGTGGTAACACGATCATTAAGCATAAAATAGGAATTAAAAGGCAAAGTAAAAACACAATTCCGTTTCCAATTGCGGTGCCTTTGTTCTTCTTTACAAATTGAATGCTGTCGTGGTAATTGAAATGCCGCTCCAAAGTGTAGTCCATATTTCCAAAACCTGCATAATAGGCTTGAATTAAAAAGAGTAACACAGAGGATGCAATGCCAATAACAGGAATAAAACCTATTAAGAGCACAGGGATGGTAAGTGTGAGTTCTTTAAAAAGGTTACGCAAATTGATTTTAATACCTCGCGATAATTGCGAACCGAAAGAACTTTTGTTATTCCTTGGTAAAGGGCTGTTGGTTAAATGGGCTTCTATCCGTTCGGAAACGGGACTCATAAAGGGGGCCGAAAGGGCCATGACAATATGTTTGTAGAGCAATAGGCCAATGGCAACAATCGCCAAGCCAATGAATATTTCAGATAGATTTCTTAACCATGAAGAGGAATTCCAACTAGGGAAAATACTCAGGATGTAGTCGAAAATATTATCCGATAAACCATAGGCGGTCAAACCAATGCTAATGGCAGTCAAAAGACTGATGACAATTGGAATTGCAAAATATTTCCAAAGCCCAAGTTTTGAGATTAATGCAAAGGCTCCAAAATAGGCTTGTATGGCTTCGAAAATATTTTTTAGCATCTATAAGGTGGTTCCTGTGCCAATTGAATTGGCAAGGTTTTTAAAGATCTATGCTTTGTATTCCTTTACAGCATCAATAAATGCCTTGGCATTATCTAATGGAATATTTGGCAAAATACCGTGCCCTAGGTTGACAATGTATTTATCCTTTCCAAATTCATCAATCATTTGGTGAACCATCTTTTTGATGACGTCTGGAGGCGATAATAGTCTTGCTGGGTCGAAATTTCCTTGAAGGGTAATTTGTCCACCAGTTAAATAACGGGCATTTTTAGGAGAACAGGTCCAATCAACTCCAAGGGCAGAGGCATTGGATTGTGCCATTTCATGGAGGGCAAACCAACAACCTTTTCCGAAGGCAATTACTGGAGCATCATCTTTTAGGGCTTCAATAATTTGATTGATATACTGCCATGAAAATTCATGGTAATCGGTTGGAGATAACATACCTCCCCAAGAATCAAACACCTGAACTGCGTTAACACCAGCTTTTACTTTTTCCTTTAGGTAAGCAATAGTGGTATCGGTGATTTTTTGCAATAATTGGTGGGCTGCAATAGGATTGGTAAAACAAAATTCCTTGGCTTTGTCAAAGGTTTTGCTGCCTTGGCCTTGCACGCAGTAGCACAAAATAGTCCAAGGAGAGCCTGCAAATCCAATAAGAGGAATTTCGTCATTCAACAATTCTTTGGTGGCTTTTATCGCTTGGTAAACATAATCCAATTCTACCGTTACATCTGGCACAACTACATTGTCCACATCTTTTTGGCTGCGAACAGGGTTAGGTAAGTAGGGGCCAAAATTTGGCTTCATTTCCACCTCGATGTTCATAGCTTGTGGAATCACCAAGATATCAGAAAACAAGATGGCTGCATCCATACCGTAGCGACGAATAGGTTGAACGGTGATTTCGCTGGCCAATTCAGGAGTGCGACAACGTGTAAAGAAATCGTATTTTTCGCGAATTGCCATAAATTCTGGTAAATAGCGACCTGCTTGACGCATCATCCACACTGGTGGGCGTTCAACAGTTTCTCCTTTTAGGGCTCTTAAAAATAAATCGTTTTTTATCATGTTTATTCCGCTGAAAAGCGACTCTATTTAATTCAACTTTTTTAATTCAAACCTAAAGATTAGGCGTAATGTTCGTTTACCAGTTCTATCACACTTTCTACCGTAGGAACTTTGGCAATACGAACATCCTTGAAATATTTTTGGGCTTCCTTGGCAGTGGTTTCTCCTATACAGAAAGCAATGCCGTTGGGTTTATTTTGTTGGATAAAACTTTCTACGGTTGAAGGACTGTAAAACATAATGCCTTCAATATTGTCCTCCACTTTTTCCGAATCGTAACGGGTTTGGTAGGCTTCAATTTCCTCTACCTTGATGTGGTTGTCCTTTAAAATGGTTGGCAAATCGTCCAATCTCAAATTGCTGCAGAAATAAGTAACCTCTGTACCGTCAATATAATCAACTAAATATTCGGCCAAGGTTTTTGCGTTTTTGGCAGCATGTGCTACAGGGCCTATTTTTTGTTCAATAAGGCGTTTGGTACGACGGCCAACACAATAGATATTTTTAAAATTTAAGTCTTCGGAAGGGCAATTGGTAAGAATGGCATCTACCGCATTTTGACTTGTAATCACTACATTTTTAATTGAAGCCTTAAGCTTGCTTGCAGGGATTCTGTTGGGGTTGGTTTTGATGGCATCGTTGCTCTTTACAACCAAACTGTCGTTTAAAAGAAACTGCTGATCTTCGGTTAAGGATTTTGTAGAATAAATATTGGTTTGCTTCCCTGAATGTTTAATACCATCCATCAAGCGTTTGCCGCCACGTTCAATAACATTTTCGGCACATTGCTGTGCTAAATCTTGATGCCTACCTAATTTTACGGATCGGGAAACTTCAATCTTTTTGGTTCCGTCAGGACTTAATAAAACTCCAGTAAAACTGATTTCTTCATTTTTGATAGTTGCCAAGGCGCCAATAGGGGCAGAGCAACCACCTTCCAAAACTCTTAAGAAATTACGTTCTATAGAGGTGCAGATTTCTGTTTCTTCGTGGTTGATTTCACGACAGATTTCCAAAATATCCTCATCTTTTTCCAAAGCAGTTACCATCACAGCTCCCTGAGCAGGGGCAGGAATCATCCAATCTAAATTGAGGGCATTTTCAGGGCGAATTTGCAAACGTCCTAAGCCTGCCGCAGCAAAAATGGCACCATTCCAATCTTCGTGGTCTTCCAGTTTTTGAAGGCGTAAATTTACATTACCACGTAACCCAACTACGGTGTGAGTAGGGTAGCGGTTGAGCCATTGTGCTCTTCGGCGTAAACTTCCAGTGGCAATAATACCTTCTCTCTGTGATAGGAATTCTTCATTATGTTTAAAAACCAACATGTCCTTGTTGTTGCCACGTTTTAAAACTGCGGCTTGAACAATTCCGTTCGGTAAAGCTGTAGGGACATCTTTTAGGGAGTGGACTGCTATATCGATATCACCATTTAGCATGGCGATGTCCAAAGTTTTGGTGAAAATACCAGTAATTCCTAATTCATAAAGAGGTTTGTCAAGGACCAAATCCCCAGTTGATTTTACGGGAACAAGAACGGTTTTGTGGCCCAAGTGTTCCAGTTGATGCTGTACGGTTTTGGCTTGCCATAGCGCCAATTGGCTATCGCGGGTTCCAATGCGGATAATTTTAGACATGTTTTGTGGATTCTTCTAATTGAAACACCTTCTTAATTAATTCCAGGCTTTCATCAGTAGAAATGCCATCCTCTCTTAAATGATGTGCAAAGTGATTTGTAATCTTTTGAATGATATTGTTACTGATCAATTCGGCCTGCTCTTCATTGAAATTAGACAGCTTTTTACGTTGCGTGTCTAATTCTGCATTCTTAAAATCGGTCAGTTTTAGTTTTAGAGCCTTGATGGTAGGAGCAAATTTTCGGGTTTCCAACCAGGTGTTGAATTCCGCTTTTACTTCTTCAAGAATGGCCTCTGCTATTGGGATGTGCGCCTTTCTCTTTTCTAAGGTTTCATCTGTAATCTGAGAAAGGTCGTCTAGGTGAATCAAGGTGACATTGTCCAATTCGGTAACGTTGTGGTTCACGTTTCTAGGAATGGACAAATCCAAGATCAACAACGGTTTTTTGGTTTGAATCAAAAATTTGTCGACGGTAGGGTTTTGAGCGCCAGTGGCTACAATCATAACGTCAGACGCGTTGATTTCTTCCTGTAAATTGGCATAGTCCTTTACCAACAAGTTGAACTTGCCAGCAATTTCCTGTGCCTTTGTTTTGGTTCTGTTGATAAGGGTGATGTGCTCATTTTTAGTGTGCTTCACTAAATTTTCGCAAGTGTTACGCCCTATTTTTCCAGTTCCGAAGAGTAGAATATTTCGGTTGGAAATATCTTCAATATTGTTCAAGATGTAATGTACCGAAGCAAAAGACACCGAAGCCGCTCCCGAGGAAATATCGGTTTCCGTTTTGATACGTTTACTGGCTTGGATTACGGCATTGATCAAACGCTCCAAGTAGGAATTCAATAAACCTGCTTTTTTAGAATCCTTGGCGCTAGACTTTAACTGACTGATAATTTCAAAGTCACCAAGAATTTGACTGTCCAAACCAGAACCTACCTTAAACATGTGGGCGATAGCTTCTTTGTTTTTGTAGATGTAGGCAACTTCCTGAAACTCTTCAACGGTTCCTTTGGTGTTCTCGCAAAGTAACTTGATAAGTTGGTAAGGATGCTCGGCAAAACCGTAAAGTTCAGTACGGTTACAGGTAGAGGTTACAATAAGGCTGTCAATGCCATTTGCCTTGGCTTGGGTATATAGCAATTGCTTGCCATCATTATCCAAGCTAAAGTGGCCTCTTATATCTGCATCGGCTTTTTTGTAGCTTAGGCCAATGGCGTAAAAATATGTTGTTTTCGACTTAGTGTTGTATTCCATTAAATAACGTTGGAAATTCGGGAACAAAAATATATTTATGCAAATTAAAAAAATAACGCTAAAGGAACAATAAGTATCGCTGGTGGTTTTTTTGGCTTGTTTTTCGAATTAATGTAAATAATATCATACTTTTGCAGTTGAAACAACGTGTTTGACGAAGTTTGTTTAGAACAGGTCTAAATAGTTTTGAGATGGATTCGAGTTTTGATGCAGAAAAAAATATCGCCATAGGTTCTTTAAATACGGCCATAGATTCTTTTAATGAAGTAGAGATAGAAAAGGATTTTTATGTGCTGACCTACCAAAACGAAACCGATAAAGTGGTGACTCTTGAAAGGGAAATTGATAGTAGTTTTATTCAATTTCACTTTTGTTTAAAGGGCATTTGTAAGTTTATTTTCAATAATGGTCGTTATGCTTTGAATATTGAAGATGAAAATTCATTGCTACTCTATAATCCACAACAGGATTTGCCTCTTCATATGGATTGTCAACCACAATCTTGGTTGGTTTCGGTGATTATTTCTATTAAAAAATTTCATGGATTGTTTTCGCAGGAGGCGGATTATATTACGTTTTTGAGTGAAGACAATAAGGATAAGAAGTACTATGATGACGGGAAGATTACACCGTCAATGGCCATTGTGCTTACCCAGTTGATTAATTTCAATCTTAATAATTCCATTAAAAATCTCTACTTTAAAGGGAAGGCTTATGAGCTTTTGAGCTTGTATTTTAACCGAAGTGAAGATGCCAATGTGGAGCAATGCCCATTTTTGGTAGACGAATCCAATGTCATCAAAATTAGAAAGGCTAAGGATATCATCATTTCCCGAATGACCGAACCGCCAACCTTACAGGAACTTTCAGAGGAAATTCAGTTGAGTTTAAAGAAATTAAAGGAAGGCTTTAAAGAGATTTATGGAGATTCTGTCTATAGCTTTCTGTTTGATTATAAAATGGAGGTGGCCAGAAAATTGTTGGAATCGGGAAACCATAATGTCAATGAAGTTGGTTTAAGGGTAGGTTACAGTACAGCGAGTCATTTTATTTCAGCCTTTAAAAAGAAATATGGAACAACCCCCAAAAAATACATACAATCAATATTATGAACATGAAACACTTATTGCGAATAGCCATATTTTTTATAAGTATCATTGCTCAGGCGCAATCGGATACAGAAGGTGTAAAAGTTGAGTTGCTGAAGTACTTTGATTATGTGGAAGCTAATAATTCCGATGGGGTGATTGGTTACATGCATCCTAAAGTATTTGAAACCATTTCCAAAGAGCAGATGAAAGCGGGAATGGATCAGATGCTGCAGAATGAACAGATGAAAATCGAGTTTTTGAGTACGGAAATCACCAATATTTCAAAAATTATTACGCTTCGGGATAGTCAATACAGTCTTATTGATTATTCCAACGATATGAGAATGACATTTCTTTCCGCAGCAGATAAGACCTTGGAAGAAAAACAGACCTTCATGGATTTTATGGCGCCTACGATAGAAGAGCAGTTTGGAGAGGGCAATGTGAAGGAAGATGCGGAAACTGCTTCTTTGATAATTCATGTGGAAAGTAATATTTACGCTGTTAACAATGTTGACTTTGGTGGTTGGAAATTTTTGGCCAACGATCCAAATATGGCAACGGTTGTGAATGGAATCATTCCTGCGGAAGTGAGAAATGAATTGACAAAACAAAACTAAAATAGGTTAATAACGGCTTTATAGGATTTATGAAAAAGGGAATTTTACTTGTTAATTTAGGGTCGCCAGACAGTCCAGACCCAAAAGATGTGAAAAAATATCTTGGTGAATTTTTAATGGATGAGCGGGTAATCGACGTTCCGCTTTGGGCAAGAAACTTGTTGGTAAAGGGCATTATTTTAAATACCCGTCCTAAAGCTTCTGCAGAGGCTTATGGTAAAATTTGGTGGGAAGAAGGTTCACCGTTAATTGTGATTTCTGAACGCGTAAAGGCAGGAATCCAAAAGCAAGTAGATGCTCCTGTAGCTTTAGCCATGCGTTATGGAAGCATGACCATTAAAAAAGGCTTGCAGGAATTGGTGGATCAAGGAGTGGAAGAAGTATTTATTGTGCCATTATATCCGCAATTTGCCATGGCAACTACGGAAACAATTTTAGTATTGGCAGAAGAGATAAGAAAAGAGCACTTCCCGAATTTGAAATTCTCCGATTTAAAGGCTTTCTACAACCGTCCTGATTATATTGAAGTGCTTTCCAATAGTGTGGCAAGACATTTGGAAGGAAAACCATTTGAGCATTTATTGTTCTCATATCATGGGGTTCCTGAGCGCCACATTAGAAAAAGAGATGTTACCAAATCTCATTGTAAAATTGATGGAAGCTGTTGCGCTACACCTTCCAAAGCCCATGAATTTTGCTACAGACACCAATGTTTGGAAGTGACGCGATTGGTTGCTGAAAAATTACAGTTGGCCGAAGGAACCTATTCTACTTCGTTTCAATCAAGACTAGGTTTTGATCCTTGGTTATTGCCTTATACCGATAGAACTATTGAGGCATTAGGTAAAAAAGGATTAAAAAGTATGGCCATTGTAACGCCTGCCTTTGTGAGTGATTGCTTGGAGACTTTGGAAGAAATTGCCATGGAAGGAAAGGAGATTTTTGAAGAAATGGGGGGTGAGCATTTTACAACCGTACCTTGTTTGAATGATGACAAAGAGTGGATTGACTTGTTGTCTAAATGGATGAATGATTGGCTAACATCAGAAACGGTTAAGGCGTAATGGCAAAAATTTCTGCCCAAGAATTAGGTTCACAGCCTATTGGGAAACTATTAATTAAACAGGCGGTTCCTGCGTCTATTGGTATTTTGGTAATGTCCTTGAACATTCTTGTAGATACCATTTTTGTAGGGAATTGGATTGGGCCAACGGCAATTGCTGCCATTAATGTGGTATTGCCGGTATCCTTCTTCATTGCTGCTTTGGGAATGAGTATTGGTGTAGGCGGTTCGTCCATTATTTCTCGAGCTCTTGGTGCCAACGATCATGAAAAGGCACTGAAAACATTCGGAAATCAAATTACGCTTACCTTATTGTTTACTGTTACGCTCGTTATCTTAGGGCTGACATTTGTGGATGGCATTATTCCAGCTTTTGGTGGGAAGGGAGCCATTTTTGATCCCGCCAAAGTGTACTATATCATCGTGCTGTATGGAGTGCCGTTTTTGGCCTTGTGCATGATGGGGAATACGGTGATTAGGGCAGAAGGAAAGCCAAAATTCGCCATGTATGCCATGATGATCCCTTCGGTTGGAAATTTGATTTTTGACTATATTTTTATCAACCTAATGGATTTGGGCATGGAAGGTGCAGCTTGGGCTACCACGGGCTCTTACATGCTTTGTTTTGTATTCATTATTTGGTTTTTTATGTCCAAAAATTCCGAGCTAAAGATAGGGTTGTCCCATTTTGGCTTGAATTCAAAAATTGTATCCGAAATAGGGTCTTTGGGCTTCGTTACTTTGGCTAGACAGGCTGTGGTAAGTATCACCTATCTGTTTATGAACAATATTCTATATAACCTAGGAGGGGAAGTTTCGGTTACAGCTTATGCCATTGTTGGGAGGATGCTCATGTTTGCCCTGTTCCCAGTGTTTGGAATTACCCAAGGGTTTCTGCCCATTGCAGGTTTTAATTATGGAGCATCCCAATTTGATAGGGTTAGAGAAACAATCAATACCGCCATTAAATATGCCATTCTGTTGGCGACGATTATATTTATTGCTTTGATGGTATTTCCTGAGGCGATTACCAGATTGTTTACAGATGATGCTGAGGTACTCAAAGAAACGCCAAGCGATATGCGCTGGGTATTTGCCGCTACACCAATTATTGCCATTCAATTAATTGGGGCAGCCTATTTTCAGGCCATTGGTAAAGCAACACCAGCCTTGCTATTGACATTGACGAGGCAAGGCTTCTTTTTTATTCCCCTTATTTTAATATTGCCTAAATTTTTTGGCGAACTTGGGGTATGGATGTCCTTTCCAATTTCGGATGTTTTGGCAACCATTGTGACTGCTTATTTTCTACATATAGAAGTCAAAAAAACACTCATTAGTGAAACTTAAATAGCTGTTATGGAATACTACAATTATATCAAGGCGCTGCACCTTATTTTCGTGATTACTTGGTTTGCAGGGTTGTTCTATATCCCGAGATTGTTTGTGTATCAAATAGAGGCTTTCCATAAACCCTCGCCAGATAAGGAAATTTTGGGAGAACAATTGAAGCTTATGGCCAAACGACTTTGGAATATCATTACTTGGCCTTCGGCTATTTTGGCAACGGTATTCGCAATTTGGTTGATTGTTTTAATGCCAAGTTGGTTACAGCAGGGGTGGATGCATGTGAAATTGGCTTTCGTTGTATTATTGATTATCTATCACTTAAAAACTCATCAATATTTCAAACAGTTGCAACGCGATGAGGTGAAAAAAACATCCAGCTACATGCGTTTATGGAATGAAGGAGCTACCTTTATTTTGTTTGCGGTGGTGTTTTTGGTAATCCTAAAAAATGCCATGAATTGGATTTTTGGAGTTGTTGGCATTGTGGTGTTGGGCATCTTGATCATGTTGGGCTACAAAATCTACAAGAACATCAGGGCTAAAAATCCAAACGCGTAAACAAATCTGTTTTGGTGTGATTATTGTTATATTTATCGCACTAGAAAATTTCAAATGAAATTAAAAAAGCTTTCCCTTCGCGTCCGCATTTTCTTGGCCATGATTTTATTGGTGTTGATTGCTTCCATTCTTATTGTGGCGGTTACCGTTTACCAATACAACGAAGAGGCGTTGGACTACCATAGGGATCGCTTGGATAAAAAGGAGGAGAACATTAAAAGTAGTATTGATTTCACCATCAAGGAAACTACCTATCCTGTTACAACCGAAAATATTCCCAAAATTTTTAAGGACAAGATTTATGAAATTGCAGCTATTCACAAGCTGCAGGTAAACTTGTATGATTTGGAAGGAGGTTTGCTTAAAAGTTCACGTCAGAGTATTTCCAACGATACTATTGCCAAATGTATCAATGCTGAAATTTTAAACACCTTGGCCAATACAGCCGAACACCGGCATGTGACAAAATACGTGGAAAACGGAAAGATTATCCAGTCTTCCTATACTTATATTACAGACCAGAAATTTAAGCCCTTAGGTATCCTGAATTTGCCATATATGGAAGACGACAAGTTTATGGATAAAGAGCTGTACGACTTTCTGGAGCGTTTGGCTTATGCCTATATTTTCATGATGTTGATTGCAGTGGCCTTGGCTTATTTGTTGTCAAAATACATTACGAAATCACTCAAGACCATTAGTGACAAGATTAACGAAACCCGACTTGAAAAACGCAATAAGAAAATTGATATAGAGTCTTCGAGTGAAGAGATAGTGACCTTGGTACATTCATATAATACTATGATTGACCAATTGGAGGAGAGTGCTGTAAAGTTGGCTACTAGCGAGCGTGAGCAGGCTTGGAGAGAAATGGCAAAACAGGTGGCGCATGAGATTAAAAACCCGTTAACACCTATGCGTTTGACCGTTCAGAATTTTCAAAGAAAGTTCGATCCACAGGATCCTGACATCTATAAAAAGGTGAATGAATATTCCAAAACCTTGATTCAGCAAATCGATACCATGAGTTCCATTGCTTCTGCATTTTCAAACTTTGCCAAAATGCCGGCACAGGAAAAGGAAACGCTTAATGTGGTGAAAATCGTCAAACTTGGTTTGGATATCTTTAGCGAGGATTATATCATGTTTACTTCCGAAAAGGAAGAAATCATGGCTAAGTTTGATAGGACCCAACTCATCAGGGTGATTACCAATTTGGTGAAAAATGGTATTCAGGCCATCCCAGATGAACAGGAGGAAAAGAAGATTGTAGTGGCTGTTTTGGACGATCATTCGAATGTGATTATTACGGTGGCCGATAATGGTCAGGGTATCACTGAGGCAAACAAGCAAAAAATCTTCGAACCTAAGTTTACTACAAAGTCAAGCGGTATGGGACTTGGGCTTGCCATGGTAAAAAATATTGTGGAAACTTATAATGGAAGTATTACCTTTACCTCTGAAAAAGGAAAAGGGACCGTTTTTAAGGTGATTTTCCCTAAAGTATAACCTCTCTAGGCCTGTTAGAGTTTTTAAATATTGGGCCTTTTTAATCTTCTTTACGATGAATTACGATAATATTATTTCTGAAGTAAATAATGGCATTGCCACTATTACCATAAACCGACCAAATAAGTTGAATGCTTTAAACAAAGCTACCATACAAGAACTACACCATGCTTTTAAGGAAGCAGATGAAGACAATGGAGTTAAGGTTATTATCGTTACGGGCTCAGGAGAAAAAGCCTTTGTAGCTGGAGCCGATATTAGCGAATTTGCTGATTTCAGTGTAATTCAGGGAAAGGAATTGGCGGCTAAAGGACATGAGTTATTGTTCGATTTTGTGGCAAATTTATCCACTCCGGTTATTGCCGCAGTGAATGGTTTTGCACTTGGTGGCGGATTGGAGCTGGCCATGGCGGCACACTTTAGAATTGCCAGTAGCAATGCTAAAATGGGATTGCCGGAGGTGTCTTTGGGAGTAATTCCAGGATATGGTGGAACCCAAAGATTGCCACAATTGGTGGGGAAAGGACGTGCTATGGAAATGATCATGACTGCAGGAATGATCGATGCGCAAACTGCCTTGTCCTATGGATTGGTGAATCATGTAACGGCTCAGGAAGAATTGATGGATTTAGCTGAAAGTCTTGCAGCAAAAATTATGAAGAATTCTTCTGTGGCTATTGGTGCATCCATTGCCGCCGTTAATGCTAATTATGAAGATGGCGTGAATGGCTTTGAGCAGGAAATTCAGAAATTTGGTGAGGCTTTCGGAACGGAAGATTTCAAGGAAGGTACTACGGCGTTTTTAGAAAAACGTAAGGCCGAGTTTCCTGGAAAATAAAATTGATATTAAATAAGTTATAGAAAATGGGTTTGTTGAAAACCCATTTTTTATTTAACAGTTTTAGAGAGGCAATCTTCGTAAATTTAAAACACTTGTTTTTATAACTAGGTAAATTATTACTTATGGATTCAAAGGCTATCATCAAAGGAAGAGGGGCGCAAGTAAATGTGTCCAATCGCTTTTTTGAGCTAAGCCATGAACTTCGTGATGATTTTTTGGAGTATTGTGCCCAGGAGGGAGAGCCCGTGGATCCAAATAAAACAAGATATTTGGAGGTGTCCCCTAAAACCATTGTCAACAAGGTGGATAGCCCAGATGTAGGCATGGGCTATTCCTTGAATATGTACCAAGGCTGCGAGCATGGATGTATTTATTGTTATGCACGTAACAGTCACGAATATTGGGGCTATAGTGCAGGGTTGGATTTCGAGCGACAGATTTTGGTTAAAAAGGAAGCTCCTAAATTATTGGAAGCCTTCATAAAAAAGAAAAGTTGGAAGACCCATACCATTGTGTTGTCTGGCAATACAGATTGTTATCAGCCTGCTGAACAGCAATTTGAAATTACAAGGAGATGTCTGGAGGTTTTCTTAAAATATAAGCATCCAGTGGGCATTATTACCAAAAATGCTTTGATATTGCGAGATCTGGATATTCTGCAGGAATTAGCCAAAGATAATCTGGTAGCAGTAAATATTTCCATTACTTCCCTTTCGGAAGAGACAAGACGTATTTTGGAACCAAGGACGACCACTATTAAGAAGCGATTAGAGACAGTAAAAGTATTGAGTGAGCATGGTGTTCCTGTTAATGTGATGATCGCTCCAATTATTCCATCGATTAATAGTCACGAAATACTGCCTTTGGCCAAAGTGGCGGCAGATGCTGGAGCTTTATCTATAGGGCATACCATTGTACGATTAAACGGTGCTATTGGGGAAATTTTTACCGATTGGATTAAGAAAACCATGCCAGATAGGGCTGATAAAGTATTGCATCAAATTGAAGATTGTCATGGTGGTTCTCTTAATGATAGTCGATACGGTACGCGAATGAGAGGTGAAGGGAAAATTGCGGAACAAATAAATGACTTGATTAAGTTGGCTCGAAATAAATACTTCAAGGATAAAAAGATGCCTGGTTTAAATCATGATCTTCACGAGCAATATAAGGATGGGCAATTAAAATTGTTTTAAAACGAAAAGAGCAGCCCTAAAGCTGCTCCCTTACTAACTAACATTCTAACATTATCTAATAATCAAACTTGTAAAATGGGTTATATTTTCATGGAATGTGTAAATTCTCTACCTTCAGTAGTCACAACAATTCTATAATCCCCTTTTCTGCTTTTATCCAATTTGTAAATACGCTCTACCACTTTTTCGTTTTTAATGGTTTCAGAGTGAATAGATTCAAACTCGTCATCGTGGTCGTAAGAATCGTCATAGTAAATGTCTACTTCAACAGGAGTTAATTCCAAATCTAATTTAGAGAACATGATTTTGTTGCCTTCTACTCTAAAAATAGGCTTGTAGAATTTGGTCTCTTTTTGTTTGTTGAATTCCACTTCGTGGGATTGTACTTTAAATGGAATGATCTCAATGGCTACGTCCTTGTCTATTTCAAAGAAATAATTCCCGTTTGGAAGTTCTGTAAGGTCGAACAAGTTGGTATAAGTTCCAGAGCTAGTAATGGTTTCTTTATAAAGTACCAATCCGCTTAAATCTCTGATCATTAATTTTTGTCCCTGTTTTACATCTTCCAAAGTCAACATTGTTTTTTTTGCTGCCTTCATTTCTAAGGAAGAAATGTTTGTGTTCGCATAACCGCTCATGGCTGCAATTAATGCTACCATAAGGATACTGTTTTTAATTGCTCTTTTCATGACACATATTTTTTAAGTTATTTGATATTCCAAAAGTAGGCGCAATTTCAGGGGAGAAAAACATCAATTTTTTCCAATTTATATGTTTAATTAACATTAATGCGTGTGTTAAGAAATTATTAAGTTAATTTAGCATAGATAATAGTTAAAATGGCATATACGTTAGGTTTCCATTAATATTAATTTTGTATTTAAATTGCTGTTCCAATGAAAATTAAGCCTACATATGAGAAGGTAAGCCCTAGTTTTGGTAACTCTATACTTGTTAGCCAACATACTGAAGCCGCGACCAATAATAATGGGAAGTGGCATTTTCATCCAGAAATTGAATTGGTGTATGTAAATCAAGGAAGAGGAAAACGTCATATTGGCAATCACCTATCCTATTTTAACAACAGTCAATTGATTTTGTTGGGTTCCAATCTGCCTCATTATGGCTTTACCGATCGTTTAACCAGTAAGGGTTCTGAAACTATTATTCATTTTATGCCCGATTTTTTGGGAGATTTGTTTTTTCAGAAACCAGAAATGGCTGCCATTAATCAATTGTTGGAACGTGCCAAAAGTGGCATTCTGTTTAAACCGGATACTAAAAAGATTGTGGGGCCGAAAATTGAAAGCTTGATTGAATATGAAGGTTTCAATAGAATAATGAAACTTTTGGAGATCTTAAACGATTTAGGGCTGTCTAAAGACTATACCTTATTAAACGTAGATGGGTTTGCTTTTGAAACGGAGCCTAAAGATAGTGACAAGCTCAATATTATTTTTAAATACATCAATAACCATTTTATGGCGCCTATTCCCTTGGAGGATATCGCCGATAGAGTGAGTATGACGGTACCTGCCTTCTGTAGGTATTTAAAAAAGGCAACGGGAAAGACTTTTACCAGATTGGTAAATGAATACCGAGTTGTGCACGCAACAAAATTATTGAACGAAAGTCAACTTAGTATTGCCGATATCTGTTTTGAAAGTGGTTTCAACAACTTCTCACATTTCAACAAAACCTTTAAGGAGATAACTGGTAAAAGTGCCTCAAAATACCGTGCCGAAATCAAGCACCTTATTCAATATTAGACTTACTTTTCACCATCCCATTCTGCATAGAATTGCTGAAGGTATTGCTCCATAAAGGCATGGCGTTGCTCCGCAATTTGCTTGCCTGTTTGGGTATTCATGCGATCTTTTAGGAGTAATAACTTTTCATAAAAATGATTGATGGAAGGCGCTTTGGAAGCTTTGTACTCTTCCTTACTCATGTTGAGGTTGGGTTGAATTTCAGGGTCATACAGTTTACGGTTTTTGAAACCTCCATAATTAAAGCATCGAGCGATCCCAATAGCGCCAATGGCATCTAGTCTGTCGGCATCTTGTACAACATCCAATTCAGGAGACTTGAATACCTGTGCTTCATTGCCGCCTTTAAAGGAAATATGGGAAATGATATTGACGACATGCTCAATTATAACAGAATCTACATTTTGATTGAACAGAAATTCTCTGGCAACTTTTGGTCCTAAGGTTTCATCACCGTCATGGAACTTACTGTCTGCAATATCGTGCAGCAAAGCGCCCAACTGTACTGTGAACAAATCGACATTTTCGGTTTTGCCTATATGCACGGCATTGTTGTAAACTCTTAAAATATGAAACCAATCGTGTCCGCCTTCGGCTTTGGAAAGTTGTTCTTGGACAAAGGTTTTGGTATTGGCAATAATCTGTTCTGTATTCATATGCTGTAAAACTAAAAATTCCTTTTAGAAAACTAAAAGGAATTTATATAGAGTTAGATTGGTTTATTATTTCAATGCAGCTGGCTCTACCCATTTAAATTGGTATGAGTTTTCTGGAACTCTCATACGCTCTGATAAACGCGTTAACCTTGCAGGTAGCTTCATTAAATAATCTCTTGCTTTTTCTGCCTCGTCATTAAGATTAGTAATCTTGTCAATTTCCCAACGTTTTATAAGCTTTTCCAGTATTTCTACATAATCTGCAGAGGTGTAAACCCCTATACGTTGTGCTGTATTCGAAAATTCTTCAAAAGCCGTAGAAATTTTATCTCCAGATTCTCTTAGGAAATGTGCTGGCATGGTAATTTTTTTCTTCATCATGTATTGAAAGGCCATCATCATTTGACTAGGATCCACTTTAAAAATACGATCCACAAAATCACAGTAAGCGTGGTGGTGGCGCATTTCGTCTCCAGAAATAATTTTACACATTTTGGCCAATTGCTTGTTCCCTTTGTCTTTGGCAATCTTCGCTACGCGGTTATGCGAAATGTAAGTGGCCAATTCCTGGAAACTGGTATACAAGAAGTTCTTGTAAGGATCTCTATCGGTTCCAATGTCAAAACCATCGGCAATTAAGTATTGCGTGGTTTTTTCAATTTCTTTCATGTTTACGCGACCAGAAAGGTAAAGGTATTTGTTAAGCACATCTCCGTGGCGGTTTTCTTCGGCTGTCCAATGTCGCACCCATTTTCCCCAGCCATTACGGCCTACTTGATCTACTCCTTCTACGTCCATTAACCAGGATTCGTATGTTGGCAAGGCTTCTTCAGTAATCATATCGCCTACTAAAACTACCCAAAAATCATAAGGAAGTTCTTTGGACAACTCACGGATTTCTTCAATTTCAGAGAAAAAGGTGTCGGATTCCGAATCTGGCAAAAAGTCTGTTGGTTGCCAGATGGTTTCTATAGGGAGAAGGTACTTATCTATCAAGGAATCAACGTCTTTTTCCAAAAACTTCATGACTTCCAATCGTACATTTTTTAAAGACATAATAATATGTATTAATTGTTTGGTGTTAAGGTTGAACGTTTGAGGTAATTGTGTGTTCTACGCTATCAATCAGCTCATCGGTATTTGCAAAGGTAGCGATTTTAAGAGGCTTATGCACCGTCAAGGTAATATTTGCCCCCAATCCCATCGGGAATTTACCGTAACGTAAAGTCTTCCAGGAGTTATTTATGGTTAACGGCACTACCGTAGCTGTTGGAATATTTTTGATCAAAGTTTGTAATCCACGTCTTTGAAAAGGCTTTGGATGCCCATTTTTACTGCGTGTACCTTCTGGGAAAATAACCGCAGCATAGTTAGTTTCGTTGATGAATTTTGAAAAGTCACTAATGGCTTTAATGGACTGTCTAGGGTTTTTACGATCAATCAATGCTGAACCTCCGTGTCGTAAATTGTAAGAGACACTAGGAATGCCTTTTCCCAATTCAATCTTACTTATAAACTTAGGGTGATGTTTTCTCATAAACCACATTATTGGCGAAATATCATACATGCTCTGATGGTTGGCCACAATGATAACGGGAGCATCAGTATCGATATTGTGAGGGTTGTTATAGGTAAAGCGGGTGCCAAGAATGTTCAAACAGCGTAACAAACAAAATTGAAGGATGTTGACGGTTTTTTCAAGGGTGTGGTAACCAAAAACACGGTGACTGATCCATAGGATGGGGTGGAATATCAAGAGTGTCAATCCAAAGGCAATAAAGTAAAGAACCGTTAGAGGGTATGCTAGGATTTTCATTTAGTAGCTAATAGGTTTTAAATTAAGGTCCAAAATTACACATAAAAAAACCACGCAAAAAGCGTGGTTTGCAATATTTGGAAAAAGTTGTTTAGCAAAACTCGTTGTAGGCGTCCACAAGGTTTTCGGCAATCATTTCGGCCGGACGTCCTTCAATGTGGTGACGCTCTAGCATGTGTACCAATTCTCCATTTTTAAATAGCGCCATAGAAGGGGAGCTTGGAGGAAAAGGAATCATATATGAACGGGCTTTGTCCGTTGCTTCTTTATCTACACCTGCAAAAACAGTTACCAAGTGGTCTGGGCGTTTTGCATTTTGCAAACTTTGTCTTGCTCCAGGTCTTGCATTGGCTGCGGCACATCCGCATACAGAATTTACTACCACAAGTGTGGTTCCTTCTTTTGCAATTGCAGCGTCTACAGCTTCTACGGTGTGTAGTTCTTCAAAACCAACTTTGGTTAAATCTTCGCGCATTGGTTTTACTAATTCTGCTGGATACATATGTTTAAGTTTTTTTGTTAAAAATTCATTCGATGCAAAGTTAATCAAAAATAGGGCAAAAAAGGCTTGGCAAATATATGTTCGTGTTAATCTTTGTTAAAGGTGAGGAGAAAGCCATCGGCGGCAACATTGTCATCTAGAGTCATTTGGTTACCGGAGATGTTGAGTTGTCCATTCAGCATGTTTTCAATGGTAATATACTGTCCATCTTCTGTGGTGCTTAGGCTGTAGTTGTATGTACCGGTTGATAGTCCGTCATAAATAGTGTTCTCTGTATTGTTGTTGGTAACAGTTATGGTGGTGTTGGATGTATTGAAATCCCAAATAATGCGGCCCGGTTCAAATTCGTCATCTACACCTGCAAAGCCACCGGTAACTCTCACTAGGTTCCAAGAGCCCTCTAAAGTGTTGGTGTTGGCATTGTCATCGTCCGAATTGCAACAGGAATATAAACTACTGAAGAATAGGAGTGCAATTAAAAGTTGGGTTTTCATAAAGCGTGGCTGTGTGTTGTGATTTATAGATGATGAAAATGTCTAAAGGTTGCGTATTCCAAAGTAAAATACATCAATGAAAAATTGCAAAATAGTATCTTTGGAATTCAAAACGAAACAGATGAGTTTTTCAAAATGGATTGGGGCTTCCCTAGGGTGGTCTATTGGTGGACCAATAGGAGCTATTATTGGTTTGGCACTTGGTAGTATGGTGGATGCTGCGGTTAATGAAAATAGAGATACCTTATTGGGAGAGGGCAAGGGCCGCAAAAGGCCTCAATATTCAACAGAAACACATACAAGGCCACAAACGCAATCGGGGGATTTTGAAGTGAGTTTGCTGGTGTTGGCCTCCGTAGTCATCAAGGCTGATGGCAAACAAGACCAACGTGAATTGGATTTTGTGCGCCAGCAGTTTGCCAATATGTATGGAAAAGAGCGTGCCAACCATGCCTTCAAACTTTTTAAAGGCATTAGCAAACAGAATATTTCTACACGACAGGTCTGCGGGCAGATTTATAGAATGATGGATCATCCATCACGTTTGCAACTGTTGCATTTTCTCTTCGGAATCGCCAAGGCCGATGGGCATGTTACCGAAGCTGAAGTCACGCAAATCTATACCATTTCGGGGTATTTGGGTATTAGTGCCCGAGACTTTGAAAGCATCAAGGCTATGTTCTATAATAGCACCGATAATGCCTATAAAATCTTGGAAATTGAGCAGTCGGCTTCAGTAGAAGAGATTAAGGCTGCGTATCGCAAAATGGCGAAAAAGTACCATCCAGATAGAGTGATTCACCTAGGTGAAGAGCATCGAAAGGGCGCAGAAGAGAAGTTTCGACAGGTTCAGGAAGCCTATGAACAACTTCAAAAGGAGAAGGGATTTTAAGTGGAGTCGGTAGATTAGACAGTGTTCAATAAAAAAATAATTTTAAAACTATAGGAGACCTTTTTTGAAAATGACCATAAAGTAATAAAGACAATTTATGAGCGATCAAAAAATAGTGGCACTTTTCAAATCTGGTCATCGAGAAAAGGCGTTCAGGCAACTGTATAAGCTGTACCCAAAAATTGAAAGAATGATACTTTCTAAAGGTGGGAAAAAGCAAGATGCCAAGGACGTATTCCAAGAGGCTTTGATTGTGCTGTACCGCAATCTCCAAAAGCCCAATTTTCAACTTACTTCTTCAATTTACACCTATCTATATGCCGTGTCAAGGTATATTTGGAGTGATACCCAAAACAATCTCAACAAACTTTCTAAAAGTGATCTTAATGAGAATTTAGAAGATATTTCCAATCAAGTTCAGGAGGAAAAAAAGTACCGCTTTGCAGAGCGTGCTTTTTCTGAATTAGGAGAACGATGTCAGCAATTGTTGCTTATGTTTTATCACAAAAAAATGTCCTTTAGGGATATTGCCAAAGTGATGCAATTTAAATCAGAAAAAATTGCGAAAAACCAAAAGTATAAATGTTTGGCCAGGGCCAAAGACATTTTTCAAAACACCTTTCAATCTGTTCAATCCTAATTCAAAACCTCATGGAAAACTATATAAATAACATAGAATTAATCGACCAATATGTAAACGGATTGTTGTCTAGTGAAGCGTTGGTTAGCTTTGAAGAGCGATTGCAATACGATGGGGATTTTAATAGTTTGTACCAAGCGCATTTGGTGATGCTGGGTGGTATGGATCGTGTGGCTTTAAAGGCCGAAATGGCTAAGGGGTACCAAGCCTATAAGCTAGGTAAAGGGCTTAAGGTTGTTGCGGTTTCGGTATTTGTAGCAATTGTTTCTGCAGTCTTGTTTGTAGTATTATCAAAGTCTGGTGAGGGAGAAGAAATTCCCAAGTCGAGTACAACAAAGTCCATCATTGATCCAATTACTGGGGAAGAATATCCTAAAGAGCAAGTTGTAATTGCTTTGGATTCCATCCAAGTGGAAAAAGCTTCCAATATAGGTTTGGTGAAAGATTCTGTGCAGGTTCAGACATTCGCTAAAACCTCAAAGCAAACGTATAAGCCAATTTTGAAAGAGGCTGAAATCATAGTCGTGAATACGGCTAAAGATACGGTGATAGTTTGCAGGGAAGGCACAAGGTTGCGGATCAAAGCCAATTCATTTGTTTATAAAAATTCAGGACGTAAAGTCAATGGAAATGTCAATTTAAAAGTGTCGGAATATTATGAGTTAGCAGATATGCTCTTGGCAAATTTAACCACTCGTAGTCATGATGAGCAGTTAGAAACAGGAGGCATGCTACATCTGGAAGCTTCTCAAAAGGGGAAAGCTCTAGAGTTAAAAAATGGAGTTGCCATAGAAATAGGGTTTCCTAAAAAGGGTCAAAAGGATGGCATGCAATTGTTTGCTGGGGAAGTGCAAGGTGGTTATATCAATTGGGAAGTTCAGCCTGTAATAGAGGAAATGGTATCTGTTGAAGAAGTAGAGGAAGTTGATATTGAAGTGCCATTTGCGGTAATAGAACAGGCGCCCATCTTCCCTGGTTGTGAAAATAAGGGTGATGAGCAGTTGCGTCGGGAATGTTTTAATGCGGCAATAAATAAACATGTTCAAAGGTATTTTAACACTGATATTGTTGCTGGTCTTGGAGTTTCTGGGAGACAACGAATCATGAGCATATTTAAAATTAGCAAGTCTGGAGAGCTGCAGTTTATTCAATCTAGTGCTGCCCATCCAGTATTGGAGGAAGAAGCCAACAGGGTAATTGGGCTTTTGCCTAAAATGATCCCAGGCAAGCAAAGAGGAAAGGCGGTTGCGGTACCCTATTCGTTTCCAATATTATTTAGTGTAGAAAATGAACAGGTTGAAGGATTTGGGGTTAGGGATACAGCATTGGTGACTACCGAGATGTTACGCAGAGGTGCGTTTCCTGCGGATACCATTTATACGCAAGTAAGAGGGGTTACCGAGAAGATCAGGGAGATCATGAGGGATAAGGATTTTGTGGTGGATTCTGCTTTTGTGAAAGAATGGCGAAGATGTGAAGAGGAGAAATTGATTCGTGAGTTTGGTTGGGCAAGTACCAGAAAAGTTATGTTGAGAAAACCATTGTTTGAAATGCAGGGAAGCAGATTTAAGATTCTTGAGAATGATTCCATTACGCGAGGAGGGCATGTTATTAGGATTCCTTTGGATAGTTCGGAGGTGCCATCACAAACTGTAGAAATGGAATTAGTGCCCAAAGTCATTGGGTATATTGGCGGGGATAAGGTAAGTGCCGAAGTGTTTGAAAAGAGAGTTGACGATAGTACAGATGATAAAGTGACTTCTAAAGATGTGAGTTATTATGTGTTGAGGACTGCTAATTTGGGTTGGATCAATTGCGATAGGTTTGTAAAGAGTCGAGGTGCAAAAGTCAAATTTAAACTTAAAATCAAAAATTCTGAAGGTGCCAATGTCAATATGGTTTTTAAGGATTATAATTCGGTGTTGCCAGGTTGGAAAGCGAATGATGAAATTGACTTTGGTACCGTGTCCAAAAACGAGGATATTACTATTGTGGCGATTAAACGAGACGGAGGGAAACTTTATTTTGATGCGATAGAAACCAATACCTCTGAAATGAACAATATTATATTGGACTTTAAAGAGGTGAGTATTACAGAACTTAAAGCCTATTTTGAGGATATTTCTATGGCATTTTAATCGTATTGGTTTTATTTCACATGAAATCTAATGCCAATAAAGAAGCGTCTTCCCTGATTAGGTGCGAAAACATAGGAGGGGTCAAATGTTAGGGCGTATGGGTTGTCTGCAGTTGGGACAACATTTCCGTCATTATCAAATGCTACGTTTTCATCAAACGGATCATGGGCTCTAGCGATAATAAACGGATTGCCTTTGTTTGGGGTCCAATTGAGAAGGTTTTTAATACCGGTATAAAATTCAAAATTAGTTAACCCGTCATAGGTAAGTTGAATGTTTTGAATGCTCCATACGGGAGAGTATGCGCTTCTCGGGTCCAGGTCTCCCAATAATGGAAGCCGCATGGGGCCATAGAGGTTTCCAGTATAATCCAAACTGAGATTGGTTGGGTAATTTTTGTAGGTAAGCGCCCAGGTGCCTGAGAATTTTTCGGTTAGGATTTGTTCGATTTTTTGACCATCTCGCTGCTGGGAAACATCTTGAAAGGTGGCTCCTAAAAGGGCTTTTACGCCACTGGCAAAAGTGGCGTCTATATTTATGCTAATTCCTTTTGAAGTCGCATAGACGTCTAGGTTTTTATAAATAATCTGATTGGGATTACTGTCGTAATCTGGTATAATGGCATTGGTAAAATAAGTGTACCAAATGGAGGTGTCGAAAGTGAACATCATACCGTTATTGGTGTAGAGTTTTTTGAGATAATTCAAATTGATATTGAAGGAGCGTTCGGGTTTGAGGGTTTCTTCAATAATGACCTCTCGAGACCCTGTAAGGGCTGCGTGTTCCTCAGTAAATAAATTGACTACCCTAAAGCCTGTGCCTGCATTTAAGCGAAGGATGTCGGTGTCTGTAGGATTGAATTTGTAAGCAATTCTAGGTGTAATAATGGAGCCGTGTCGATGGTCATAATCGTAGCGTAGGCCCAACAATAGTTTTTGTTTTGTTGTTATTTGAATTTCATCTTGGGCAAATACAGAAGGAATCAGCACTTCGTCTGCTTTAGTGGTGGCGGGCGTGTTGTCGTTGTAAAAATTATAACGGGCCGCTATACCAAATAATAAGTTGTGTTTTTTGAGTGGTTTGTCCCAAACCAATTGAGTAAATCCTATGCGTTGCTGTGCTAGGTAGGGCGAGTTCCCATACACTGAATTTTGATCGTGATCGGCATAGGAAAACTGTAGGTTGAGCAATTGGGTGGTCGGCAATTGGTAATTGCCTAAAAGTTCAAAACGCGTGGTATAGATGCTTTCTCCGTAGACTTCATCGCCTCCTCGGTAACTTTTATTCCATTGCATTTCACCACCCCAACGGTCTTCATAAAAAAAACGTCCTGCAATAGACAATTGTTTATTGCTATTGCTTTTAAAATGCCATTTTTGAAACACAGAAATCCGATCTTGTAGAGTAACATCGGTAAAATTATCGTGGTTGTTATCAATGGGGTTACTGTAATTGTAATAGTTCACTCCAGTGAGTAGCGATATCTTTTTGCCGAGATTTAATTTCAATCCCAAATCCAAATTAGACTCTCCCCAACTGGTTACAAAACCATCGGTGGCAATGCTTGAGGCTGAACTGGGATGCTTGGTGATAATATTGATAAGTCCGCCAACCGCTTCACTTCCGTAAAGGGATGAAGCGGGGCCTTTAATGATTTCAACCTGTTCAATCAAGGAATTTGGAATTCCGGATAGGCCATACACGGTAGATAAACCACTTACAATAGGCATCCCGTCGATAAGCACCAAAGTGTAAGGGCCTTCCAGGCCATTAATGTGAATATCTCCGGTATTGCAAACATTGCAATTGAGTTGAGGTCGTACACCATTTACATTTTGTAAGGCTTCAAAGATGTTTGGAGTTGGGTTTTTCTTGAGAAAAGTGGAGGAATAGACTTCAACAGGTACGGGACTCTCCAATCGGTTGACAGGTTTTAGGGTGCCGGTAATTACTATTTCGTCCAATGATTCGGATTCTTCCAATTCAAATGAAAGATGAAGGTCCTTGTCTTTTATTTCAATTTGTCTTTGTTGGGTTTTATATCCGGTAAAGGAAATAACCATTGTATAGGTCCCGGAAGG
Source organism: Mangrovimonas sp. sgz306409 (assembly GCF_059735265.1). Lineage (NCBI taxonomy): Bacteria > Pseudomonadati > Bacteroidota > Flavobacteriia > Flavobacteriales > Flavobacteriaceae > Mangrovimonas > Mangrovimonas sp. sgz306409. Next base: position 694,245 of record NZ_JCAPEU010000001.1, read on the forward strand.
GATATTGTTCAATTGGTAAGTCCCGTTGTCATTGCTGGTGGTTCCTTTTGAAGTATTTTTTAGATAAATGTTGGCAAAGGGTAATTGGACTCCGTTGGAAGTAATCACGCCGTTGATGTTATAGGTCTGCTGGGCGGTTGCCGTTATAGTGATAAGATATAAAAGGATGATTGAGAGTCTCATGTTGTTAATTTATGCAAAGGTAAACATAAATTTAGATAAGTCTAAAAATTAATTTATATGGACAAAATCCTTATCTTTGTCAAAAATTAATAACATGTTAAGCCTTGCAGAGGAGAATTATTTAAAAGCTATTTATCATTTAGGGAAGTTTGGAACTATTTCTGTCAGTACCAATGCCATTGCCGAACAGATGCAAACCAAAGCTTCGTCGGTGACGGATATGATTAAGAAACTGGCGGAAAAGGATTTGGTTATATACAAGCGTTACCAAGGCGCTAAACTGACTTCTGCTGGTAATAAAATAGCCGCTTCTGTAGTGAGAAAGCATAGGCTTTGGGAAGTGTTCTTGGTGGAGCATCTCAGCTTTTCTTGGGACGAGGTGCATGAGGTGGCGGAGCAATTGGAGCATATTAAATCCGAAAAATTGATCAATCAATTGGATGCCTTTTTGGAGTTTCCAACCCATGATCCTCATGGTGATCCTATTCCCGATAAAAATGGACAAATACAAAAAACAGACAAGGTGTTGTTGTCGCAAATTGACGAGGCCGAGTCTTGTATGTGTGTGGGAGTAAAAGATTCTTCCAGTGAATTTTTGAAATACTTGGATAAACATAAAATTGCCTTGGGCACCGAATTGAAGGTGCTGTCTAAAGAGTCTTTTGATGAGTCCATGATTTTGGAAGTGCATCAAAAACCATTAAGTATTTCCAAAGTGGTTTCCAATAATCTGTTTGTAAAAAAATAGAGTATGAATATAAGCGGGCCATTATTTAATCTGTTAGTGTTTTTAGGAGTGTTGGTCTTGGCATATGTGCTTTTTAGGCCAACTAAGGGATGGTTTTGGTTGGTTGCCAACAGTGTGAAAACGAACCAAAAGGTCATTACTGAAGATGTTTTAAAACAGCTTTATACCTTGGAAAACCAAGGAGAGCATATTTTAAGGAAGGAGGTTGTTAATAGTTTGCAATATAACGATAGTACTTTGGAAAGTGTCATTGCCACAATGGCTGAAAATGGATTGGTGGATGAGCCAAGTCTAGGAGAAATTAGGCTGACGGCTTTAGGTCGGGACTATGCCCTTAAGATTGTGAGAGTGCACCGTCTTTGGGAAAAATATTTGGCCGAGAAGACGGGGTTTGATAAAACTGAATGGCATGCCAGAGCCGAAAAGATGGAGCACCAATTGAGTCATGAGGAAACCAATGTTTTGGCTACGGAATTGGGAAATCCAATTTACGATCCACATGGGGATCCTATCCCTTCACATTCTGGGGAATATGCAGATATTGATGGAGCACATTTAAATGATTTGCCTGTGGATACCGTTGGTAAAATTGTTCATATTGAGGATGAGCCAGAGGTGTATTACCGACAAATATTAGCCGAGAATATTCATATTGGTTCTGTCATCCGTGTGGTAGAAAATACTAATAGGCGTGTGTTGTTTTATGCAGAAGGGGAAGAGTTTATTTTGGCGCCGGAAGTGGCACGTAATTTAACCATAGAAGTGTTTGAAACCCAGGAAGAGCTTGAGGAATTGGCTGTAAGGCTATCTGCTTTAGGAACTGGGGAAAAAGCTGAGATCTTGGGAATTTCAAAAGAATGTAGAGGGGATAGTAGAAGGCGTTTGTTGGATTTGGGGTTTGTAAAGGGTACTACAATACAGATAGATTTGGTGAGTCCGCTGCAGAACCCAAAGGCCTATTTAGTGAAGGGCACAACCATTGCTTTAAGGGATGATCAGGCGGCCAAAATTCTAATTAAAAAGATGTAAGGATGGAAAAGAATGTAGTATCGAGTGCTTGTGAAGTATGTCCACAATACAATCCAGATGGTTTGAAAAAGTTGGGAGTTAATGTCGAAAATACCGATTATGTGGTGGCTTTGGCAGGGAATCCCAATACGGGAAAGAGTACCGTGTTTAATGCCTTAACAGGTTTGCGTCAGCATACGGGGAATTGGCCGGGTAAAACGGTCACGAGGGCAGAAGGCGCTTTTGGATATAATGACAAAACCTATAAGTTGGTGGATCTGCCTGGAACCTATTCTTTGTTGTCTACTTCAGAGGATGAGGAAGTCGCTAGGAATTTTATCCTTTTTGGAAAGCCTGACGTAACGGTGATTGTGGTAGATGCAGGACGTTTGGAGCGCAACCTTAATTTGGTGTTGCAGATTCTTGAAATTACGGATAAGGCGGTTTTGTGCCTGAACCTCATGGATGAGGCCAAACGCAACCATGTAGAAGTGAATGAAAGGGCTTTGGCCAAACGTTTGGGAGTTCCCGTGGTGGCAGCTAGTGCCAGATTCAACAAAGGAATTCCAGAATTGATTGATGTGATTTCACAAGTGGCCACAGGGAAGATTGCCTGTAAGCCACATCGTATTACCAATGTCCCTAAGCATATCAATGATGCTGTTAAAAAATTGAGTGATCAAATCAAACAACGGTTTCCGAATGTTCCCAACAGTCGTTGGATTGCTTTTAGGTTGTTGGACGGTGACCAAAGAATCATTGAGGCCTTACGTGAAGGCGAATTTGAATTTCAATAATTGATGAAAGATAGCGTAGAAGATATTATAGAACTGTCCAACGATTTGCGTTGGAAAATGGGTGGTGATTTTCACGACCATATTACCGAAAGTATTTATGCCGATGCCTCGGAAATTGTGGAGGCTACGGTGACCACCGATAGCAGAAAGGGGCGTAACGCCGTAGATGTGACTATAGACAGGATTGTGACCAGTAGAAAATGGGGGTTTCCAATCATGTTTTTGGTGTTGGGGGTGGTGCTTTGGCTGACCATCATTGGGGCTAATTATCCATCAGGATTATTGGCAGAATTGTTGTTGGATACCATTCGTCCTGCCTTGAAAAGTGGGGCTGCCAATTTGCATTTTCCATGGTGGCTAAGCGGTTTTTTAATTGATGGGGTGTATTTGGCCTTGGCTTGGGTTATTGCGGTTATGTTGCCGCCTATGGCGATTTTCTTTCCCTTGTTTACGTTGTTGGAAGATTTTGGGTATTTGCCAAGGGTGGCCTTTAATTTGGATAATCTCTTTAAAAAAGCAGGAGCGCATGGCAAGCAGGCCTTGACGATGAGTATGGGATTTGGCTGTAATGCGGCCGGAGTTGTAGCTACAAGAATTATAGATAGTCCACGTGAACGATTGATTGCGATTATCACCAACAACTTTTCCCTGTGTAATGGGCGCTGGCCTACACAGATTTTAATTGCTACTATTTTTGTGGGGGCGGTGGTGCCTAAAGCCTTGTCGGGTACTGCAGCGGTTCTTTCTGTAATTGGGATTGCGGTATTGGGAATGGCTTTTATGTTTACCAGTTCTTGGTTATTGTCCAAAACAGTCTTAAAAGGGCAGGTGTCTACCTTTAATTTGGAATTGCCTCCCTACAGACCACCTCGATTTTGGAAAACCCTATATACGTCTTTAATTGATAGAACCTTGATCGTATTGTGGCGTGCTATAGTGTTTGCTGCTCCGGCAGGTGCGGTAATTTGGTTGATTTCCAATATTATGATTGGGGATCATAGTATTGCCTATTGGATGATACATTCCTTGGACGGTTTTGGATGGTTGATTGGTTTGAACGGGGTGATTTTGGTAGCTTATATTGTGGCGATTCCAGCCAATGAAATTGTCATCCCTACGGTTTTAATGTTGACGGTTTTGGTAACTGGAATGTCCGGAGGTGAAGGTGCTGGTGTCATGTTTGAACTGGACTCGGCCAATGCTACTGGGGAAATTTTAAAGGCAGGAGGTTGGACCTTATTGACGGCCGTAAATTTGATGTTATTCAGTTTGTTACACAATCCCTGTAGCACGACTATTTATACTATTTATAGGGAAACTAAAAGTGTGAAGTGGACGGCAGTGGCCACCTTGATGCCTTTAATTATGGGGTTTGTAGTGACCTTTTTGGTAGCACAGGTTTGGCGACTATTTTAGTTAATGACATCCACAATCATCTTTACCACAACTTTTAGTAGGTGCTTTTTTAGGTAAAAGGAACTTCTTGGCTAAGAAGGCAACCGCCAAAACCAAAGCGGTAATTACTAATATGTTTTGAATGATGGTATTCATGGTTGTTTAGTCTTTATTTTAGTGGCTCCCTTACTTGAGTACTTGGAAAGCTATTAGGGCTACTATATAGGCGAAACTACTCATTGCTGCCAATTGTAAGGTGGGCCATTTCCAACTATTCGTTTCGCGTTTTACCACGGCCAAGGTACTCATGCATTGCATGGCAAAGGCATAAAACAATAACAAGGAAATTCCAGAAGCAAAATTGAACAATGGTGTACCTAAAATAGGGTTGACCTCACCAGCCATTCTGTTTTTTATGGTGTCTTCTTCGTCGCTTCCTACACTGTAAATGGTGGCCAAGGTGCCTACAAATACTTCACGGGCAGCAAAGGAACTTACAATGGCAATACCAATTTTCCAATCATACCCCAAAGGTTGTATTAAAGGTTCGATGGCGCGCCCAGTAAGACCGATAAAACTGTGTTCTAATTTATAAGAAGCAATATGTTGTTGCAGGGTTTCGGTATCTAAATTTTCTTTTGAATATTGTGAGGTCACGATGGCTTCAGCATTGTTAAAGTCGTCACCTGGACCATAGGAGGCCAAGAACCATAAAATGATGGAGATGGCCAGAATGATTTTACCGGCACCAAATACAAAGCTCTTGGTTTTTTCAATCACCGTTAGGGCGACGTTTTTAAACAGCGGCAATTTGTAATTGGGCATTTCCACTACAAAAAAGGAGCGGTTTTTAATTTTTAGGACCTTATTCAAAATGTAGGCGGCGCCTATGGCGGCTCCAAAACCAATCAGGTATAACAGCATTAAGGTCATGGCTTGATATCCCAATCCTAAAAAGCGGCCTTTTGGAATGACCAAAGAGATGATGATGAGGTATACCGGTAGCCTAGCTGAACAAGTGGTAAAGGGTGTTACCAAGATGGTAATCAGGCGTTCTTTCCAACTTTCAATATTACGTGTCGCCATAACGGCAGGTATGGCGCAGGCAGTTCCTGAAATAAGAGGGACCACACTTTTTCCGCTTAGCCCAAAACGGCGCATGATGCGATCCATAAGGAATACCACGCGGCTCATATAACCCGTTTCTTCCAAAATGGAAATAAAAAGGAACAAAAAGGCAATTTGTGGAATAAAGATGACAATTCCACCCAGTCCCGGAATAATGCCTTCCGCAATCAAATTGGTGAACTGTCCCTGTGGTAAATGGTCTTTGGTCCATTCGCTCATAGAGGCAAAAAGGCCATCGATAAAGTCCATTGGGATGCTGGACCAGTCGTAGATGGCTTGGAACATCAATAGTAAAATCATAAAGAAAACCACATAGCCCCAAACTTTGTGAGTTAGGATGCGGTCTAGCTTGATGCGTAAATCTTTGGCGGTGGCCAAGTCGATGGTTTGCCCTTTTTTAAGGGTATTGTTTATGAATTGATAGCGTTTAATGGTTTCCTTCTGTTGAAGTCTTTTAAGGTCGCTTTTACTTTTGGTTTTAAAATCGTCAAGCGCGTCAACTTCCTTTCTGCTAACGTTTCCAAAATTGACATCTTGGGTAATCACTAACCAAAGTTTGTACAACAGTTGGTTAGGAAATGCCGATTGAAGTCTTGTAAAATAATCGGGGTCAATTTCGCTGGCGTTCAGGCAAGGTTGTGTGGGTAAATCCCTAAAATTGGTGATGAGGTTTTTAAGCTCATCGATGCCTGTTTTTTTGCGGGTGCTTACCAAGGCAATCTTGGTGTTCAGTTCTTTCTCTAAAACATCGATATCCAATGAAATGCCCTTGTAAGCCATTCTATCGGCCATATTGATGACCAAAATGGTCGGGATTTCTAGGTCTTTGATTTGGGTGAATAAAAGCAGGTTACGCTTTAGATTTTCCACATCGCTTACCACCACGGCGACATCCGGAAAATCCTTGTCGTTTTTGTTCAACAAGAGTTCAATTACCACATTCTCATCCAAAGAAGAGGCGTTCAAACTGTAGGTTCCTGGTAAATCGATGATATGGGCTTTGACACCGCGTGGTAATTTACAGACGCCTTCTTTCTTTTCAACGGTAATTCCTGGGTAGTTTCCAACCTTTTGGTTAAGCCCGGTAAGGGCATTGAATACGGAGGTTTTACCGGTGTTGGGGTTTCCTATTAAAGCGACATTGATCTGCTTACCCATTGGTGATCTCAATTAATATGTGTGCTGCGGTTTCTTTTCTAATGGCCAAATGCGATCCGTTGATGTTTAGATATAAGGGATCGGAAAAAGGGGCAACCTGTACCAATTCTACCATATTCCCTGGTAAACATCCCATTTCAAGGAGTTTTAGGGGAATGTGAATGGAAGAGACATCGGTGATGATGGCGCTTTGTCCTCGTTTTAATTGTGCTAAAGTAACCTGCAAGCTTATTTAGATTTATTTTAAAGAAGCAAAAATAGGGCAAATATTCAGGGTAGAAAAATTGTGCCCTATAAAACTAATGGTATTCTTGTTTAAGGGTTTGGATGTCTTCCAGCAAGCGCTGGATGTCTTCCTGTTTGGTGCCGTCGTAAAAACCACGAATCTGACGCTTTTTGTCGATGAGCATAAAATTCTCGGTATGGATCATGTCGTAGGCATCGCCATTGCCATCGGTTTTCACGGCAAGGTAGCTTTTGCGTGCCAGTTCGTAGATTTGTTTTTTGTCTCCTGTGACCAAATTCCATTTGGCGTCGTTCACACTTTTTTTAAGGGCATAGCGTTTCAACTGTTCCACACTGTCTATTTGCGGGGTTACCGAATGGGATAACAACATTACGTCCTTATCATCTTTTGTGGCTTCTTGGATTTGCGCCATATGGTCTGTCATGATGGGACAAATGGTTTGGCAGGTGGTAAAAAAGAAATCCGCCACATAGATTTTGTCCTTATAGTCCTCCTGGGTAATTGTTTGCCCGTTTTGGTTGATCAGGCTAAAATCGGCAATGGTATGGTATTTCCTTTGGTGCTGAATGGAACTGTCGACCATTTCATAATTGACCATGGCGGGTTGAAATACAGGCAGTACTTTTTTAGGTTTCAGAATGGAATAAAAAATGGAAATAATGATAATGGAAAGTACCAAGAGGGCGATTCCAAAGTTTTTATAGGCTTTTAAGAAGGATAACATCAATAAGTTGTATTTGGGCGTTACCGTAAGATTTGAGAGCAAAAGTACGACACAATCATAAGAAAATACTATTTTTAACAGCAATATTAACCCGTTAAGACGTTGAGTTGGACTTCGTGTCCAATCAGTTACAGTGCTATAAATTCTATTGCCAATGAAACGATTTTTACCCTTGTACTTTTTTTTAGGTTCCATCATGTGTTTTGCCCAAGATTTTGATACCACCTTGGAAGAGATCAGTACCATGGAGGCTAAGGCAGCCCTTACCCAACTCATGTCTGTTTCCAGTGTTAATACGGGCAATTACGATTTGAAATACCATCGGTTGGAATTCACGGTAGATCCCGAAGAGGCGTTTATAGAAGGAGAAGTGACGACTTATTTTGAGGCCAAGGAAACCTTGACGCAAATTTATTTCGATTTAGTGGATGATATGGTTGTGACTGAGGTATTGAAGAATGGGGTGTCGCAGACCTTTACCCAAGATGCCAATGATGAGTTGGTGATTACCTTATCGGAAACCATCAATGCAGGGGTGTTGGATTCATTAACCATTTCGTATTCGGGGAATCCAGTAAGTACAGGTTTTGGATCGTTTGAACAATCCAGTCATAATGGAGATCCTATTATATGGACGCTTTCTGAACCCTATGGGGCCAAAGGTTGGTGGCCCTGTAAGCAGGATCTTAATGATAAGGCCGATTCTTTGGATGTGTTTATTACCACGCCAAAATTCAATCCAGACAATGAGGCTTATGTTGCTGTGGCCAATGGGGTGGAACAAAGCCAGGTATTGGATACGGATACCAAAACCACTCATTTTAAACATCGATACCCAATTCCAGCTTATTTGGTGGCTATGGCCGTGACCAATTATGAAGTGTATAGCCATACAGTGGAAAATAACGGTGCTCCTTTTGATATTGTGAACTATGTGTATCCTGAAAATTTGGCTTCGGCGCAAGTGAATACAGAGGTGACGGTAGATATCATGGAACTGTTTACCGAGTTGTTTGAAGAATATCCGTTCGCTCTTGAAAAATATGGGCATGCCCAATTTGGTTGGGGAGGCGGTATGGAACATACTACCGTGTCTTTTATGGGAAGCTTTGGAAGGAATTTGATTGCCCATGAGTTGGCCCACCAATGGTTTGGAGACAAGATTACCTGTGGTAGTTGGAAAGATATTTGGCTGAATGAAGGCTTTGCTACCTATTTATCGGGTCTGGTAATCGAAGATATGGATGAGCCTGCCGATTTTGTGACCTGGAAGGCGCAACGCGTCAATTCCATTACCTCGTTGCCGGACGGTGCAGTATACCTTTCTGATGCTGACACTTTGAGTGTAAATAGAATTTTTAGCAGCCGTCTCTCCTATAATAAAGGAGCGATGGTGTTGCATATGCTTCGAAAAAAGGTGGGAGATACCGATTTTTATCAAGGTTTGACCAATTATTTGGCCGATGAAGACCATGCCTATGCTTATGCCAAAACTGTAGACTTTATTGAGATTATGGAAACCGCCACAGGAGAAGACCTTACGGAGTTCTTTGACGACTGGGTGTATAATGAAGGGTATCCTAGCTATACTTTAAATTGTTCGCAACCTACTGAGACAACATTCGAAATAGAAGTCAATCAAATTCAAAGCGACCCTAGTGTGTCCTTTTTTGAAGCGCCAGTGCCCGTCCGATTGATCGGTACACAAGGCGAAGTCTTGGATTTGGTGCTCGATAATACCAGTAATGGGCAAGTATTTACGGAAGTGGTTGACTTTACCGTAAGCGAAGTGCTGTTTGATCCAGAGTCGGACCTGATCAGTAAAAACGATAATGTCACCCTGGGTGTTGCCGATTTGGCATTGGCCTCGCAATTGCGTTTATATCCTAATCCAACCACTGCGGTTTTGTATATTGAAAAGCCTGATAATGTTGTTGTTGAGCAGGTTGATGTATACAATCCGTTAGGGCAATTGGTTTTAAAGAGTGCCGAAACATCCAGCATTAATCTGACACCTTATAGTGTTGGTATGTTTTTTGTGAAACTCACGACTAATAAAGGCATCATTAATAAATCGGTGTTAAAAAACTAGTGAAACCCCTACTGAATTTTCTAAATAGCACTAAAAGACTATTTTTGTTCCTTAAATTTTTATAGACATACATGGAATTTGTTATCAAGATCTCTCAATTTTTATTGAGTTTATCCCTACTTATTGTACTTCATGAGTTAGGGCATTTTATCCCAGCTAAATTATTTAAGACTCGCGTAGAGAAATTCTACCTCTTCTTCGATATAAAATTTTCACTGTTTAAAAAGAAAATAGGCGAAACCGTCTATGGTATTGGCTGGCTGCCTTTGGGTGGCTATGTAAAGATTGCCGGTATGATAGACGAAAGTATGGATACCGAACAAATGGCACAGGAGCCGCAGCCATGGGAGTTCCGAAGCAAACCAGCTTGGCAGCGATTGATCATCATGTTGGGTGGTGTGACCGTGAACTTTATTTTGGCCTATGTCATCTATGTGTTCCTGTCTTTTGCCTTTGGTGATATAGATATCGATGCCAAGAGTGTACAGGAAGGCTATGTGGTGACCAATCCAATCTTGACCGATTTGGGAATAGAGACGGGAGATAAGGTAGTCGCTATAAATGGGGAGCCTATACAATATGTGTCTGAAATACGCCGTAAAGTGATTTCTGCAGAAACTTTGACCATTGAAAGAGATGGGCAGACGAAAGAAGTGGCCTTACCGGAAGATTTTTTGGGAAAACTTAGTGATGGGGAAAGCAAGAGCTTTTTTGGTTTGCGTTTTCCGTTTGTGGTGGGGAAACTACCGGATACTTCCATTAATAAGGGAGCCGGATTATTGCCAAAGGATATCATTACCGAATTGAATGGGGTGCCATTAAAGTATTATGACCAGATTGAAAGTGTGGCAGGTCAGTTTAAGGGACAAACCGTTACCGCCGATGTGCTGCGTGATGGGAAAAGCATCCAGAAGCAATTACAAATTAGTCCTGAAGGTAAGATGGAAATCTTGGCAGGAGGGGATTTAAGTGATATTGAAGCGGCAGGTTATTACCATATCATTAAAAAAGAATATGGTTTTGGAGAGAGCTTTGGTGTAGGGTTTACAAAGTTCAAGGACCAAATCTCTGGCTATGGCGAGCAATTGAAAAAGATTTTCAATCCTAAAACAGGGGCTTATAAAGGGGTGGGAGGCTTTAAGGCTATTTATGATGTATTCCCGGATACTTGGAGCTGGCAGGACTTTTGGGCCTTGACCGCATTCTTGTCCATTATGCTTGGTGTTTTGAATTTATTACCAATTCCAGCCTTGGATGGAGGGCATGTGATGTTTTTGTTGTACGAAATGGTTTCAGGGAGAGCGCCAAGCGAAAAATTCTTGGAGCGCGCGCAAATGGTTGGTTTCTTTATACTTATAGCGTTGGTTTTATTCGCAAATGGGAACGATCTTTTTAAAGCGATATTTAAATAAAAATTTTTTTAAAAAAAGTTTGCGCGAATCAAAAAAAACCTCTTATATTTGCACTCGCAAAGCGAATAATACTCCTCCTTAGCTCAGTTGGTTAGAGCATTTGACTGTTAATCAAAGGGTCCTTGGTTCGAGCCCAAGAGGGGGAGCAAGCTTTAAAGGCAAGTAGTTCAAAAAGAATTGCTTGCCTTTTTTTTTTCCTTTTTTTCTACAACCATTTCTACAACCTTCTCAAATTTGGGCAAGATCTGCATCAGTAGCTATTTTATAAAAGGTTTTCATGTTGAACTTAATTTGTATAAGTTTTTTATTGTGAGTTTTTACTGATTGGATTAATATTGAGATATAAATACTCAATGTCGGTTGAATATAAAAGGTAGTAACATTTAAAATCTATGAAGAAGGTAATTCTAGGATTGTTAATTTCAATTTTTACAAGTTTAATATCATATGGTCAATGTGGGTCGGATATGTCTGATTCCGATTTTTTATTTGGTGATTTTATAAAGCATGGATCTATTAAAGGAGAAGTTAAAAAGATTATACAGAGATCATATTCGATAGTAGATAAATTTGGGGAGCTTTCTAAGGGGGATTTGAACTGCAAGAGAGAATTTGTTTTTAACGAAGTTGGAATGTTATTCAAGATTGTGAATTATGAAGATGAACGTGTCGTTAAGGACGTTCAAATTTTTGAATATGAAAATGGAAATTTGAGGCTTATAAGTTCATATAATAGTGAAGGTTCTCTTGTTTTTAGAACTGTATATGTATATGAGGGTAATACTATCAAAAGGCAGGATTATAGCTCTGATGGTATCCCGAAATCAAGTTATGATATTTATGTTTTAAATGATAACGGGTTTTTTACAATCGAGCAGTATGGAGAAAGTTCTGGTGACAGTGGTCAAGTTTATATGGAAGTTGAGCGAATTCTTAGCTATGATAATAAAGGGAGGCAATTAAAATTGGAGAATTCAGTGGCATCTTATGTAAACTACTATGGTGATAATGAGTTTAGATTTCCTGTGAAAAGGGAAAAATTTGCGAAAAACACAGGGGAAAAAATTTGGACATTGACGTTTCAGTGTGATCTAGGAGGGAATCTTATCAAGGTATGGGAGGATAATTCGCTTAGATATAGTGCAGAGTATATTTATGATGAAAAAGGTAATTGGATTCAAAAAATTCCATTTGAAACAGAAGCCATGATTGCTAAAAGACTTATTGAAAGAGAGATTGTTTATGCTGATTAATGTGGCTATAAAGCTTGTATATTATTATGAATGATATTTATTTGACAGATTTTTATAATTTATGTTTAGAAGAGGGAGAGCCATTCTATGGAAATTTACATAACTGTAATCAAGAGGAATTTAATGAGTGGGTTAGAGAGAATTTAGTCCCATTAGGTGAAATTCATAATTATGAAGAGGCTCGTCCTTCTGAGGAAGTTTTTGGTGAATTATTGGAAATGGGCTACAATCATGCTTATTATCAATGTCATTATTCTGCAAAAGCCCTAACGATTTTGAATGGTCAATTTAGATATTTTACGGGTTTTGTGCATAGGCAAGAATTTTGGTATAACCTAATTACCCATAGTTTTAATATTCTAGATGAAAGGATTGTTGATTTAGCGAGAATGTCTGATCCTTCTGACCCTTTGAATGGGGAAGATACCTTACCTCATGTCTATTATGGTATTGAAATTCCAAGGGAATTTGTTTTGAACTATGAGGAGCAAACACTTAAATATCGATCTATGAATCCTCTATTGGTAGAATGGTTTCTTGAAAACAATTAGTTTCCACTTTTTTGGAACTGAAATAAATTCCTGTTCTTCTTTTAGGAATTCCTTGAGAACTAATCTAGTCGATTATTTGGGGCTGAAGGTAATACATGACATATTGTTGTTGTCTTGTTGTCATGTTTTTGAATTTTTCGGCAATAAAGTTAACTTCTTATGTTTTAGATAATTAATGAGGTTGCTTATTCTTTTGTTTGCTCAGTACAACTGACACAATGACAATTTAACAAATTTTTAAGAAAGTGGCATGAAGGTTGGAATTATGCCCAAAAGACAAAAGTCCTAACCTCTGACCGAAAGGACTTTGTTTTAAATAGCTGAGAGCGGTTTGCTTAGAAAGGAAAAGCCGCTCTTATTCTTGTGGGTGCAAATATAAAAATTATTTCCTCTCCACAAAATACCTCTATTCTCCTTTCTCGGTTAACGTTAGTCCCGAAAAATACTAACCTTAAAAATTTTTTAGTAGCAAAATGGAAAAATTTCATTTGAGCCATAAAAATGGCATTTACAAATTACAGAGAGAGGGTGCGCAAAGGGCATCTAAAATTATTGATTCCAATAAGCCAGAGGCTATTAGGCAATCAAAGGAGTTTATTGTTAAAAATGGAGGAGGATCACTCATAATTCATAAAGGTGATGGCCGTTTTCAGGAAGAACGTACTTATCCTAGATCCATTGATCCAAGAAAATCAAAAGGATAAGATATGGAGCAGAATTACTTTAAGTATTATAGGCCGTCTATAATGATTCCCTTTGTTCTATTGTTGGGAGCTTTTTTAGGTTATATCCTTGATTTCGTTTTACCTATGATTAATGAGAGATTGAGTGAGGTTTATTTTCAATTTCCCTCTACTACAGTTGTTTTAGGTTTCTCAGTTTTTGGCATAGATAAGTTTTTGTGGAAGTATAAGCCTTTTAAGTATCTCTTTTGGGTTAAAGATTACTCTGGTAGATATGAAGGAAAGTTGGAGTATAAATTCCTCAACGATCAAGGTCAAATTGAGACAGGTTTATTGGATCATGTTAAAATAATTGAGCAAACAGGGAGTAAGATAATTGTTACATCTTTTACTATAAAAGTAGATGGGACTAGGTCTACACTTTCAGTTAGTGAAGGAGTAGTAATTACCGATACAGAAGATAAGAAGCATCAACAGTTAGTATATTCTTATTTTAATCATGGTTGTGTTCAACAAAATTTTGCGCCTCACTTTGGTACAGATGTGCTCAAAATTGTGGACAAGAATAAGGAAAGGTCATTAAATGGATATTATTATACTAATAGACTTCCTTACCAAACTCGAGGGTACTATAAAGATATGAAATGGATTAGTGGGGATACAACTCATGAATTTTAAATAGTAAAATATGGCAGTATTAAATAAAGAATATATAGGATTTGACGGTAATATTAAATTAACCAAGGCAAAGAAAGAAAGTCTTAAGAAGAGTAGAAGTGGGTTGAGGACGCAAATAAAGAACTGGTTTAAGGATAAGAAAGATAAGGAATTGCAACCTAAGTTTCATACTCAAGGATCAATTATGATGAATACAGCAGTTAATCCCCTAACAGAGTATGATGATAACGGGAAGGCTGTTCTTAAATATGATTTAGATGATGGCATATATTTCGTAGAAAAGGATAATGAAGATAATAGGAGGGCTATTGATACATGGCATAGTTGGATTTGTGAAGCTGTAAAAGATTATACTTCGCAAAATCCGAAGGATAAAACTACTTGTGTTAGAGTTCTTTTTGTTGATGGAAAGCACATCGACTTACCTATATATTATAAGCTCAATGATTCAATAGAATTAGCACATAAATCTAAGGATTGGTTAGAAAGTGATCCAAAAGCATTTTATGAATGGTTTAATGTTCAAAAAAAGAAGAAATCGAGATTAGAGGCAATTGTGAGATGTTTGAAGGCTTGGAAAAACTTTAGGGAACAAAAAAACGCATCTCTCCGATTACCAAGGGGGTTTGAGCTAACCATTTTGGCTAATAATTTTTATGTGGATGAAGATAATTTAGATGATGCTTTTAGGAAGACAGTAAATGCAATTTTTGATGAATTGTCAAATAGGTTTGAATGTTATAGACCTACTGTTCCTAGTGATGAGGATTTGTTTTCTGGATATTCTAAGACTCGTGAGGAGGATTTTATGAAGACCTTGGAAAGTTTAGTTAATGATTGTGAGAAGGCTAAGGCTGAGAAAAATTATAAAAAGGCATCTGAAATACTTAGGAATGGTCAATTTGGAGATAGATTCCCTTTAGGTGAAAACGAAGACGAGGAATGCAAAAGTAATAAACTTTCTAGTGCTTTGGGTTCAGCAATAATTAAACCGAAGCCGTATTCCAATGGAGGATGAAATAAAAATCGCTCTAAAAAAGCATAATGACTTAGTTTATGATAGTTTAAAAGGGATATTAATTGGTAAAATATGGGTCTCAAGGGGTGATTTCTATGAAGTAAAGATATGCTTAAATGATTACCCAAATAATTTTCCTAAAGTGTATGAGATAGGAGATAGGATTCCAAAAAAGGCTGATAGGCATGTTTATAGTGATGGGGCATGTTGTTTTACTACTGACGCAATGGCTCAGATAATTTTGAAAACAAAGATCAATTCCTTTAATGAATTCATAAATGAAATTGTCGTTCCTTATTTTCGAAATAACTCATACTATGAGATTAATGGGAGGTATTTTTTAGGTGAGTATTCTCATGGTGTTTTAGGTGAACTGCAGGCTTATCAGGATATTTTAGATATAAAAGACCCTTATATAATTACTAATATTCTTCAGGATTTTTGTGATGGGAGTTTGTTAAGTTATGATGATCCTTGTTATTGTGGTTCAAAAGCGTCTCTAAAATGTTGTAGTATGGGCAAGCATAAAAATGCTTACCAAAAATTGAAACTAATCGATAAGGAAATTTTACTCAGGGATTCGAAAGCTTTCAAGGAAGGTTTAGGTGAGAACAAATGAAATATAGTCCGATCTTTTGTGATCGGACTATATTATTTTATGAAGTTAAGGATGGGACTAATAGCTCTTATAGAGATTCGTTTATTACTGTTATTTAATCTTGATATTCGCCTGTAGGGAAGTATTAACTAATCATCAATTTCATTGAAATATGGTTCTATGTATTTTATTTGTTGGAACAATTGACTTACCACACTGTGGGTTTTGACTCTGGAATTAGAATTTTAAAATTGATTTCACGGCGTTCTAGGCTAGTGAATATTTTTAAGTTGGTCATTATCTCTAAGGATTCTTTAAGTCCTGCAAAAGGAATTTTTAAATAAAATGAGACTGTTTTATATGAATTTGGATAGATTTTATTGATTGATTTTGAACGAAGCATTATTTTGTTTGCAGAAGTTTTTATAGGGTCATTATGAAAGCCTCCAAACAGATCTTTGTTTTTTTGGTCAATTTCTAATCCAAGAGAAAATTTTGAATCAAAAATTTTATCGGATGAATTAAAAATGTCAATATTTAATGTGGCAGTTTGATTCAACGTATTGTATCCCTGAATGCAGATTTCAGAACCTTCTATGATTTTATTACCGTCGTAGAGGAATTCTAAGCCAAAATCAAAAGCTGTATTTTCTAGTTCAGGGTTGTCCTTAAGATACCAACTTATTCTAGTTTTTAAGTTTTTCTTTAAAAGGGTTATCTTACCATCGTAAATTATATGAGGAAAGTGTTTGAGGTCAAATGGAATATCGTCGGAGTTTTTAGTTAGGAATATTACTTTTTTGCCAATACCATGGGCATAGCCGACTTCATAGAATACATTTGCATTGCGCCCTGTCATGTCTGCAATTATTAGGTCTGCTTTGGCTATCTGGTTGTAAATTCTATCCAAAATCCTTTCTGAAAATATTTGTTCGTCTACTCTTTCGCAATAAACATTCAATTCAGTGCAGGTTTGTTTTATGCCTAAATTATATACGTCGTCGAAAGCGGCATCGAAGGGCATTAGTGTAAATGCAAACTTTTTAGGTGTAGTCATTTTTGTAAAAAGATAAGAATTATACAGACTTTTAGTCTAGTGGGTTTATTGATACAATGGAGAAAGGAGCGTTTGGATCTAGCCTACTAGGTGCAGGGGGGTCAAAATAGATGGCTAAACAGGCAGAATTTGGCACTTGATTGATCGTTCGGGCAATTAATTCAATCTTTGATATGAATACTTGTTGATTGGGTATTGAAGTAGCCAAATCTAATAGTCCGCATGTGTAATTTCCAGCTGTTTTTTGATTAAATACAGTTCTATTCTTTATTACATGGGCGATTGTTTGTATAAGACTGTTGTGTAAAGTTGTTTTTTCGTCTGAAAGTTCTTGTTCTGTAAAGATACTTCTTAAAAAGGGTTGAAATTCATTTTTTAGGGATTGTAATCCGATTGCTTCAGATATATCATTTATAATTTGCTGATCGTTACCGTAATTTTGATTGTATGAGCGGGCTATTAAATCAAATAGCCATGTTGTATGCCCGTAATTTTTTTGTGTTAAACTCTTGTGTAAGGTCCAATTGCAATAGAAGTTGATTAGTTTCCAATTCGCTTTGCTATCGTCATATTCTAAGATTATTCTTATTAATGACATAAAAGCAATAGTGTCAAGAACAGTAAACGCTTTATCGTAACGATTTAAAAAATTAATGATTTCTGTTTTGGCTTCTGAGCGGTTCATTTATGATGATATTTAATTTTGAATAGCGAATTTGAAAAAATCTAACTTTAAATGAAAAATTTTCCCATTAAAGGGTGAAAAATAGGGTAAGTGTAATTTGAGAAATTCATTTTTTTTGGTATTGAATTTTAATTCAGTGTGTTAGTGTTTTTTTTGTGGGTGAACTAATTTTTAGCATGTTTCTGTGATTATTTAGACCTCAGTATTATTCTGTTTTAAGCTCTTGTATGTTACAGTTATCAAGTGTGAGTTTGTTTAATGAATTGTAAAACAGTGTTTTGTAATTTGATCCTATGGTTTTTTACTTTATGGATTATTGAAAATAAATGAGGTTATCAATAATTTTAGAAAGCTCTTTGAGTTTGAATTGTTTACGATTTTAGCTGTTTCTTGATAGTTGGATATATGGTGGTAATATCTTTTTTTTGAAGTTGTAACATGTTGATTGTTAATAATATTGTTTAAAACATTTGCTTTGAAAATGAATACAAAAGATATCAGTTCTTAAATTAGTAGAGCTGTTAATCCAAAAATAAGTTTAAATGTCAAAGCAAAAGCAAACAAGAACAAAGACCATTAGGTTAGAAGATTCTCTAATTCAAAAGTTAGAGCGGCTTGCTGTTGAAGACAACAGGAATTTCAATAATTATGTTGAAACTATCCTAATGCGTGAAGCTCACAAAAACCTCTTCAATGGGGTGTAGAATTAGCAAAGGACACTTTACCAGAGTGTCCTTTGTTATAACACGACAGAGAGACGTGTTTAGTATTAGCTCTCTATCAAATACAATTTTAGCATGCCTGTGACAAGAACGGTAACTAAAACTGTGTATGTAAGAGTTAAAACTCCATTTGGATACCGAAGTATTCCAATGAAAGTTACAACTCGAATTACTACCTCAAGGTAGTTTAACAGTAACGCTAAAGATTGAATAATAGTATTTCTTTAGCGGTTTAATCTAAAGCCAATGTTCGCGCATTGGCTTTTTTAATTTACGTAAAATTAAGCTATTAGTCGTAATTTGAACGACTTTTTTATTGTTTTTTGCTTTTTATTTATTAACATTAAAGCACTTATATTAACAATAAATATTTATATAAGCATTTTAATATTTTTATGAACAAGCGAATTAAGGAAGTTATTGTCGCAATACAGAATAGTAAAATTGTATATGCTGATACAAATTTGAATACCTTTTGTAAGGTGATGAAAACTCTTGAGCCAATGATGCCTTCTAAACAGACTTTAAAGAGGCATTTAGAACTTAGGGGGTTCTATTATTTTACTACTGAATTCGGGACTCCCTATCATATCTGTAAATATGAAAATAGTAGTTACGTGGGGTTAAAGGAGTAGGTTATATTCCTTGAATGAATACTTTTTTCTTTTTTATGCAATTGAGTAGGCCTTAGTGTTTTTCTAATATTTGCTCTTACATATAAACAAAGAATAATGGAGATAATTCTGTAAAATGCAGTTATTGAGTGTTGTATGGATTGTTTTTTTATGAATAGTTTACATGTTTAATCCTTACTTTTTATTCTTGCTTTTGTATTGTATTGAAAGATTGGTGTTTAAAGGGTTTTTTAACCCCGATACCGAATGTTTTGATTTGAATATTCGAATTCTGCATTGCAAGAAAAGGAGCGTTAATGTATCTTGCCGTTCCTAAACTCCAACCAACCACGATGAGAAAACTTTTGATTTCATTAGGGGCTACCTTTATTTTCTTACTATCCATTCAAACTAGTGATGTATTTCTCTGCACAGGTAGCTATAGTACAAAGTATCATTTAATGAAAAATTGTAGAGGACTTTCAAATTGCAAGTCAGACATTGTATCAGTGAGTTTGTCTGAAGCCAAGAAGAAGAACAGGACTCTATGCGGTTGGGAGGATTGATTCTCTGATTATCGGTTCAATAGATACCTAATGGTTTTATTCTTTTAAATTTTCTAAATCTACTATACATGAAAAAAATATGTCTTATTGTGTTATTGTTCATTTCTGTGATTTCTTTTGGTCAAAATGAAAAGGTGGATCAACGTAATGGTTTCAAACATTTGAAGTTGGGAATGCATTATTCAATTTTTAATGATCTAGAAGTCGCTCCAAGCAATGATCCTAACAAGCAGTTTTGTATCTGGAAACCAAATGATAGCAATTTGAGAGATATGTTTGGGTACAAGGTAGATTTGTTTGAGCTAACTTTTGACAAGAGAGAAGAAGAGTTAGTAGCTTTATCTGCCGTTCATTTTATTAAAAAGCCAATAAATGATCCAATAGTCTTTAAGCAGTATGAAGATATCTTAAATCACCTTGTAATAGCTTTAGGTAACCCAGATACCATGGATGATAAAACTTTAACTTGTCGTTGGGCAGGAAGGTCTGTGGTAATGTCTTTTTCTATTGAAATGGAGCAAGTAGATAGCGATAATAATGGGGGCTTAGTGGGGCTAACATCATTGAAATTGACTGTGTTTAATTACGATAAAATGATGAAAATAATTAATGGTGGCTTTTAAAAAATGCGGATAGAACTATCTGTTGTTTCAAATAAGATTTTTGTAAATATTTATAAACCAATTTAAATGAGTAAGTTTTTAACAGGTAATTTGTTGGAAGAAAAATTAACGGATATTATCTGGAATGCGAAGAAATATCTAATTATTGTTTCTCCTTTTATTAAGCTAGATGAGCATACAAAAAGTGTCTTGGATAAAATTAAAAGTAATCATGAAATTTTCGTTTTTATAGTATTCGGTAAAAATGAAGATTATAAGCATAAGAGTTTTAATGAAGATGATTTCACCTATTTTTCAGAATTCAAGAATATAGCCATTTTATATAACAAGGATTTACATGCTAAATTTTATTGTAATGAACGTGAAGGGCTAATTACGTCATTGAATTTATATGGTTTATCAATGGTAAATAATATCGAATACGGAGTGTTTTTTGAAAGGAATATTCTAAATCCGCTTGAAAAGCTTTTTGAGGAAACTGATGAGTTTACTTTAAATCTTGTCTTTTCAAACAGTGATGTAGTATTTTTAAAAAGACCTCAAACTTCGAGTAAGCTGTTTGGTCTTAAAAAAGTTTATCAGCAATCAAAGGTGCTTTATGATGTTTCTAAGGAATTCTTTTCTGTACGCTGTGAGTATGAGAAAAGGTCTTTAGATTCCTTTGATCTGACTCTTCAGCAAAACTTAAATAAGGTATTTGATCAAAAGCCTCAAAGGGAAATTCCATCAAAAGAGGAAAATGATTTTGGTTCAAAAGTTCAAGATGTAAATATAGAGCAAGATAAAGGGAGAAATGAGGGTGAGTCTAATGCTAATGGATATTGTATTAGGACGGGAGAGACCATTCCTTTTAACCCTGAAAGACCCTTCAGTTACAAAGCATTTCGCTCATGGGTAGTTTTTCAAAATTATGATTATCCTGAAAATTATTGCCATAAAACGGGAAGGAAATCTGATGGTAAAACGTCTATGAGGAAGCCTATGCTCAGGAGTTCTTATACAAATGAAGAATATATGGACATTGAGATGTGAGGAATAGAATAAATTAATGGATAATAATTTGAATTTAGCATCAGTAGATAGAGTAATTTCTGAACAATTAGGTTTTATTGATAACCAGATTAAGTCCTTAGTTTGGGAGAAAAGCTGTGAATTTAATTTAAGAAATTCAGAAGAAGAAATACCTTGGGAAGATATATCTAAAAGTGGCGTTTATCTATTCGAAATAAAAAACAATGGAAAACACTCTAGCTTTAAATCTTGGGCAGAGGAGTTTTGTGATCATTGGAATCTGCCCAAATTTAGGCATAGATTTACTCCTACAACTTATAAAGCTAGGATAGAAGCTCATATTAATCAAGAGGGAATTGCTGAGTGGATTCCTTTATATATGGGGAAATCCAAAAATATAGGAGGTAGAATTCGTGGGCATATTAATAATGGATTAGACAAATCTACATTTTCCATGAAGCTAAAGGCAAGAGAGGAGTTTTTGGGAGGGGAAACATTTAGATTAAGTATTATTGAATTGGAGGTTGAAAACTATAATGTTATAGTCCCTTTTTTGGAATCTAAGCTAAGAAAAAGGGATAACCCTATAGTCGGAAAGCAATAAGGCTTTTCTTTTGATTAATGACCCCTTAAAATACTACTTGTATACTATTTGAGTACCCTTTTTATAATCTTGTGATTTTAGTGATTATGCACGGTAAAAATGGAAAAATTGTCTCTGAGAGAAAGGTTGCCTCTCTAGGCGTCTATAAATAGAACCCCGCCCTAAAGAAAAACGATTTTAATTTAGGTACGGGGTATTTTTTGAGTAATAGATTCAAGAACTTTTAGGTTTTTTTACTTTGAAGCATAGTCTTGCCCAGACTTCTAAGTTTTATAGTGCTATAGTTATTATCTATTGTTAATTGGTTTTCTATCCAAAAGGCCTATATATATACAAGTGGGCAATTTGGGTAGGGCATTAAGTCTTCTATTTTCTGATTTAGAAGCTCACAAAGCTCTTTATATATGCTTTTTGACGATTCGTCTATTATACCCCTTAAATTTGCTCTATGATACTTGAAATTGCTTCTTTCAAGTTCCAACCAATAATTTATATTGTTATAGCGATAGTAGTTTTTGTCGGTAGTTGAAATTGCGTTACTGTCAAAAAATAATATATGATACCATTCCTCAAGGATAAGCTTTTTAAATGTTTTTATGTCAAAGCGCAAAATATCATGTAAAGTGTATATTTCTTTTTTCCGAGAGCTCTTTTGTTGAGAAATTTTACTTCAAATCTCAGAATTTCCTCTGTTAGCTCTGGATACCTACTTCGAAACTGAATCATCTTATCGTAAACTTTTATAACTTTATCTCTATATTTAGCTTGTTTGTATGAGCCTCTTCCTTTAACGAAAGTTGATTTCAGTTCCTTTGTTTTGTGCATTAAACAGTTTTGAATAATTTCATAAGAACTGATAGAAGGCTTTATATTAACACCAAGTTCTAAACATTGTAATTCTATTTGAAAGGGTTCTATTCCAAATTCCTCGGAGAGTTCATCGCTAACATCATGTAAGTCTTTTATCGAGAAATCATTGAAATTCTGATGTCCGTCATTCCAGAATTTATGTAAACTGCCTTCAATTGTTAAGATAGGGAAGCGGTCTTCGTCGTGCCTTTGATGATGCTTAAATGTTAAGCCTCTATACTTAGCTCTTGAAGTACGATATATTTCTCCTGTTTTTTTGCTTACTATAGTTTTGAATTCAAGCATTTCGTGGTTTAAAATGGTTTCTAAATCTTCAAATGTTCCGTTGATTCTCGCTTTTATATAATCTACCATGTTTTTTCGTTTAATTTTACCATTGCATTTTCAATATCCTCTCCCTTGAAGTAAATTCTCTTTCCGAGTGCTAAAGGGGATAGTTTGCCCTGTTTAGCCCAAGAATTGAGCGTACTAAGGTTAATGTCTAACATTTTGGCAACTTCCTTTCTGGTAAGAAATTTTTTAGGTCTATCATGTTGTAATTTGTCCTCAATGGTGTTAGCCAATTTTTCAAATTTGGAATCAATAAGTTCTTCTATTTGGCTTGGATTTAAGCCATATAATTGGGTAATATCTTTTTGTATCATCAATCTGATTTTATAATTAAAAGTTTAAAACAATAATGGTTGAAGGATTGCATGCCATCATATTCAACCATGTTTAATTTGATTTCAAATAGCTGTTTGATGGGACAAAATTAGGAGGGTTGCTTAGAGCAGTTTACAACTGAAAAATTGGAGTTGTAACTTGTTTTAGGGAGATTTTAAGCGCTGAATAAAAGAAAATGATCACTATTGAATAATTATTTTATTCATTAGCGATCATCCAATTTTTTAGAACTTTGATTTTCTAGTGAAATTATTTTCTGTTTTCAAAGTAGAATCGCCTCCAAGACTCGTAAGACATATCAAGTTCTAAAGAGTCATGTACTTTTTTTAAAGTAACTTCAAGTGTTTCATCAATAAAGGATTGGTGCAGATGTTGGATTACTTTTGGCAGCTCATATAGGTCTCCCTTTGTGTGAAGCTTCTCTGGGATTGGAATTAGGTTATTCCAATTTTTTTTTAAAAGGGCAAGGAATTTATAGGCACTCGTTTTTCCTTTTGGGTAAACTGTGTAAAACTCATTAAACTGTTTTTCGATTAAGTTTGGATTTAAGAAGTCGTTATTGTTATATTTTTGGATGTGATCCTTAACCTTGCTCATTTTCCATGAATATTTTTCTTCGTCATAAAATTGCTGTTTAATAAAAAGCATTAAAGGGTATTCTTTATATTTCTCGCTTTTATTTTTCTGTCGGCTCATGGTGATATCATGTATTATACTCATTCAATTTATGCTTTCCTTAATGTGGCATTATTGTTTTTTGCTCGTTCTGCTTTATAATACGCCTCCATTAATTGAAAGCTCTTAGCATTCTGTTGGCTAAATTTATTTTCTGATTCTCCAATGTACAATAAGAAATTTTTTTCCGTTACATGGCCTGTTATTTCCATTATTTGAGGGGTGGTGAAAAATGGAGTTCCGTATCTGTTGGAAGCAAATGATCGTCTACAGGAATGATTTGATATTAGCTTGTATTTTGGGTATACCCCATCTTTGCCATTCAGTCTTCCTTTTACCGATTCCGTTAGTTTGGCCTCTTTGCAAACCAACTTCATATATTTGCTAGATAGTGTTCTATTACTGCTGGGATTAGAACTAAATACAGGGGGGAAGTTTCCGTTGTATTTTCTCAGAATCTCTTCAACTTGTTCGGAAATTGGTATTTGTACTAATCTTTTAGTTTTGAACTGCCTTAGTTTAATAAAACGAAATCCGTTTTCTTCAATGATTTTGGATTTATTCAGCCTATGAAGATCTGAAATACGTTGGCCTATATCACAGCCTATTAAAAGCCAATCTTTTGCCATATCTAAATTTTTTTCTTTAAGAGTGATTTGGCTAATTGTATAAAGTTCGTCGATTGATAAGACTGTGATAATTCTTTCATCGGAGAACCCTTTAATGTTTTCAAAATCTGGATTCATTTGAATCCCTTGTCTTTTAGCTGCAAGCAAAATGGTCTTAAATTTTTTGAAATTATGGCCTCTTGTATTTTTAGAATGGTCTTTTTCTTCAACGAAGTAGTCGTTTAAGTCATTTGCAAATGCAGTATCTATGTCTTTAAATTTTATCTTTTTGTTATTAAAGGATTCGTAGTCTTTAATGTGATTGATTAAATAACGCATCTTATCTTTCGTGCCTTGGCTGTACTTATATTTAATTCCATCCATAATATAGGTGTCCATTTCCCTATGATACTTGTCTGCAAATGTTGTGAAAAAGTCCAGGTCAGCAGTAGGAGTTCTGTTAAAGCATTCTTCAATTTTTGTTTTTAACCAATTAGAATTTATGGAATCCTTATCAATATTTTCGTTGCTATAGTCTGCGTTATATTCTTCTAAAATGAAATCATGTAGTTTTTTTAACTTCTTATGAATGCCTTTGTTTATTTCGCTGTTCTGTTTCGGCATACATTTTCCTCTACTACGTTTTTGATTTTGTTTTGATGGTTTTTTATTGTCTATCACACCGCTCCAATCTGACTTTGGGTTTGGAATTTTAATCTTTGTTGAGCGCTCGAATTGATTTTTTCGGTCAATAGCAAAACGGATATAAACCGATGAGTTTGGGTTGTCTGATTTTAAAGAATATCTAACTGAAGCCATTGTTTATTTTTTGAAAGGCTAATATATTATTTTCTACAACGCTTTCTACAACCGTTACCATATTTTCTACAACCATAGACTATTTTAGTGGACTTGGGGTAAACATATAATCTTACTATTTACAAGGGTTTTAAGATGTTTTGAATTTGCTGAAAATATATATTACTCCCCAAGAGGGGGAGCAAGCTTAGAGAAAGCCATCAGAAATGATGGCTTTTTTTGTGCCTAATTCTTGCGAAGCCTTGTTAACTCTAGTCAAAAGGATAATTACAGTTTTCCTCTCTTTGGTTTCATATTCATTTTTCAGGAAAGAATGTGCCAATTAAACCAGATTTGTCATAGGTCCAGTAATTGTTAAAAAGGTTAAAAGAGGCCTTACCGTGTTTGAAGTAGCTGAAATAATAGGGGAATCAACAACAACAACTGTGATGAAGGTGAAAAATGTTTTGGTGTCTGGACTTAGTTTAAGTTGATATAAATAATTTTATTAACTTTATTTGGTCTGGTATTTCAGGATATCTCGGTGTTTAGCCTTTTAATTTTTTTTACAAACTGTAAAGAATTGAAAAATGTATTTTAAAGTAGCAAATAGGTGGATTTATTTATTTTTTTTCTCACTGCTAGTTTCTTGCAGTAATGACTCTGATGCTGATTATCAACCTAAAACCTTTAATGTTTATGTTTTAGACGAAGATACCGGATTACCAATACCCGATTCAAGAGCCGCCATGTTTGGTTATTATAATGATTGTACTTGGGATAATTGCGCATTTGTTGTTGACTACGCTAAAACAGACAGCGAAGGGAAAAGGATGTTTCAGCTGCCTCAGTCAGTTGTAATTGAAATTATTAATGTCACTGCACTTGGATGGAATGATGGTTATCGTGTCTTCTCCAATTATGAAGACTACATGGAATTTTACAGAAATCCACATGATATAATATTTTATCTATCTAAAACAGATTGGAATAATTAAAAATTCAGAAAACTAGGATAGTTAGTTTATTATTATTTTTAAAATTCAATCATACTTATGAAATCTTGGATGAATTGGTTTGATAACTCTAAGTTTCCTGCCAAGAAACAAAACTAATTTCCTTGTTTTCGTAAAATGTGGAAATTTCAATAGTCCTTCATTGAAATAGTTTAATAAAATAATATTAATGGGAGAAAGCCATCAGAAATAATGGCTTTTTTGTTTTTAGATTCTTTTAGAAGGACTTCTCCCTTCTTAATTTTCTTCAATTCAAATTTCTTAAATTAGTGTAAGGTTCACAGACTGTTTCGTTTCCCAAATATTTTATAGGAGTATTTGAACCGCGAATGATTGTATGGGATAGAATGAGTTTCCTTGATAATATTTAATGAGATACTGAAATGTTTACAATAGAACAAATTCACGAAGCCTTTGGAAAGGTTAAAAGTGGGGCAGACTTTCCGCAATTTGTGCAGGACCTCAAGGCCATTGGGGTGACGCACTACGATAATTTTGTGGCAGATGGGCGTACCATATATTATGGTTTGCAAGGTTTTAAGCTTGAAGGGGACTTCAAATATTCTGAGTTGCCGGTGAGTGAGGCAAGTTCTTCAGAAGCTTTGAAACAAGCATTGAAGATCCATCAGCAGGGGCAAACAGATTATTCTACCTTTTGTGCACAGGCGGCCGCTGCAGGTGTTTATAAGTGGACTACCCATATGATAGATATGAACGTTCGCTATTTTGATACCAAAGGTTCCCTATTGGTGGTTGAAGAGATTCCAAAACTTAGATAAGGATATGAAAT
Organism: Mangrovimonas sp. sgz306409; assembly: GCF_059735265.1. NCBI lineage: Bacteria > Pseudomonadati > Bacteroidota > Flavobacteriia > Flavobacteriales > Flavobacteriaceae > Mangrovimonas > Mangrovimonas sp. sgz306409. The sequence goes on from NZ_JCAPEU010000001.1 coordinate 721,223, forward strand.
AATAAGGTCGCCATCTGTTTTATGTTAGGCTGACTTTTGGGAATAGCGATATTAAAGAAATATGAACGTAACCGAAAAGCTTATTTTTCTTAATTATGTTCAGTGTTTTTAAAGAAACGGTACGTTGTTTAAATTACCTGTTCCCTAGATTTACTTGCGAATGAGTAATGAATTAAAAGTATTATTTTTAAAGTTTAAATAAGAAATTTCCTCCAATCAATTAGAATGTCTGTATGAAAGCCTTAAATTATGTGAGTTTAATTGTCCTATTGGTTACATCATGTAAACAAAATATAGAGGGAATTGAATTAACAATTTTAAACAATGAAATATTTGCTTATTGTCCAAAAGGTGATTGTGAGGCTTACCATGAAATTTATTATGCCGAAAATTATCAAGAGAAGTCGTTGAATAAAATGACTTTCAAAATTAAAAATAATGATGGTGTGGCTTATATTTTGTATCCATTATCATTTGATTATGGATATCATGAAAGATTTGGATGTTTAAATTTAGAAAATTTAATGATAACTGATTCGAATGGCATTAATGCGAAGTATGCGTTTATACTTACCGATGAAACAATTCAGTTATCCCATGAATATTATCTTTTCTGTAATAATTTAATTGATGATTATTACGAGGGAATTGGATATGGTGTTAAGTCTGATAAGTGGAAGTCTAATAACTCAGAGTATATTAAAAAGTGCATTAAAATTCATCCAGGAGAAACACTATATTTTGAAACCTATTTTAATCTTCCTTTCAATATGAATATTATAAATTCTCATAAATCAGGATTTTTTATTAAAGGAGATTTGGAGTATAATGTTCGTTTACAGTTTAGAAACAATAAGTTCTATGATAACTCTGAAGAAGACTTAACTGAAATTCAGAAGGAGGAATTACATGAAAATAATTATGTCTTTTATGAAAGGGATTTGATTTCGGTTAATTCAGTACCGTTGAAGATTAAGGAGTGAATGATAATAACTCCTTGTTGCTAATTTAATATCTTCTAGAAATTCCAATATTCCGTACCTTAGAGTCTCAACACAAAGGCTATGGATTATTTCGTTTCAAAAGCATCGGTGGTGCGACGTATTTGGGGCAAGAGTGATACCATCCTATTTATTTTTGCGGGAGCCTCTGCTGAGTTTGCCCTAAACAAGGCGGTGGATTGGCTGTACTTTACGGGGAAGTTACCACAAGATCCATTGGGGCGGTTGTTTTCTACGGTGGCCTATGCCCGTAACATTGTCTTTTCTTTAGCGTCTGAGGCGCACCGTGCTATCGATACCATGCGAATGATTCATACAGCGGTGGAGCAAAGCCGTGGCGATACTATTCCGGATTGGGCGTATCGAGATGTGTTGTTTATGCTCATCTATTATTCTATTGCGGCCTATGAACTGTTGGAAAAGCCCTTAACACTCGAGGAGCAGGAAGAGGTATACAATGTGTTTTATAGGGTAGGGTTACGTATGGGACTTAAGGAACTGCCTCCCAATTATAAGGCTTGGTTGCCCGTTCGCGAGGCCCATTTAAAGAACGATCTGCAACAAAGCAGTTATACCGAAGATTTGTTTGTACAATACCGCAAACACTTGGGCAATTTCAGATACCAAGTTTTGTTGGAAGCCCAAAAGTTGGTAGTGCCTACTCAGGTGAAACAGTTGCTTGGTTTTACAGGTGTTGCTTGGTTAAAACCTGTAGTGCCTGTATATCAATTCAGCAGACATCTACATCTAGATGGGCTTATCAAGAGCGTATTGCTCCCTAAAGCTTATAAGGCACAAATTAGTGCTATGGATTCTTGGGCAGGGGTGGCTTAATAATGCATTTTTGGTTTATTTCACCCACTCCGCAAGGCCTCCCTTGGCAGAATTAACATTAATACGGTAGTTGCCGTTGCCGGAAACAATCCAACGTACTTTTACGGTTTCCATTCCCGGGATGTTGCTTACCTTGATTTTTTCCGGATGCTCCACTTGCTCGGTGACCTTGTTGAAATCTTCGTCGTCCACAACCATGCCGGCCACCACGTTTACCTTATCAATACTTACCCAATCTGGGCGTTCAATGTTATATTTTAAGTCTTGGCTGGAGTGTGTAGGGATGAGGCGCTCGTTATATATAGTGGCGGTAATTTCCCTTAAACCATTGCCCAAGCTTTTTTCAGCCACGTCCGTCACACTTAATTTAGGGGTGTGATAAGCATGGTAAATGGTGAAGGCCATATTCCTATGGGCGTCCTGTTCCATTAGGAAACCTGGGTGTGCCCTGCCAAAGTTCTTTTTAAAACCGCCAATTTCTATGGTGCCATATTGGGGGTGTTGGTATTCTTTCCAATCTACAAAGGCATCGCCGAAAGTTAAGTATTGGTCCACTTTTAATTCTTCCTCTCGGTTGCCGCGGCCTTCGTTTTTATGGAAATAAAGGTAAGAGTTCATGAGCTCGTTGGAATAGCAGAAGATTCCCCTGCCGCCGTAAAACCAATCCAACTCGCCACCAAATACCGAGTAGAGGTCTTTGTATACTACCAGATATTTATAACCGGTAATGATTTCCTCGCCTTTATGGGCTATGGCATCGTATATTTTCACGTCCGATTTGTTATAAGTATCCAAATCTTCCTCGGCTCCTGGGCCCCTTAAAATCATACCACCATAGTTGTGGTAGGTCTGTGCCCCTGCAATATTGGGATGGGCCATGACAAATTCCATAATGCTGCGGCTTTCAGGAAGGCTGAAAGGATACTTGTAGGCACCCCGTTGTATATAGTCTGGTTGCCAGTTCCAGCCCCAATCCCTGTTCGGGTCGTAATAGCCAATGCCATCTTCGTTAACATCGCCATCGCCGTCGTTATCTAGGCCTTCATAGCCTAGAAATTCGTATTCGCCGCGTTGCTCGGGTGCTACCTTTATCAGGTGCTTCGGATTGAGAGGGTCTTTAATATAATTGCCATCGGGCGATTTGCGAATCATATAGGTAATGTGGTTGTCGCCATTAATATCGTCATAGCCATCCTCTCCTGCTTGTCCGTCCAGATCATTATCCAAGACTATCATACCAGAACGGGGCGAATGAGGTGTGTTGGGTTCATTCATGAAGTTATTCCGCGCATCGGGGTTGATGGTTGGGATGATGTAAAAGGTTTTGTCCTTAAGCAGTTGGTTGATAAAGTCCAATTCGCCAAACATTTCGGTGAGGTACCAAGCGGTATAGAGTGAAAATTCGGCGCCCTGTATTTCGTTGGAATGGATGTTCCCGTCAATATACATGGCCGGTTTTGTATCGGGGTCCCCTGTTTTAAAATCCGAAATGGTCAACATCAACATGTCCCTGCCTTGGTAGGACTTGCCAATACTGTGCAGTTTGGCCAAATCTGGATATGCCTGTGCTATCTGCTGCATAATGTCCCTAAGGCCCTCATAGGTATAGTAGCGGTTCCAGCTTACCCGTACTTTGGGCTTATGGGGCGTGCCAATGGCCCTAAAAAACTTTTCCTGTGCTTGCCCATACTGCAGGGCTGCCAGACATAAAACAATGCAAAGGGTGTTACGAACTATAGTCTTCATCTTTTAAAGTTTTAAGGCATTGGTTGCATATGCTGTATGTGGGGCCCCTGCTGTGAGGGTGACATTTCCTGAGCCCTTGACAATCCAGGTTAGGGTCTTTTTTTCGTAGGCCTTAAGATGGTCTATAAGTTGCGTAGGATTGCCCGCTACCAGTTGCTCTTGGGGTTTGTTGATGCTAACCTTTAGCTTTTGCAGCCATCTGGATTTTGAACCCAATTGTGAGTGGGTGGGCAGTGGCGCATTGTTGTAGAGGTCGGCAGTGATGCGCACCAAGCCGCCATCCAATTTTTGGGTGCGCACATTGTGCCACTCCAGTTTGGGTTGAAGTTTGGTAAATTCCACAATAAAATTGGTATGGCTTATGGCAATGCTATCTACCATTCTAAAGGGAGGTGTGGTGGTAGCAAATGGTTGTAGTCCGCCTACTTCCACAGTTTGGTTGGGGAAGTCGGGGTGGGTAATGGGTTGCCAAGGCACAAATAGTTCCTGTAGCCCTTCCTGTTCAACCCACCTCATAACGTTCACTTCATAGGGCAGTGCGTCGTCTTTGTCTTTTTTCTCTTTGGAACCCTCGCCTTCTTTGGTCTCGATTTTTATTTCTGGAATCCACCATGCCGGAGTGCTGAAACTAAACCTTCCGAAGTGAAAATAGGCCCATTGAAACAGGTCGCCACCGGTGCCTTGATTGGTCTGTTTATAAGGCTTCGCCTTCACATTGGCATTGTATAGGTCGGACACCATTTTATTCACGGTAGCATCTTCTTCCAAAATGGAGCTTATAATTTTTTTATCAGTGCCCTGTTTGTTATAAGCTAGTGGGGTAGACAGGTTGTTTTCGGGCCCAAAACAGATAAAGGCATAAATGTTGGGCTGGGTAAAGAGGTAGTCTATAAAGTAGCGGGTTTCCTTTTGCGAAGCGGCGTAATCACCTGCAAAGGGTTTAAATATGGGGAATTTATAGGTGAAGGTTTTGTTGAAGGCGATGCCCTCGGCAGGGTCTTCGTTCCATTGGTGGTCCTTGTCGTTGTCAATCCCTTCGGTGTAGACCAAATAGGTTCCCGCTTCACCCTTGGCACGGTTGGCCTTTACCAACATGCGGTTGTCTTCCGCAGCGGGAATGTAAGTACCCAAGGCGCTCTTTACACGCATTTGGGTGATGAGGCCATCCCCATTCAAATCCTCATAAGGGTCTTCGCCCTTACTGCCATCGCGGTCGTGGTCTGATGTTACGGCATTGCCCAAGCGCTCATATTTTAGGGCAGCGTGGTACTGTGCATAGGCATCTGGTGACATGTTGGGAAACACATAAAAGGTGGTGTGCTCTAAAACGGTTGGATGGTCTGCCAATAGACGTTCGGCAAACTGAAGGGCCAATTCTACCCCAAGCACATGAGGGCCTTCGGTGGCGCCCACTATGACAATGCCCGGTTTTTGGTCTTGGTTATCGCTTCCCAAGGTCAACAGCCAGATATCTTGGTTGCCTTCGGTTGTTCCCAAGGAACTTAGGTTGGCATTCTTGCTGGATTTGGCAATGGCCTGAAGGCGTTTATGGATGTCGGTGTTGGTGGGATAGTCCTGCGCCATTAAGGCATGGCAAGTAAGGAAAAGGCAATAAAAGAGGCTTGCATAGAGGGTTTTCATAGGCCGCAAAGGATTGGTTACAAGGGTTTCGCTATTAAATGTAATAAATTTTGATGATTTTATGTTTTGAAGAGAAGGGGCGGTTGCTTATTTTTGGTCGCTGATTTCAAAATCAACAGGTCACAACGGGATGTAGCGCAGCCTGGTAGCGTACTAGCATGGGGTGCTAGGGGTCGCTGGTTCGAATCCAGTCATCCCGACCAAGTGAAAGCCGAACTTATGTTCGGCTTTTTTGTTTTTGCTGGGGTTGTATAAACTGCGTTTTAATGCAGTTTACTTTGTTGGGTATAGTTTTATTTCATTAATAAAGTCAAGTTTTCCTGTGAAAGTTTCAACATTCCTTCCTTCTGAAAAGCAGTTGGCAATGTTCATTTCTTCAAATTCTGGCCACCAAATGTTGTTGTCTGGTGTGTTAATTTTCGATAGAAATTCGTAACCATAATGAAAATGAATCATTGAATAAAGACCGTACGAAAAAAAAGGAAGGTATTTTCCTATTGGGTTGTCGAAATCGTGAAGCCATTTAGAACTTTTATGCAGTTTGGTTACTTCTCCTAGATGAATCGATATTTTAGAGTCGTTTTTTTTCAAAATAGCTAATAGCGTACTAACAATTTCGGTTTCAAATCTTGTGTTCTTTTTAGATAAGAAAAATTCCGTTTCATTTTCTATTTCATTTTGGTCTAATTCTCCTCTAATGGCCAGAATAAGATTGATTGCAGCAATTAAAAACCGATGACCGCTGGAACTTTTTCCGATATCCTTTGGTAGATGTTTGTCTACTAAGTCGTAATTATTTCCTGCATAACAATACATAATTGGTTTCAATCTTAAACAGTGGTCGTAACCGCCAGCCAATTCGTAAGTAGAATTAATATGATTGAAAGTGAAAAAAGAGTTTAATAGTATTTCGGGGGAGTTATTCTTAAGTGCAAAATCATAGAAAAAATAGAGTAATTCTCCACTTCTTAACATTCGTAAGAATACCTTTTCCAGGGACCAATCTTTCATGGTCGGGTTTCTAGGTGGATAAGACGATGAAATCTTATCAAACCTATTATCCAAAAATTCTAGAAATTCGTCTACGCTATTGTAACTTAAATCCTCTAGCCCTGATTCGTAATTTTGGTTTTCCGATTTTGAGAGTTTAAGACTCATAGTACCTCTTGTAATTATACCCAACATACGGTTAAACACCATGGTGGTTAAATATATAGTGCTGTTGTTTTTTGCTAAAGTTAATGGTTTTTATATTGTGTGATCAGCAAAACTGAGTTTTGTTTCATGGCATACATCTTTGGTTGGAGTGATTACCTAAAAATAACAAAAAAGCCGAACTTATGTTCGGCTTTTTTGTTATTTGGAGACTGTAGAAGCTTTCATATTGCTTCTGTTCATTTTCTTTGCTCGTCCAAAGAAAACGAACCAAAAGAAAAGACGCCCTGTCAGTAGGCATTTTTGTGCTTCTTCCAGAATCCCAAAACCGTTCACAAATTCCTAAACTTGGTCCAAGGCTTCCCAAGTTCTTAACGGAATTTGTTCTCTATGCTTATGACAGGTTTTTCCGCCCATGGCGGAAGTGGGTTTTTAAACCATATTTCCAACCAAACCATTCCATAGAAACACCCACTTAAAACAGACAATCAACCACTCCTTAACATACCTTTCTAGGGGTTTTCTTCGAGGATTCTTCGAGTTTTCCTCGTAAAATAAGGCTTTTTACGAAGAATCCTCGAAGGAAACAAGAACCAAAGACGAACCAAGCTATAACAAGTCTTTGGTTTGTATGGATTGATGGAGGGCATTGTTGGGGGGCAGAGATGCGCTTAAATTTTGGAATTTTAAGTGTTGAAAAAAGGGTTATATTGCCCTATAATTACAAACCAACCGCGCCTTATGGGCGCTTGCTTAACCCCTTTTATGGCCAGATGCCCCAATTGTAACCACAGTATTGGTGTGATGCCTACATGGTTTCTTCACGATCCCAAAAGTAGGTTGCAATGTCCTTCCTGCTACACTTTTTTGAAATTGCAAAAAGCTTCTTTGGGCGTGTTTTTTATGAGTTGTGTGGTAGTGGTTGTTGCGGCACTTAAAGGAAGTGAGGACTGGTTGGATTCCGCTAATTCCGATCGTTTAATTCCTTTGGAGATTGGTGTGTTTGTGCTGTTGTCCTTTTTGTTTTATCTGCAAGTACGTTTGGAGTTGCATCCCAACCAAAATGCTAATGAAGGGTATAAAGAGAGGAACGGTAACGTGAATCTGTACCTGTTTTTGGATGATGAACGCGTAAGCTATTTAATGGGAAAGTTTGCCAATAGAACCGTTGGAGAATTACGCCGCATCATGAATGATTCCTGTAGACTTCCCGAAGCCCATGAAGCCGCTAGACAGGTATTGGCTGGACGAAAGGGCAGCAGGAAGACATATTAACTTTCGTAAAACCTACATTCCTCAATGTAAATCCGCTGTGAGCAACAATGTTGCCATTCGTTAAAATTCTGCTAAGGCTTTTAAAAATCCGTTAAAGTTTTCATAACTTTAAATCTTTGCAAATCACTAAACTGCACACTATGCCACAATACAGCTTGCACATAAATGGGGCCATACATCAGGTGGATGTGGAGGCCGACACCCCTGTACTTTGGGTCCTGAGGGACCATTTACAATTGGTGGGTACCAAGTACGGCTGCGGCATTGGGCAGTGCGGGGCCTGCACCATTCATTTAAACGGCAACGCGGTACGTTCGTGCTCCTTGCCGGTAAGTGCCGTGGCCAATGAAGGGATGAAACTTACCACCATCGAAGGACTTTCCAAAGATGGTACGCACCCTGTACAAAAGGCTTGGTTGGAAGTAGATGTGGCCCAATGTGGCTACTGCCAAGCAGGACAGATCATGAGTGCGGCCGCCCTATTGGAGCGCAATCCCAGCCCTTCCGAAGACGATATTCGCAATGCCATGACGGGCAATCTGTGCCGTTGTGGTACCTATACCAGAATCAATAAGGCCGTTGCCATGGCCGCCAAAGACCTATAAGCAGCCATGACACACATTAAAACCCATTTCAATAGACGTTCGTTTTTAAAGGTTTCCGCTGTGGGCGGGGCCGGTTTGATGCTACAGTTCAGTTGGCTTTCGGGCTTGGCGCACAGTAGCAGCAATGCCGAAGCGGTTGAGGGCCTCTTCAACATCAATGCCTTTATCAGGATGAATGAAGACGGGACCGTGACCATCATGTCGCCCAACCCCGAAATAGGACAGAACGTTAAAACCTCGATGCCGCTTATTGTGGCTGAGGAATTGGATGTGGACTGGGACCAAGTTCAGGTAGAACAGGCGCCCTTGGACACCGAAAAATATACACGCCAATTGGCGGGAGGGAGTCAATCCATCCGTCAAGGTTGGGACAGCTTGCGAATGGCGGGGGCTACGGCACGCTATTTAATGCTGGCTTCGGCAGCCAAATTATGGAGCATGTCTCCTGATGAATTGGTGACCGATAAGGGTATGGTGAAACATTTGCCTAGCGGAAAAAGTATTGCCTATAAAGACCTCTTGCAGGAAGCAGCTACCATTGAGATACCCGAAGAGGTGCCGCTAAAAGACCCGAAAGATTTTAAGTTGATTGGGACTTTTGTGAAGAACGTGGACGGCAAGGGCATTGTTACTGGGAAGCCGCTGTTTGGTTTGGATTATATGGAAAAGGGCATGGCCATTGCCATGATTGTGCATCCGCCCGCTTTTGGAATGCAGTTGGATGGCTATAAAGCCGACAAGGCCAAGAGCATGCCGGGCATTAAAAAGATATTTACTGTGAATACGGCTTTGGAGAAGCCACAGTGGTCTGATGTGAATGCCTTTAATGAGCTCTTGGTAGTGGTAGGCAATAGCACCTGGCAGGTGATGAAAGCCAAAGAAGCCCTAGAGGTACGTTGGAAAACCGTAAGTACTTTGGAAGCCACTACGGCACATTTGGATAGTTTTAGCAGTGTATTTGATAAGAGTGAAGGAGAGGTAGGCCGAAAGGATGGCGGCCCCGATGGGGTATTTGCCTCGGCAGAGAAGGTTGTAGAAAGCGGGTATACCGGGGCCTTTTTGGCCCACAATACTATGGAACCCATGAACTTTTTTGCGGACGTTACCGCAGATAAGGCAAGATTGATTGGCCCCATACAAACCCCAGAACAGTTGCGGCAATCGGCTGCAAGTCTGTTGAACATGCCCGAATCCAAGATTTTTGTAGATATGACCCGCATGGGTGGTGGCTTTGGAAGACGCCTCTATGGGAACTTTGGTTTGGAGGCGGCCGCTATTTCTAAAGCTTATGGTGGCCCAATAAAATTAATCTATACCCGAGAAGATGATATGACACAGGGGACGTACCGTCCGTCGTACCACATACAATACCGAGCTGCTTTGGACAAGAAAGGGAACCTTACCGCTTTTGAAGTGAAGGGGGCTGGGATTCCGTCGAGTCCGTTGTTTCCGGATAGGTTTCCGGCTGGTACGGTAGCGCATTACAAGGCTACGCATTATGGTATTGATACCAATATTTCTACTGGGGCTTGGCGTGCACCAAGGTCCAATTTTGTGGCCGGTGCCGAACAGTCCTTTTTGGATGAAGTAGCGGAAGCTGCGGGTAAAGATCCTATCGATTTTAGGTTGCAGCTATTTGATAGAGCCATTAAAAATCCGGTGGGTGAACGTAACGATTACGATCCCGAGCGCTATGCAGGCGTCCTGAAATTGGTACGCGACAAAAGTAATTGGGGAAGTAAAATGCCCAATGTATATCGTGGTGTGGCAGCCTATTATTCGCATAATTCCTATGTGGCCCAAGTATTCGATCTGGAAAAGGTGGATGCTGCCAATATTCGCATTAAAAAAGTGTGGTGCGCGGTAGATTGTGGGATTGTGGTGAACAAGGAAGGGGCCATTAACCAGATTGAGGGCGGTATCATTGACGGCATAGGCCATTGTATGTATAGCCAGTTGACTTTTGAAAAGGGGGCCACACAACAGCAAAATTTTGATGGGTACCATCTTATTAGAAACAATGAGGCGCCTTTGGAAATTGCCGTATTTTTTGTGGACAATGGTATTGCGCCTACAGGCCTTGGCGAGCCTTCGTTGCCTCCTGTGGCAGGAGCTTTGGCCAATGCGCTTTACAAAGCGACGGGCACACGTTACTACAGGCAACCGTATATGGTAGTGCCACAACAACCTAAATTTGTGGGCTAGTTTACAGTTTTAATATCTTTTGATAGGCTTCGGGGGTGTCTACATCCAAATTCTCGAAGTTTGGTGTCAAGGCCATCACTTCCGATTGGTGTGCCTTCAGAATGCTTTTGGCACCGGATTCTCCCTGAAGTGACTTTAGCATTTCAAAATAGCGCTTCGGAAATAGGGCAGGGACGCCTAAGGAGGTCCCATACTTGGTGGCTATAGGTTTAGAGCTGTGTTCTTGCGAGGTCTTCAGCATTATATTTAAGTATTCGGTGGTAACCAAAGGTTGGTCTGCCAAAGTGAAGAGTACTGTGTTGACCGTTGGAAGCTCGTCATTTAGATACTGTAAAGCTGCTGCAATGCTGCTTCCCATACCTTCTTTCCAATGTATGTTTTCTATAGGTATGACGTTATCCGGAATCCCATATTCTAAGATTTCTTGGCTATGGGCGCCCAATACACAAAGGGTATGATTGGCTTGTGTGCCAAGCGCGGTTGTAAGGGCATGGCCTAAAAGCGTGGTGCTTTTATAAGGCAACAATTGCTTGATTTGCTGCATGCGGCTAGCTTCCCCTGCAGCTAAAACGATGATGGCACTGTGTGACATAGGTCTTGTAGTGTTAGGGATGGATATTCCGGAGGTAGGACCGAAGGGAGGGCACTTCCCGATGGCGCTTTACCGCAATGATTTCACTAAGGATGGAAAGGGCAATTTCCTGTGGTGTGATGGCGCCAATGGCTATACCTGCAGGGCTAAAAATGCCGTCCAAAAATTCCGAAGCAATATCGGGTTGGTGTTCTATGAGTTCATTGAGTAGCTTTTCCCTTCGGTGATAGGAGCCCAAAATGCCCATATAAAAAGGCTGGGTTTCGGACAACTGTAACACAAAGTGCAGGTCGCGGGCATAGTTGTGGGTCATGAGCACAATGGCCGTATGCGCATCGATAGGCAGGGGCCATTGCTGCTCTGGGTTGAGGTGGTATATGGAGGAAACGCCTGGAAAATCTATGTCGTTCTTGGGGTCTTTTGGGGAGGCTATCAATAGGACTTCCCAACCTAATTGGGCAGCCGATTTGCAAAGCTGTACAGCATCGTGTTCGGCCCCAATAATAATCAATCGTGAGAGTGGGGTGAATTCCTGTTGAAAACTGAGGTGCTCAGTTTGTAAACTCACTTCATCCACGTCTGACCTAAATGCTATGTGCGTACCATTTTCAAGCTTTAACACCGAACCAAACGAGGCATCTGTTTTATCTTCCTTTTGAAAATAGGAAGTCCATTGCATGGGCCTACGTGTCGAAAGTTCTTTTTGTATGGTGTTAAAGGCTGTTTCTGTGATGCTAAAGGGTTCCAATAGAATGAAAAGAGTGCCCTCACAGCCCAGTCGATAGCGCCCTTCGTAGGTCATCACTTTGGGTATATCCTTCTTAAACACCGATAGTGATTGCAGCACGACTTCTTTTTCCACACAGCCACCGCTTACGGCACCTGTGATATGGCCGTTTTCATCAATGAGCATCTGTACCCCGGGTTTCCTGTAGGAGGAGCCGTCTAGAGCCACGACGGTTGCCAAGACGTGTTTTAGGTGCCTTTTTTGGCTGCTATGGGTCTGTTCTAGGATGTTTTTGAATTCATGGGTCATCCTTTAAAAGTACAAAATCTTGGGGTAGGTTGAAAGGGATTTTACCTTGTTAGTTTTTGTGGTGTGGCTGCTCATTTTAGCTGCGCTGAATCTTCGATTTCTTTGCTCGTACAAAAATGAAGGAAACCCAATTGTGGACGACAAGCTGACATTCCCCTTAGGCCCCATTCAAAGGGGGAATTACTAGAGGTTCTGGTGGCACCGGAATGAGGTATTGAAATCTTGAAAATCATATTCTGACAAAGAGGGAGTAATTTACTTATGAAGAATACAGGAAAATTTAGGGTTGTAAAGTTTTTTATTTTTTGTGTTCGATCATTTTGTAATTCTAGATATTCTACTGATTTGTTTTGATAAAACTATCTAGAGTTCTTCCGTCAATCGTTGGATTTAAGTATCCATTTTCAGGAACATAAATTTGATTGTTATATTCTTCAACTTTTCCTTGTTCAAAATTGAACCAAGGAACTAATTCTATATTACAATAACCATCGTTTATCCATTCCCAATTGCCTTTATACCATGTGTCAAATTCCCCTCCAATGTAGTGTACGTAAGTGCCATTACTGTTAAGTTTTAAATATTCCTTAACGTCTTCTTGTTTTTCACATGTATACTCACCTTCAACATCTGAATTACATGAGCTTAAATTCAAGCAGCTATTTAAATAAATTAGAGGTAAGAGTGTGCAAACAACCTTTATCCTAGAATGTAATTTATTTTTCATTTTATTAAGTTGAAATGTGATTTTTGGGATAAACTGGATTATGATCTTTATATATTAATTAGGATTGTTGTAATCTTTTTATTTAATGTCTTTTAGTTGTTACTAGACTTTTATTTGAGTACAGTGTATGAGTGCTTTGTTTGTGTTATACGATTACACAATCCCCATTTTTTGAAGTAGGAAGCTGGCATTCATGTTTTGGCAGATGCCTTTTTTGAGCTTGTAGTCAAAAAATAGTTCGTCATTCACTATTTGGGCATCAAAGTAATAGTTGGCAACAGGCGGTAATTCCTTTTCTATTTCACATAAACTCAAGTCGTGGGTGGCAATGATGCCCGTAGCATGTGTGGCCACTAGTTTTTCCACAAACTTACGGGAGCCAATGGCTTTATCGGTGCTATTGGTGCCTTTTAGGATTTCGTCCAAGATGATGAAATAAGGCTCGTCTTGGATAGCGTCCACGATATGTTTTAATCTGGTCAACTCTGAAAAAAAATAACTGCTGTCATCGGTCAAGGAATCGGTGGTGCGCATGCTTGTAATCAACTTGATAGGGTGGTAGCTGCTTTCTTGAGCGCATACCGGAAGCCCAACATTGGCCATCACGATGTGCAGAGACACCGTACGTAAAAAGGTGCTTTTTCCCGCCATGTTGGCGCCAGTAACAATAAAGAACTGTTGGTTGTCGATGATGAGGTCGCTTGTGATGCGTTTGTTGGTATCCAATAAGGGGTGGCCCAAACCTCTGGCATGGATCAAGGATTGGTCCTGCACAATTTTAGGGTACACAAACTCAGGTTGATTAAAGGCGTAATTGGCCAAAGAGTTATAAGCTTCAAAAAAGGAAACAACGTCAAACCATTCTTTGGTCACTTCCTTATAAGTTGCTATCCATTGTTCGATATGATAACTATGTTTTAGGTCGGTTAGGAACAGGCCATTTCCAAAAACGGCGGAGATCAGGTTGTTTCTATTATCCAAAGCATCTAGGTAGCCTGACAATTGTCCAAATATGTCCGAGGCCTTTTTATGATGGGATTGAATCTGTTCTTGTTTCTCGGTTAGGAGTTTCGATTGGAACGTTTGCGCTTCAATTTGTTGCAATAATTGTGCATACTGACGAAACGTATCTTTTACTTTATCGGTATGAGCGGCAAGTATGTTTATTTTCTTTAAATGACGCCCCGTGATCATGAGTCCTAATAACAACCAATAGCCGATGATGGACATTGGGATGAGTTGGAATACCGTTAATGCCAATAGTCCTAAAGACGCTATGCTAAACCCTAAGGGAAGGTATTTAAATAATTGTTTTGCAAAGGGTTTGTATTGTTGTAGCCAATTAATGATGTCCTTGTTTGGTGTTTCCACATGAATTAAGGAGGCTAAAGCCGCAAAGTTTTGACGCCATTCGGGGAGCTTGGTGAGTTCCTTAATGGCTTCTTGGCGTTTGGCGATGTTGACAATGTTATTGGCGGTTAAGGTATTTGCTAAATACCGTTTGCCTTCTTTGGTTTTAGTGCGATTTATGGTTTGGAAAAAGGAGCCTTTTCCGAAGAGATCAATGTCTAAACTATAGGCGTGGTGCGGATCTAAGAATTTTTCTCCAGTAGGCTGTTTGTCATAGTTGCCTGAGAGCATGTCCAACTCGGCTTCATTGATGTTGATCAAGGCTTTGGTTAAGGCACGCTGGCGTTTTAAATCGGTGTATTTTGAGAGCAGGAATACAAAGAAAAAGGTTCCTATAACTCCTATTGCCAAAGCAAAGTGCCATGTGCTGAAGGTAAAGTAAATGCCGATGGCGGCAACCAAAAAGACCGTTAGGCGCAGAGAGCTTAAAGCCACCAATTTTTTATTGAATTGCTTTAAATGATTTTGATGGTTTTCTAATTGGGTTTTATAGAAGGTTGTAGGTTGTTCCATGGCATGTAAATGAAGGTTAAAGAAACAAAAAAAATCCTAAGCAGTAATGCTTAGGATTTTTAATATCAATCGCTATGAAAGGCTTATCCTTTTATAGTAGCTTTTAAGAATTCTCTGTTCATACGAGCAATGTTCTCTAATGAAATGCCTTTAGGACATTCAATTTCACAAGCTCCTGTGTTGGTACAGTTTCCGAATCCTTCTAAATCCATTTGTCTTACCATGTTCAATACACGGTCTGTTGCTTCTACCTGTCCTTGTGGCAATAAGGCATATTGCGATACCTTGGCCCCTACGAATAACATGGCAGAAGAGTTTTTGCAAGTGGCTACACAGGCACCACACCCGATACAGGTGGCGGCGTCCATGGCTTCATCGGCAGCATGCTTGGAAATAGGAATAGCGTTGGCATCTTGCGTGTTCCCAGACGTGTTTACCGAGATATACCCTCCAGCTTGCTGAATGCGCTCAAAAGAGGTTCTGTCTACAACTAAATCCTTAATTACAGGGAATGCTGCAGCTCTCCAAGGTTCGATGGTAATGGTGTCACCGTCTTTGAACATACGCATGTGCAATTGACAGGTAGTAACTCCACGGTCTGGACCGTGCGCTTCACCATTAATGTAGAGCGAACACATTCCGCAAATACCCTCACGACAATCGTGATCGAAGGCTACTGGCTCTTCTCCGGTGTTTACCAATTGTTCGTTCAAAACATCCATCATTTCAAGAAAAGACATATGCTCTGAAATATCAGTAACTTTATAATCGACCATTTGACCCTTTGCATTTGAGTCTTTCTGTCTCCAAATTTTAAGTGTTAAATTCATAATGTCAATCTTATTTGTATGAACGTTGTTTTAGTTCAATATCTTTAAATTCTAGTTCTTCTTTATGTAGTACTGCATCGGCAGGTTCTCCCTTGTATTCCCATGCAGCAACAAAGGCAAAGTCTTTATCGTTACGTTTTGCTTCTCCTTTTTGCTCACCGCTTTCCTCAACAGATTCTTCTCTAAAGTGACCACCACAAGACTCTTCTCTCATTAAGGCATCTTTAGCGAACAACTCACCCAATTCCAAGAAATCGGCCACACGACCTGCTTTTTCCAATTCAGGGTTCATTTCGTTGGCGTTTCCTGGTACTTTTACGTCTTTCCAGAATTCCTCACGAATCTGTTTAATTTCGGCCATGGCTTCTTTTAAACCTTGTTCGTTACGCGCCATCCCTACTTTGTCCCACATTACTTTACCAAGACGTTTGTGGAAGTGGTCTACAGATTTCGTTCCGTTATTATTGATAAAGAAGTTGATTCTGTCAGTAACAGCTTTTTCAGCTTCGTCAAACTCTTTAGAGTTTGTTGGGATTTTTCCTGTACGAATATCGTCAGCCAAATAATCTCCAATCGTGTATGGTAAAACGAAGTAACCATCGGCCAAACCTTGCATTAAGGCTGAAGCTCCAAGTCTGTTGGCACCATGATCTGAGAAGTTGGCTTCCCCAATACAGTAACATCCAGGAATGGTCGTCATCAAGTTGTAGTCTACCCAAACACCACCCATTGTATAGTGGGTTGCAGGGTAAATCATCATTGGAGTTTTGTACGGATCTTCATCAACGATCTTTTCGTACATCTGGAATAAGTTACCGTACTTAGCTTCTACGATTCCTTTTCCTAACTCGTATATTTTAGCCTCTGTTGGGTTGTCAATATTGTGAATTTTAGCCTGCTCCTTACCGTAGCGTTCTATCGCCGAAGCGAAATCCAAGTACACGGCTTCTCCAGTGGCATTTACACCGTAACCAGCATCACAACGCTCTTTTGCGGCACGAGATGCTACGTCACGTGGCACCAAGTTTCCGAAGGCAGGGTAACGACGCTCTAAGTAGTAATCTCTTTCGTCTTCCGATAAATCGGTAGGCTTTTTGCGGCCTTCTCGAATGGCCATGACATCCTCCATGTTTTTAGGTACCCAGATACGTCCGTCGTTACGTAAAGATTCCGACATCAAGGTCAACTTAGATTGGTAATCACCTGAACGAGGAATACATGTTGGGTGGATTTGCGTAAAACAAGGGTTTGCGAAATACGCTCCTTTTTTGTGGATTTTCCAAGCAGCCGTAGCGTTGGATCCCATAGCGTTTGTTGATAGGAAATATACGTTTCCGTATCCACCAGATGCAATCACAACCGCGTGTGCAGAGTGGCGCTCTATTTCACCGGTAATAAGGTTTCTGGCAATAATACCTCTGGCCTTACCGTCTACAATTACCACGTCTAACATTTCGTGTCTGTTAAACATTTCAATCTTACCACGAGCAATCTGTCTGTTCATAGCAGAGTAAGCTCCTAGCAATAACTGTTGTCCTGTTTGTCCTTTGGCGTAAAACGTTCTGGATACCAAAACCCCACCAAACGAACGGTTGTCCAATAATCCACCATAATCTCTAGCGAAAGGAACCCCCTGCGCCACACACTGGTCGATGATGTTGGCAGATACTTCAGCCAAGCGGTATACGTTCGCTTCACGAGAACGGTAATCGCCACCTTTTACGGTGTCATAAAATAATCTATAAGTAGAGTCACCATCGCCTTGATAGTTTTTGGCGGCATTAATACCCCCTTGTGCAGCAATGGAGTGCGCACGACGTGGTGAATCTTGGTAGGCAAAAGCCTTTACGTTATATCCTAATTCGGCTAAGGTTGCTGCAGCAGAACCTCCTGCTAAACCTGTTCCTACCACGATAACATCAATGTGACGTTTGTTGGCAGGATTAACCAAGTTGATTTTATTTTTATAGTCTGTCCATTTATCTTTAATTGGACCCTTTGGTACTTTTGAATCTAAAGCCATTTGTGTATTTAAGATTAATGGTTAAAGTGGTGGAATAAAGCGATAATGATAAATCCTAGTGGGATAATTACAGAGTACGCTTTCCCTATTTGTTGCATCGTTTTTTTACGTCCTGCAGTCGCTCCCATAGATTGGAAGGCCGATGTAAATCCATGTGCCAAGTGTAAGCCTAAAAGCACAAACGCAATTACATAGGCTCCTACACGGATAGGAGATACAAATTTGTGTTGCAGTTCTTCAAAATAACGGTAGCTTTCGCCATCTGGCAATAATCCAGACATGTCGCCATGGATGTATTTTACGTTAAGTTCAGGAATCCAGAAGTCGATGAAGTGAAGCAAAATAAATGCTAATACAACAACACCACTGATGATCATGTTTCGGCTCATCCAAGTAGAATTGGCCGCACCATTGTTTTGTGCATATTTTACCCCAATGGCTTTTCTGTTTTTTAATTCCAATACAAACCCCATTACAAAGTGGAATACAACACCGAATATCAATACCGGTTGTAAGGCCAATTGCACCAAAGGATTTGTTCCCATGAAATGTGATAATTCATTGAATAAATCAGGACTAAAAAGTGATGTGATGTTTACTGCTAAATGAATTATTAAGAAAAACATTAGGAAGAAGGCCGAAAGTGCCATGGCCACTTTTCTTCCTATCGAAGATTTAAGAAATCCGCTCATTTTTTTGAAGTTAATTTTTATCGAACAAAGATACACTTCAAAAGAGATTTAGGCAAAGGGCTGTAGTTTAAATTAAGTATTTAGAATGATTTTAAACAGATTCAAAAGTCGCTTAGTTTGATACCGTTGGAATTAAGCCTCTTAGTCCCATATCGACTACTTGTTCTCCCGCTGCGGGTTCATATTTTCCGTCAAAATTTACTTCGGTCCACTCAAAACTGTTGTTGATGGAAAATGATAGGGTAACTTCAATATCTTGTGTTTCGTTTCCGGTTATGGCGAAGCCTTCTTCAAACTCACCGGTTACCACACAAGATCCCTGCGGAATAGGAGATGAATCAAACAATGGATTTGGTACTGTAGTGGCGCCTTCTGGAGCTTGCCCTTCAGAGGTGTAGCCTTCTGCTTCAAAAGCCCAAAATCCTTGGAGACGGTTATCGTTTACCTCAAAAGTGCTGCCGTTCAAATTGAAGGAAGTGATGTAGGTGTTGTAGCCTACAAAACTTGCCAAAGTTCCTGTGTATTCTGCTCCATTTACAAGTAAATCAATCTCCCCTTCTTGGTAGGCTAGTGATACGCGCACCCATTCATAAGTTCCGGAAGTGACTTGGCTTAGGGGAATGCTCAAAAATACATCGCCATCTGCGCCAAAGGTGGCATTTTGAAAGTCGATGGCGTTGGCGCCTCCTGCTGGGGTTTCCGGGCCCATAAAAATGACTTCTCCTTCTCCTAATGGCGTATAGGGGTCTGGGGCAAATTCAATGTAATTCGCGCTCATGCGGGTGATGGTGGGAGATTGTGCGGCATTGCCCTCTGGAATGCTTGATGGTTGTCCTAAATTGTTGAGACGTTCCTGGGTAGGATCGAATTTCAACTTAATAATTAGGTTGGGATCTGTACTTTGGATGTTGTCGTCTTGGTCTTCGCTGCAGGATATCATCATTGTGATTAAAGCTAGTATACTAAGTTTTAAAAATTTCATAAGATTGGGGTTTTTGTATATAACTCGAAAGCTTTAAAAATAGTATAATTTTTGAGAGTTGACTTAAGAGACTGCTATTTGTAACAAATGTTTATTAAGTTGATATCCTGATAGAATCTATTTACTTTTGTTATCTAAATTTTTATTTTATGAAATACTTACCTATAGATCGCGAATTGTTTATTAAAAACCGTAAAAACTTTGCCGCCCGAATGGAGCCTAAAAGTTTGGCGATTTTTAATTCCAATGATATTTACCCAATTAGTGCCGATAGCACCATGCCTTTTGAGCAGCACCGAGATATTTTTTATTTAAGTGGGGTTGATCAAGAGGAGAGTGTTTTGGTAATCTTTCCAGATTGTCCAAACCCTAAGAACAGAGAAGTGTTGTTTTTGAAAGAAACCAATGAGCATATTGCTGTTTGGGAAGGGGAGAAGTTGACTAAAGAAAAGGCGTTTGAAACTTCTGGTATTAAGACGGTGTATTGGTTGAAGGACATGGAAAAAGTGTTGTTCGAATTGATGACGCAATGCGATACGGTGTATATCAACACCAATGAACATTATAGGGCCAATGTTGAAACTGAAACACGCGAAGCTAGATTTGCCAAATGGCTCAAAGATAAATATCCTGCGCACCGCGTTGCCAAGAGCAATCCTATTTTGCAGCGCTTACGTTCTGTAAAAGATCCTATTGAAATTGCTTTGATGCAAAAGGCTTGCGATATTACTGAAAAGGGATTCCGTCGCGTTTTGGATTTTGTGAAACCGGGTGTTTGGGAATTTGAAATTGAGGCTGAGTTTATGCATGAGTTTTTACGTAACCGTTCCAAAGGTTTTGCGTATACGCCTATTATTGCTTCGGGTAACAATGCAAACGTGCTACATTATGTGGAGAACAACCAAGAGTGTAGGGCAGGTGATTTGATTTTGTTTGACGTAGCTGCTGAATATGCTAATTATTCCAGCGACTTGAGTAGAACGATTCCTGTTTCTGGGAAATTTACCAAAAGACAAAAGGAAGTCTACAATGCTGTTTTAAGGTTGAAGGATGAGGCGACCAAATTATTGGTGCCAGGTGCTCTTTGGGCGGAATACCATGTGGAGGTTGGAAAATTGATGACTTCAGAACTTTTAGGGCTTGGGCTTTTGGATAAAGCCGATGTGCAAAATGAAAACCCAGATTGGCCAGCTTATAAGAAATACTTTATGCACGGTACCAGCCATCATATTGGTTTGGATACGCATGATTATGGTATTTTAACTGAGCCTATGCAGCCTAACATGGTGTTTACTGTGGAGCCGGGAATTTATATTCCGGATGAAGGATTTGGAATACGTTTGGAAGATGATGTGGTAGTGCAGCCAAGTGGAGAACCATTTAACTTAATGGCTAATATTCCGATAAAAGCTGAGGAAATCGAAGACTTGATGAACCAATAATTGCTCATAATTTGAAATAAAAAAAGGACGTTGAAAAACGTCCTTTTTTGTTTTGAGATTTGGTTAGTCGACCATTTCAGTCTCAAAAATATAGCGGTTTAGTTTTCTTAGGGTTTCTATTTTGTCGCTGGTATTGATCAGCAACGAAATGTTATTGTTGCTACCGCCGTAGGCAATCATTCTGATGTTGACATCCTGAAGGATTTGGAACAATTTAGGCGTGTCCGGATGGTACACGATATTGTTTCCAACGGCACATACAATCGTTCTGTATTCGTCTACTTCTACAGAAGAGAATTTTTCCAATTCCTCTACAATATGAGATAGGTTTGTGGTATCGTCAATGGTTAGGGATACAGCAATCTCTGAAGTGGTGATCATGTCGATGGACGTTTCGTATTTCTCGAAAATCTCGAATACTTTTTTCAAGAAGCCGTGTGCCAACAACATTCTGCCTGATTTGATTTTGATGGCGGTAATGCCGTCTTTGGCAGCGATGGCTTTGATGCCTTCGCCGTGGATTTTATTGGTAATTAAAGTTCCGTAAGCAGCAGGTGCCATGGTGTTTTTTAATCTTACCGGAATATCCAAATCGCGCACTGGCATTACGGTTTGTGGGTGCAGGATTTTTGCGCCAAAATAGGCTAATTCCGCAGCTTCGTCAAAAGATAGGTTTGAGATGGCGTGGGTGTCCTGTACAAATCGAGGGTCGTTGTTGTGGAAGCCATCGATATCAGTCCAAATTTGAACTTCCTCAGCTCTTACGGCAGCACCAATAATGGTCGCGGTATAATCGCTTCCGCCTCGTTGTAGGTTGGCAACTTCTCCTTCGGCATCGAGACAAATAAACCCTTGGGTGATATAAATGTCGGCTTCTGGAAGTTCTCCTATAATTCTATTTAGGTTTTGTTTGATATAGAAGTTATCTGGCTCATGTGCTTTGTCAATTCGCATGAATTCCAAAGCTGGAATCAATTGTGCGTTGATACCTTCTTGTTTTAGGAATTGTGTGAACAGGAAAGTGGATAACAACTCACCTTGCGATACAATAATATTGTATAGAAGTTCGCTATGTTTCTTTTCGGTGCAAGACAAAAGTAGTTCTATGACGCTAAGTATGTAAGCTTGTGCTTCAGAGGCTAGGGTGTCGTTTTGAAGTAGTTCGGCAATAACATCTTGGTACTTGTCATTTAGCGCAGCAATTAATTGCTTTGCTTCACTGATGTTGTTGGCTTTTATAGTTTCTGAAATTTCCACCAAAGCATTGGTTGTTCCAGACATGGCCGATAGCACTACAACTTTTTTGTTGCCATCGTTAATGATATTTTTAACATTGGTCATGTTGGTTACAGAACCAACTGAAGTCCCTCCAAACTTTAATACTAACATAGTCTTATACTTTTTTTGATGGGGCAAAGGTATTTATAAAGTGCTGTTGTAGAATGAAAATAAAAATATTATGCTAAATTTGCACATCACGTTAAATAATTAACAAAATGAAAACTATTGCTTCCTGTGTCAGTGAATTGTTAGTGTCTCAACCTTTTTTGGAAGAGGCCTTAGCAAGGAATATTATTAATTATAGTGCCTTGGCTGAAGAATTGGTGCCATCTGTAAGTGATATGCTGAAAAAGCCGGTAAAGTCAGGCGCTATCATGATGGCGTTGAGACGCTATAGTCCGCCGCAAAATTTGAGTAATTCCGTTAAGTTGAAGAAGGTGCTGGAAGGTTTGGGAGATATTACCGTACGTTCTAATTTAACGGACTTTACCTTTCAGAATTCCAAAACGCTTATTCATAGTCACTCTAGGATTTTGGAGCATGTTGGATTGAATAGTAGTATTTTTTACGCCTTCACCAGAGGGATTCATGAAAGTAATATCATCATTTCTAGTTCCGAGGCATCTAACGTTGTGGAGTATTTTAGTGAAGAACAACAAATAGGAATGGTAGATCAATTGTCGGCAATTAGCATCAGTTTGCCTCAGGACAACTCTAGGGTCACCGGTTTGTACTATCAAATTTTTAAGAGGTTGGCTTGGGAAGGGATTTCCTTGTACGAGGTGGTTTCTACTACCAACGAGTTCACTGTGCTTATTGAGGATCATTTAATAGATAAGGCGTTTTCTGTAATTAAGAGGTTGAAGGGGTAGTTGTGTTGGTAGGTCAATATGAAATAAGGTTATCTTTGCATTTAAATTAAGTTAGATATGACGATTCAGTATAAAGAGATTTTGGTGCATTTTGAAGTTTCGGGTGAAGGGAAGCCTGTGGTGTTGCTGCATGGTTTTTTGGAAAATGCCAAAATGTGGCAGCATCTCACAAAAACATTAAATGCCACTTGTAAGGTGATTTCTATTGATTTGTTGGGGCATGGCCAAACGGAATGCTTGGGGTATATCCATACGATGGAAGATATGGCTGATATGGTGAATGCCGTTTTGGGTCACCTTGGTGTTTCAGAGGCTACGGTTATTGGGCATTCCATGGGAGGTTATGTAGCCTTGGCGTGGGCAGAATTGTTTCCTGATAAAGTATCTGCTGTTTGTTTGTTGAATTCTACAGCGGAAGCAGATAGTGAAGAACGCCAGTTGAATAGAGATAGGGCTGTAAAAGCGGTAAAGCAAAACTACAAAGCTTTTGTAAGTATGGCTATTGCCAATTTGTTTGCGGAAGATAATAGAGAACGTTTGTCTGAAGCAATCGCTCAAGTGCGTGCCGAAGCGCTAAAAACTCCCTTGCAGGGAATAGTTGCAGCTTTGGAAGGTATGAAAGTGAGGAAGGATAGGAGGGGGCAATTTGTAAATGGGTCGTATAAAAAGTTGTTGGTAATTGGTTTGAAGGATCCTGTTTTGGATTATGAAAGTGTTATGGCCTATGTGGCTAATTCAGATATTGAAGTGGTTGAATTTCCAGATGGACATATGAGCTATATTGAAAATAAAGAAGAATTGGATTACAAAATAATGCATTTCATCGAAAAATAGTTCGTTTTGACGAATTTAATTTGTTTTTTTCATTAAGTTTAACTGTCTCAAAATAAGCGATTATGAAAAAAACAACTAACCCCAATTCCGCAGCTAAATTATATTGTGGTGTTTTTGGCCACAATTATGAAGTAACCAAAAAGGTGACGATGCATGTAAAGGAATATACATGTAAATGCTGCAAAAGACAACTCACTACCGATAGCGATGGTCATTTAAGAGAACTCACTCCTAAGTATCAAGAAATAAATAGCTTATTGGAGCAAGTTTATACTAGACGCATGATGCGTATGCAGTCCAAAACTTTGGGATCTGCTGCTTACTAAGGAAAACTCTTTCTTTGCTTTTTAACTTTTAGTTGTTTTTCAATCTTCTTCCGAAAAACGATTTAAAATTTTATTTTGCTGATATTCAGTGCGTTTTTGCTGAATATTTCATCTTCTTCTTTTGAAAGAAAAAACCTGTTAATTTATTAACGTTAAAGTTCTTGCTCAATTCAATTTTTTTACTAAGTTAGGAGTCCCTAATAATTAATTGAATAGCGCTTTGAAAACTTTAATTTGTAAACTTTTCGATCATCATTTTGTGATGAAAAAGGAGGTTACGCTCTATGTGAAAGAGTATGAGTGTAAGTTCTGTAAAAAACAAGTGACAACAAGCGATACTGGTGCCCTGACTCCATTGACCGATACCCGAAAGGAAATCAATGAATTGCTTGGTCAACTTTATGAAAAAAGGACCAAACGAAAATTAGAGCATCACTGTTCTTAACTGTTTAGAGCATTCCACCCCTTTGCAATAATAGGAATTGCTTCTTCTCCACGCGTGATTAAATGCATGCCACGGCTTTCTTCGGTTATATAGCCAATAATCGACAGGTTAGGATTGGCCTTAATTTTAGGAAAGTCCTCTTGCGAAATCGTCATCAACAATTCGTAATCCTCACCGCCATTTAAGGCAATGGTTGTACTGTCAATTTCAAATTCCTCACAGGTAGAAATAACCTGCGGATCTAAAGGTATTTTGTTTTCGTAAAGTTCTACACCCACTTTACTGTTTTTGCATAAATGCATAATTTCTGAAGACAAACCATCGCTGATATCAATCATGGAAGTTGGTTTAACATCCAAGTCCTTCAATAATGTAACAATATCTTTTCTAGCTTCTGGTTTCAATTGTCGCTCGATAATATAAGTGTAAGCGTCCAAATCTGGTTGGTTGTTTGGGTTCACCTCAAACACTTTCTTTTCGCGTTCCAAAACTTGAAGTCCCATATAGGCACCTCCCAAATCTCCGGTTACTACCAATAGGTCGTTCGGTTTGGCGCCACTGCGGTACACAATATCTTCTTTGTTGGCAGTTCCAAAAGCAGTTACTGAAATAAGTAGGCCTTTGGTAGATGACGTCGTATCTCCGCCCACAACATCAATCCCGTAAATCTTGGCAGCCGTTTCAATACCGGCATATAATTCTTCCAAAGCTTCCAAAGGAAATCTGTTGGAAACAGCAATGGACACGGTAATTTGACTGGCCATGGCATTCATGGCGTATACATCGGAAAGATTTACCATAACGGATTTGTACCCCAAGTGCTTCAATGGCATATAGCTCAAGTCGAAATGCACATTTTCCACCAATAAATCTGTGGTGATCACTACTTGCTGGTTACCAAAATCGCAAACAGCGGCGTCGTCACCAATGCCTTTGATGGTAGATTCATGAGTGATTTTAAAGTTCTTGGTTAAATGGTCTATAAGTCCAAATTCTCCAAGTTCACTAAGTGGGGTACGGGCTTGATTCTTGTCTTCTATCATGCTGCAAATTTAAGGATAATTGGATGATTTGTGGAATCATTTTTAAGATAATGGACAGCGCCCTAGGGCATCAATAGTTTCTATAGACCTATTTGCTAATATAATGTTAGGTTCGCTTGATTAAGCCTACTTATATTGTATATTTGCAGTCTATTTAGATGTAATCTACATTATTATGATAAAAGTATCAGAAGCGGCTAAAAAGAAAGTTGTGGAATTAATGGCCGAAGATGGCTATAATTCTGCCACTGATTTTGTTCGGGTAGGTGTGAAAAGCGGAGGGTGTTCTGGTCTGTCTTACGACTTAAAGTTTGACAAGGAACAGCAAGGCGATGATAAGGTGTTTGAGGACAATGGTGTAAGAATCATCGTAGATAAAAAGAGTTTTTTATACCTGATAGGTACCACCTTGGAGTATTCCGGAGGTTTAAATGGAAGCGGTTTTGTATTCAACAACCCAAATGCAAACAGAACTTGTGGTTGTGGTGAGTCGTTTTCACTGTAAATTGAAGCGTAAAGAGAATGAGTAAGTATACTGAAGACGATTTAAGAGAAGAGTTAAAAACCAAAGAATACGAGTACGGTTTTTATACAGACATAGAGTCCGAAACCTTTCCCGTTGGATTGAACGAGGAGATTATTAGGGCTATTTCCAAAAAGAAAGAAGAGCCAGAATGGATGACCGATTGGCGGTTGGAAGCGTTTAGAGCTTGGGAAGACATGGTAGAGCCAGAGTGGGCCAATGTTCACTATGAAAAACCAGATTTTCAGGCGATTTCCTATTATTCTGCCCCTAACAAAAAGGCGAAATACAATAGCTTGGATGAAGTAGACCCTGAGTTGTTGGCTACCTTTAAGAAGTTGGGAATTTCTTTGGATGAACAAAAGAAACTGGCAGGTGTGGCCATGGATGTGGTTGTGGATTCCGTTTCGGTTGCGACTACTTTTAAGAAGACCTTGGCCGAAAAGGGAATCATCTTCTGTTCCATTTCCGAGGCTATTCAAGAGCATCCGGAATTGGTGAAAAAATACATTGGGACTGTAGTGCCACAAAAGGATAACTTTTATGCAGCATTGAATAGTGCTGTGTTTAGTGATGGTAGTTTCTGTTATATTCCAAAAGGGGTAAAATGTCCAATGGAATTGTCTACCTATTTTAGAATTAACCAAGCAGGAACAGGGCAGTTTGAGCGTACCTTGGTCATTGCCGATGAAGGTAGTTATGTAAGCTATTTAGAAGGGTGTACCGCTCCAAGTAGGGACGAGAACCAATTGCATGCTGCGGTGGTGGAATTGATTGCCATGGACGATGCTGAAATCAAATATTCCACTGTTCAAAACTGGTATCCAGGAAACTCCGAAGGAAAAGGAGGGGTTTTCAATTTTGTGACCAAACGTGGATTGTGTGAAACCAATGCTAAGATTTCTTGGACACAGGTAGAGACAGGTAGTGCCGTGACTTGGAAATATCCAAGCTGTGTATTGAAAGGGGATAATTCGGTAGGAGAATTTTATTCTATTGCTGTTACCAATAACTTTCAACAGGCAGATACTGGAACGAAAATGATTCACTTAGGTAAGAATACCAAGTCGACCATTATTTCCAAAGGTATTTCTGCAGGAAAATCGCAAAACTCTTATAGAGGTTTGGTTCAGGTACATTCAAGAGCAGAAAACGCGAGAAACTTTTCGCAATGTGATAGCTTGTTGATGGGTAATGAGTGTGGCGCCCATACCTTCCCATATATTGAAGCTAAAAATAAAACGGCTCAAATAGAGCACGAGGCCACAACCAGTAAAATTGGTGAAGACCAAATTTTTTACTGTAACCAACGTGGTATCGATACTGAAAAAGCGATTGCACTTATCGTAAACGGATTCAGTAAGGAGGTGTTGAACAAATTGCCAATGGAGTTTGCGGTAGAAGCCCAAAAGCTATTGGAGATTAGTTTGGAAGGTTCCGTAGGATAAGCATTAGAGTAGACTGGAAATTAAAAGTGTAACATCCAAAAAGTGAATTCATATATGAAAAACATCTTCACATTATTATGTATAGCCGGATTGGCTTTAAGCTGTAAAAACGAATCAAAGCCTGTTGAGGCAGCTGGAGACGTGGTAACCGAAACTGCCCAAAAAAATGATGGGTATGTGGAAATGACCGGCGAGTTTGTTTACTATGCCGATGCCGCTGTGTTGCACACGCCGTCTGAGGTTTATGCGGTTGTGATTAATGAGAAGATGCATGAATTGGATGAAATGGCAAAGGCCTATAAGGTAGAACCAACCGATTATGTAACCGTTCAGGTGAGAGGGCTGATTACTCCAAAACCGGAAGGGGAAGAAGGTTGGGACAACCGTTTTGATATAAAAGAAATTATTAAAGTTATGGCATCTAACAAGGAAAAGGATGTTATTAAATTAGGAGCAGAATAAGTATGTTAAAGATTACCAATTTACACGCAAGTGTTGAGGATAAAGGAATTCTTAGAGGAATTAACCTAGAAGTAAAACCTGGTGAAGTTCATGCCATCATGGGGCCTAACGGTTCTGGAAAAAGTACCTTGGCTTCGGTTATTGCAGGGAAGGAAGATTATGAAGTAGAAGAAGGCGAAATCCTTTTGGAAGGAGAAGCTATCGACGAGCTTTCGGCGGAAGAGCGTGCCCATAAGGGAATCTTTTTGTCTTTTCAATATCCTGTTGAAATTCCTGGTGTTTCGGTTACCAACTTTATGAAAACGGCCATCAACGAAACCCGTAAGGCTAAAGGCTTGGAAGAAATGCCGGCCAACGAAATGCTGAAATTAATTCGTGAGAAATCCGAATTATTGGAAATTGATAGAAAATTCTTGTCACGTTCCTTAAACGAAGGGTTTTCTGGAGGAGAGAAGAAACGTAACGAAATTTTCCAAATGGCTATGTTGGAGCCAAAATTGGCCATCCTTGACGAAACAGATTCAGGGTTGGATATCGACGCCCTTCGTATTGTTGCCAATGGGGTGAACAAATTAAAAAACAAGGACAACGCTGTGGTAGTTATTACCCACTACCAACGTTTGTTGGACTATATCGTGCCAGATTATGTGCATGTATTATATAAAGGTAGAATTGTAAAATCAGGAGGCAAGGAATTGGCTCATGAATTAGAAGAAAAAGGGTACGACTGGATCAAAGAAGAAGTAAACGCCTAAACTTGGAAAACCGTTGTTTTCTTACTGATTATTGAAGATTGAACCTATGGATTTAAAAGAAAAATTAGTTGCTTCTTACTTTGCATTCGAGGATAACCTAGAGGATCACTCGCCTTTGCATGGCATAAGAAACAATGCTATAAAAATATTTGAGGAAAATGGCTTTCCTTCCAAAAAGGATGAGGCCTGGAAATACACGTCTTTAAACACGGTTTTAAAGCATGATTACAGCCTATTTTCCAAAGGGGAAAAAGCGATAGAATACAAGGATATCAAACCCTATTTGATTCATGATATCGATTCGTATAAAATCATTTTTATCGACGGAAAGTATTCTTCGCATTTGTCGCAAACTACGCATGAAGGTGTGGATGTTTGCTTGATGTCGTCTGCCATTACCAAGCCAAAATACCGTTTGGTGATTGAGAACTATTTCAACAAGGCAGCCAAAGATGATAGTATGACGTCTTTGAATACGGCCTTTTCAAATGAAGGAGCCTATATTCATATTCCAAAGAATAAAATTGTTGAAAAGCCAATTCAAATTGTGCATTTTTCAACTGGTAACGAAGCGGCTTTAATGTTACAACCTCGTAACTTGATTGTTGTGGATGAAAATTCACATGTTCAAATTATCGAGCGACACCAAAGTTTGACGGACAACCCTGTGTTGACGAACAGTGTTACTGAAATTTTTGCAAATAAAAGAGCAATTGTAGATTATTACAAACTACAAAATGACAATGAAAATGCGTCTTTGATTGACAATACGTTTATTAAGCAAAAGCAGGAGAGTCATGCATCGGTACATACCTTTTCATTTGGAGGGAAATTGACGAGAAACAACCTTAATTTCTTCCAACATGGTGAGCGCATTGATTCTACCCTAAAAGGAGTGACTATTATTGGTGACAAGCAACATGTAGACCATAGTACTTTGGTACACCATATTGAACCAAATTGTGAGAGCCACCAAGATTATAAAGGTATCTATGGCGACAATGCTACAGGGGTGTTCAACGGTAAGGTGATTGTTGAAAAAGAAGCGCAAAAAACCAATGCTTTTCAGGCTAACAACAATATTTTGGTGAGCGATAAGGCTACTATCAACACCAAGCCACAGTTGGAGATTTTTGCGGATGACGTGAAGTGTTCGCATGGATGTACCATTGGAGCATTGGACGAGAGCGCAATGTTCTATTTGCGTTCAAGAGGAATTCCAGAAAAGGAAGCTCGTGCACTGTTAATGTACGCTTTCAGTAACAATGTCTTGGATTCCGTTAAAATCCCTGAAATTAAAAAACGTATTACAAAATTGATTGCCAAAAAACTGGGTGTCAATATTGGATTTGACTTATAAAACAAAAATTAAGGGAAGGGCCAATATGTAAAACCCTTCCCTTTTTTGTTGCACTGAGTCGATGTTAGCCTATGGGCTATTATAAAAAGAGAGATCATTACCATGTTTAAAGTAAAAGCCATCAGACAAGATTTTCCCATTCTTAACCGTCAGGTGAATGGAAAACCTTTGGTGTATTTTGATAATGCCGCCACATCCCAAACACCCCAACAGGTGATTGATGTTATTGTTGATTATTACAGTCATTACAATGCCAATATCCATAGAGGGGTGCATAGTTTAAGCCAAGAGGCTACAGACAAATATGAGCAGGCAAGGAATATCATTCAAACACATTTTAATGCCAAACATCCCTATGAAATCATTTTTACTTCGGGGACCACGCATGGTATTAATTTGGTGGCCAATGGATTTTCTGCATTGTTGAAGAAGGGAGACGAAATTATTGTCTCTGCCCTTGAGCACCATAGTAATATTGTGCCTTGGCAGATGTTGTGTGAGCGCACGGGAGCTACTTTAAAGGTGATTCCTATGAATGATGAAGGTGCTTTGGTAATGAGTGCTTTTGAAGAACTTTTAAGTGCGAACACCAAGTTGGTGTTTGTCAATCATATTTCCAATGCTTTGGGGACTATCAATCCTATTGAAAGCATTATTGAAAAGGCCCATGCGGTGGGTGCAGCAGTTTTGATTGATGGCGCTCAGGCATGTCCACATATAAAACCGGATGTTCAAAAATTGGATGTAGATTTTTATGTGGCTTCGGGACATAAAATGTGTGGTCCGACTGGAATGGGCATGCTGTATGGAAAAGAAGAGTGGCTGAAAAAATTGCCACCTTATCAAGGAGGCGGTGAAATGATTGCCGAGGTGACCTTTGAAAAAACAACTTATGCGGACTTGCCTCATAAGTTTGAAGCAGGGACGCCAAATATTTGTGGAGGGATTGCTTTTGGAGCGGCCATAGACTATTTAAATGCCATAGGTTTTGATAACATTGCCGCTTATGAACATGAGTTGTTGGAGTACGCCACTGAAAAATTGCTAGACATTGAAGGCTTAAAAATCTATGGAACTTCCGAACAGAAGACCTCTGTGATCTCTTTTAATTTGGAAGGCATCCATCCATATGATGTGGGAACTATTTTGGACAAAATGGGCATTGCGGTTCGTACAGGACATCATTGCGCACAACCGATCATGGATTACTTTAAAATCCCAGGAACGGTGAGGGCTTCCTTCGCTTTTTATAATACCAAGGAGGAAATCGATGCCTTGGTAGCGGGGGTTAAAAAGGCTAAAATGATGTTATCATAACCAAAGTTTGGCTTCTTTTTTGCAATTATACTTTCGTAATTTAAAATCAGTTATCTGTGAATAAGCTATTGTTAGTTTTAAATCTTTTTGTATTGTACAGTTGTTGCGGTACCAAGGCGCAGGCAAATGAAGAAGTCAAATTGCAAGAGCAAGAGAAGCACCAGTACATTGTAGAATATTCGGCGTTGACGCGAGGCGCTTACAAACGAATTGTATTGGAAGGTGATTCTTTGACTGTGCAATTGGATAGAGCCCAAGAGCCAAAAGTTGTTCAGTGTACATCACAAGAGCTGTCTTCAATCTATGCTTTAGTAGATACAATAGACTTAAACGAACTTAAAAATTTGGAGGTGCCCTCCAAGGCACATCAGTATGACGGAGCGTTGATTGCGGTGCTGAAAATCACCGATCAAGGAACCTTGTTCCATAGTCCTTCTTTTGATCATGGCAATCCTCCAAAAGAAATCGAACCGCTTGTTCTTCAATTACTATCCTTGGCGGAAAAAGTTGAATAACGGCTAACTTTTGTATTTTTGTATGAAAATAAACGACGTGAGTATACAGGATATTCAAAATGACATTATCGACGAGTTCTCAATGTTTGACGATTGGGAAGAGCGTTATCAATATATGATCGATTTGGGCAAGACCTTGCCATTAATCGATGAGCAATACAAAACCGATGATAATATCATCAAAGGTTGTCAAAGTAAGGTTTGGGTACATGCCCAATTGGAAGATGAAAAGGTGGTATTTACAGCCGATAGTGATGCTATCATCACCAAAGGAATCATAGCCATTCTTATTAGGGTATTTTCAAACCAAAGTCCTTCGGATATTATTGCAGCCAATACCGATTTTATTGACGAAATCGGGTTGAAGGAACATTTATCACCAACCCGTGCCAATGGCTTGGTGAGTATGATCAAACAATTAAAAATGTATGCCATAGCATACCAAACACAGTTAAATTAAGATGAGCGATACAACTATAGATACCAATGCCCTTGGAGAAAAAATTGTAAGGGTTTTAAAAACTATTTTCGACCCTGAAATTCCTGTAGATATCTACGAATTGGGGTTGATTTACGATGTGTTTGTCAACGAAGATTACGATGTTAAAATCTTAATGACACTTACTACGCCCAACTGTCCTGTGGCGGAAACCTTGCCTCTGGAAGTTGAGGAAAAAGTGAAATCTCTTAACGACGTGAAGTCTGCAGAGGTAGAGATTACTTTTGACCCACCTTGGTCACAAGAGTTAATGAGTGAAGAAGCAAAATTGGAATTGGGAATGCTGTAGCATTTCAATATTCATATAACTAAAAAGGACTTAATTAAGTCCTTTTCTATTTTGTAACAAGATTTATACAAATGGCAAGACATAGACCCAAATCAATTAAGGATGAAGACAAAACCAGCATAAGGTCTTCCTTTAATGCTTTGGTGTATATTCCGCGTTTTTTTAGGGAAATTTGGAATGTCAACAAAAAGCTTTTTGTCTTGTCGGCTGTTTGCCGTTTGATAGGAGCCTTACTTCCCGTTGTCATTTTATGGGTGGGCAAATTGATTATCGATGAGATTGTCGCCCAAACTTCTATTGAAACGACTGACTATACCCAATTGTGGACATATGTCGCTATTGAATTTGGCTTGGTAATCCTATCGGATTTCATTAGTAGGGCCATTTCCCTTACTGATGGTTTGTTGGGTGATGAATACAATATTGCAACGTCTGTTACGATCATACAAAAGACTAATCAGGTAACCATTAGCCTGCTTGAAGATTCTGAGTTTTATGATAAACTGGAACGCGCGCGTACCCAAACTACGGGTAGGGTAGGATTGATGTCTAATGTGTTGGGACAAGCACAAAGCGCCATTTCCATTGCTACTTTGGTAGCAGGGCTTGTGTATTTTGAACCCTATCTTATTATTTTGTTGGTGCTGAGTATTATTCCTTCCTTTATTAATGAAGTGAGGTTTAGCCAACAGCAGTATTCCTTGGCAAGAAGTTGGACCTCAGAACGACGGGAATTGGACTATCTACGGTTTATAGGGGCCAATGATAAAACAGCTAAAGAAATTAAATTGTTCGGCCTTACCGATTTTATCGTAGATCGATTTCGAAATCTTTCCGAAGAATATTATCAGCTCAACAAAACCTTGGCAGTTAAACGTTCGGCTTTGGGATTTTTATTCAATGTTTTGGGCTCCATTAGTTATTATGGGGCCTATGTGTTTATTATCTATCGTGTGTTGTCGGGTGTGATTACTTTGGGTGAGTTGACATTTTTATCGGGCTCTTTTAATAGGTTGATGAGGAATCTTCAAGAGTTCTTTTCAAGATTTACCCGTATTTCGGAGAGTGCTTTGTATTTAAAGGACTATTTCGATTTTATTGATATTTCAGTAGATGCCAATACTCAAGAAGATGTACCGCTCCCTAAACATATTCATCAAGGTTTTGAATTTAGGAACGTCTATTTTTCCTATTCAGATTCAGAACATGAGATTTTAAAAGGTGTAAGTTTCACTTTAAAGGCAGGAGAAAAACTAGCTTTTGTAGGGCAAAACGGGGCAGGAAAAACGACGCTTACGAAATTGCTATTACGCTTTTATGAACCAACATCGGGCGAGATTCTGTTAGATGGTGTGAATATCAACAGGTTTAAGAAGGCAGATTATCAGCAATTTTTTGGAGTGATTTTTCAGGATTTCTTTAGATATGAATTCACGGTTAAAGAGAATATCGCCATAGGAGATATTAAAGAATTAGGCAATCAAGAAAAGATTGAAAATGCAGCACGTTTAAGTTTGGCAAACGAAGTGGTGGAAGCTTTAACCAAAGGTTACGACCAACAGTTGGGAAAACGTTTTGTGAGCGGTCAAGAGCTTTCAGGTGGGCAATGGCAAAAAGTAGCTTTGGCAAGGGCTTATATGAAAAATGCTGAAGTGATGATTTTGGATGAGCCTACGTCAGCACTTGATGCCAAGGCAGAAAGTGAAGTGTTTGAGCGCTTTATTGGGTTGACCAAGGGAAAGACGAGCATTTTGATTTCCCATAGGTTTAGTACGGTACGACAAGCCGATAGAATTTTGGTGTTGGAAGAAGGCCGTGTGTTGGAAATAGGCACGCATGAAGAGCTTATGGCACATCCAAAATTGTATGCCGAATTGTTTACCCTGCAGGCAGAGGGCTATCAATAAAAATGTAATTTTGCGTTATGGCAGATGAAATAATTAACCGCGTAGCCAATAGTAAATTGGTAACTATAGACTTGGAAGACTTTTATCCTAAAGGTGCTCGTGCGCTTTTTGATATCAAAGATTGGTTATTCCAAGAGTTGATTTTAAAGGAAAAGGACTTCCGTGAGTATGTAAAGGAACACGATTGGAGTCAATATCAAGATGGTTATTTGGCTTTGCATTGTTCCGTGGATGCCATTATTCCGTCTTGGGCCTATTTGTTGATTGCAACGCAAGCTTCTTCATTTGCTAAAAAGGTGGTTGTTGGAAATCTTCAGGATTTGGAAACCTCTATTTTTCAAGAGATCGTTTCTCAAATGGATGTAGAAGAATTTCGCGATAAACCTGTTATCATTAAAGGCTGTTCCAATAAGCCTATTCCAGAAACTGCTTATACCTTATTGGTTTCCAGGTTGAATGGGGTGGCCAAATCCATCATGTTTGGTGAGGCTTGCTCTACGGTGCCGCTATATAAAAAATAGACTTCCTGCGCTTTTATTCTAGGAGGGTTTCAGAAAAAACCTATTTTTGTAGGGTATAAACCCTTTTATAAAACAATCAAAATGAAGAAATTACTGTGTTCTTTGGCATTGGTGGCCTGTGCTATGGTTGCGAATGCGCAGACCTTGGAGGAATTGAAAGCGGAACAAAAGGCTAAGAAGGATTCTATAAGCGGCATTCAAAAGCGAGTGGATGCATTGCAGTCCCAAATTGATGCCTTTCCAGGTTGGAAAATTGGGGCGTTTGGAGTTGTGGGAGGAAGCCTTTCCAGTTTTGAAAACTGGTATTCCCAAGGGACGCCCAATAACTCTTCAGGAAATTTTGGAGGTACAGTAAATGCCTATGCCAATTTAGATAGAGAGAAATACTTTTGGAAAAATGCCTTAAACCTTAATTTGAAATGGGTAAAACTTGATGACAAAGATGATCCAACAGATGATGACAGTTTTCAGCCTACGACGGATGTTTTTAATGTGACGTCTTTATATGGATATAAGATTGCAAAAAATTTGGCAGCTTCTGCCTTGATGGAATATAGAACGACTATTTTAGACAATTTTAATGATCCTGGATATTTGGATCTTGGGGTTGGAGCCACTTGGACACCAATTACAGATTTGATTGTGGTGGTTCATCCTTTAAACTACAATATTGTGTTCAGTAAAGAGGACACGGTTTTTGAATCGTCTTTTGGTTCTAAAATTGTGGCTGATTATACTAGAAAACTTGGTCCAGTAGATTTTAAAACCAACTTTTCAGCTTTTTTGAGTTATAAAAGTTCGGATTTGTCCAACTGGACATGGACTAATTCCTTCACTTATACCTTATGGAAGAATATTGGAATTGGCTTTGACTTTGGGTTAAGAGGTAACAAACAGGAAGCCTTGAATTATGCGTTGCAGCAATATGATCCACTAGTTGATACTGAGCCTACTTTTGATAATGTAGATAATAAGTTACAAAGCTATTATACTTTAGGCTTATCATATAAATTCTAATGGGACTTGAGCATATAAATGAAAAGAGCGCTTATTTTTAAGCGCTCTTTTTTTATTCTGTGGTGTCCTCGTAATTTTCGTCGTAGTCTGGATAAAGAAAATGGTTGTAAGGGAATCTGGTAATGTGAATCTTTCTTACTTCATTATACACACGTTTTCTAAAATCTTCTAAATTCTCTTTGTTAGTGGCAGAAATGAACAAAGCATTGTCTCCAATTTTGCTCATCCAAGTGGTTTTCCATTCGTCAAGAGTATAGTTCACTTTGGTGCGTTCAGCAACTAAATCATTGTCATCAAAAGGTTCAGCTTCGTAGGCGTCAATTTTGTTGAAGACCATAATGGTTGGTTTGTCGGCACTATCTATTTCATCCAAAATTTTGTTTACCGATTCAATGTGCTCTTCAAAATTAGGATGAGAAATATCCACCACATGCAACAATAAATCGGCTTCCCTAACTTCATCCAAAGTACTTTTAAAACTTTCTACAAGTTGAGTGGGCAATTTTCGTATGAATCCAACCGTGTCGCTCATCAAAAATGGTAAATTTTTAATGACCACTTTTCTAACGGTCGTATCAAGGGTGGCGAAGAGTTTGTTTTCGGCAAACACTTCACTTTTACTGATGACATTCATTAAGGTAGACTTTCCAACATTGGTATACCCAACAAGAGCAACCCGCACCATTTGGCCACGATTGCCTCGTTGTACGGCCATTTGCTTGTCGATGGTTTTGATCTTGGCTTTTAAAAGGGCTATTTTATCCCTAACAATCCTACGGTCAGTCTCAATTTCGGTTTCCCCGGGACCCCGCATTCCAATACCCCCTTTTTGGCGTTCCAAGTGGGTCCACATTCCTTTAAGTCGCGGGAGCAAGTATTCGCATTGGGCCAATTCCACTTGCGTTCTAGCGTAACTTGTTTGGGCCCTTTGAGCAAAAATGTCCAAAATAAGATTGGTCCTATCCAAAACTTTGCAGTTCAGAAGTTTACTGATATTGCGTTCTTGGGCAGGGGAGAGTTCGTCGTCAAATATGGCTGTACCAATGTTATGTTCATTAATATATTCTTGGACTTCTTCCATTTTTCCAGTACCTATAAAAGTACGTGGATTGGGCATGTCCATTTTTTGGGTAAACCTTGCTACGACTTCGCCTCCAGCTGTATATGTCAAAAATTCCAGCTCGTCCAAATATTCTTTAGACTTTGCTTCATCTTGATCTTTAGTAATGATTCCTACCAAAACCGCTTTTTCAAGCGAAATGTCTTTCTTTTCTAACATAGATGTAAATAAAGTGCAAATTTACGCAATTGCGAGCATTTTACTTTTTATAATTTAAAGGTTATCTTTGGGAATACTTCTTGATATTTTATAAATCATTTCGTTTTATCATGCAACAGACCATAGCGTTTTACAATATTGAGAATTTATTTGACGTTGAAGACAATCCTTATACCAACGATGACGATTTTTTGCCTGCTTCTGATAGGCATTGGACCAAGCGACGCTATGAAAAGAAAATCTACAAAATAGGCTCGGCAATCGCCAAAATAGGAAAGCAGGAAACCAAACATCCACCAGCCATTGTGGGATTGGCTGAAATTGAAAATGATGGTGTTTTGGAAGACTTGATTCACAGCCCCGATTTAAGGCGGTATGACTATGGTTATGTGCATTATGATTCTCCAGATACGCGAGGAATTGATGTCGCCCTTTTATATAACAAAAAGGTCTTTGAGCTCTTGTCTTCCGAACGTTTTACGGTTTTTATTGAGGATGAAAATGGCGTTCGTGATTATACACGTGATATTTTATTGGTAACGGGACTCCTTGAGGGAGAGGAGATGCACTTTATTGTGAACCATTGGCCGTCGCGTAGGGAAGGAGAAACAAAATCGGCCTATAAGCGGATGGAAGCAGCCAACATGGTTATGGAAATTTTGGAAACTTTAAAGTTAAATTATGAAGACCCTAAGGTTATTATTTTTGGTGATTTTAATGATAATCCAGATAATGAGAGTATCCGTCATTTGGTGAAACACGAACTGCTTTTTAACCCCATGGAAACTTTGTTGGATCTGGATCATGGAAGTATCAATTTTGAATTCCATTGGAACCTATTTGACCAGATTTTATGTTCCATCAATTTTCTGGAAACAATACCTGGAAGCCATAAGTTTGATTATGCCAAAATATTCAATGACAAGTTCTTGTCTCAATATAAAGGAAAATATAGTGGTCAGCCTTACAGAACTTATGTAGGGAAAAAATATATGGGAGGTTTTAGCGATCATTTTCCAGTGTATATTCTTGTTAAAAAAATCCTTTGATTACCTCGTAAATCCTACCAATTCACTTCGTCGAAGATTAATGCATTTAATCTATTATGCCAATGTTAATGGTATGTTAATAGGCATTTTTTTTATATTCGGAATCTTATTTCTGTATAGAGGAAAATTCAGAAATCAAATTAGCTATTAATCATTTTTAATGTTTTGTTTTTAACACACTTTTAATGAATGTGTTACGGGTGTGTTTTGGATTTATTTAATACTAACAATTAGATTGTATGAGAAAAATTACGCTTTGGATTTTTACTTTGTTAATGGGAGTGTCCTCTTTTGGGCAAATTAACATTAATGAAAACTTTGATGATGGCACTCCTGCAGGTTGGACAAGTACCTTCAATACAAGTGCTTCCCAATCCTGTTCTGGACAATCCCTTAGGGATAATCTTTACAGTTTCTCCAATACGGGGAATCTGACGTCTCCTAATATTGTGGGAGAGTCCAATGCAACAGATCTTACCATAAGTTTTGATTATAAGATTGTTGATTGGTCTGCCGCTACAAATGCCACTGCCCCTGGCTGGGGAAACTTTGTGGTGCAATATTCAACCAATAATGGCACAGATTGGATAGATGTTGATACTATTGATGATGACAACCATGTAACATCCAATGAATGCGCTAGCATGTCTTATACAGTTGTTGCTGCTGATCTTCCAGATGGAAGTGATTTCATGTTGAGGTTTGACATTACGTGGGCAGCTGGGGATTATTATATGTATTATGATAATGTAATGGCTGTTCAGGAAGCTACAGAAGTGCCTTCTTGTAATTCGGTATTAACTATGCCTTCAGACGGCAGTGTTGGGGCTCCAATTGATGGAAATATTGCTTGGTCGGCTGCTTCGGGTATTCCAACAGGGTATTATTTAACAGTGGGAACTACTGCAGGGGGAAATGATATTTTAAATAATATGGATGTAGGAAACGTGACTTCTTATAATCTTGGAGAATTGACCTATTCTACTCAATATTATGTAACTGTCACTCCTTACAATAATATTGGTACTACTACAGAAACTTGTATAGAGCAAAGTTTTACAACTATGGAAGATCCAACTATTATTGTAGACTGTGCGGTAGGACCAGAAAACATTACTTATTGTTATGGAAATAATGATGATACTACGTGGTTATTCACTTCAAGTGACGGGAGTCCTTTAAGGATTACTTTTAATGCCGGGGGTATTGAAAGCTGTTGTGATGATATTATCATTTATGACGGTGTAGACAATACCGGTACCGTATTGTATTTTGGAAATAACGGAGGAAACCTTGCTGGTTTGACTTTTGACAGTACTTCAGATTCTTTATTTTTTGAAATTGATTCTGATGGTTCTGTAAGTTGTTCGTCAGGAAGTTCTTGCTGTACTACAGAGTGGGATTTTACGGTAATGTGTGCTACTTGTGTGAATCCTGCCGCAACTTATGAAGTTGTAAGTGATTGTGAGAATGGTGGACAGTTTTTGGTAGAGGTAGATGTAACTAGTTTAGGAGATGCTGTTTCCTTGACTGTGTCTGATAACCAAGAAAGTGTTGCCCAGATAATCACCGAGATAGGGCTGTTGACTTTTGGTCCATACGATAACGGAACTGCTGTAGAAATTACTTTGTCCAATGATGATGATACTAATTGTATCATTACTGGGCCTTCAATGACTCAAGAATTTTGTTTAGATAACTATGTAGATTGTAGTGAGGGGCCATTGGTTGGTACTTATTGTTATACCAATAGTGATACGAACGTTATTACGTTTACAAGTAATGATGGAACACCACTTAACTTGACATTTAACTCAGGTAGTGTTGAAAGTGGATGGGATGAATTGCATGTGTACAATACAGATGGAACTGAGATGACTCCAGCTGATTATTATGGAAATGGAGGTGATCTTTCTGGTTTAACTTGGCAATCTGCTGGAGATACCATTTCTTTCTGGATTGAAGCTGATGGTGTATTTAGTTGTAGTTCAGGTAGCGAAACAACAATAGAGTATACCGTTTCATGTGCCACTTGTATTAACCCTCAAGCAAATTATTTGGTAGTGGATGATTGTGACAATGGCGATCAGTTTTTGATTGATGTGGATGTGACAAGTTTGGGAGATGCAACTTCCGTAACTATTACAGATAACCAAGGTTCTGTAGGCGTACAAGTTTCGGAAGCTGGGGTTACCCAATTTGGACCATACCCATTCTTAACGGATATTATCATTACTATTAGTAATGACCAGGACGTTAATTGTGTTATAAACAGTCAGCCTATTCAACTATTGGCTTGTCCTCCGGATAATGATAATCCTTGTAATGCGACAGTTGTTGCAGTAAATGATAATGATAGTTGTGATCTTACTACACCTGGAACTGTTTTAGCGGCTACACCGTCAGGGGTTCCTGCTACAACTTGTGGAGGTGATCCAGATGACGATGTGTGGTTTGAATTTACAGCATTGAATGAAGTTCAATTAATTACTTTGTTAAATATCTCAGGAGGAACTTTTAATTTGGATCATGCGGTTTATGAAGGTACTTGTGATGGATTGGTAGAACTTTACTGCTCTAACAATGCTGCGAGTGTGACGCCTGAATTGGTAGTAGGAGAAACTTATTATTTACGAGTATTCTCTTTTAGTTCTAACGAAGAAACAACCACGTTTGATTTATGTATCAAGGAGGCTCCAGAAAATACAGTGTGTGAAAATGCCACTCCTTTCTGTGGCGAAGGTGGAGCGCTTTATGCTTCCAATGTTATCGGAATCCCTTCTACGGGACAAGTTGCTTGTTTGGGAAGTATTCCTAACCCAACTTGGAATGTACTTCAAATTGGAGAGTCAGGACCAATCAACATTCAAATAGTTCAAAATACGCAATTTGATGAAGACGGGAATCCTACAGGAACAGGGCTAGATGTAGACTTCGTATTGTGGGGACCTTTTGATAATGAAATTGATTATTGTGAATTGGATCTGTTGGTAGACTGTCCAACTTGTCCAAACAATACTTGGAATCCAGATTTTTATCCGTTTGGAAATATTGTAGACTGTAGTTATTCAGCTGCTTCGGTAGAAAATGTAACGATAGACAATGCTATTGAAGGAGAAATCTACGTGTTACTGGTAACCAATTTTAACGGTGGCGTAGGAACTATACAAATAGAACAGACCAATGCTAGTGTTGATGGTTCTGGTTCTATTACTTCTGAGATTGAAGTAGAGTTGGGTGAGGACCAAAGTTTCTGTGGATTCCCATCTTATGACCTAAATGCTGAATCTCCTTTTGCCGATACTTATGAGTGGTATGCTGATGGATTTATCATTGAAGGAGAAACTTCTGCTAGTTTAACAGTAACTGAGACGGCAACCTATACCGTAATTGCATACGACGAGAATTGTGATACACAAGCTCAGGATGAGGTGACTATTATTTTTGGTTTGGAACCAGTTGCCAACCCAGTTGTGGATATTGTTACTTGTGATGATGCTTCAGGTGATGAGATTGAGGATTTCGATTTAGAAATGCAAACTCCTGGAATCTTGGTAGATCAAGATCCAGCATTGTTCAATGTAACTTATTACGCAAGTTTGGAAGATGCTCAGGCAGGAACCAATGCTTTAACATCTCCTTATACCAATGTTACAAACCCTCAAACTATTTATGTTAGAATTGAAGATGCTAATGCAACTTTCTGTTTCGCGACTACGTCTTTCGATTTGGTAATTTCTGGTCCAACCCCAACCGTTACCGATACAAGCTATAATTTGTGTGATGATGAATCTGGTGATGGCGTTGAAAGTTTTGACTTAACCTCGTTAGACGCAGATGTTTTAAACGGTCAAGATCCTTCTATTTATACGGTGTCTTATTACGCAAATGAAGCAGATGCTGATGCAGGTACTAATGCTTTAGGGTCTCCTTATGAGAATACAAGTAATCCTCAAACAATTTATGTGAGAATTGAAAGTAATGTCGCTTATGATTGTTACTC
Source organism: Mangrovimonas sp. sgz306409 (assembly GCF_059735265.1). NCBI lineage: Bacteria > Pseudomonadati > Bacteroidota > Flavobacteriia > Flavobacteriales > Flavobacteriaceae > Mangrovimonas > Mangrovimonas sp. sgz306409. The sequence continues at coordinate 763,677 of NZ_JCAPEU010000001.1, forward strand.
CGTTGGAGAAGTTGTACTGGCGGTCGATGCAGTGCCATTTGCTTCATTTAATTCAGATGAGGTTGCTTATGAGGTTTGTCCTAATGCAACTGTTCCAATTGAAATATCTTTAATTCTTGAAGAAGGCTTCACAGCTGATGAGGTAACTGTAGAATGGGCGCAAGACGGTGGATTGATTGAAGGTGAGTCAGGATTGACTTTGCCTGTATTGACTGAGGGGACTTATACTGCTGTAGTTATGAGTAACGCTTCTGGATGTTCCTATGAAGTATCTGCCGATGTGATTGAACTTGAAAATTGTATCATTCCTCAAGGGATTTCACCAAATGGAGACGGTATGAACGATAACTTCGACTTGAGTAGTTTTAGAGTGAGCAAAATCGAGATCTTTAACCGTTTGGGAACTTTAGTATACTCTAAGCGTAACTATACCAACGAGTGGTACGGACAGACCAACGATGGAGAGGATCTTCCAGTAGGAACATATTTCTACACTATGGAGTATGAAGATGGTAAGACACGTAGTGCTTGGGTCTACATCAACAAATAAGAGCAACCAAGAAAAACTAAAAGAGACATATGAAAAGAATATATATGGCAATGGTCCTATTGATGTGCGTACAGCTGTACGCACAACAGGACCCACAGTACACACAGTACATGTACAACATGAACGTAGTGAACCCGGCGTATGCGGGTTCGAAGGAGGCCCTTAGCCTAGGGGTGCTTTACCGCTGGCAGTGGAGCGGCATCGACGGGGCGCCGCGCACGGGCACCTTCTTCGGCCATGCGCCGATAGGCAGCAACATGGGGCTTGGGCTGTCGTTCATCAACGACCAGATCGGTCCGGTGATGGAGAACAACGTCTATGCGGATTTCTCGTATACCTTGAGATTGGGTGGTGAGCACCGCCTGGCCTTTGGGATCAAGGCAGGGGCCACGTTCCACGACATCGGCCTTGTGGACGATGTGTCCGTGATCGACCCCAACGACCCGTTCTTCTCCGAGAACATCAACAGTACGACCCCAAACATCGGTGCAGGGTTCTTCTACTATACGGAGCACTATTATTTAGGATTCTCGGTACCGAACATGCTGAACTCGGTACACCTTGATGCGGAC